>JACPNV010000083.1 GCA_016185305.1 Actinomycetota bacterium | reverse complement strand
GGGCCGCGCGTCTGCTTTCTGCACCTCGCGCGCGGTGAAGATCTGCTCGTCCTGGATCACGACGGCGCCGACCGTATTGCGGCGTTCGGCGTCAGCCCAGATGCCGGACACGATGTAGTCGACCGCGTCGATGATGTTGCGGTCGCCGTCGTTGCTGGCCGCGCCGTGCGGCCGCTGCGAGGCGTTGCCGACGATCGGCACCGTGGTGTCGATGAGCAGGTTCAGCCAGTAGCTCGTCTCCTCGACGGACGGGCTGCCCTCGAGCCAGATGGCCCCGGCGTACCGCCCGCTCGCCAGCGCCTCCTGCACCACGTTGGTGAGGCGGGCGAGGCTCGCCATCGGCGGCTCCCAGCGGAGGTGAGTCGGGCGATACGGAAAGAAGTCCTGGCCGAGCTTCTCCGGCGGGATGTCGCCGGCGCCGACGTCGGTCCGGGTCGCGGCCCGCAATCCCTTGGTGTAACCGGCGGAGGGGAGCGCGCGATAGAAGTCGAACTCGGCCTTCGCGGACAGCATGTTCGCCACGCCGTCCTCGTCGATCCCCAGGCGATCGATCTCCTCGAACAATCGTGAGCCGTCGGGATAGAACGGCTGGCGTGAGCGCGAAGCCGGCGCCTGCGCGGCCGCGCCGTCGCCCTCCCACGCCTGGCCGTCGGCCTGCCGGCCCATGAACGGAAGTGGATAGAGGCCATCCTCCGGCCGAAGCGTGATCTCGTACACCGGCACGTCGTCAGGTCCCTGGCGCTCGCGGTGGAACGCGCCCGATCGATCGACGTAGCCGTCGGGCGGCGCGTACAGCTCGGATGCGTCGCGTTCCAGCGGGTGAGCGCTGAACTGCTCGACGTAGATCGTCACCGGCGCGGCTAGCCGCTGAGGTCGCAGCGCGTCGAAGCGCATCGGTTGAGGACGCAGGCCGTCGAAGCGCATGGGGCTGCCGTCGGGATTCGTGCGCGGGGTCAGACCGTGCTGGGCGCGCGCCTTGTTGCTGGTGACCAGCGGCTCCGAGTTCTGGATGGTGGCGGTCGGCCCCGAGAAGACCGCGATCTTCGGCTTGGGCGCGCCTGACGTGGCCATGGCTCACGCCACCTCGACGCCCGGCAATTCCTTGAGCCGCGGATAGACCTCGCGCGCGAACAGGGTCATCCCCTTGACGGTCTCGTCGTGATCGAGGAATCCGGCCTGACCCATGATGAGCAAGTGGCCGAAGCCACCGAGGTGGTCGTACATCTTCTTGATCCCGCGATAGACGGTGTCCGGGTTGCCCGCGAAGACGAGGCCACGCTCGATGTATTCGGGCAGCGGCGCCGGGTTCTTGAACACGGTGAAGATGCTGGCGTCCGCTCCGGCCCGCATCGCGGCGACCGCGGTCGCGGTCGGCTGATACCCGGGCGGCATCCTGAACTGCGGCGGGACCTTGTTCGACTCGATGTACCACATGAGCTTGCGGGCGCCGGCGTAGCCCTCCTCGTCGGTGTCGCCGGTGTAGACGAGGGCCGCGTAGGCGAAGCGGTCGAGCGCGGGGGCGGGGAGGCCCAGCTCCGCCCGACGGGCGCGATAGTTGTCGATGATGTCTTTAGTCCCACCCCAGCCCGTGAGGAAGCACGCGACCACGTAGCCCTTCTCGCCGACCTCGCGCGCGCTGGTCGGGCTGAGCGCGGTGATCCAGATCGGCGGGTGCGGATCCTGGTACGGCCGCGGCCAGATGTTCACCTGCCGGTGATGGAAGTACTTCCCCTCCCAGTTGAACGGACCGTCGTGGCTCGTCCACGCCTTCACGATGAGGTCGTGGGCTTCCCAGAAGCGCTCCTTCATCCGGGTGGGCCGGTGATTGCCGGCCGACAGCTCGTACGGCACCCCGCGCACGAACCCGCACTCGAGCCGGCCCCGCGAATACACGTCGACCATCGCCATCTCCTCGGCCACGCGCACCGGCTCACGTCGGTTGGCGATCGGATTGCCGAGGATCAGGAGGCGTGCCTTGCG
>JACPNV010000098.1 GCA_016185305.1 Actinomycetota bacterium | reverse complement strand
TTGCGTCGTTCGTGGCTCGCCACCGGCCTGACATCTTTCGCGACGCCACCGATGACACCGGGCGGGCGATCCTGTTCGTCGCGCGATGGAACCGCCAGGTGGAATCGATCGAGCGGGCGTTTCCCCGGCTGCCGTTCCGGCGGGTGCGCATAGAAGACCTCGCCGCCGACGGAGCCGAACTGGCGCGAGCGGTCAGGTTTCTGACCGGCTCCGCGCCGAGCGATGGTGGTTGCTCGGCGGCTCTCGGCACGCTTGCCCCCCGCATCGGGAGCCGAGGTCAACGGTCGACGATCGACTGGCGCCAGATCGTCGAGCACCCCAACGGGCGTGAGCTCGCCGAGCTTGCCCGCGACTACGGCTACGCCACGCGAGTGGCGATGTCCGGCGGCGCGGACTGACCGCCGAGCTCGGCGAGCGCTTCGTCGGTTGCCATATCGGCCTCGGCGCTCGTCATCGCAGCAGAGCGACCGCGGCGTTCGGCGGCCAATCCCCAGGCCCCGGCACCGAGCGCAGCGACTGCCCCCACCCCGACGCCGTACCGCGCGCCGAAGTCCTGCGAGATCCAGCCGACGATCGGCCCGCCGATCGGCGTGCTTCCGAGGAACACCATCGCCTGCAGCGCGAGCACCCGTCCCCGCATCTCGGGCGCGGAGCGAACCTGCACGATGGCGGTCGACGCGGTGAGGAATGCGATGCTGCCGAAGCCAACCAGCAGACCGAGCGGAAAGGCGACGGCCAGGCTGGGCGCGACCGCCATCGCCGCCAGTGAGACGCCGAAGGCGAGCGACGAGAGGCTGACGGTGCGCACGTCGATGGATCGGCGGCGGGCCACGGCCAGCGCGCCGACCAATGCTCCGACGCTCACGACCGAGAACAGCACCGTGAACGTACCCTCGTTGCCTCCGAGGTCACGGATGACGAACAACGGGAAGACGACCTGGAAGTTGTAGGCGAACGTGCCCACGATGGCCATCATCACCAGTGGCACCCACAGGTCGGCGGTGCGCCGTGCGTAGCGCAACCCGTCGCGGACCTGTCCTTTGCCTCTCGGCGTGGCGGGCGCCCGCCGAAGCTCGCTCGGCCGCATCAGAGAGAGCGCGACCAGCACGGCGACGTACGAGAGGCCGTCGGCCGCGAACGCCCACCCGAACCCGACGGTCGTGATGAGCAACCCCGCCAGGACGGGGCCGACGACACGCGATGCGGTCATCATGGCGCTGTTGAGGCTGACCGCGTTGTTGACGTCGCCCTCGGGCACCATCTCGACGACGAACGAGCGGCGGGCCGGGTTGTCGAACGCCATCGTGATGCCGCCGACCGTCGCGACCGCATAGATGGCGAGCAGCGGCGGGCGGCCGGTGAAGGCGAGGCCCGCGAGGGCGAACGACTGCACCATGGCGATCACCTGGACCGTCAACAAGAGCTTGCGCTTGTCGGAGCGATCAGCGATCAGGCCGGCGAAGGGCCCGAGCAACAGCACCGGCCCGAACTGTGCGGCGGCGAGGATGCCGAGGGCGACGCCGCTGTTGGTGAGGGAGAGCACCAGCAGCGTCTGGGCCACGAGCGTCTGCCAGTTGCCAACCTGGGAGATGAGCTGACCGCCGAAGAACAAACGGAAGTTGCGCGTGCGGAGCGACTGGAAGGTCTCGCGAGTGGCGGCGCGGATTCGGCCTCGCGGTTCTGCAGTTGCGTCCCGCCGGCCAACGATGAACGGCATGCGACCAGCCTACCGAACTATTTAGCGATGCAAACTGTCTTTGGGTGCCCCCGACGCGGCCTGGCTACTTCTCCCGCCACATCGACGTGATCGGGATGACGCCGCCGACCAGGCCCGCGGACTGCGAGCCGTCGGGAAGCGTCTGGCCCTGCAGCCCGCGGAGGTCGAGCGCGGCCGCGGCCGTCCACCGGAGGTGGCTCAGCCACAGGTAGGGCAGGTCGGCCGTGAGCCGGTCTTGCAGCCGCCCGTAGGCGTCCTTGCGGATGCTCGGATCGAGCGAGCTCCGGCCCTGCTTCAGCGCCGCGTCGATCTGGGGATCCTTGTTGCGGGCCATGTTCAACGCGAGGGACCCCTCGGTGTTCTCGGAGATGAACCAGATGTAGTTGAGGTCGGGGTCGGCGCCGCCGAACTGGCGCCACACCTGCGCCTGGTAGTTGCCCGAGATGGCGTTGATGATGAAGTCGGCCTGCTGGAAGGTCTTGATCTCGGTCTGGAAGCCGACCTGCCGGAGCTGGCTGTCGATGGCCTGCGCGCTGCGGATCACCGCAGGGTCGGTGACCGAACCGAGGACGAAGGTCGGCGGCGCGCCCTTCTCCTTCGTGTACGCGTCTACCAGCTCTCTGGCTTTGGCAGGGTCGAGGCGCGGGTAGCCGTCCTGCTTCTTGTAATACGGCGAGTCGGGTTGCAGCACGCTGTCGGCGATCAGCGACGGGTCGGAGTTGGCGATCTGCGAGAGCTGCTCGCGGTCGAGCGCGTACGCCATCGCTTGCCGGAGCCGAAGGTCGTCGAGCGGCGGTTTCGACACGTTGATGAGTATGAGCGAGAGGTCGTTGTTGCCGATCGAGCGCACGAGCTGGGCGGCGCCTTCCTTGGCCAGCTCGAGCAGCCGACCGCTCGTCTCCTCGTCGCTCGTGACCATGAAGTCTGTGTCGCCGCTCTGCAGGCTCGCGACGCGGGCCGCGGCTTCGGGCAGAGGTTGGAACTCGACCTCGTCGAAGTACGGCAGGCCCTTGCGCCAGTAGTCAGGGTTCTTCGTCGCGACGAACTTCGCATCGCGTTGCCATGACTTGAGCACGAACGGGCCGGTGCCGATCGGCTCGGCGGCACCGTTCGGGTTGTCGAGTTGCTCGGGTGCGGGCACGACGCCGGCCTGCCCGGTGAGCCCGGCGGGGAACGTCGCCCAGGGCTGCTCCATCGTGAGCTTCACCGAGAGCTCGTCGACCCTCTCGACGTTCTGGATGGGCTTGGCCGCCGCGCCGGTCAGGGTCGAGGCCTTGAACGCGTTCACCGACTTCACGAGCGCGTCGGCGTTGAGTGGCTGGCCGTTGTGGAACTTGATGTTGGGCCGCAGCTTGATGGTCCACGCGGTGTTGTCGCTGTTCGGCGTGAGCGACTCGGCGAGATATGGCTTGGGGTTCAGGTCTTTGTCCAGCGCGACCAGCGGATCGAAGACCGAGAGTGCGACTTGGGTGCCCGACGCGGCCCACCGGTTCTTCGTCGGGTCCCACCCGTCGGTCTCGGCCTCGAGCGACATGGTGAGCTTGCCCCCCGCCTTGGGCTGCCCGGACGCCGTCCGCACGAGATCGGGGGTCGTGTCGGCCGAGCCGATGCCACCGCCGGCCGTATCGTTCGGCGCCGTGCCTTCGCTCTTGCTGCACGCGAGCGAGATCATGGCCATCGCGAGGACCAGGGCGAGGCCGACCGAGCGGGCTCGTGCTGGTCGCTTCTTGGTGCTCATCGTCGTTCCCCCCGGGTCGAGCGAGCAGTGCGTGGCGCAGCCGCGCCCGCCGTTACTCCAGCATGTACTTGACTCCCGGTCAAGTCATGGCGGCTCCGATGCCACCGCCGGGCCGGGGCTCACCGGCGGCGCAGCCCCCCAGGCAACCAGCCCCCTGGTGGCGGCGGCCGCGTCTGCGGCGACGACATGGACGGCCGAGCGCGCCGCGAGACCGGCCAGGCTGTCGATCGACCCTGTCACGAGCCCGAGCTCGCGGAAGCGTACGAGCTCGTTCACGAGCGCGCTGATGCTGTAGGCGAGCAGTTCGGCGGACTCGTTGGTGCGAACCACGCCCTGGCGCTGTCCCTCCTCGAGCACGGCAGTCGTATCGGTGGCGTGCCGGGCGATGGAGCGGGCCAGCGGCGCGTCGGTCTGGCCGGCGGCGGCTGCCGCGAGCACGCCGTACAGGTGGAACTGCTCGGCCACGAATCGGACGGTGACGAAGGTTCCGACGTAGATGCGTTCGAGCGCGTCGTCTATGCCCTCCAGCGCGTCGCCCTGCAGATGGCGCAGTCGGCTCTGCACGTCGTCGATGAGCTCGGCGAGGAGCCCCTCTTTGCTTGGGAAGTACCAGTACAGAAGTCCCTTGGCCACTCCGGCGGCGGCGGCGATGTCGGTGACGCGAGTGTCGGCATACCCGCGCGTCTCGAAGAGCGTTGCGGCGTGAGCCAGAAGTTGGCTCTTGCGGTCTTCACCGCGCTCGGTCAGCTCGCGTGGCATGGGGGAGATCATGCCCGCTGCGACGCTCTGCGTCGTGGCCACAGGCGATTCAGGAACGTTGCTCGCTGGTTGTTCACCATTTTGGAAGGAGACAGCTTCAGTTACACTCAAGCCATGGTTGACGCGGGCGGCGCCCCCGACTTCAAGACCCTGTTCGAGTCGGCCCCCGGTCTGTATCTCGTCCTCGCACCCGATCTCACGATCGTCGCCGCGACCCATGCGTACCTCGAGGCGACCAGGACCGAGAGCGACGCCATCGTCGGGCGCGACCTGTTCGACGTGTTCCCCGACAACCCGGACGACCCAGACGCGACGGGCGAGAGCAACCTGCGGGCCTCGCTCGATCGCGTCATCCAGGCGCGGGTGCCCGACACCATGGCGATTCAGAAGTACGACATCCGCAAGCCGGCTCGGGAGGGGGGCGGTTTCGAAGTTCGCTACTGGAGTCCGATCAACTCGCCGGTGCTCGACGACCATGGGCAGCTCCGCTACATCATCCACCGCGTGGAAGACGTGACGGAGTTCGCCCGTCTCCGTTCGTTGGAGCCCGACCAGGCAGCCGGCGCCTTGGGGATGGACGAGCGGGTCGAGCGCATGACGATGGAGGTCTTGGAGCGTTCCCAAGAGCTGAAGGAGGCCAATCGTTGGCTGGTCAAGCTCGACCGCGCGCGCAGCGAGTTCCTCTCTCGCATGAGCCACGAGCTCAGAACGCCGCTGAACGCCGTGATCGGGTTTGCGCAGCTCCTCCAGTACGACGACAACCTCAGCGATGCCCAGCGCAGCTCGCTCGACGACATCCTCCGAGCGGGGCGGCACCTGCTCGACCTGATCAACGAGGTCCTCGACATCGCCAAGATCGAGGCCGGCCATCTGGCCCTGTCGATCGAGGCCGTCCAGGTCCGAGAGGTGGTGCGCTCCGCCGTGGACTTCATCAGTCCGACTGCGCGAGAGCGAGAGATGGAGGTGGTGGTCGATGCCCTGCGTGACGACCAGTACGTTCGGGCCGACAGGCAGCGAACGTTGCAGGTGTTGCTCAATCTCCTGTCGAACGCAGTCAAGTACAACCGGCCAGGCGGCCGCATCGAGGTGACAGGCGAAGATCGCGGCAGCCACGTTCGCATCTCGGTGCGCGATTCGGGAGTGGGCATCGCCGCCGAGCACCTCGAGCGGTTGTTCGTTCCGTTCGACCGGCTCGGAGCCGAGCAGACTGAGACCGAGGGAACCGGAGTCGGCCTCGCGCTGTCTCGCGGCCTGTGCGAGCGGATGGGAGGTGAGCTCGGCGTGTCTTCCGAGCTTGGCTCCGGGTCGACCTTCTGGATCGACCTGCCGATGGCCGAACCCCCCGCCGAGCCTGGCACGTCGCTCTTGGTCGACGCGCCCCCCGTCCCCCGCGGTGGCGCGATCACCGTGCTGTGCATCGAGGACAACCAGTCCAACCTCCGCCTCGTCGAGCGGGTGCTGGAGAAGCGGGGTGGCGTCGCGCTGCTCGCGGCCACGCGCGGCCGTGATGGAGTGGCGATCGCGGCACGGCGACGGCCGAACTTGATCCTTCTCGACGTGCACCTCCCGGACATCGACGGGAAGGAGGTCCTCGAACAACTGCGCGCCGACCGGCGCACTGCGACCATCCCCGTTGCCGTGATGAGCGCCGATGCGACACCGCGGCAGGTCGAACGGCTTCGCGAAGCGGGTGCCCAGGACTACCTGACCAAGCCCATCCAGGTGAAGGACCTGCTCGACGTGGTGGAACGGGCCGCGGCCGGCGAAGACGGGGAGGGGCGGTGAGGTGGAACCGACAAAACCCTGGAACCTGTGGCCGCTGGCGGGCAAGAACCGGGTGGGAATCCCCTCGGCGCCCGTGTCACGGAACCACACAGCCGTGTGGCGCGTGCCGCCCGGTGGGTGGCGGGGCATGAGGAGGTGGATCGAACATGCAGGATGGCGGAGACCGAAGTGGCTGGGACACGCCGATGAAGTCGGCGATCGAGTCGCTGATCAGATCGGCGAGGGTCGTCGTGGTCGACGACGAACCGGCCAACGTGGCTGTGCTGACGAGGTTGCTCGCGGTCGAGGGCTTCTCGAACGTGGTCAGCTTCACCGATTCGCCGGCGGCCGCGGAAGCGCTCGACGACCTCGAGGCGATCGCTCCCGATCTGCTGGTGCTCGACCTGTTCATGCCGCCGCCCGACGGTTTCGCGGTCTTGGACCGCGTTCGGCGCCAGCTTCCCGAAGACGACTACCTCCCCGTGCTCGTCCTCACCGCAGATAGCAGCCCTGAGGCCAAGCAACGGGCGCTGAGCAACGGGGCCAACGACTTCCTGACCAAGCCGTTCGACCTCTCCGAAGCGGTGCTGCGCATCCGCAACTTGCTCGAGACGCGAGTCCTCCACGTGCATCTGCAACAGCACAGCGATGCGCTCCAGGCCCGGCTCGACGAGCACGAGGCCGTGGAGCGCGACGCCGAGATCCGCCACGGCCGGCTGACCGCCGAGGTGACTCGCGTGCTCGATGGTGTCGGGCTGTTCATGGTCTTCCAGCCGATCATGCGCCTGTCCGACGACGTCTTCACGGGCGCCGAGGCGCTCTCGCGGTTCACGACCGAGCCGGTGCGATCGCCCGAGACGTGGTTCGCCAACGCCGCCGAGATCGGCAGGGGGGTCGAGCTCGAGCTGTTCGCCATCCGCAAAGCGGTCCATGAGGCCCAAGCCCTTCCTCCCGACATGTTCCTCTCGGTCAATGCCTCGCCCCACACGTTGCTCCATCGCGAGCTCCTGCCGATCGTCGAAGGTTCGGCCCGCCCGATGGTCGTCGAGTTGACCGAGCATGAACACGTCGAGGACTACGCCCAGCTCGAGCGCAGGCTCGGCGAGCTGCGCCAGCTTGGTGCGCGCATAGCCGTGGACGACACCGGCACCGGGTACGCGAGCCTGCAGCACATCCTCCGGCTGCACCCCGAGCTCATCAAGCTCGACCGGTTCTTCGTCACCGGCATCGACACCGACCCGGTCCGTCGTGGCCTCGCGACCGCGCTCGTGCAGTTCAGCGAGGACATCGGCGCGACGCTCGTCGCCGAAGGGATCGAGACCGAAGCCGAGCTGCGCGTGCTGCGCGAGCTCGGGATCGAACACGGCCAGGGGTACTTCATCGCTCGCCCCAGCCCGCTGCCGTTGCGGCTGGGCTGGCCCATCGCCGCCAACCACTGATCAGCGGGTCGTACCGGTGGCGGTGGTCGTCACGGTGACGGCAAGGTCGCTGTCGGACTGGGTGAGCAGCGTCGCGAGGATCACGACCGGTGCACCGGTTCTGTTCGCGCCGAAATGGACCATGCCGTCGTTCTCCGCGACCGCGTCGCCGGCGTCGAGGGCGACGGTTGCGGGACCGGTCACCTCATCTGTGGTGCCGTTGGCGCGGGTGAGCGTCGCCGTGCCGGACACGACGGTGTAGGTGAGCGTGCCGGCCTGGATGGACGCGAGCTGCACGCCGGGATGGATGTGCGGTGACAGTTGTGCATCGGGTGCGATCGTGTAGCGGGCGAGCGTGAGCGTGCGACCGGGCGCGCCGGGCGGGTCGACCTCGGACGCGAGGGTCTCTTTGACCACGGGGACCGCGGTTGTACCGGGGCTCTCCCTGGCCGGCGCGGTGCCCGTTGTCGCGTTGGTGCCAGCCCCGCACGCGGTGACGGTGAGGACCAGCAAGAAGGACAGGCCAGAGACGATCCGTCGCACGGCGGCACGCTACCGGTTCGCCCGAGCGACTATGCGAGGCCTCGCGTTTAGGCTGCCGGGAGTGCCGGCCGTTCGCTACGCGCTGCTGCCCAGGGCGGGCGCCAACCGCGTGTACAACGCGGCGTCGTTGGGCCTGGCGGCAGCCGAGCTCGCGTTCGTTTGCCGGGAGTTGCTCGGTGGTCGCACGCAACAGCTCGCGCCGGTGGTCATCGGCGGCGTCGACTACCTCGGATTCGAAGTCCCATCGCCGCTCGCCGACCACGAGCTCGCGATCGTCGCGAACATCTCGACGCTGCATGCGCTGTTCGAGCGCGACGGCGATCTCCTCCGGCCGGTGGCCACCGTGCCCCTCGACCTGTGGGACGACGACATCCTCACCATCCAGCGCTACCAGGGGAAGACGAACGAGCAGTTCACGCGCCTGCTGACCAACGTGACCCTCGCCGCGGCCGACGATTGCTTTCGACGCGCCTTGTGCCATGAGTCGGTCCGCCTGCTCGACCCGCTTTGTGGTCGGGGCACGACCCTCAACATCGCGGTGCTGTACGGCCTCGAAGCCGCGGGCCTGGAGGCCCAGCGGAAGGAGTATGACCTCTACCGCGAGTTCGTCGTGCGCTGGTTGAAAGACAAGCGGGTCAAGCACCACGTCGAGCACGAGACGCATCGCAAGGGTCGTGATGCACCGTTTCGCCGGACGCACATCCGCTACCGCGCCAAGGAGCGACCCGACCTTCCCGAGCGGAGCATCGACGTGGTCAACGACGACACGCTCAACGCGATGGAGCACTTCAAGCCGCGGTCGATCGACCTCGTCGTGACCGACCTTCCCTATGGCGTGCAGCACCAGTCCACCGCCGCGGCCGGTCGCCCCCGCCGCCGACCTGAGGCGCTCCTCGAAGCCGCCCTCCCGGTCTGGTTCGAGCTGCTGCGGGCGGGCGGCGCGATCGGCATGTCGTGGAACCGGCGCACCTTGCATCGTGATCGGTTGTGCGAGCTGGTCGAAGGCGCGGGTCTCGTGATCGTCGGTGCGCGCGACAGTGAGGCGTTCGTACACGCCGTCGATCGTTCGATCACGCGTGATGTGCTCGTGGCGCGGCGATGAGCGTTGCGATCAGCCCGGGCGATGCCGACCGATGATGGCGGTCGTGTCGGTATGGCGGGGGAGCGTGCCGAACGCGAGACCGCCGTCGCCACCGAGGCGGCTGGCGCAGAACGCCTCGGCCGCCGCCGGGTCACCGTCACGCACGAGCAGCGACGCTTGGAGCGTCAGCGCGAGTTGCTCGACGACCCGCCGGGCCCGGGCCTCGAGGTTGCTGGGATCGGCGAGGTCTTTCTCGATCCGTCCGATCGCGTGATCGAGCCGGCGGTCGAGCCCAGCGGTCGAAGCCAGCTCGTCGAACAAGACCTCGATGGCCTCGGGATTGCGCGCCATGGCGCGCAGGACGTCGAGGCAGATGACGTTGCCCGAGCCCTCCCACACACCGTTGACGGGGCTCTGGCGGAACAGGCGAGGCAGGCCGGACTCCTCGACGTAGCCGGCTCCGCCCAGGCACTCGAGCGCCTCGGCGGCATGCACGGGCGCGCGCTTGCAGGCCCAGTACTTCAACACCGGCGTGGCGATGCGGCGCAGCGCGACGGCACGCTCGTCCGGCTCGTCGCGCCCGGCCCGATCGAACAGGGCGGCGAGCCAGATGGCACTCGTGGTGGCGGCCTCCGACTCGACGGCGAGGTCGGCGAGCACGTTGGCCATCAGCGGCTTGTCGACGAGGCGCCCGCCGAACGCGTCGCGGTGCTCGGCGTGATGGATCGCCTCCGCGGTCCCCTTGCGGAAGATCGCCGCCGACCCGAGCGTGCAGTCGAGCCGGGTGTGGTTGACCATCTCGATGATGGTGCGGACGCCATGCCCTTCCTCGCCGACCATCCGCGCCCAGGTGCCGGCCAACTCGATCTCGCTCGACGCGTTGGACCGATCGCCGAGCTTGTCCTTCAGTCGCTGGATGCGGAACACGTTCGGCGTGCCGTCCGGCAGCCAGCGGGGCACCAGGAAGCAGCTCAGCCCAACGTCGGTGTAGGCGAGCATGAGGAACCCGTCGGACATGGGCGCGGAGCAGAACCACTTGTGGCCGGTCAGCAGGTATTCGCCGCCGGGACCGCTGCCGCCGGTCGGTTCGGCTCGCGTCGAGTTGGCGCGGACATCGGAACCGCCCTGCTTCTCGGTCATGCCCATCCCGCACGTGACCCCCGTCTTCCGCTCGTGCGGCACGAACGACGAGTCGTAGACGGTGCTGAGGATGCTGGGTTCCCAGTCCGCGGCGACGTCGGGTTGATGCCGAAGCGCGGGCAGCACCGAGTACGTCATCGAGATGGGACAGGTGTGGCCCGCATCGACCTGGGACCAGACGATCATCTTGGCGGCGCGGGCGACGTGCGCGCCCTCGCGAGCGCCTGGGTCCCAGGGTGCGGAGTGGAGACCGTTGGCGATCGCCGTGCGCATCAGCTCGTGATAGGCGGGGTGGTACTCGACGCGGTCGACGCGATGGCCGTAGCGATCGTGGGTCTGGAGCACCGGCGGGTTTGCGTTCGCCTGCTCGCCCCACAGCTGCGCTTCGGGTGAGCCTGCGAGCTGGCCGAGAGAGCGGAGCTCTTGGTCGGCCCATCCGGCACCCTCGCGCGCGACCGCCGTACGAAGGACGGTGTCGGCTGTGTAGACGTCGTACTCGCTCAGCGGCGGTGGCTGGTTGAGCACCTCGTGGGTCGCAAGCGGATCACTCGTGCCTGTGCTCGTCATGGTTCCCCAGCGTGCCACCGTGGCTGAGGCCGCGCACGCCTCGGCAGGGTTGGCGTTGCTCAAGCGACCTCTTCGGGTGCCGGCTGTCGACCGTGCCCACAGGCCGGTTCTATCCCCCCATCTTCTTGTCGTTGAGCCAATCGATGAACTGCGTGATGTCGAGGCATTTGCCTTCTTTGTCGACTTTGCACTTCGGAGGCCGTATTTCTCCCCACGGCTGCATGCCGTACACGAAGCCGCTCACATCATCGTCGACGTTGTCAACGATGATGTCGTTGGCCTTGACGATCTCTGCGGCCGCGAGCGCGAGGAGCGCGAGCAGATGGGCGCGCTCGTCATCGGTGAGCCGGTCGGAGAACATGCCGAGCTTGGCGGTGAGGCTGTCGAGGGTGTCACGGTCGATGGTGAGTTCGGGCATGCCGGGCTCCTGGGGTGATGGTCGAGGTGATGGTGCCGAGGCCGTTCGTGGCCTCGAAGCGACTGTATGGATCGTGGCGATCGTTCGAACCCGGGGGATCCCCAGTTCCTGTGGCTCGGTGGCCCGACTCACCTCGAAGGCGAGAGCTACGTACCGTCCCCGGATCGCAGCCTGCGCGGCGATGTCGGCTGCGGGACTCAACGCATCGGCGAACGACGGCGACATGACCACGAAGCCTGTCACCTCGCCAGGAACCGCCGCTTCGACGTGGAGGTCTTCGAGATCGCGCGTCGTCCCGAGCTCTCTTGCCCCCAGTCCGACGAGGGTGACGAGCAATCGGCGCTCGGATTCGCTCAACGCAGCCGACCAGAGCTCCAAGTGGACCGCGAGTCGCTCGAGCGCGGAGAGGTCTAGCGGCACCTCGTCGGAGGTCATGCCGCGACCATACGGAAGCGCCGTTCCGGTCGAACCCGGGGGATCCCCAGTTGCCCCGCCGCGATGCTCCAGCCGGTTGCCGCGCACCGAGCCCAGCAAGCCTCGCGGGCGGCGTCGGCCGCGAAGGGACTGTGCCTGCGCTTCCCCGCCCGCCGGTGCGCGCAGGGCGTACGATTCGGGGGTGCTCTGGGGCCGAGAAGCGGAGCTGTCCCAAGTCGCGGCGATGGTCGAGGCGGCCCGCGCCGGTAAGAGCACCGCCCTGCTCGTGGTGGGCGAGCCGGGCATCGGCAAGTCCGCCCTGTGTCGAGCCGCCATCGAGTCCGCGTCCGACGTCGCGGTGCTGACCGCTCGGGGCATCGCCTCGGAATCCGAGCTGCCTTTCGCCGGTCTCACTCAACTGCTGCACCCGATTCTCGACCTGCTCGAGACCCTTCCAGATGTGCAGCGCGCCGCGCTCGAGGGCGCGCTCGCCATCGGCCCACCGAGCAACGCCGAACCGCTGGCGGTTCGCGTGGCACTGCTTGGTCTGCTCGCCGCGGCGACGGACCAGGGTCCCGTGTTCTGCGTCGTCGACGACTTCCAGTGGCTCGATCTGTCGTCGCGTCAAGCGTTGACGTTCGTGGCGCGGCGATTGCAGGCGGAACGAGTCGCGATGCTGCTGGCGACCCGGGTCGAGGTCGACCTCGACGAGACAGAGATGGGAATCGATTCCGTCCTGCTCGAAGGACTCGCTCCTGAGCACGCCCTGTCGTTGCTCACGGAGCGCACCGACAGTGTGGTCGCCCCCGCGGTCGCCGACGCGCTCAGCGCCGCGACGGGTGGGAATCCCCTGGCGCTCGTCGAACTGCCGTCGATGCTCACACCCGCTCAGCTGTCGGGCGCCGAGCCGCTCGACGATCCCTTGCCCGCCGGGCCGACCGCCGAGCGGTCGTTCCACCGTCGCATCGCCCTGCTCGACGAGGCGACGCGCACGGCCCTGCTGGTGTCGGCGGCCAGCGGCTCGGGCGAGCTCGGACCGGTCCTCGCCGCGCTCGACGCTCTCGGCATTGCACCGTCCGCCCTCGAACCAGCCGAAGTGCACGCCATCATCACGATCGACCGAGAGCACGTGGAGTTCCGCCATCCGCTGTTGCGATCGGCGGCGTACCACGGAGTGCTGGCCCCGAGCCGGCGTCGCGCCCACGCGGCGCTCGCCGACGTGTACGAGGCGGACGACGATCCGCGGGCGCCGTGGCATCGGGCCGCGGCTTCACTCGGCCCGGACGAGTCGATCGCGTCCGCGCTCCAAGGCGTTGCGCTTGCCGCTCGTAGCCGGGGCGCGCACGCGACTGCGTCACGAGCCCTCGAGCGGGCCGCGGGGATGACGCCCGATCCCGACGAGCGCGCCCGACGGTTCGGGGAAGCAGCGGCGGACATCCATCTGGTCGGTCGTCCGAACCAGGCGGCGGCGCTGGCGGCGACGGCACTCGACCATGCGCGCGATCCCGACCTGATCGCCGACCTCGAGCTCGCGCACGCCAGCTTGTTGCTGCTCACCGGCAAGCCACTGGAGGCCTACCGCAACCTGATGGCGAGCGCGGATCGTGTCGAGCAGGGACAACCGGCCCGGGCGTCGATCATGGAGATGACCGCCGTCGGCGCCGCGTTCCTCATGGGGAAGGGCAAGCTGGGCTACGCCACTTCCGAACGCGCGTATGAGTCCGCCGAACGGGCAGGCCCTCCGATGACCCTTTTCGCCGGCGCTGTGCTCGGGCAGACGCTGGCGATCAAGGGCGAGACCGATCGCGGCCGGGAGCTGTTGCAGGCCTGCTTCCCCTACCTGATGGCGGCCGACCCGCTGTTCGGCCCACATCTCGCGATGGCTCAAGGGGTCTCGCTGTCCTATGTGTGGATCGAGGAGTACGACTCGGCCCGCGAGCTGCTGGAGCGAACCGTCCACGCGGCCCGCGCGTCGAGCGCTCCGGGGTTGCTGCCGTTCCCCATGTCTGTGTTGAGCGAGCTCGACTACCGCATGGGGTCCTGGGACACGGCGTACTCGGAAGGGCACGAGGCGTTGGAGCTCGCGTTGGAGACAGGACAGGTCGTGCACGCGCCGCGGTTCCTCGTAGGCATCGCCCGTATCGAGGCGCAGCGGGGCGACGAGGAGAACTGCCGGCGGCACATCGCCGAGTCACTCGAGCGGGCGGCCGGATACGGGACCTCCGAGTCGGCCGAGATGTACGCGGACGAGATCCTTGGTTTGCTCGAGTTCGGCAAGGGACGGATGCCGGAGGCGCTCGTGCACCTCGATCGGCTTTCGGCCGCAGTGGAGGCACAAGAGGTCGGCGAGCCGTGCCTCATGGGCGCCGCGCCGGAGCGCATCGAGGCGTTGTCGCGTTGCGGGCGGGTCGGCGACGCGGCGGAGGCGTTGGAGCGATTCCGAACGGCGGCGGATCACACCGGAAGCGTCTGGGGGAAGGCGGCGGCGGCACGGTGTCGCGGGTTGATGCTCGATGCCGGCTCCTTCGACGAGCCGTTCACCGAGTCGCTGCGGTGGCACGCCGGGAAGCCCATGCGCTTCGAGCAGGCGCGCACGGAGTTGAGCTACGGCGAGAGGCTGCGGCGCGCGAAACGTCGTACCGAAGCCCGAGACATGATCCGTTGCTCGCTCGATTCGTTCGAACGCGTGGGCAGCACGGTGTGGGCCGACCGGGCGCGGGCCGAGCTGGCCGCGACCGGCGAGAAGGCGCGCAAGCGCAGCGACCCCTCGACGTCGCTCGATCTCACGCCGCAGGAGCTTCGCGTCGCGTTGGCGGTCGCCGAGGGAGCGTCGAACCGCGAAGCGGCCGAAGCACTCTTCCTCAGCGCGAAGACGGTCGAGTTCCACCTCGGCAACGTGTATCGCAAGCTCGGCATCCGTTCACGCTCGGAGCTGGCCCGCCGCTTCCCCCCTGCGCCATGACCCGCCCCTCGCCGCTCGCCGGCCGCGGACGCCGAGACTATCGAACCTATCCGCTGAACCTCTGACGGGAGGCTGGCATGAGCACCGAGCTGAACTGGATGCAGGAGTACGCCGCGTCCGAGATGGTCGAGCTGCATGACGACGGCCGGCTCAGCCGGCGGGAGATGATCGTCCGGCTCGTCACCATCTGCCGTTCCGCCGGAGCGGCCAGCGCGTTCCTCGCTGCGTGCGGGGGCGAGGGATCGTCGGGGACAGCCGCCAACCCGCCGGCGAGCCCCGCGAGTTCAGCCGCCGCGGAACCAGACGCAGCACCGGCAGCGAAGCCCGCGACGGCGCCCACCGCGGGCGGCGCGGGACACCTGCTCTCGGTCCGTGCCGATGACCCAGACATCAACGGCGAGAACGTCACCTTTCCCCGTCCGGCGTCGACGATGCTCGGCTACTTCGCGCAACCCGCTGCCGGCGGCACGCGGCCGGGCGTCATCGTGATCCACGAGATCTTCGGGCTGAACGACCACATCCGCGACGTCGCGCGGCGGTTGGCGAAGGTGGGCTACCTCGCGCTGGCAGTCGACCTCGCGTCACGGGCCGGTGGCACGGAGAAGGCAGCGAACGTGAGCGGCGTGCTGACGCAGGGGTCCGTCGACGATCGCGTCGCCGACCTCGACGCCGGTGTTGCCTATCTCGACAGCAAGCCGGACTACGACGGCAAGCTGGGTGTGGTCGGGTTCTGCTTCGGGGGCGGCATGACCCTGTCGTTCGCGGCCGCGAACCCCAAGGTGCTCGCGGCGGTGCCGTACTACGGACCGACGCCGCAGCCGCCGTCGGTGATGAGCAACACGAAGGCCGCGATCATGGCCAACTACGGCGCCGACGACACTCGTGTCAACGCCGGCATCGACGCACTCGAAGCCGCGCTCGTGGGCAAGACCTTCCAGAAGTACCTCTACGAGGGGGCCGGGCACGCGTTCAACAACGACACGGGCCCGTCCTACAACGAAGCAGCGGCGGTCACCGCCTGGAACCGGACGATCGACTGGTTCGGCCAATACCTGAAGTGATCCCCGGTTTGTCGCTGCCTCCGGTACGAGTGCACCGGAGCGCGCCGAGTGGCATCCTGGCAGTCAGAACACGAGCGACGGGCCCGCCGGCGGTGCGCCCGCCCGGAGGGGGCGGATGGTCACGAGGATCCTCATCTGTGACGACCACCCGATGTTCCGCGGCGGCTTGGCGGCCGCGCTCGGGGACGAGCCCGACTTCGAGATCTGCGGCCAGGTCGGTTCACTGGCCGAGGTCCGCGTCGCGGTCGTCGATTCCCGGCCCGATCTCGTCTTGCTCGATGTCGATCTTCCCGACGGCCGCGGCACCGATGCGGTAGCCGAGGTCGCCGCGTCGACGTCGGTCGTGATGATCAGCGCGCACGACGATCCCGCCATCGTCCGCCGCGCCATGCAGGACGGCGCCCTCGGCTACATCCGCAAGGACGCCGAGCCGCTCGACCTGCTTCGGCTCGTCCGGAAGGCGGCAGAGGGGAAGACGGCGCTCAGCGGCGAGATGGCCCTGCGCGTGGCGGACTCGCTGCGCCGCCAACCCGACGAGATCTCGTTCGAGAAGAGCCTCGAGTCGTTGTCACCTCGCCAGCGCGAGGTGGTCGCGCTGATCGCCGAGGGCAAGACGAACCGCGAGGTGGCTCACGCGCTGTGCATCAGCGAGGGCACGGTGAAGAACTACGTGACCAAGATCTTAGAGGTCGTCGGCGTCAGCGACCGCACCAAGCTTGCCATCCTCCTCGTGCGCCAGCAGATGGCGCGTTGACGGTCAACCCGTGACCTGGAACGAACCCGCGCTGTTCATCGGCGGGCTGTTCCTCGTGACGCTCGCGGGCGCGCTGCTGCCCATCCGACTCGAAGGTCGCGAGGACCATGTCGTGCTCACGATCTCCTCTGCCATCGACACGGCCTTGCTCGGCCCTCGCGGGTTGATGTTGATCTGGGGGGCGGTTGCGCTGGCGGCGCCGCTGATCATCGCGAGCCACCTCCTTCCGTGGCGCCGGGCGTCGGGTGCCGCAGGTGCGATCCGATCGATCGCGTGGGTCGTCGTGACCGCGGTCGCGGTTTCGCTCGGGTTTGTGGGGGCCAACTTCGTGTATACGGCGTTGTTCGACCGCGAGTACCCGGTCTCACTCGCAACGACCGAGGGTGTGCTGGTTGCGGCGCTCGTGGGCGTGGTGGCCTGGATCGTCACCATGTCGATCCGCTTGCTGTCACAGCGGGCGATCTCCCGATCGTTCATCGCCCAGGGCTTCGACCCCTTCGAGAGCCCGCTCATCCCGTACCTGCTTCCGCTCATGGCGGGGTTCCCGCTGATCACCGCGGCGGTAGCCATGTACCGCCCAGCCGAGCCATGGCCGGTGTTGATGATCTTGTGGTGGTGCTTCCCGATCTATGCCGCCACGGTGTTCGAGCTTCGCCGCCGGCGCATCGCGCAGGAGCTGCGGCGAGACGTTCTCGCCACGCAGCGACTGGCTGCCATCGGCGAGGTGTCGGCGCGCATCGTTCACCAGTCGCGGCATCAGGTCGGGCTCATGGGTTGGAGCATCCATCGCCTGCGTGGTCTGGTCGAGAGCGGGAGAGCGGACGATGTGGAAGCAGCCCAACGCGAGCTGGACGCGCTGGCCGGTGCGAAAGACCGCTTGGGCGAGATGCTCGCGTCGGAGCTGTTGCACGAGCGCGGGCCTGATCTCGGTGGCGGCGGTGAGAGTGGCGACGACGCCGCGACTGTCAATGAAGCATTGACGGTCGCAACGCTGGTCGAAGAGGTGACAGCTCAGCTCCACGCCGAAGCCGAGCGGGAAGGCGTGCGTCTGTCGGTCGAGATCGTGTCGAGCAGCGGTCGGCGGCCGGCGCGCCGCCAGCTTCGCGACGTCGTCTTCAACCTCGTCGACAACGCCATCGACGCCGCCGACTCCGAGGTGCAGCTCGAGGTGATCGACCGCGGCGCGGACGGCGGCATCGTCATCACGGTGGTAGACGACGGGCCCGGCGTTCCCGACGCCGACGCCGACCGGGTGTTCGAGCCGTTCTTCACGACCAAGAGCGACGGCACCGGCATGGGCCTGGCCATTGCCGACGCGCTCGTCGGCGACCTCGGTGGTGAGTTGGTGTACGAACGATCCGCCACGACCACCCGCTTCGTGGTGACCGTGCCCCCGCCGTCGGATTGACCCCGTCGGATTGACGCGCACTCTCACCCGCTCTCATGGGCTGTCGGCCCGAGACCATGACCATCGTCATGTCCCAAACGTGACCCCGTCCATCTACTGGCGCTGCGGCGCTCGCCGCATACTGCCAAGGCGATGTGATGGGGGTCACAGAGCAGCGCACCATCAGCGCAGGAGACCGGAGGGGACGAATGGTCCGCACGAAGAAGGCAACGGGCACTCGCGAAGCGAAGAGCCGCCGGCGCATCAAGACCAGGACCATCGTCGGGTCCGTGGTCGTGGCCGCCACGATCGCTCTCACCGCTCTCGTCGCGGTCCCAGCCCGGGCCGAGCTACCCATCGGTGGTCTCGGCACGGCCGTCTCCAACTTCGTCTCCAGCCCCAATGCCGTGGCCGGTGCGAACAACTGGAACTGCAAGCCGAGCGCGGCTCATCCCAACCCCGTCGTCTTGGTGCATGCGACCGGCGTGAACCTGGGAACGAACTGGGTGGCGCTCTCGCCGATGTTGGCCAACGCTGGCTACTGCGTCTTCGCCTTCAACTACGGAATGACCTGGCTGTCGTTCGGCCGCGTCGGCGGGCTTGGCGAGATCTCCGCGTCGGCGAGGACCCTCGGTTCGTTCGTCGACAAGGTCCGCGCCTCAACGGGCGCGTCCAAGGTCGACCTGGTTGGCCACTCGCAGGGCGGCATGATGCCGAACTACTACATCAAGCGCCTGGGTGGGGCCTCGAAGGTGGGGACGTTCGTCGGGCTCGCTCCGAGCAACCACGGCACGACGGTCAACGGCATCGTGACGCTCGGCTCTTCGCTGAACCTCCTCGGGTTCGCGAACGCCGTGCTGTGGGGCTTCGGCGTTCCCGGTCTTGCTCAGCAAGAAGCCGGTTCGTCGTTCCAGCGCAGCCTGTTCGGCGACGGTGACACGGTGCCTGGTCCCAAGTATGTCGTGATCGAGACCAAGTACGACAAGGTCGTCACCCCCTACACCAACGCGTTCCTCAACGGGCCGAACGTGAAGAACATCTTGATCCAGGACCAGTGCCCGAACGATCCGGTCGGCCATGTCGGGATGTTCACCGACCGTCCCGTCCTGCAGAACGTCATGAACGTGCTCGGCCCCAACGACCCGAACTTCAAGGCCACCTGCAGCGGTTACGGGCTCTTCCTGTAGCTGGTACCCGGCCCGGCGCCTGCCGCCAGGTCGGGTTGTTCTTACCGAAGCGCGAACTTCGCTTTCTGCTGCTCTCACCTCGGTGGGCGAGGGTGCGTCTCTCGATGACAGAGACGCCGACGTTTGAGGACCAGACGACTACCCCCCGGCAGTGCTCGCGCTCGCACGCGACTCGCGCCGGTGCTGCCTTCAGAGCAAGAGCGGGGATGGTGCTTGCAGCAAGCACTCGCGACCGTCACTGGACCGATGACCGCTCGCCGGTTCGGACGCGCCCGTCCGAACCGGCCCGATCGTTCGAGAGGAGGTGATCACATGAACAGACCCTCGACCATCGTCGCCGGAGTCGCGGCAGCCGCCGCGGCTGCCGCGGTGAGCCTCGGTGCGATCTCCCTCGCTTCCGCGCAGGACGCCCCGGACACCACCGCACCGACGACGCCCACCACGCCCGCTGCCCCCCAGCAACAGCAGCAGCCGCCGAGCACCGATCAGGCGCCGGGCGGCCAGGTACCGGATGGGCAGACCCTGCCCGACGGCCACCAGCGCGGCTCGAACTGCCCCAAGGGGGCAAACGGTTCGGGATCGGGTGGATCTGGTACCCAGCCGCAGGGCTCCGGAACCAGCAACCAGCCGAGCACGGCTCCCGTCCAAGCGGGCCACCGCCTCCGGGTTTGAGCCTGTCCCCACACCTCCGCTGGGAGGGTGTGGGGTTCCCCAGGACCTACGCCTGATGGCGCGGGCACCTACCGGCGGTAGGTTGTGCGTCCATGGGGTCTGCGGTGGACCGGGACGTCAAGATCGAGCGCCTCGACCTCGGCGACGGCGCCTGGGTCGACGTGTCCCGGGGCTGGATGGCCGGAGCGGACGAGCTGGTCGCAGACCTGTACGAGCGGGTGGCCTGGCAGACCAGCCAGCTCTTCCGCTACGACCACTACGTCGAGGAGCGGCGGCTCAGCTCGATGTGGAAGCGAGGTGCGCCACTGCCCGATCCGGTCCTCGGCGACGCGACCCGACTCCTCCAGCACAAGTACAACGTCCGGTTCGACTCTTTTGGCCTGATGCTGTACCGGGATGGTCGCGACGGTCAGGCGTTCCACCGCGACACCGACATGCGCTGGCTCGACGACACGATCGTCGCGATCCTCAGCCTGGGCGCGAACCGACCCTGGCTCCTTCGCCCGCGCATCGGCCGGTACGAGCATGCCGAGGGCAAGGGGGCAACGCATGATCTCTCGCCTGGCGCCGGCGACCTGCTGGTGATGGGTGGACGCGCTCAGGCGGATTGGGAGCACTCGGTTCCGTACCTCGGCTCGCGGCCTGTCGGCCCCCGCGTGTCGATCCAGTGGCGGTACGCGCACCGGGTCGGTCGCCCGTTCC
>JACPNV010000027.1 GCA_016185305.1 Actinomycetota bacterium | reverse complement strand
ACGCTCGCCCAACGCCTTGGTGAACGCGTACGCGTCGGGCCATCCCAACGACGACGCCCGGGCGCGGCCGGCCACGACCATGCGATCTGCGACCCACTTGCTGCGCAACTGTTCGGTCTTCTCGGCGAGCAGCGGCGTGCCCGCGGCGCCCAGCTCGTTGTGGGCGTGCTTGCGGAGCTCGGCGAGCTGATCGGGCGTGCGGCTCGCGGCCTCCGCATCGCTTCGTGCCCGGCGAGCGCCGTCGACCTCGCCCTGCCAGTCCACGTCGACGAAGAACGGTGATTCGGTCACGTGGATCTCGGGCGCCGACCCCCTGCGGTTCCCGGCGACGTAGCACGTCGACACCGAGACAAGGTGGGGAGTCACGCCGAGGTCACCCAGCGTGCGGGCGATGCGGGTCGGGCCCATCAAGTTGACCTCGACCGCCGAGTCGAGCGGTGAGTCGAAGCTCACGGTGGCTGCGGAGTGGATGACGATGTCGCAGGACGCGAGAACGGCCCGGCCGGCTTCGTCCAGACCGAGGCCGTCGCGCGACACGTCGCCGGCCACGGCCGAAACTCGGCGTGCCGTCATCTCCTCGAAGCCGTCACGGCCCAGCTCGTCGCGGAGGCGGTCGAATGCATCGTTCTTCAACACTTCCCGCTTCACCCGCTGCTCGACCGACGACCGCTTGCCCGGCCGCACCAGCAGCACGATCTCGCAGTCGGGAACCGAGCGCAGCAGCCGCTCGAGCAGGTTGGTGCCGAGGAAGCCGGTCGTGCCCGTGACGAACAGCCGCTTGCCGGCGAGCGCCTGGCGAATGGGGAGCTGATCGGCCTGCTCGGCGAGGGAGGCGGTCACCGCTCCATTCTCTACCATTTGGTAGGGGGACGCCCAAACGGGCCGGCCGCCGCCCGGGTTCTCTACCATGCGGTAGATGGGCACCGAGGAGCGGGTACTCGACGCCGCGACCAGCTCGTTCGGGACGCGAGGGTACGACGCCACCTCCCTCGACCAGCTTGCTCGCGACCTCGGCATCCGCAAGCAGACGATCCTCTACTACTTCCCGAGCAAGCTGGCGCTGCTCGACGCCGTGATCGATCGGTCCTCGGCCGACATCGCCCAGGTGCTCGAGAGCACGATCGAGCACGCGGGGGACGGCTTTGCCCGGATCGAGGCGATCGTCCGGGCGGTGTTCCGCCTCGCGATCCGCCAGCCCGAGTTGCTCGGCCTGCTGCGGGAGGTGAGCCGGCTCGGCTCTCCGGCGGCCGGGCGGCTCCTTCAGAACTTCGAACCGCTGCTCGAACGGGCCACCGGCTTCCTCGAAGCGGAGATGGACGCGGGCCGCTTCCGCGCGAGCGATGCCAGGTTGCTGCTCGTGAGCGTGTACTCGACCGTCGTCGGCGTCGCGACCGAGGTCGAAGTGCTCCGGGCCGTGGGCATCGAGCCGACGTTGCGCTCGACGGCCGTCCGCCGGCGCGAGCTCATCAACTTCCTTCGCGCCGCACTCGTGCCCGACGAACCGATCAAGCCCGGGCGGGCCCCTCGCAAGAAGCGCTGATACCTTCGTTCGCGTGATCGATACGGCCACCACCATCATCCTCGACCCGCTGATGGACGAGGACGGCGCCCGGGCGATGCTGCGTCTGTGCGAAGACTTCGCACCGGGCTACGGGCTGTACGCCGTCGAGGAGAGCGAGACCGCGTTCGCTCCCGAGTTGGCGCAGCGCTACGACGCCGCGGCCAACTACGTGCGTTCCGGCGGGCGGTTCGGCCGCACCGGTGAGCCGCCGAGGACGCTGGCGCTGCGAACGAACTACTTGCGAGAGTCCTACGCGTACGGCGACGAGATCGTGGCGCCCGGCATCGAGCGCTTCCTCCATCACGAGAGGCTGATCGATGCCGCCCGGCAGCTCTACGGCCGGCCCGTCGTCGAGCCGGCGATCGCCTACGCCAACATCCTGCTGCCCGGCCAGGAGCTCGCCGTCCACACCGACGTTCCCGAGTTCCGGGGCGCGAACCGCAAAGTCGTGCCGCAATGGCTGCTCGTGGTGATGCATCACTCCGGCCTCTTCGATGCCTGGCGCATGCCGATCGCGACGGGCATCTCGTACTTCGCGCCCGAGGGGGAGCAAGCCGAGGGCGGCCAGCTCGCGTTCTATCCCGACGCACCGGATGGCCCGCCGTCCACGTTCTTCGCGACGCACAACACGGCGATCGTGCTCGACACCGACTCGGTGTTCCACGGTGTCGATCGCGTCGGTCCTGTCACGGTCGAGCCGCCCGAGCTCTCGCCCGGCAACGTGCTGCGGTTCGGGGCCGAACGCCGCCGCTGGCAGCTCCATCCTGACGAGTCGGCGAGCAGCGAGGTGCTCGAAGAGTTCGAGTGGCGCGACATCCGTTTCTCGGTGTCATGGAAGGCGTACTGCTTCGCGAGCGACACCGAGCGTTCGACCTGGCGGGCCCACACCGACGATCTCTCGCTCGCCACGATCCTCGATCGGTTGGTCGTCGACCTCGTCGAACGGGGTGTGCTGGCTCGCGGCGACGCTCGTCCGCCCGATCGCGACCTCGCGCTGCTTCTCATCGAGACCTACGAGAACTTCCCGCCGCCGTCGGTCGAGCAGCCGTCGGTCGAGCAGCCGTCGGTCGACCAGCCGTCAGTCGGTCAGGCCGGCGCGGGGGACGTCGACCTCGATGGCTTCGATGCGGCCGGTGCGTGATTCGACGGTCTTGGCGGCGTTCGACGATTCGGCAGTGCAGAGGTAGAGCGTGCGCCCTTCCTCCCCCCCGAGCTCGCAGGCGTAGACCGGGCGGGGGCTGCCGATCCAGTCGACCGCGCCCGCGCCCTCGAGCACGCGCATGACGCCCTGGTTGACCGGATCGGCCACCCACACCGCGCCGCTGGCATCGAGGCAGATGCCGGCGGGGATGTTCGGCGTCAGGTCTGCCCACACCCGCGGGTGTGCCAGCGACCCGTCGGGTTGGATCGAGTAGGCGGAGAGCCGCTTGCCCGACGACTCGGTGACGATGAGCGTGGTGCCGTCCGGTGTGATCGCCGAACCGTTCGGGAAGTGCAGCCCCTCCGCGACGACCCAGGCGTCACCGTCGGGCTCGACGCACGCCAGCGGCGCCGGCGCCGGTTCTTCGCCCGCCTCGACGTCGAACCCGTAGCTCCCGATGTAGGCTCGGCCCGTATCAGGGTGCACCACCATGTCATTGCAGTCCGACGCGGCCAATCTGGTCAGGTTGGCGACTTCGACAAGCCGGCCGTTCTCCAAGCGAAGCAGCTTCATCGTAGGGGCGCGCTCAGCTCGGTGTCACCACGACGATGACGCCGTCCACCGTGGCGCGGAGCTACTCGCCTGGGGATGGCGTGGTGACCGAGTTGCTCAGTGCCGCCGCACTGCTGCCGACGGAGTTGTTCGCTCGGACCTGGAACTGCACGGTGGTCGCCGGCCCCCAGTTCCCCGACCTCGTCGTCGACGTTCCTGACGACCAGTACGAGAAGCCGGACCCGTCGACCGACACGTAGATGGCGTACTCGACCAGCGGTGAGCCGCCGTCCTGGGCGGGGGGCGTCCAGGTGATATTGACGACGCCAGTGGGCGAGCCGAGCGAGCCGAGCGATGCCGTTGCTCCGGTCGGTGGATCAGGGACGTTCTGGGTGGTGACCAGGTTGCTGATGTCCGAGCGGGGACCCGTGCCGACCGCGTTGACCGCGGCAACTTGGAACGCACAGGTGACAGCCGGGAGGCCGCAGTTGGCGGTGATGCTCGTCGATGAGGTCGAGGTGAACGTGAACCAGCCGCTGCCGTAGTTGGCATAGACAGCATAGGACGTGATCGGTGAGCTGCCGCTGTTGGCGGGCGGATTCCACGTGACGTCGACCCTGCCGCACAGGTTGGTGCAGGGATCCTGGCCGCGTGCCGCGGTCACACCGGTCGGTGCGCCGGGCGTGCCGGCCACACCGTCGTCGTTGACGATGGTCACCGTGCCGGTCTTGCGGCCGATCGCGACGGTCGGGTCGGCGGCGGTTTCGCACGCGGTGCCGATCGCGTCGGACACCTTGTCGATGATGACGTACAACTTCTCGTTCGACTCCGGCTCGGTGTCGTACAAGATGGTGATGCCGACGGATCCGACGGTCTTGCTGGCGGGGATCTTCGCGGTCTTGCCGGTGCGGGTGAGGTAGTCGTTGCTGGCGTCGTGGGTCTTGGTGTTCGGGGCGCCGGTCGCGGTGCCGTTCTCGGTGTGGTACCAGACGCACTTCGCCGTGGCCAGGGGCTGGGAGAGGCGCAGGCCCAGCCGGGCCGAGCCGTTCGGGGCTGCGTTGCCTTCCGCCACCGTTGCGTCGCCGACGCTGACCGTCGGGGTGCCCGGCGCCGGGTCGTCGTCGAGGATCGTCACGATCGCGGTGCCGGCGACAACCGTGACGCTCAGGTCCGGAGAGGTGTTGCAGGCCCTTCCGGTCGTGGTCGACACCATGTCGACCACCACGTTGAGGTTCTCGTCGAGCTCGTCCTCGGTGTCGTACAACGTGGTGACGCTGATCGTGCCGGTGACCTTGCCGGCAGGGATCTTCACGAACTTGCCGGTGCGGCTCACATAGTCGTGGCTGGCATCGTTGATCTTCGTGTTCGCGGCACCGGCCGCGCTTCCGTTCACCGTGCGGTACCAGACGCAGACGGTGGATGCCAACGGCTCGGACAGCCGCATGCTGACCTTCGCAGACCCGTTCGTGGCCCCATTGCCTTCGATCACCGTGGAGCCGCCGACGCGAAGCTCGGCGGTGGAGGCATGTGCCGGTGATGCTGCCAACCCGACCACCCAGCCGATGGCGAGCACGAACGCGCTCGCGCCGGTGACCATGCGCTTTGACGAACTCATGAGTTCCTCCGCTCTGCCTTCCCGCCGACGGTCGCTGCCATTGCTGGGACAGCATGACTTATGGCATGCAGAGTGTCAATAGATTGCCGCTTCGCTTCGAGAACGACCTCTGGTGGGTGCATCCGCGGGCCAGCGGCGCGGCGGTCATAGGGTCGACGAGTCCCGCAGAGTTGAGGAGGGCGCACATGGCGACAACGACATCGAGGACAACGACATCGACACCAGCCGGCCCGGCGGTCGACCAAACCGCATCTGCGCCACGGGTATGCACACTTGCCCGCACGCGGTTCTCGATCTTCGAGGAGTGCCCGCAGTGTTGGGGCGACATGGCGCCCGAGCACGCGCACTACCGCTGCACCACCTGCGGCTGGCGCGATAGCTGCTGCGACTGACCGAGCAGCACAGTTGGTCGGACGATGGTCAGGCCCGCTCGAAGACCGTCTGGCAGCGAGCGACCTCGGCAGTCGGCCCGCGGTTGGCGCCCCAGGTGCGTTCCCCCGAGCCGATCGCGGTGGGTCTATTCAGGCGAGGATGGCGTGGTGACCGAGTTGCTGGCCGCCGACGCGGGGCCTTGGCCGACCGCGTTGTTGGCGTAGACCTGGAACTGGACGGTGGTGCCGTAACCGAAGCTTGCAGAGAACGATGTCGACAGGGTCGTCGTGTAGTACCCGAAGCCGGCGCCGAAGTCGGCGTAGACGTCATAGGACGTGACGGGCGAGCCGCCGTCGTCGGTGGGGGCCGTCCAGACGAGGTCCACAACGCCGTCGGGTGACCCGAGCGAGGCGGTCACGCCGGTGGGGGCGCCGGGGACGTTCTGGGTGGTGATGGTGTTGCTGGCCGAAGAGCCGGGGCCTCGGCCGACCGCGTTGTTGGCGTAGACCAGGAACGTGCAGGTTTGCGCGGGTACGCCACAGTAGGCGGTGATGTTCGGCGACAGGGTCCTCGTGTAGAGCACGAACCCGAAGCCGTCGCCGAAGTCGGCGTAGACGTCATAGGACGTGACGGGTGAGCCGCCGTCGGATGCGGGTAGGTTCCAGGTGACGTCGACGTTGCCGCACTGATCGGTGCACGGGTCCTGGCTCAACGCCGCGGTCACGCCGGTGGGGGCACCAGGAGCGCCGGCCACGCCGTCGTCGTCGGTGATGGTCACCGTCCCGCTGGCGCGCCCGATCGCGACGGTCGGGTCGGCGGCGGTATCGCAGGCGGTGCCGATCGTGTCGGACACCTTGTCGATCACGACGTAGAACGATTCGTTCGGTTCGGAAGCGGTGTCGTACAGGGTGGTGATGCTGATCGTGCCGACGACCTTGGTGGCGGGGATCTTCGCGGTCTTGTCGGTGCGGGTGAGGTAGTCGTTGTTGGCGTCGTGGGTCTTGGTGTTCGGGGCGCCGGTCGCGCTGCCGTTCTCGGTGTGGTACCAGACGCACTTGGTCGTGGGCTGGGGCTGAGAGAGCCGCAGGCCGAGCTTGGCCGAGCCGTTCGTCACCCCGTTGCCCTCGGGCACGGTTGCATCGCCGACGCTGACCGTCGGTGTGCCGGGAGCCGGATCGTCATCGAGGATCGTCACGACCGCCGAGCTGTCGAGGACAACCACTGATGGGTCAGGCGAAGTGTTGCATGCCGTGCCGGTCATGCCCGACACCATGTCGACGACGACGCTGATGGCGTCGTGGGTCTTGGTGTTCGGGGCGCCGGTCGCGGTGCCGGGCTCGGTGTGGTACCAGACGCACACCGTCGAGGTCAGCGGCTCGGACAGCCGGAGGGAGATCTTCGCCGAGCCGTTGGTGGTGCCGTCGCCTTCGAGCACCGCGGCGTCGCCCATTCGCAGCTCGGCGGGCGACGACGCCGACGCGGGCGATCCCGCTAGCCCCACCACCGAACCGACCGCGAACACGAACGCGCTCGCGCCGACTATGAATCGCTTGGCTCGCCTCATGGGTCCCCTCCGTCTCGATGCGCAGCCGCCCATTCCGCCGCTGCCGGGCAACAAGGGTGCCTTCCATCTTCTGCCATGTCAAGGCGTGGCCGCTCCATCGCAGATGGCGAGCGGAAGTGGGGCGTCCTTGACCTGCTCGCTGGTGGTGGCTTCGGTTTCGTCGCTGAAGCGGGAAGCAACCGACCGCGGTCAACCCAGCGGAGGATCGACGCAGGCGCCGGCGTCCTCGGCCGGCACGGCCGGGTCGGGAGGAGCGTTCGGTTCGGCGAGCACCACGCCCGTCCGGTCGGTGCGCAACCACCTGACGATGCCGCGCGTGATGGCGTCGGCTTCGGCGTGCTGCCCGTCGGGCCGCAGCACCAGCTTTGCCTCGGGTTCGTTGCTCATGAACGCAGCCTCGATGATCACGCCGACGGTGCCCTGCGACATGCGAAGCACGCCGTAGTAGTCGCCATCGTCGCCTCGCCGCGACTTCACCCCCGGGTTGGGGTTGTACCAACGGACGTCGTATCGGCTGAAGGTAGAGAAGACCTCTTCATAGATCGACCTTGCGAGACGGCGGCCGTCGTCCGAGGCGATCTGGTGGTAGGCCTCGGTGCCCGGGACGGTCGAGGGCTCAGTGGTGCCAGCGTTGTGATGTATCGACACGAACGCCTTGGGCCGCAGCGCGGTTGCGATCTCGGCCCGAGTCTTCAAGGTCATGAACGAGTCGCTGCCTCGGGTGAGCGCGGTGCTGATGCCCATCTGCTCGAGCCGTGATGCGACCCGTCTCGCCACCGCGAGGTTCGGCACCTTCTCGGCCTCGCCGTCGGGCGAGCGCGCACCGGATTCGGCGCCGCCATGGCCCGCATCGAGCACGACGTCCACACGGTCGATGCGCGTGCCGCCGCCGACCGCCGTGACGTTGTCGCACGGCGTGCGGACCCACCAGCCGCCGGCAAACGACGACAGCATCGGAGCGACGACACCGGTCGGTGTGACGATCACTCCCGACGCGCGCTGGTCCGGTGGTGGCCTGGTTGCCTGCTCGGCCGGACCGCTCGGTGGCGCTGACGTCGAGCACGCGGCGAGCCCCATCGCCAGCAGCACGATGGCGCCGGCGCGAGCGCGCCCTATTGCGGCAGCGTTTGCTGAGCCCACTCGTAGTTGGGTAGCTGCTCGATGCGGGTGAGGACCCAGTCGAACTCACCGGACATCACCGGCGCGCCGCAGTACTTGCAGATGCCGGCGAGATCGAGGTCGAGGGGCGCGCCGCAGTTCGGGCACTTGGCCTTCATGGTCGCGTTCGGTTTGGTGACCGCTTTCGACGAGCGCTGGTACACCCAGTCTTCCGCCCAGTCCTCGATGTTCTTCGAGCCCCGGATCACCTTGTGCTTGTCGTTGGACAGGTCGATGTCGTAGTCGGCGCAGCTCGCGAAGTACCGGACGACGATCGTGTCGTAGGTGGCGTCGGTGTGCGCGGCCACGACCCGGATGTTCTGCACCGCCAAGGTCTCGAGCACGTTCTGCTTGTTCTGCTGGATGTACTGATCGATCTGGAACTTGTGCTGCTGCCAGACGCCGTCGTGCATGACCTGCCGGGAGATCTCCGGCTTGCGCTCGGTCCAGGCCTGCTGGATGACGAAGAACCCGCGGTTGGCATCGGAGAGGAAGTCGCTCTCGTTGAACGCCGGGTCGTGCTGCTGGATCTGCGCGATGCCGGCGTCGATGTCGGCGCGCGTCGTGATCTGCGCCTGGTTCGGGTCGCCGAGCATGGTGTTGGTCTGACCGAGGTTGCTCGGAAGGCCGGCAGCACTGGAGCCCGCGCTCGCCACCCCGCCACCCTTGCGCACGAAGAAGATGACGATGACGACGATGACGAACAGGCAGATGCCGCCGAAGATGAGGGCGACGATCGCACTGAGCGCCCCGCCCGCGCCCCCGCTGCTGAAGCCGCTGCTACCGCTGCTGAACCCGCCGCTCGAGCCGCCGCTGGAACCCCCGCCGCTCGATCGCCCCCCGCCCGAGCCACTGCCCGCACGGGTGAGGATCTCGCTGCTGACGCGAGCCAACTCGACGTAGGCGGTGGCCGCCAGGTGGTTCATGGGCGGAGAGTTTAGGTTTCGGTGGAGTCAGCCGCACGAGACGGCCACCGGCTGGACGCCGCCGGCCGTGTTCGACGATCTCGTGGCGAGTCAGCTTGGGGGTGGAGCCGGTGGTGCCGGCGGCGGCTGGTTCGGGTCGTAGCCCTGGGGCGGCGCGGCGGGCGGCGCGTCCTGTGCCGGCGGAACGGCTGCGGGAGCCACGGCCGCCGGGACCTCAGGTGCGCCGACCGGGGTGCCACACTCGCCGCAGAACCGGGCACCGGGCGCCATCTCCGCACCGCAGTTGGTGCAGAACTGGCGTTGGCCCATCGCTTGGCCGCAGTTGGCGCAGAACTTGGCGCCGGGTGCGTTGCTCGCGTTGCAGTTGGGGCAGGCGACCGCGGGACCGGCAGCGGTGCCGGCAGCGGCGTAGCCACCGCCACCACCCGGGAAGCCGGGCGCCGGAGGCGGGGCCGCCGGTTGGGCCAGTTGCTGGTTGTTCATGTTGCCGGCCATGCCCATGCCGACACCGAGGAACGCTCCGTCGAGGCCGCCGCCCCCCTTGGAGAAGCCCTCGCCCGCGCCGATCATGGCCGAGCCGGCGGCGTAGTTCTGGTAGCTGCCGGCAAGCCGGCTGTAGGCGGTGTCCTTGGCGAGACCCTTCAGGCGCTCTTCGTCCTCGTCGTCGAGGTTGACGTCGAAGTTGCCCATGCGGACGATCGTCATGCCGTACTCGGCGAGCTGCTGGTTGGCCGCGGTGATGCAGGCCTGCTCGATCTCGGGCGTGTAGGCCGACAGGCCGAGGATGGGCCAGCCGTTGCGCACGATCTGGCGGGTGATCTCGGTGCGCATCGTCTTCAGGAGCTGCTGGTCGATCCAGTCGCCGATGGCGTCGTTGTTGGAGACGTCGACCGTGCCGGTCAGGTTGAGGATCAACCGGCTCGGATCGATCACCTGCATCGAGTACTCGCCGAACACCCGGAGGGTGATGATGAGACCGGTCTGCGGGTCTTGCACGTTGTCGATGCGACCGCCGAAGGTCTCGCCGGTCCACTCTTTGGTGCCGACGAAGTAGGACTCGGCCCGGTAGGCGTTCCCGTCGGTGGCCCAGTCGATGACGATGCCGAGGAACATGATCTCGTCGGCGTCGAGCTTGTGCTGGCCGGGCCCGAGCGTGCCGAGCACCTCACCCTTGTTCATGAAGACCATGACGTGATCGGCCTCGACGATGGCCCGGGCACCCTTGCGGATGTTCTGGTCGGGCCATTTGTAGACGATCTGGTTCTTGGCGGTGTCGGGCTGGGCGAGAAACTGCCGGCTGACTTCGTTCTTGAGGATGCCCATCGGTTCTCCTTGTGGACGTGACCGCCGTTGCCTGTTGGAAACGGCCGTGACCCGACGGGGATGTTACCAGCCGGGTTCGTGATCTTTGCTCGGCGAACAGGCCAGGACGCGGGACGCCAGTGGCCGATCCTCTGCTCCTGACCGGTGGTGGCCGACGCGCTTACGGCATGGCGGCGGCGCTCATCGCCGGCCGCATCTCGAGCCCGTTCGGGTTCTCGTCGCGGCGGCCTCGTCCACGTGCTCGTTCTCGCCGTGGTTCGGGCCTCGGGCTGCTCGTTGGATCAACGTTGCACGACGGTCGCCGAGGCTGAGCCGTTGACATCTTTGCCATTGCTGCCGCCGGGGAGGTTGCGGCCGAAGACGTAGTTGACGTGTCGCACCAGCGAGACCGTCACCTGGTCGCCGTCGTCGATTGTGACGACGGTCCGGTTCGGGTCGAGGCCGCTGAGCCGATGGATGGCGAGGGAGCGATCGACGGCCTCGCGCACCCGTCGATCGACGAGCTGCCCGCCGCTGCCGTCGCGCAACGAGCCTGGTTCGAGGCCGTAGGTGACGGCGTCGTTGGCCGCGCTCGATGCGACGTCGATGAGCTCGCGCTGCGCGACGTAGACCCACGAGAGATCGAACGCGATGGCACCGAGGAGCAGCACCACGAGCACCGCGGCCGGCATGAGGATCAGCGAGCCGCCTCCGTCTTCGGAGCATCGACCGCTGCTCGAAGGTCCGGTCAGCATTGTGCGTCACCGGCGAGACCGGACCGGTACGGGTCGATGAGCTCGGTCTGTGACGAGGAGACGTCGAAGGCGTCGCCGTAGCCACCAACCCACGGCAGGTGCAGGGTCGGAACGGTGTAGCCCGCTCGTATGGTGACCGGGTCGCAGCGGCTGAAGCCGTCCGCTTGGATGTCGACGCGCAGCCGGAGCGGGTCGCGCCCGTGGCCGGCGATCGCGGTCTCCGCGGCGCGTCGGGCGTTGGCGCCGGCCGACGCGGGGTTCGATGACTCGACGTAGGCGCGGATGGCTTCCCGGGAGGCCGAAGAGACGGCCATGCGGGTGTCGACGACGGCCCAGGCGTTGGTGATGAGCAGCGTGCCGGCGACGAAGATCAGCAGGCCGAACGGGATGACCTCGATGTTGCCGATCGCACCGCGGTCGTCGAGCATGCGCTCGCGGAACCAACGCACGACACCGGAGCTCACCGGAGCGTCTCCACCCGCACGCGGACCGTCCGGTCGATGCGGTTCATCGGGATCGAGCTGCCCCAGCGCGGCATGGCGAACCGCGGGGTATCGAGCTGGACGCGCAGGACCACCTGTTCGAGGTCACTTGCCGACCAGTCGAAGGTCGCCCGTTGGCCTTGCGGCCCGAGGAGCGACCGCATCTTCGATTCGGCGCGGGTGCGAGCGGCGCTCACGCTCACGGCGTCGCTCGGGTCGACGGTGCTCGACGCGACGATCCGCGCGCCCTCGAACGCGGTGCTGGTCACGGTGGACGACACGTACAGGTTCACGAGGAGCTGTACCGCGAAGAACAAGAAGATGAGGACGATGAGCAGCGCCAGGCTGGCCGTGAGCATGCTGGTACCGCCGTCGCCGCCTGCTCGCCGGCGGGGCCCGTTGGGATGCACTCGATCTCAGGGGTTGGGGTTGGCTCCGATGGTCTTCACGTTGTCCTCGGTCTTGGAGGACGTGTCGGTCCAGACCTTGTTGAAGAAGACCCACATCGACGCGCCTAGCAGCGCCATGATCAGCACCACGATGGCGGCGCTGATCACGCCCTCACCGCGCTCGTGACGGTGCGATCCGCGAGTTGCGAGATGCGCCTGCGCTGCAGCCGCGATCCAGCGATAGGTGCTCATGGTGCTCTGGCCTTTCGGGAGTCAGTTGTTGGTGAACATGTTGATGGCGGCCACGAAGGGGACCGCGAGGAAGATCACGCCGGGCAGCAACGTCGCGACCGTGACGGGGATCCAGACTTGCTGGCTGCGCTTCTCCACGGCCGCGATGAGCTCTCGCTGCGCGTCGCGGCGGATGGATCGGGCCTCCTCGGTTATGAGGTTTCCGAGGTCGCCTGCTTCCCGGTTCAACGCGAGGACGGCCGCCAACCGTCTCAACGCGTCGACGTCGGCGAGCTCGGCCCATTCCCGAAGCGCGTCGATCTCTGACAAGCCCTGCCGCATGCGCCCACATACGCGCCGGAGATCACCCGCGCAGGCACCGCTGCCCCGTGTGGCGAGCCGCTGGAGACCTGAACCGAGCGAGTAGCCCGCGGACAGCAACATCCCGAGCTGCTCGCTCACCACCGGCAGTTCGAGGAAGATGCGCCGCTGCCACCGGCGCGACTCGTTTCCGATCTGTTGCTCGAGGAGCAAGAAGGCGAGCAGTGGTGCCGCCATAACGAACAGGACGGCCAGCGCTGGTGGAACGCCGAGCACCAGGGCGGAGAGGGAGACGATGGCAAAAGAGGCGACGCTCCATCCGATCTGCCGGGTGCGAAACGCTTGCACGGAAAGCGGTGAGTGGATGCGTTCGAGCCGGACCGCCAGCGTTTCGCTGACTCCGAACAGGCGTGCCACGCGATCGCCGAACGTGCTCGCGAGCGGACCGATCACGTCGCGGATCGACACGACGGAGAACGCGCCGGCTCGTCGCTCGTGCCCGAGGCCCCCGGGCGTGTAGGGGCGGACCCGTTCGGCGAGCGACGGCCGCCGGAACCACCGGAGCTCCGCGAACAGGATGGTCAACCCCGCCCACAGCGCGAGAGCGGCGACCACCAGCCACCGGCTCATCGCGCGAACACCCGCTCGGTCTCGGGCAGGCGCAGGTAGTGAGACGCCCAGAACCAGCACGCCGCCATCATCGAGAGGCCGGCCACGACCGCGAGCTGCCCGGCTGGGGTCTGGTACGCGGCTCGTCCCTCGCCGATGGTCATGCCGGTCAGGGCCATCCCCATCGGCACCAACAACGTGAACCGCCGCGCGAATCGGACGCCGGATTGCTTGGCGCGGGCATCCTTGCGGCCCTGGGCATCCGCGCGGCGATCCTCAGCGAGCGCCTCGAGCCGCCGGTCGAGGTCGCTGCCGCCAACGTCGAACGCGACGAGCAGCGTCTCGCAGGCGGCGTCGGCTGTCGGGTCGGCGAGTCGCGTCTTCAGCACGTCGACCGTGCGCTCGAAGTCGGTGGATATGAGCCACTCCCGGTGCGCGTCCTCGAATGCCGGACGCAGCTCGGGGGGCCCGTTCCGCCCCGCTTCGAACAGGGCTTGGGGGATCGACCGACCAGCAGCGCCCGTCAGCACGCGCATCTCCTCGATCAGCCGCGGCCAGGCATCCTGGGCGACGGCCCGCCGGCTCGCGCGGCGCTGTCGGTAAGACGCCACGGGCAACAAGCCACAGACGACGGCCAGCGCGATGGCGGGCAGGGCCGCGCCGAACACGACCACTCCGCCGACGAGACCGGCCACCATGAGCATGCCGGCGACGGCGAGGAACTCGGCGATGGGAACTTCGTCGAGCCCCGCCTGCGCGAGCCACTCGCGGGTGCGGTCTTCGACTCGGATCCGGTCTGCTGTGACGCGTGGGCCGAAGCCAAATCCATGCCACTTGAACGCGAGAGCGGTGTAGAGCAAGAACGCGCCATAGGCGGCGGCGACAGCAAGCGCGAGACCGGTCAAAACGCCTCCCATGGTTGGCTCGCGCCCCGCTGCAGCAGCTCGTGTACATCGATGCCAGCATCCTCGAACGGGCGAAGCGCGCGCGCCGGGAAGTTGCCGGTCCACGAGATCGGTTGGTCATAGCCACGCCGAGCGAACACCTCGGTCGTCGTGAACTGCGACGAGGCGATGCCAGCCGTAAGGTCTTCGACGGCGATCACCTCGGTGACCCGCGGACCTTTCGGGCCGCGTGCGCAGTGCACCACGATGTCGACCGCTTCGGACACCAGGCTGTTGAGCGCGGACATCGGGAGCTCGTTCGAGGTGTCCGCGAGCTGGCAGATGAAGCGCAGCCGGGTGAGCGCCTGCCGGGCCGAGCCCGCGTGGATCGTGGTGAACCCCTTCACGCCCGACGAGAGTGTGAGAAGCAAGGGGAGAGCTTCTCGATCGCGAACCTCGCCGACGATCGCGACGTCGGGCGCCATGCGCAAGAACCCCGACACCAACCGGCGCAGATCGACGGCGGGCCGATCGGCTCGGGCTGCTCGGGTCTGCATCTGCGCGACGTTTGGTAGCGGGACGTCGCATTCGAACACCTCTTCGGCGATGACCACCCGGAGGGTGGGGTCGAGCTCGGCGGCACAGCACGACAGCAGCGTGGTCTTCCCCGAGCCGGGTGCGCCCGCGAAGATGATCGACAGGTTCGCTTTCACGCACGCGCGCAGGAAGTCGGCAACCGGCGGGCTGAGCATCTCGCGGTCGACGAGCTCACCGATCTCTCGGAACGCGACACCGGTGAACTTGCGGATGTTCACCATGAGGTGGCCGCCGCGGCTGACATCGCCATGCACGATGTGCAGGCGAGCGCCGCTGTCGAGTTGCGCGTCTTGCAACCCTTCGGTCGGGTCGAGCTTGCGGTGGCTCTTCGACGCGTCGTCGAGCACCTTGGTGAGCACCCGGTTCAGATGGTCGTCGTCGTGGAAGACCTCGTCGTGATAGCCGCTCGGCCCCGCGTGCCGCTTCACGAAGATCTCCGCCGGCGAGTTGATCATGATCTCCCACACATCGGGATCGTCGAGGAGCGGTGCGAGGGGGCCGTACCCGGCAAGGTTGCGGTAGGCCCGCTCGCTCACGATGTCGGGGTTCGGCAGATCGAAGGGGCGAAGGCCGCGCTTGTAGTCGCCTTGCCACCGTAGGATCTCGTCATCGATGAGGCCGAGCAGCTCGCGGGTGCCGTTCGGTGCGCTCATGTCGAGCGCGATCGTCTTGGCACGTTCCTGCACGCGCCGTTCGATCTCGACCAGCGGCGGCTCGTCGCGCTCGACTCGAGTGCTCGTGCTCATGTGCCGGTCGCCTCCTGGTCGTGCTCACCCCACGAGCCGAGGGAGCCAGGGACGATCCGACCTGGTTCTGGGAGTGACCCCGCACCGATGTGGGGCGTGTCGACGAGCCGGTCGATGACCGCGTTGATGCCACTGGTGATCGCGTCGACGACGGTCGAAGGCATCGCGGCAGCGTCACGTACGACGAGATCGAGCCGCTTGCGTTCGGGGACGAACACCATCGGCTCGACCGTGCCAGCGGTGGTGGCGCCCGCTGTCGGGTCGAGCAGATCGACGAGGGCTCTGGCGAGCTCGGCTCGACCCCGAGCCTGACGTGGCGCGCGGTTCATGACGGGGACGATGCGTTCAGGGCGCACGCCGTGGTCGAGCAGTGCGTGGGTCACTCGGGCGAGGCTGTGGAGCCCCTTCACACCGGGCAGGCCGACGACCGCGATCACATCGGCGTGATCGGCGACTGACCGTGCCATGAGGTTGCGCTCCTCGACTTCGATCGATCCGCAGGCGTCTTCGCCCTCGAAGTCGGCTTCGATGTCGCACACCACGGCGGTGAACGTGCGGCGCAACGAGTCCAAAGACGCGAGGAACGACCGTGGCCGAAGGACGGACCAGTCGCGCTGCCGGCGCAGACCGAGCAGGAGGTGGTAGGGCTGCAGCCCGCCGAACGTGAACCCGCGCACCTGCTCGGTGCTGGGCGTGCCGGCCCGGTGCGCCTCGACGAGCTCTTGGATGCCGGGCACGATGTCGCGCGCGTCGTGCAGCAGCGCCTGATCCGCGTTGAGTTTGAAGTCGGCGAGCGCGACGAGGCCCCGGTTGCGGACGTCGCTGCCCATGCCGGTGGCGAGAGCCATCGCCACGGTTGACGCGCCCGTACCTCCCGGCCCGGTGACGGCAACCAGCCTTCCCCGCCACGCGACGTTGCCGGTCGGGGCGAGATCGACGATGTGTGGCTCGGTGCCGCCCAGCATGGTGGCGTGATCGGAGAGCGCACCGAGCAACGTCGCACTGTCGAACTCGTCGGGGAGCACCGCCGACGCGCCGAGGCCGACCCAGTCTCGTGCCGTGCGGCCATCGTCGACGATGAACACGGCGGCGCCGGCTGTGCGGGCCTGGTCGATGAGGTCGCGGTCGAGGCCAGACACGCCGGCATCAGCGAGAAGTACCGAGAAGGCGCGCCCCGAGCCCAGCCGGGCCCGAGCTTCCTCGACGGACATGCACTTCACGAAGTCGAGGGGGAGCACCGCCGCCGTCGACCACTTCGCAACCTGCTGAAACCACACCGACCGGGCGGGGGCGACGCCCGCCACGACGTAGCGCTCGGCCATCAGCCCCTGCCGCCCGGGCTTGTCGTGTTCGGCCCCGACGGCGGCTTCGTACCCCCCGGCGCTCGGTAGGTGTCGAGCGTCCCCGGGTCGGTGCCCTGGCCACGTGTCGTGCGAACGAGCGTGATCGGCGCGACCTGGGTGGCGTGCGCGAGGCGCAAGACGTCGTCGCCGCTGGCCAGCGCCACGGTGACCGTGAGCTTGGTCGAGTTGCCGATGCCGTTGGACTTCCCGCCGCTGTCGACGTTCAGCAGCGCGACATCGCGCGCGACGACATTGGTGTATGCCCCGTCGTTGGACCCGAAGGTCGCGAGCACGTCGACGCGCTCACCTTTCTGCAGGTCGCCGTCGAGGGCGCGCTCGCGATCGACGGCGAAGGAGACCTCGCGCTGGCCCGGCGTTTCGCCCTGCCCGACGAGCACGGCGCTGCGCTGCACGAGATCGCCGGCGCGGAGGGGCGAGAGGGTGACGCTGCCATCGAGGTCGGCCGTCGTCGCGAACACGTTGGCAGTCACCGACGGAGGAAGCTCGGCCCGCTCGACGCGAAGTTCGCGACCCTCGATGCGATGCCCAGCGGGAATGTCGACAGCCGCTATGACGACCGGACTCGTCGGCCCGCTGCTCGCGGAGCGGTACGCCGCGAAGACACCGACCGCTGCGGCGGTGACGAGGAAGGCGCCGACGACGGCCCGCCCGCCCGGTAGGGGTCGGGCCCGCTCGAGCGTGGGGGAGCCGGGTTGAGCCGGGCTACCCGCAACCGGTCGCTTCGTGGCGCGCCGGAGCCCAACTCGGGGAGGACGCTTGGCAGGTCGCGTGGAGGAGGTGATGAGGGGGTTGGCCATGACAGGTGGGTGGTCCGGAGTCACCGCTCGCAGCCACGCACAACTTTCCCTGCCGGGTCCCGCGGCCAGCCAGCGTGCGGACCGTACCTCGTCGGCTCGGAAGGGGTCAAGGTGGTCTGAACGGCAACGAAAGTTGACGTTCCGCGCTGCCATAGGCACGATCAGCGGGGTTTCGGCGCGATTCGGAGCCAAGACGGACGGAGAGCACGATCATGCTCCCGCTCCGCGTTGTGGTGCAGGGATGAGAAACCTGCCGCGCGAGGTCGAACATTTTGCCCCCGAGGGGTCGACGCGCCACGCTCTGGTCTATAGCCTTCCGCTTGTCGCTGCACCAGTCCCCACCCGAGACGGCAAGGGCCGGCCGACAGCTGAGGTCGTGGCCCAGATCGTGCACAGCCTGCTCGGCGACCGCGTGCGTGTCGCAGTCCGTGCCTACGACGGCAGCGAGGCCGGGTGCAGCGATCCCCGGGCCACGCTCGTTTTGCGATCACCGACCGCGATCCGGCGCATCATCTCCCGGCCGGGCGAGCTCGGGTTCGTCCGGGCCTTCGTCACCGGCGATCTCGATGTCGAGGGCGACCTGTACTACGTCCTCGAGCTGGGCTTCGATCAGCCCTATCACCACCTGGATCTCGCATCGGTTGGCGCGCTGGTGCAGTCTCTCGGCCCTGAGGTGCTCCACCGGCCGCCGCCGCCTCCACCCGAAGAGGTGAAGCTGCGAGGCGCGCTCCACTCTCGCCGGCGGGACGCAGCGGCTGTCTCGCACCACTACGACGTGTCGAACGACTTCTACCGCGTCGTGCTCGGCCCATCGATGACCTACTCGTGCGCCGTCTTCGTCGACGGCAACACGACCCTTGAAGACGCCCAGCGGGCTAAGCACGACCTCATCTGCCGCAAGCTCGCGCTCGAGCCGGGCATGCGCCTGCTCGATGTGGGTTGCGGATGGGGGTCGATGCTCCTTCACGCTGCCGCCGAGTACGGCATCGCCGGCGTGGGCGTGACGGTCTCGCGGCAGCAAGCGAACCTCGCCGCCAAGCGGGTCGCCGAGGCCGGGCTCGCGGACCGCATCGAGATCCGGTTGCAGGACTACCGCGAGATCGACGATGGTCCCTTCGATGCGATCAGCTCGATCGGCATGTTCGAGCATGTCGGCCGCTCGCGGATGGAGGCGTACTTCCGCACCCTGCACGACCAGTTGCGACCGGGTGGGCGACTCCTCAACCACGCCATCGGTCGTCCTGGCGAGCCCGTGCCCGACAGCCGGCGAGGGCAGCTGCGCCAGACCAAGCTGCGCGTGTTGACCGCCGTCGGTTCTTCGCGCCCGTCACGCATCGAGAGCCACCTGATGCAGCGCTACATCTTCCCCGACGGCGAGCTTCACGAGGTCGGTTCGGTCATCTCGATGATGCAGGACTCCGGCTTCGAGGTGCGGCATCTCGAGAGCTTGCGCGAGCACTACGCGATGACGCTTCGCCACTGGGTCGACAACCTCGAGACGGGCTGGGACGCCGCGGTGGCGCTCGCCGGGCCGGCCCGGGCCCGGCTGTGGCGGCTCTACATGTCTGCGTGCGCGCTCGGCTTCGAGCACGGCTCGACCCAAGTGCACCAGGTTCTCGCGATCCGTCCTGACGGCTCGGCGAGCGGTCTGCCGCTTCGGCCGTCGTTCTGACGCCTGTCACTTCGAGGGAGAGGCGGAGCTACTCGGCGCGGGAGAACGCCAAGAACGCGCCCTGGTTGTAGCTCGGCGACGAGTTGGCAGCGAGGTTGGGCATCGTGCAGTAGGCCACGTAGTTGCCGGGGCCGAGCTCGACCCGGATGAGGTCGCTGTTGCCAGGGCTGAGCGCGCCCGACCCGCCCACCAGCACGAAGGGGGCTTGTTGCAACGAGGGGCCCGACTCGGTCGCAACCAACCAGGCTTTGAGCTGATCGGCAGTCACCCCATCGTTGAGCTTGACGATGGTGAGCTCGTGGGGCTGGGTCCCGTCGTCTTGGACCTTGTACCAGCCAGCCAGACCGAAACCCGGCGGCAGCGTCACCATGTCGTCGGTGATCGACACCGTTCCGGCACTCTCCGGTGACGCGGGCCCTTTCGCGTTCGGGGCATCGGGAACGACCGTGAGCGACCTATACAGCCCGCCGGCCGCGCCGATCCGTCCATCGGGCCCGCGGTACAGCGACGCCAGGAAGTAGTCGCCGGGGTCGAGCGTCAGCGCGACCGTCTGCTTGGTGTTGGGTGCGATCGCAGCCGATCCGCCGAGGAACTGCGCGATCGCGGTCACGGCCTCTGGTGCAGGTCCACTCAGGAGCTCGGCTAGCTGTTGTCGGGAGACGTTCGGGTTGGCTCGCAGAACGGCGACGTCGTGCGGTTGCGTGCCCTGGTTGTCGAGCTCGAGACCCAGCGGTCCGGCAGGCACCACGTCGGCGGCATCGAACTGGAACCGGCCGTCCTTCTCGGTCGCGACGACAGTGAGCGTCGGCAGACCGTCGGGATCAGGCGGGAGCCCGGCTGTGGCCGGCGCGGAGGAGCCCGGCGCGCCGAGGATCTCGGTCGTTGGCGAGGAGGTTGCCGGCGGCCCGCTCGCGCCCCCGGAACACGCGCCGGCGGCAGCGAGCCCGACGATCGCGACGAGCATGGCAATGCCGCGCACGCGCGCGCGTGGACGCCGATCGTCAAGCGGTGCTCCACCAGTCACGCTCGGAGTCTGGCAGTCTTGGAGCCGCCGAAGGGCGCGCCGGGAACCGATAGAGTGGCTGAAATTGCCTCAAACGCTTCGAGAGGCCTAGACTGCGCACCCGATGAGCCCGAACGATGCAAATGCCGATGCCGTTCGCTGGTTGAGCACCGCCGAAGCGGCCAACCGTCTCGGCATCACGTCACGCACGTTGTACCGATTCATCGACGAGGGTCAGCTTCCCGCCTATCGCTTCGGTCGGGTCATCCGCCTGAAGACCCATGAGGTCGACACGTTCATCGAGGCCTGCCGCATCGAACCGGGCACGCTCGAGCACCTCTACCCAGAATCCACACCCACCGACGCCGGCTGATCCGCTACTCGATCAGCCTGTCGGCGGCGTACACCTCCGAGATCGCCGCCAGTGGCACGTAGGCCAGGCCTCCGCCACCGTCGAGCCGGATCGCGGTGACGTCGGCGCCGACCCACCGGAGCTCACCGGCGACCGCCTCGGCTTTGGGTCCCGTGCAGAGAACGAGTCGGGGGCGCCAAGGTCCGAGCGAGCGCAGGACGGTCACGAGCGAAGCGTCGACCACGAGCGGCCGATCGCCAGTTGTGATTGCGCCGCCCGGCTGGCTGCGTACCGACCCCACGCCGTCGAATCGCACGAGCGCGTCGGTGCCCGACTCGGTGCGGACGGCGACGAAATCTTCGCCGACCGCCTCCACCCAGCCGCGGTGCACGCGGCCGGACGCGGTCTGAACGGCGATGGGTCGGGCGCGTTCGGAGAGGTCGAGGAGGACGCCTCCGAGCGTCGCCTCCTCTTCGGCCTGTCGCCCGAGCCACGCCACGCGCCGCCGGCTGGCCGCGGCGTCGTCCGCCCGGGTCTCGGCCGCCAGCCGAGTGAGCATCCGGGCCAGCTCGTTGCCGTCGAGAAGCGGTTCCTCACCAGGCACCGACACACGATAACTGGCGCTCCTCGGGGACTGCGTGGGGGCGCAGGTTCCAGGCCACGAGGTTTCTCGACGACCGGTACGCTCGTGGTCAGCGGCCCTTGGTCGATAACCAAGGGTTTGCGTGCAAGAGCGGACGCCATCGGGGGCCGCTCGACGATTTCTGCGATGTCCGAAACCCAGACCGACCGCCCTGTCAAGATCCTCGTTCCCGGCAACCACTTGATGGTTGGGCTGCTCGGACATCGCGACGAGATCCTCCGGCTCGTGGAGACAGCGTTCCCTCGCACCGCCATGCACGTGCGCGGCAACGAGATCACGATCGACGGACCCGAAGCCGATCGTGTCGGCCGCCTCTTCGAAGAGCTCGTTCGAGCCCACTGCTGTGGGTCGCACCATCGATATGGTCAAGTCGGACGAGCGACCCTCAGAGGTGCTCGGCGCCGAGGTGCTGCGGTCCGGCCGGCGCCGCGCGGTCAGACCGAAGACGAGCGGCCAGAAGCGCTATGTCGACGCCATCCGCGAGAACGTGGTGACGTTCTCGCTCGGTCCGGCGGGCACCGGCAAGAGTTGGCTCGCGGTCGCGTGCGCGGTGCAGGCCCTGCAGAGCAAAGAGGTCGAGCGCATCATCCTCACTCGCCCCGCGGTCGAGGCCGGTGAGCGGCTCGGCTTCCTCCCCGGCGACCTGATGGCCAAGGTCGATCCGTACCTCCGCCCGCTGTACGACGCGCTCTACGACATGGCCGGTCCTGAGGGTGCGGCTCGCCTGCTCGAACGGGGCGCCGTCGAGGTCGCGCCCTTGGCCTTCATGCGAGGGCGCACGCTGAACGACAGCTTCATCATCCTCGACGAGGCCCAGAACACGTCACCTGAACAGATGAAGATGTTCCTCACGCGCATCGGTTTCGGGTCCAAGGCGGTGGTCACCGGAGACACCACCCAGGTCGACGTACCGGACGGGCGCAGCGGCCTGCTCGGCCTCGAACCGATCCTCTCGGGCATCGACGGCTTGGCCTTCGTCCGCCTCACGAGCCGCGACGTCGTACGGCACAAGATCGTGCAAGACATCGTCGACGCCTACGAGCGAGCCGGTCCCGACAACCGGTCTCCGGGCCGGTCCTAGCCGCCATGGACCCGCAGAGACCCGAGGCAGCGGCGGTTGTCGTCGCTGCCGATGAACAAGACGACGTTCCCCTGGACCTCGAGCGATGGACCACGCTTGCCACCGAGGTGCTCGGCGCGGAAGGCGTGGTGAACACCGAGGTGTCGCTGACCTTCGTCGACCAAGCGACGATCGCCGGGCTCAACCAAGCCCACCTCGACGGCGACGGCGGCCCCACCGACGTGCTGGCGTTCCCGATCGACCCCTACGGCGAGCGCTACGTCGTGGGTGTGCCGAGAATGCTCGGCGATGTGGTCATATGTCCCGCGGTCGCACAGCGGCAGGCACCTGAGCACGCGGGAACCCTCGATGCCGAGCTCGCGCTGCTGCTGATCCATGGGCTCCTCCACCTGCTCGGGATGGACCACGCCGATCCCCGTGGGCGCCAGGAGATGCAGGACAAAGAAGCTGTGCTGCTCGCCAAAGTTGCCCGCGTCGAGCTCGACCGAGACCCGTGGCTGGAACCGTGATGCTCGCGGCGGACTTCTCGTCGAACGACCTCCTGGCGATCGGCGGTGTGGTCGCCCTGCTCGCGGTCTCCGCGTTCTTGGCGCTGGCCGAGACGGCGCTCACGAGCACGAGCCGCACCACCGCCCTCGCGCTGGTCGAGGAAGAGCGCCGTGGGGCGAATCGCCTTGTCCGACTCATCGACGAGCCCGAGCGCTTCCTCAATCCTGTGCTGATGGTGTTGTTGCTCTGCCAGCTCTCCGAAGCCGTCCTCGTCGGAGTGCAGTCCTTCCGCCGGTGGGGTCCATGGGGTGTGGTCATCGCGTCGATCGTCAACGTTGCTGTCGTGTTCGTGTTCACGGAGGCCGCGCCGAAGACGTGGGCGCGGCAGCATCCGGTCCGCGCCGCTCTGCTCGCGGCGGGCCCGGTCACGGCGCTCGTTCGAATCCCACCCGTCCGACTCGTCACTCGAGCGCTGATCGGTCTGACGAACTGGATCCTGCCGGGCAAGGGCCTGAAGAAGGGTCCGTTCGTCTCCGAGGCGAAGATCCTGGCGCTGGCCGACGAGGCGGTGGCCGAGGACGTCATCGAGGCGGGCGAGCGCGAGCTCATCGAGCAGATCATCGAGTTCGGCGACACCGTCGTGCGCGAGATCATGGTTCCTCGCACCGACATGGTCACCGTGCCCGGCGACTTCCGCGTGGTGGATGTGATGGAGGTCGCCATCCTCAACGGTTACAGCCGCATCCCCGCGCTGGCCGAAAGCATCGACGACGTCATCGGCATCGTGTTCGCCAAAGACCTCATGCGGGCCGAGCGTGACGGCAAAGACGATTGGGAGGTCTCGAAGCTCGTGCGAGCCGCGCACTTCGTTCCCGAGACGAAGAAGGTCACCGAGCTGCTGCGCGAGATGCAGGCCGAGCAGTACCACATGGCGCTGGTCGTCGATGAGTACGGCGGCACCGCCGGTCTCGTCACGTTGGAAGACGTCATCGAAGAGCTCGTCGGTGAGATCGTCGACGAGTTCGACCGCGAAGAGCCGATGGTCGAACCGCTGGCCGACGGTGGCATGAGGGTGAACGCGCGCATGCCGGTGGACGAGGTCAACGAGCTGTTGCACGCGTCGCTTCCCGAAGGTGACTGGGACTCGGTCGGTGGTCTCCTGCTCGACCAGCTCGGCCATGTCGCGTCAGAAGGCGAGTCGGCGGAGGTAGACGGCTACGTGCTGCGCGCCGAGCGCGTGCAAGGTCGACGCATCGGCAAGGTCCGGCTGGTGAAGCGGCCGTGAGCAACGTCTCCTGTCCAGAGCTGGCGCACTCCGGCTTCGTCACGATCGTGGGGCGACCCAACGTCGGCAAGTCGACGTTGCTCAACACCATCCTCGGCCGGAAGGTCACGATCGTCTCCGACAAGCCGCAGACGACGCGGACGGCTGTGCGAGGCGTGCTCAACCGGCCGGACGCGCAGGTCGTCTTCGTCGACACGCCCGGCATCCACAAGCCGCGCACGGCGCTTGGTGAGCGGCTGAACTCGTCCGCCATCGATGAAGTCGGTGGGGTAGATGTCGTCTGTCTCGTCGTGGACGCGACTGCGCCGGTCGGTCGGGGTGACAGGTTCGTCGCACAACGAGTGCCGAGCGACGCGGTTGTGGTCGTGAACAAGGTCGACAAGGCCCGACCCGAGCAGGTCCTCGAGCAGTTGCAGGCCGCTGCCGCGCAACTCGACCTGTCCGAGTACTTCCCAGTTTCTGCTCGCACCGCGGCCGGCGTGTCCGAGCTCGTGGACCACCTGGCCTCGCGGCTCCCGCCCGGTCCTCAGTACTACCCCGACGACATGATCACCGACGTACCGGAGGCGTTCTGGGTCGCCGAGCTTGTGCGCGAGCAGCTCCTCGCCGTCACCCACGACGAGGTGCCGCACTCGATCGCGACCCGCGTCACCGAATGGGAGTGGCCCCGGATCCGGTGCGAGATCCTGGTCGAGCGCGATTCCCAGAAGGGGATCGTGATCGGGAGGAAGGGTTCGATCCTGAAAGAGGTGGGCACCAGGGTGCGCCAGCAGCTCCCCGACGGCGCCTATCTTGAACTGTTCGTGAAGGTCGACAAGGACTGGCAGCGCCGGCCTCGGGCCCTGGAGCGTCTGGGATATTGACCGCAGCATCGGGTACGAAGAATGTCGATTGGTGCAGCTTGATGGAATCTTGAAGTCCACCAAACGACATCCAGACATTCCCTGGTTAGCCTCGCTCCATGAGCGATGATCGGAAGGCGATCCACGCGTACCTCACGGTGGAGAGCCACGACGTGTGGCACGAGGTCTCCGAGGACGCGGGTGTGAGTCTCTCCGGATTCCTCGAGGCCTTGGCGGCAGACATGAAGGAGCACCCGCCCGAAGACGGTGGGCATCCGCGCTGGAACGACATTCTCAAGTCGGCGCGCAAGATCGACGCCCAACGCCGCCGCCGCGGGGGCCGCTGAGCCGACCCGGCGCGCCGCGCCCGACCTGCGGGGCGCGCCTCGTACGATGTGACGCCGTGACCCGGCGAACGAGCCAACCTCCCGCCCCCCGGTGGTGGACTTGACCGCACCGGTCACGCCGTCGACTCCTGTTGGACGAAGAGGACCGCGCCGTCGGGACGCGACGTGGAAGCTCGTGCTCGCCTTCGCCACGCCGCTCGCGATCGCGATTGGGGTCGTCGTGGTCCTCGGCAACCGAGGCTCCAGTTCGGGGGCTGCCAACCCGGTCGGGCCCGATCGGTCGGGCGGTCCCCGGTCCAACGTCCTCGTCATCATGACCGACGACCAGACGCTCGAGTCCATGAAGGTGATGGCGAACACCACTCGCCTCCTCGGCGAGTCCGGCACGACGTTCTCCAAGTACTTCGTCAGCTTCCCGAACTGCTGCCCGTCGCGCGCGTCGTTCCTCACGGGGCAGTACGCCCACAACAACGGCGTCCGTGACAACGTTGCGCCCGAAGGCGGGTTCGCGAAGCTGAACAGCGCGGAGACGCTCCCGGTGTGGCTGCAGCGATCGGGCTACTACACAGCCAGCATCGGGAAGTACCTGAACATGTGGGGCCAGGACGGGAACATACAGCCGCCACCGGGCTGGAGCCGTTGGTTCGGGCTGATCGATCCGACGACGTACCACTATTACAACTACAGCGTGTCAGACAACGGCAAGCGCGTCGACTACGGCGACGCCGAACAGGACTACCAGACCGACGTGCTCGGGGCCGAGGCTCAGCGAACCATCGTCGAAGCCGGGCAGTCAGGACAGCCGTGGTTCATCGAGTGGACGCCGCTGGCGCCACATGCGCAGTACCCCGAACGAGCGAGCACCGACGAGCCAGCGACGATCGGTGACTCGACCTTGCCCGAGCCCGCGCCGCGGTACAAGGGCAAGATGGCGAACGAACCGCTTCCCAAGCCGGCGTCGTTCAACCCGCAGGACGTGAGCGGTCTACCCCAGCTGATCCAACTCATCCCGCCGATCACCCCGGAGACCGAAGCCTTGCTGACGCGGATCTACCGATCCGAGCTGGAAACCTTGCTGGCGGTCGATGAGTGGGTGGGGACGCTGTTCAAGACGCTGCAAGACACCGGCCAGCTCGAGAACACCACCATCATCTTCACGTCCGACAACGGCGTGTTCCATGGTGAGCAGCGGCTGCCGTTCGGGAAGGTGTTCTTGTACGAGCCGGCCACACACATGCCACTCATCATCCGCGGCGGGGGCTTCCCGGCTGCCAGGAAGGTCGACGCGATGGCGGTCAACGTCGATCTGGCGCCGACGATCCTGGCCCTCGCGGGTGCGAAGGCTGGTCTGACTGTCGACGGTCGCGACTTGAAGCCGGTCGCGCTCGAGCCCTCGACGGCCTCTGGGCGGGGCGTCCTCCTCGAGAGCTGGCTCAACCGCGGGCGCGGCGAGCGCATCCGCATGTACGCGATCCGCGACGAGCGCTACATGTTCATGCGTTGGGGATCCGGGTACTCCGCGCTCTACGACATGGCCAGCGATCCCGACCAGACCAAGAACCTCTCCGACGACCCCACGATGCAGACGGTGAAGGCCCAGCTCTCCGATCGGCTCGAAGCGTTGCAGTCGTGCCGCGGCTCGGAGTGCGAGGCGGGCGGGCCTCGCTGAGCGTCTGTCGGGGCAGAGGCCTTGCTCGGTGCGCCGCCGCGCACAACGGTGACGGTAACGTGCGCTCTGCATGGTCACCGGCATCGATCCCAACCGCATTCCCACGCACGTTGCGCTCGTCATGGACGGCAACGGGAGGTGGGCGCAGCGGCGCGGGTTGAAGCGCACCGACGGCCACGCCGCAGGCGAGGAAGCGCTGTTCGACACGGTCGAGGGTGCCCTCGAGCTCGGCATCACGTGGCTGACCGTGTACGCGTTCTCCACCGAGAACTGGAAGCGACCCGCCGACGAGGTCCGTTACCTCATGGGCTTCAACGAGTCGATACTCGTCCGCCGACGCGACGAGATGAACGATCGTGGGGTGCGGATGCGGTTCATCGGGCGCCGCGACTGGCGGGTGCCACGCCGGCTCATCAAGCACATGGATCGATCGATCGAGCTGACCAGGAACAACCGCCGCATGACGTTCACGATCGCGTTCAACTACGGCGGCCGGGCCGAGTTGGTCGACGCGATCAAGGCGATGATGGCGGACGGGGTGAAGCCCGAAAAGGTCACCGAGAAGAAGCTGCGCCAGTACTTCTACGATCCCGAGATGCCCGACCCCGACCTCATGATCCGCACGTCCGGCGAGTACCGCATCTCGAACTACCTGTTGTGGGAGATCGCGTACAGCGAGCTGATCTTCACCGAGACGTTGTGGCCCGACTTCCGCCGAGAGCACTTGTTCGACGCCGTTCGCGAGTACCAGGATCGCGAGCGACGCTTCGGCGGCATCGAGAAGGAAGACTGAAGCGGTGTCTTCGCTCTACCGCGACGAAGGCGTGGTCCTCCGGACGTGGAAGCTGGGCGAGGCCGACCGCATCGTCGTCGTTCTCACACGCGGGCACGGCAAGGTTCGAGCGGTCGCGAAGGGCGTGCGGAAGACGCGCTCGAAGTTCGGGGCCCGGCTCGAACCGACCACAAACGTCGCGTTGCAGTTCTATGAGGGTCGTGAGCTCGACATCGTGACCCAGGCCGAGACGATCGACTACTTCCGCTCGATCCGCGACGACCTTGATCGCTTCTCGCGCGCGTCGGCCATGCTCGAAGCGGTCGATCAGCTCGCGCAGGAACGTGAGGTCAACATCCGTCTCTACCAGATGCTGCTCGGCGCGTTGCGCACGTTGGCAGCCAAGAACGCCCCGCTCGTGGTGCCGGCATTCTTCTTCAAGCTGCTCGCGCTCGAGGGCTACCGCCCGATCGTCGAGCACTGTGCCGAGTGTGGCGCCGACGACGGTCTCGTGGCGTTCGACGTCGACGCAGGCGGCATGCTGTGCCGCGACGACCGACGCGGGACGGCGATGACTCCCGACGCGGTCGCCCTCCTGCAACGGATCCTCGGGGGCCAGCTCGGCTCGGCGCTGGAAGCCGACGAGTCATCGGCAACGCATCAACTCGACGACCTCGCAACGCATGCGGTCGAGCACCATCTCGAGCGTCGCTTGCGATCGGTCACGGTCTTGCACCGAGCGTGAGCCGGTCCGGCCGGGCAGACCATGCCCGGCCCCGCCTTCCCGTAGGCGATCGTGGCACGGGTGTAGCTTCCCGCCGATGGAGACCGGCGACGGCGGCAAGCTCGACGAGGCGGTGGCCTACAACAAAGCAGCGTGGGATGAGCGCGTAGCGTTGCACGTCGACTCCGCGTACTACGACAACGAGTCGTTCAAGGCGGGCCGCAACGCCCTGCGTTCCTTCGAGCGGGACGAGGTCGGTGACGTCACCGGCAAGACGCTGTGCCACCTGCAGTGCCACTTCGGGCAGGACACGCTCTCGTGGGCTCGGCTGGGTGCATCGGTCGTCGGTCTCGATTTCTCCGAGGCAGCCGTCGACGCGGCCCGTGACCTCGCTGCGGAGCTGGACCTCGAGGCCGAGTTCGTGTGCAGCAACGTGTACGACGCGGTCGGGGCGCTCGGTTCGCGGCAGTTCGACATCGTGTACACGGGCATCGGCGCACTGTGCTGGCTGCCCGACATCCCGCGGTGGGCACAGGCGTGTGCAGAGCTCGTCGCACCCGGTGCGACGTTCTACCTCGCCGAGATGCATCCGATCACCGAGGTGATGGCGGACGAAGACCTGGTCGCGGTGAACGACTACTTCCCAAGCCGCGAGGGCACGCGCATGGAAGGACCCGGCTCCTATGCCGATTGGGCCGCGCCGACCGAGAACAACACGACCTATGAGTGGACGCACCCGGTGTCCGAGGTGATCGGCGCGCTGCTCGATGCGGGCCTTCAGCTCGAGTTGTTCCACGAGCACGACTTCACCTTGTTCGAGCGTTGGCGATTCCTCGTCGTAGGGGAAGACTTCATCTGGCGGATGCCCGCCGACCGGCCCCGGCTGCCGCTGCTCTACTCGATCCGCATGACGAAACCGGTGTGAGACGGTGGGTGCGGATGAAAGATGCGGAGAGAGCGGGCAGTAGGCTGGCACTCCGCTCGAGCCGCCCGCAGTCCTCGCCAGGAGCCCACGATGACCTACGTCTATCCCTTCGACCACGAGCACCCGAAGCCGCCGATGGAGCTGAAAGACCTGCTCGGGGGCAAGGGCGCCAACCTGGCCGAGATGACGTCGGTGCTGAAGCTGCCCGTCCCGCCGGGCTTCACCATCACGACCGACGCGTGCCGGGCGTACATGGACGGGGGCTGGCCGTCGGGGCTCGACGGCGAGATCGCGGAGCAGCGCGCCGCGCTCGAAGCGACGATGGGCAAACACATCGGCGATCCCGCAGATCCGTTGCTCGTGTCGGTGCGGTCGGGCGCCAAGTTCTCGATGCCGGGCATGATGGACACGGTCCTCAACCTCGGCCTGAACGACGAGTCGGTCCAGGGTCTCGCCAAGCTGTACGACGACGAGCGCTTCGCCAACGACTCGTACCGGCGGTTCATCCAGATGTACGGCAAGATCGTGCTCGACATCCCGGGCGAGGCGTTCGACCACATCTTCGAGGCCAAGCGCGATGCCACCGGAGCGGCGTCCGATGCCGAGATCTCGGCGGAGACCCTGGCGGAGATCATCGATGACTACAAGCTGATCGTCGAGAAGCACGCGGGCGCACCGTTCCCCCAAGACCCGAACGATCAGCTGCGTGGCGCGATCGAGGCCGTGTTCAAGTCGTGGGACTCGCCCCGCGCCAAGGCGTATCGCCGCCGCGAGCGCATCCCCGACGATCTCGGCACCGCGGTCAACGTGCAGTCGATGGTGTTCGGCAACCGCGACGACAACTCGGGCACCGGCGTCGGGTTCACCCGCGACCCGGCGACCGGCGAGGCCGGCGCCTACGGCGACTACCTCATCAACGCACAAGGCGAGGATGTCGTCGCCGGCATCCGCAACACGCTGCCGCTCGCCGCGCTGAAGGAGTCGATGCCCGGCGTGTACGGCGAGTTGATGGGCATCTACGAGCGGCTCGAAGAGCACTACCGCGACATGCTCGACACCGAGTTCACCATCGAGCAGGGCAAGCTGTGGATGTTGCAGACACGGGTGGGCAAGCGCACCGGTGCCGCGGCGCTCCGCATCGCGGTGTCGCTCACCACGGACGACAAGATCAAGCTGTCACCGGCCGAAGCCGTGCAGCGGGTGGCGCCCGATCATCTCGACCAGGTGCTTCACCCGCAGTTCGAGCGCACCGACCGGCCCGCTATCGCCACGGGGCTTGCAGCATCGCCGGGCGCGGGGGTTGGCAAGGTCTACTTCGACGCCGATTCGGCGGCTGACGCGGCCGATCGGGGCGAGAAGGTCATCCTCGTCCGCCAAGAGACCTCGCCCGAGGACGTGCATGGCATGGCGGTGGCCGAGGCGATCCTCACGTCTCGCGGCGGCCTCGTGTCGCACGCGGCGGTCGTGGCCCGGGGCTGGGGAAAGCCGGCCGTCTGCGGCGCCGAGAGCATGGACATCGGTGCGTCGTCGGCGACGTGTGCCGATGGCACGGTGATCACCGAGGGCGACGTCATCTCCGTCGACGGCTCGACCGGCAAGGTGTACCTCGGCGAGGTCGCAGTCGCCGAGGGCCAGCTTCCGGAAGAGTTCGACATCATCCTCCGGTGGGCCGACGAGATCCGCGCCGGCAAGCTCGGTGTCCGCGCCAACGCGGACACCGGTGAGGACGCAGCCCGCGCCCGCGAGTTCGGAGCCGAGGGCATCGGCCTGTGCCGCACCGAGCACATGTTCCTGGGCGACCGCCTTCCCGTCGTGCGGCGCATGATCCTGGCAGACACCCCCGAAGAAGAAGAAGCCGCGCTCGCCGAACTGCTCGAGGTGCAGCGCGCCGACTTCGAAGAGGTGCCGGGGTGTTCGCCTCGGCATCATCAAGAACGGCCTTTACAAGATGCAGGTGCGCGCCCTCCTGCAGGCGGCTCAACGCCGGCGCGATGTCGGCGGCAACCCCGTGATCGAGATCATGATCCCGCTGGTGGTCGGCTTCCCCGAGCTCGACCTCGTCCGCCAGTGGGTGGAGGAAGAGATCGAGCTCGCTCTCGGTGATCGCAGCGGTGATGGCTCGATCCTCATCGGTACCATGATCGAGACGCCGCGGGCCGCCATCGTCGGCGACGAGGTGGCCGACGCGGCTGACTTCTTCAGCTTCGGCACCAACGACCTGACCCAGATGACCTTCGGGTTCTCGCGCGACGATGTCGCGCCGATCCTCGAGAAGTACCTCGATGAAGGCCTGCTCAAGGTCGACCCGTTCGAGTCGATCGACCAACGTGGTGTTGGCCAGCTCGTGCGCATGGGTGTCGAGGGCGGTCGGGCGACCAAGCCGTCGTTGAAGCTCGGCGTCTGCGGCGAGCACGGCGGCGACCCCGACTCGATCGCGTTCTTCTACTCCCTCGGACTCGACTACGTGTCGTGTTCGCCGTTCCGGGTGCCGATCGCCCGGCTGGCCGCGGCCCGCTCAGTGCTCGACGTCGGGGGTGACACGACGGCGTAGCGCGCCGGGGTTCGGGCTCTCAGTTGCTCGCGCCCGAGCTGTCGGGGTTGAAGCCGCAGTTCGTCTTGGTCCACTCGGTGATGCGATCGCTCGCGGCCTTGCTCTCGGCGTCGGCGCCCAGTTGCTGGAAGTTCTGCGGAGTCAGGCTCTGGACCATGCTGTTGATGAGCTGCCAGTCGGCGGCGATCGGTGGCGGTGCCAGGTCGGCGAGCTGCTGGAAGGTCTTCTGCATCGAGGCGAGCGCCGCCTGCAGGTCGTTGATGTTCGGGTTGGTGAAGGACGGATCGTTGACCGCGGCGGCGAACGCTCGGCAGAACTCGCCGTACTGAGCATTGGGGTCGACGGAGATCGGGACACGGGTGGTGGTCGATCGCGGCGTGGATGACGAGGTCGACGGTGACACGGCGCTGCTCGACGTCGTCGTCGATGGCTCAGTGCTACGGGGCGAGGTCGTGGCTGACGAGAGCGGAGCACGCGTCGTCGCCGTCGCTCTCTCGGTCTTGTCGGTCTGGCTGATCGAGCCCTGGGTCTCGTTGTTGGTGGGCGCCGAGTCGTTGCCGCCCTTTTGGCCGCAGGCGGCCATGGTGGTCACTGCTACGAGGGCGAACGATGCAGCGGCAAGACGCAGCCGGGTCGTTCGCGTCACCCGGCTCGCCGGTCGCACTGCGCGTGGGTCGATCATTCGAGTCTCTCCCTGTGGCCCATGGTTGGGTGGGTTCGCCGCATCGTAGGCCGGACCTGGGCCGGGTGGGCCCTCAGCCGGCGAGCTCGAACCCACAGTTCTGGCGCACGAAGGACGCGAAACGCTCCTGCTCCGCGGTGAAGTCGGGGTCGTTGAGCTGGTCGATGTCGGACGCGGAGCTGAGCGCCTGGATGGTGTCGTTCATTCCCTGCACCTCTGCCTTGATGCCCGACGGGGCGATGTTGCCGAGGTTGTCGAACGCGTCCTTCATCTCCTGGAGCGCGGTCGCATCGTCGACGCCGGGATCAGGGCCGGAGAACATGCTCTGTGTTCGTTGCAGGGCATTGCAGAACGCTTGGTTCTCGGACAGGACCGACGTGGGAGGGCCGCCGGATATGGCCCCTGCTGCTGGCGCTCCCAGCGACTGGTTGCCTCCGGCCGGGAGGGTGTCGGAGTAGCCGGGCGGGATCGTCGCCGAGATCGGCGGTGGCGGGGTTACCGCTGTCTCGCCGGACCCGGATCCGGCAGACGTACAGGCGTTGAGCGCTCCGAGCAGCGCAAGCGTGCCGAACAGCAAGATGACCCGTTTCATCCAGCGTTCGATCCTAGGACGTGGCGGTGCGGGCGCGGTCCGCTGACGGCCGAGGAGTTGGACGAGCACGCTGCTACGGTCGCCGTCGGATCGGCCATGGGAATCCTCGACGAAGACGTGCAACGAGTACGCGAGACGAGCGACATCGTCGCCGTCATGAGCGAGCACGTGCAGCTCAAGCGGGTCGGGCGGCGGTGGACGGGGTTGTGCCCGTTTCACCAGGAGAAGACACCGTCCTTCAACGTCAACCAAGAGCTTGGCTTGTACCGCTGCTGGGGGTGTGGCGTGACCGGCGATGTCATCACGTTCGTTCGCGAGATCGAGCACCTCGACTTTCCTGGCGCGGTCGAGCTCCTCGCCGCCAAGGCCGGTGTAACCCTGCGCTACACCGACCAGCAGGAGGGTGAGAGCCGCAAGCGCAAAGCCAAGCTGATCGACGCGGTGGGGCAAGCGGCGGCCTGGTATCACGCACGCCTGCTCTCGTCGGCGGATGCCGGCCAGGCTCGGGGCTACCTGCGCGAGCGGGGCCTCGATGGCGACACCGTGCGCACCTACCAGATCGGCTGGGCGCCTGACGCCTGGGACGAGTTGGCTCGGTCGCTCCGGGCACCGAACGACGTGTTCGTCGACAGCGGTTTGGGCTTCTTGAACAGTCGCAACAAGCAGACCGACTTCTTCCGGGGCCGGGTGCTGTTCCCGATCTTCGACGTGAACGGCGACCCCGTCGGCTTCGGGGCGCGCAAGTTGCCCGACGGCGACGGGCCCAAGTACAAGAACTCGCCGGAGAGTCGCATCTATGCCAAGAGCAGGCTGCTCTACGGGTTGAACTGGGCCAAGGCCGCCATCGTGGCCGAGAACGAAGCGGTCGTGTGCGAGGGCTACACCGACGTGATCGGCCTCGCGTCGGCCGGAATCAGCCGCGCCGTGGCGACCTGCGGGACGGCGTTGACCGAGGACCACGTCCGTATCCTCAAGAGCTTCGCGGGCCGGGTCGTGCTCGCCTTCGACGCCGACGCGGCCGGCCAGAACGCGGCCGACAGGTTCTACGCGTGGGAGAGGCAGTACGCGATCGACGTCGCCGTCGCGGCGTTGCCCGCGGGCGTCGACCCGGGCGAGCTCTCGCGCCGTGATCCCGCTGCCTTGCAGGACGCGATCCAGAACGCGGTGCCGTTCCTGCAGTTCCGCGTGAACCGCACGCTCGACGGCCTGCCGCTCTCGACAGCCGAACAACGCGCGCGGGCGGCCGAGGCCGCGTTGGCTGTGATCGCCGAGCACCCCAACGAGCTCGTGCGCGACCAGTATGTGATGGATGTCGCGTCGAGAACGCGACTCGATCCGAACCAGCTCCGATCGCGGGTCGGTCGCGTGCCGCGGTCAGGCTTGGGATCGCCGGCGCGCCCGAGTGGCGTCCCGGGGCACCCGGCTCGGGAAGGGCCCGAGGTCGAGGCCCTGCGGTTCCTCGTCGAGCGCCGCGACGAGATCGAGCCGTGGCTGCACGAGTCGCTGTTCGGCGACCCGGTGAGCCTCGATGCTTACCACTTGATGGTGACCCACGACGACCCGCGGGCCGCTATCGGATCGGCGAGCGGGGAGGCTGCCGACCTGCTCGGTCGGGCGGTCGTCGGCGAGAGCGACGCCGAGCCCATGGACGTCGTCGTCCGGCTGCTGCAAGAAGCAGTGCGGCGCACGTTGAGCGACCTCGAGCTGGCGATGCGTGAGCCCGAAGACGTTCTCGCTCACGCGCACGACGCTTCCTGGCTCAAGTTGCGAATGGAAGAGCTTGACGATCCCCACCGCAGCGTCGAGGCGGCCGAGCAGTTGCTAGCCTGGCTGTCACAGCAGCCGGGAGCTATCCCACAAGATCCGAGGGGACTTGATGAGTGAGGGTGCAATGCTCTCTTCTCTGGCGGGAGTGCCCGACCACGAGCTTCAAGCCTTGCTCGCGGATGGACGCAGATCGGGAAGAGTCACGATCGAGCAGGTGTGCACCGCGCTCGGCCTGGAATCCCTCGAGACGAACGAGCAGCAGGCGATCGAGCAATGGTTCGCCAACCGGGGCGTCGCCGTCGCAGGCCCGAGTGACTCTTCCTTGGATGGTTCGACGTCCGACGCGGCCATGATCATGACGAACGAGGCTGGCGAGATCGACAGCGGCGGCGAGCCCGCGCCAGGACCGCCGATTGACGACGACGCGTTCGCGGAGCTGGCGGAGGAAGAAGCGGTCGTCGTCGAAGCAGAGCGCGAAATCGAGTCCGGCGCGCTGCGCAGCGTGCTCGACGACTTGGAGCCCGCTCGGGCCGACGGCGAAGCCGTGGCGGTGCTGCTCGACGGCGAACCGCCCGACGAGCCCACCGTCGTCATCAGCGCCGCCGAGCTCAAGGCCGAGCGGGAGATCGACGACGCACAGGACGCGTTCGAGAAGCGGGCGCGGCGGTTGCGCACGATGGGCGCTCGTGACTCCGGATCCGGCTCCTCTGATCCGGTGCGCATGTACCTGAAAGAGATTGGCCGTGTGCCGCTTCTCCGAGCTGAAGAAGAGGTCGCTCTGGCCAAGCGCATCGAGGCTGGCGCCGAAGCGTCCGAGAAGCTGTTCGAGCTGTCAGAGGCGGGCGACCTCGACAAGGTCGAGTTTGCCGACCGGCGCAAGTTGGAGCGGTGCGCGCGCGACGGTGAGCGAGCCAAGCACGAGTTGACCCAGGCCAACTTGCGCCTCGTCGTGTCGATCGCCAAGCGGTATGTGGGAAGGGGGATGCTGATCCTCGACCTGATCCAGGAGGGCAACCTCGGCTTGATGCGTGCCGTCGAGAAGTTCGACTACACAAAGGGATTCAAGTTCTCCACGTACGCGACCTGGTGGATCCGCCAGGCCATCACTCGGGCGATCGCCGACCAGGCCCGAACGATCCGCATCCCGGTCCACATGGTCGAGTCGATCCACAAGGTTCACCGGGTGCAGCGCCAGCTGGTGCAGGATCTCGAGCGCGAGCCCACGATCGAAGAGCTGGCTGAGAAGGTCGACATGACGCCGGCGCGCGTGCGCGAGATCATGCGCATCTCACAGGATCCTCTCTCACTCGACTCGCCAGTGGGCGAGGAGGACGACTCGAATCTCGCAGACTTCATCGAGGACCAGCAGGCCGAGGCGCCCGAGGGCCGCGCCGCCCGCATGATGCTGACCAACGCAGTGATCGAAGCACTCGACGAGCTGAACGATCGTGAGAAAGCGGTCGTGCGATTGCGGTTCGGCCTCGACGACGGTCAAGCGCGCACGCTCGAAGAAGTTGGCAAGGAGTTCGGTGTGACACGTGAACGCATCCGTCAGATCGAGTCGAAGACGCTCGCGAAGCTTCGCCACCCGCACCGTTCCCAGAAGTTGCGCGACTACCTCGACGGCGAGTAGCCGCCTGTTCGTTCGTTCAGTTGAGGCGCGGGTCGGCGAACAGCTCGGCCGGATCCTTTTGGAGGTCGTTGTCTGGCGCTTCGGCCGTGGGGTGCTGTTCGACGAGGTGGTCGACGAGGTCGAACGCCTTGGCCCTGCCTTCTTCGGCGATGTTGCTGACCTTGTGCTCGAGCTGTCGGTAGGGGGCTGAGCGCTTGATCCGGTCGAGCATGCGCTCGATCTGCTCGAAGCGCTCGCGGCCGGCCTTGGCACCGAAGTAGTAGCCGACCGCGGTGCCGATGATGAGACCCGTGCGGAACTTCACGTGGTCGTTTCTACTACGGCGCGGGCGCACAGAATGGTTCTGGGGCTTGTGCACGCGCTGCTATCCTTCGACTCCATTCCTTCCGGGGTAGCTCAGTTGGCAGAGCAACGGATTGTTAATCCGTGGGCCGTGGGTTCAAGCCCCACCCCCGGAGCTGGTTAAAGAAGCACCTCAGCTGGGCAGCAGCGAGGTGCTTCTCTCGCGTTCAGGCGACGGCGGCGAGTCTCGCGGCGGCTTGGCGGTACGTCATCCACACGCCGCTGTCGAAGTCGTAGAGCTTGCACCGTCGCGTGTTGCGGATGTAGCGGCGGAACCGCAGTGGCTCATCGTGCACGGTTTCGGGGTACGCGGCCTTGATCGCTTCCGCCGCCAGCTCGAGCCGGTACATCGGGATGCGCATGTCCACGTGATGGGGTATGTGCACCATGATCCAGTGGAAGAAGAAGTTCGAACCCCACGGTGCTCGGAGGATCGTCGTGCCTTCCATCTGGCCCTTGAACTTCGTCCACTCCCGCCGCTTCCACCATCGGATGTCGGGCTGGATGTGATGCACGTGGACGAAGGAGCCGATGATGAAGGAGAAGCCCAGGAATGGCAGGACCAACACCCGCGTGACGAGCCAAACGACACCCACCACCGAGCCTGTCTGCGCCCAGCCGAGGGCAGCGAGCAATGTCGTGGCGGCGAGGACGAAGGCCAGCACGATGAAGCGGTCGTGGCGAATCGCTCTTTGCCAGCGAGCGGGAGGCTTGCCCACCACCATCTTGTTCCACCACACCTCGCGGATGTAGTAGAGCCCGGCACCGAACCATGACCACTCGACCCGGTGGCGGAGCTTCTTGTGCCAGCTCATTCCGGCGTAATCCTCAGCGGTGTAGGGATGCCACACGAAGTCAAAGCCCTGGCGCACGGTGTACGCATGGTGGATGCGGTTGTGGCCGAGCACCCATCCCTCATAGACGTGCCAGCTCGGCAGCATCGCGACGTGGCCGACGAAGGAGTTGAGGCGCTTGCTCTTGAACAGCGCACCGTGGGCGGCATCGTGGGCTACGACGAACAGCGCCGACACCGCGAGGGCGGCAAGCAGCTCGAGCGGGACGACGATCACCGGGTTGGTGAACGCAATGAGTCCGATGGCCGCCATGATGTAGATGCCGAGATCACGGAAGAAGTAGGTCAGCCCTCGCCAAGTGGGGTTGTCGTAGGCCTTCTTCGGGATGATGTCGAGGACCGGCTTCAGCGACCCCACCCGCTCTTCGGTGCTGGAGGAAGCCGGTGGTGCGATCGGTTCTGCGAGACTCACGGCGCCCAGCCTACTGGCCGGTAGGTAGGGAGCGCAATGACACCGTTCACTGTCATGGTCCTGGCGGTTCGCCCGCGCCTCCGGCGGGGGAGCGAAGAGGGCGTCAGCGAACGCGGTCAGACCCACCGACCCCGGCAGGGCATGCTGGTGCGGGGCCTGTAGCTCAGTGGTCAGAGCAGGGGACTCATAATCCCTTGGTCGTGGGTTCGATCCCCACCGGGCCCACCAACTGACCAGCATGTCTGTAAATAAATCAGCACTGCCGGGTCATGCGGGAGTGCATCGTCGAGGCCTGCGGGATGCGAAGGTCGTTCACACCGGTACGAAGCCGACGCTCGACGACGAACCCACGACACGGTCAGATGAGCTCGTAGTGGTCGGGGTTCGGCGTCGCCATGTCGTCGCGGAACTTGGTGAACCTCCACGGCCACGCGGCAGGGATGCCTCGGTCGTCGAGGTACCAGCTGCGGCACCCGGTGACCCACACGGTCTTCTTTGCTGCCTCCTCGCGGGCCGTCTCCCACTCGTCGAGGGCGCCGTGCGTGGCGCTGATCTCGCGGCAGCCGTTTGACCGCAGCCGATCGACGAGCTGCATGATGTACGCGAACTGCAGCTCTGCCACCTCGATGAGCGAGAAGTTGCCGACCGGCCCATTCGGACCGTTCAACATGAACAGGTTCGGGAAGTCGGGGATCGAGATCGACAGATACGCCGACGGCCGGTGCGCCCACACCTTCTCGAGCGTCACGCCGTGGCGGCCGGTGACCTCTATCGGGCGCATGAACGCGTCGACCCGGAAGCCGGTGGCCAGCACGAGCACGTCGAGCTCGTGCAGGCGCTCGGTCGTGCGGACACCGCCGAGCTCGATGCGCTCTATGGGTGAGGTCACCAGTTCCGCGTTCGGTTGCTGGATGGCGTCGTAGAAGTCGCCGGAGATCACCAGCCGTTTGCACGCGGCCCGGTAGTTCGGTCGCAGCAGCTCGCGCAGCTCGGCGTCGCGCACGTTGCTCTCGAGGTTGTCGAGGCACGCCTGCTCGATCAGCTTGATCTGCGGCGAATCGGCGTCGACCACCGCGTTGGCGAAGCCGTCCTCGAAGAGCTGCGAGAGGTTGTCGTGCATCTGCGTCATCTTGCTCGGGTCGGCGCGGAAGCTGGCCTTGTCGTCGTCGGAGTAGGGCGGGTTGAGCTGGGGCATGATCCACTGCGCGGTGCGTTGGAACATCGAAACGTGACCAGCTTCGCCGACGATGGCCGCCACGATCTGCACCGCGGTCGATCCCGTGCCGATCACGCCGACGCGCTTGCCGGCGATAGGCACGTCGTGGTCCCAGCGGGCGCTGTGGAACATGGCGCCGCCGAAGGTGTCGATCCCCTCGATGTCGGGGTGGCGGGGATGATGCAGCACGCCAGTGGCGGCGATGACGACGTCGACGACGTCGGTGTGGCCCGATGCGGTCTCGAGGTGCCAGCGGCCGTCGGCGTAGTCGCAGCGCACTACTTCGTCGCCGTAGCGGATGAATCGGTCGAGGTCGTGGTGGGCGACGACCCGCTCGAAGTAGGCGAGGATCTCCTGGCCAGGCGAGAACAGGTGGCTCCATTCGGGGTTCAGTTCGAAGGAGTAGCTGTACAGGTGCGATGGAACGTCGCAGGCGATGCCGGGATAGGTGTTCTCCCGCCACGTGCCGCCGGGCCGGTCGGCCTTCTCATAGACACAGAAGTCGTCGAGGCCGGCCTCGAGAAGCTTGATGGCGCTGAGGATGCCTGCCATCCCCGCGCCGATGACTGCAAAGCGCAGGTGCCTTCCGTCGGCCGCGCCAGGGTCGGTCGGTGTGGTCATCGCGTGCTCCCCCGTGTCGTTCCCTCGACGTTAGGGGGTTCAGCGAGCGGGGAGCCAGAGCAGAGACCGTCGCCTCGCCCGGCTACGAGCCGGCGCTGCTCGGCTCAGCCGCGCGCCGGCGGGCTGACGTCAGTTGCCGAAGTCCCAGCTCTCGCCCGTGTCGTAGCGGCCGAGCACGTTCTTGGCGATGAGGATGCGGTGCACCTCGTCGGGGCCATCGGCGAGTCGCAGTGTGCGTGCACCCATGTACATGCCGGCCAGAGGCAGGTCGTTCGACACCCCGGCCGCGCCCCACACCTGGATCGCGCGGTCGACCACGCGAGCGTATGCGGCCGGGACGAACACCTTGATCGCCGAGATGTCGGTCCTCGCGCCCTGCATCCCGGCGTCGGTCTTCTCCGCCGCGTGCAGCGTCATCAGGCGCGCCGCCTGGATATCGATGTAGCTGTCGGCGATGAAACCTTGCACGAACTGCTTGTCGCGCAGCAGGCCGCCGTGTACTTCACGGGTGCGCGCCCGCTCGACGAGCAGGTCGAACGCGCGCCACATCTGGCCGATGCAGTTCATGCAGTGGTAGATGCGGCCGGCGCCGAGCCGGTCTTGCGCGGCTTGGTGCCCCTCGCCGACGTGGCCGAGCGCGTTCTCGATCGGCACTCGAACGTCGTCGTACTTCACCTCGCAGTGGTCGGACTCTCTGCGACCCCAGATGCCGATCCCTCGCACGATGTTCACGCCCGCGGTCGCGGTGGGCACGATGATCTGCACCATCGGGCCCTTCTTCTTGTCGGTGGCGCCCTTCTCCACCACGCGGCACATCACG
>JACPNV010000097.1 GCA_016185305.1 Actinomycetota bacterium | reverse complement strand
TTCATTCACACGGCAGCACGGCAGAGTTCACTTCGCTCACGGTGAGTGGTTTCAATCGAGTTCGGGGCGATTAGCTCAGTTGGTTAGAGCGCCTGCTTCACACGCAGGAGGTCGGCAGTTCGAGTCTGCCATCGCCCACTCGCTTGCTGACCCGTCTCGGGTGGGGCCGACCACGGTGCGTGGGATGGCGCGTGAAAATGGCGCGGAAATGGCGCGATCGCGGGGCGATCGTCTGGGGTTAGCGGGGGTTAGCGGCTGGTGTAGCCGGCGTCGACGTGGATGACGGCGCCAGTGACGTAGGAGGACTGGTCGGAGGCGAGCCAGAGGCTGGCCTCGGCGACCTCGCGAGGCTGGCCGAACCGGTTGAGGAGGCTGAGTTGGGGGGCGTAGTCCTCTTCGGTGAGGTTGAACTGCTCGAGGGCGCCGCGGAGCATGGGGGTGTCGATGGCGCCGGGGGCGACGGCGTTGACGCGGATGTTGAGGGCGCCGTTCTCGAGGGCGGCGACCTTGGTGAGCCCGTTGACGCCGTGCTTGGCGGCGACGTAGGCGGGGTTGGCGGGTTGGGGTCGGAACCCGCTGACCGAGGAGATGTTGATGATCGATCCGCCGCCGCCTTGGCGGATCATCTGCTGGAGCTCCCACTTCATGCACAGCGCGGTGCCTTTGAGGTCGATGGACATGAGCCGGTCCCAGTAGTCCTCGTCGAACTCGGCGAGGGGCTTGTCGTCGGGGGTGAGCGCGGCGTTGTTCACGGCGACGTCGAGTCGGCCGTACTGGGTGACGGCCGCGTCGACCATGGCTTTGGCCTGGTCGGAGTTGGAGATGTCGACGCGCTGGAAGAAGGCGGCGCCGCCGGCGGCTTCGATGCCGGCGACCACCTCTTGGCCTTTGTCTTCGTTCATGTCGGCGACGACGATCTTCGCTCCGGCTTCGGCGAAGAGCTGTGCGGTTGCTGCGCCCATGCCCATGGCGGCGCCGGTGATGATTGCCACCTTGTCCTGGAGTACGGGGAAGGTCATGGCGTGGTTCCTTTCGTTGTGGCGGTCGCCAGCTCGTGCTGAGGGCCGCGTGGAGTCTCCCGCGGGTGCGGGGTCGGGGGCGCCGTGTCGCGTCGGATGACGGGAAGGACTTCGGTGGCGAGCAGTTCGATGGATCGGGCGGTGGCGGCGAAGGGGAGGCCGCCGAGGCCGATCTGGGCGAGGAACCGGTCGTGGCCGAGGAATTCGTGTTCCCAGAGGGTCTTGTCGATGATCTCTTGCGGGCTGCCCGTGAAGAGGGCGCCTCGTGGACCGGCCCAGCCGTCGAACCGTCGCGGGGGAGGGCCTGGCCGCGTCCGCCGGGCATGTTGTTGCCGATGTAGCGCGAGTAGTACGGGTAGAAGGTGTCGCGGGCGCCTTGGGAGGTCGGCTCGACGTAGAAGTGACTGGTCACCCCGACCCGGAGACTGTCGGGGTCGTGGCCGGCGTCGGTACCGGTGCGGCGATAGAGGTCGGCGAGGGGGGCGAACCGTTCGGGTTGGCCGAGGATGGCGAGGTACAGCGGCAGGCCGTGCCGGCCGGCGCGCACGACGCTGGCGGGCGTTCCCCCGACGGCGACCCACATCGGCAGCTCGGCTTGGACGGGCCGCGGGTAGACACCGGCGTCGACCAACGGCGGGCGATGGGACCCGGACCACGTGACGCGTTCGTGGCGGTTGAGCTGGAGGAGCAGGTCGAGCTTCTCGTCGAAGAGGTCGTCGTAGTCGGCGAGGTCGTGGCAGAACAGCGGGAACGACTCGGTGTAGGCGCCGCGGCCGGCGGTGATCTCGGCGCGGCCGCCGGAGATGAGGTCGACGGCGGTGAAGTCCTCGAACACCTTCACCGGATCCGCGGTGGAGAGCACGGTCACGGTGCTGGTGAGCCGGATCGCTTCGGTGGCCTGGGCGACGGCGGCCAGCACGACCGGTGGTGACGCGATGGCGAAGTCAGGTCGGTGATGCTCACCGACGCCGAACACGTCGAGGCCGGCCTGGTCGGCGAGCACGGCGAGGTCGATGAACTCGCGCAGCCGCACGGCGGGGTCGATCGGTCGGCCGGTCGTCGGATGAGCGGTGATCTCACCGAAGGTGAACAGTCCGATCTCGAACGGGCGGGCCGCGGTCATGACGCCGCCTCTGCCGAAATGGTCAGGCGTTGGAGCCAGACCTGGAGCTCGCGCAGCACGTTGGGGCTGATGCCGTGCCCGCCCGGGTCGCGCACGCCGGTGGTGTCGCTGCCGGCGATGTCGTGGAGGTAGGTCCAGGTGCGGGAGAGCAGGTCGGCGGGGATGACGGTGTCGGTGTCGCCGTGGGCGACGAGGACCGGTAGCCCGGTGAGGCGCCCGGCGGTGGTGGGCACGCGTGCGTCGAAGGGCAGGGTGCCGTACAGGATGGCGGCGCCGGTGTAGCGGTCGGGGTCGTCGAGGATGAGCCCACAGGCGAACGCGGCGCCGCCGCTGAACCCGACGAGTACGACTGGTCGCCCGGCGGGGGCGGTGTCGTCGAGCCAGGCGCGGAACCACGCCATGGTCTCGGCCAGCGATTCGGCGATGGGGCGGCCGATGCCCCGGTTGGCGAACCAGGCGTAGCCGCCGCCTTCGGCGATCGGCGCCCGGACGGCGGCGTAGGCGACACCGTCGGGGAGGTGGTCGGCGAGGGAGATGATGTCGCCCTCGTTGGACCCCCGGCCGTGCAACAACACCAGGAGGGGGCCCTGATGGTTCTGCTCGCCGTGCCAGGCGGCGACGGGCGGGGCGAAGGCGGTCATGACCGGGCCTCCTCGTTGTCGGGCACCACGTGCCCGGCGGTGCGGACACCGCTCCAGCGCTGGACTTCGCCGGTGAGGTCGAGGTGGTCGATGGGCGCCGAGTTCTCGTACGGTCCCCACGCGTCGCGGGGGAGCATCCACATGAGCTCGAACTCGTTGCCGTCGGGGTCCGCGCCATAGAGGCTCTTGGTGGCCCCGTGACTGGACTCGCCGGTGTAGGCACCGGTGTCGAGCAGCGTCTGGCGGGCGGCGGCGAGCTCGTCGATGGTGTCGAGCTGCCACGCGAGGTGGTAGAGGCCGATGCCGCCGCGGCGTTTGGGTCCACTGGCGGTGCCGACGCCGAACAGGCCGAGGTCGTGGTGGTTGCCCGAGCGGGGCAGGCGCAGGAACGCGGCGTTGGCTCGAGGTTCGCGGGTGATGACGTCCATGCCGAACACGTCGGAGTAGAAGCGCACCGACCGGTCGAGGTCGGCGACGAACAACACGGCGTGGTTGAGGCGTACAGGTGAGATGGCCATGACAGTCCTTCCGAGGAGCAGGCCCCGCCCGGGGACCCCCCCGATCCGGAGGCGGTCCGGACCGGGCGGGGTCGGGCGGGGAGACGGGTCAGCTGGCGTCGGGGGTGCGGATGGCGGAGACCTCGAACTCGAGGGTGACCTTCTCGCTGACGAGCACGCCGCCGGCTTCGAGGGCGGCGTTCCAGCTGACGCCCCAGTCCTTGCGGTTGACGGTGGTCCTGCCTTCGAACCCGATGCGCTGGTTGTTGTACGGGTCGACCGCGGTGCCCGAGTACTCGAAGTCGACCGTGACCGGCTTGGTGACGCCCTTGATGGTGAGGTCGCCGGTGACCCGGTAGTTCTCGGCGTCGACCTGCTCGACGGTGGTCGAGGTGAAGGTGATCTCGGGGTAGGCCTCCATGTCGAAGAAGTCGTTGCCCTTGAGGTGCCCGTCGCGGTCCGCGTTGCGGGTGTCGATGCTGGCGGCCTGGATGGTGAGGCGCAGGTGTGAGTTGGCCGGGTTCTCGGCGTCGAAGTACCCGGACCCCTCGAACTCGTTGAACGAGCCGCGGACCTTGGTGACCATGGCGTGGCGGGCCACGAAACCGATCCGGCTGTGGGTCGGGTCGATGGCGTAGGTGCTGGTCAGGGTGGCGGGGGTGGTGGGGGTGACGGTGGTGCTCATGGGTACTTCCTCCGATTGTGGTTGACATGTCATCTAACAATGGTGGACACATCATCTATTCCCGGGAGTAGAGTGCAGGTGTGGCCGACGTGCGGTGGTTGACCGAGCGGGAGGAGCGGGCGTGGCGTTCGCTGCAGTTCATGCAGATGCGCCTCGAGAGCGAGCTCGCCCGGCAGCTCGCTGCGGACTCGGGCCTGTCGTATCCGGACTACCTGGTGTTGGTAGCGCTGACCGACCGGCCCGACGGCCGGATGCGCCTGTTCGAGCTCGGTGGGGTCCTCGGCTGGGAGAAGAGCCGCCTCTCCCACCAGGTCGCCCGCATGGCCGGCCGCGGGCAGGTGAAGAAGGAGCGCTGCGACTCGGATCGCCGTGGCGCCTACGTCGTCATCACCAAGCGCGGACGACGCGACATCGAGGCAGCCGCACCCGGACATGTCGCCGCGGTCCGGCACCTGGTCATCGACCGGCTCACACCGTCCCAGCTCGACGCCATCGGCGACGCCGCCGAGATCGTGCTCGCAGCATTGGATGAGCCGACCCAACCCGAAGCCGAGCCACGCACAACACGGAGAGGGAGCCGATGAGCGCCGATCAGACGAACAACGACCGGCGCGAACCGCTGCGGGTCCTATACAACGCCTCGATGCCCGGCGTTGTGAAGAACGCCATCGACTGGGTGTCGCGTGCCCGTCCGCAGCCGTTCAACGAACGCCACGGGCTGCTGATGTCGGCGTCTCCGTCGATGGTCGGCGGCAACCGGGGGCTGTGGGCGCTGCGCGTCCCTCTCGAACACCTCGGCGCCCGCATCTACCCCGACATGTTCTCCCTCGCCCAAGCCCACACCGCGTTCGCCGACGACGGAGCGCTCGCCGATGAACGGCTGCAGGGACGATTCGATGACACCATCGCCGGGTTCTTGGACCTGGTCGAAGCATCCACGCACTACCCGTGCGTGAAAAGGGCGTGGGTCGAGTTCCTCGGCGAGCGCCCCGACCCTGCGGTCGACCGGGTCGACACGTGAGCACCGCCGCGAACCAGGAAGGGAGCCACCCATGACCTCAGCTGCGTCGCAGCGATGGCCGGCCATCCCCATCGCCGGGTGGCAGGACACCCGCGACACCCTTCACCTCTACACCCAGGTCGTCGGGAAGATCCGCCTCGCCAACGAACCGATCCTCAACCACTGGTGGAGCTCGGCGCTGTACGTGACCGCCCGCGGCCTCACGACCTCGCTCATGCCGCACCCGAGTGGCCCTGCGTTCCAGATCGACTTCGACTTCCTCGCCCACAACCTCGAGATCGCCACCGTCGACGGCACCACCCGCACCCTGGCGCTCGAGGACCGCTCGGTCGCCGACTTCCACACCGCGGTCACCGCCATGCTCGACGACCTCGGGGTCAGCACCCCGATCTGGCCGGTCCCCGTCGAGATCCCCGACGCGATCCCGTTCGCCGACGACCACGTCCACGCCCGCTACGACCCCGACGCCGTGCGCCGCTTCTGGCTCGCGCTCATAGAGATGCACCGGTGTTCGACGTGTTCGCCGCCCGGTTCGTGGGCAAGGCCAGCCCCGTGCACCTGTTCTGGGGTGCGCTCGACCTCGCCTACACCCGCTTCTCGGGTCGGCCGGCACCCCTGCATCCGGGTGGCGCCCCGAACTGCGGGCCACACGTGATGTGGGAGGCGTACTCCCACGAGGTGAGCAGCTGCGGGTACTGGCCGGGCCCGCCCGGCGAGGAAGGGGTGTTCTACGCATACGCCTACCCGGACCCGCCCGGCTACCGCGACACCCCCGTCGCACCCGAGGGTGCCCGGTGGGACGACGAGCTCGGCGAGTCCATCCTGCCCTACGAGGTCGTGCGCAGCGCGCCGGACCCCGACGCCGTTCTCCTCGCGTTCCTAGAGTCCACCTACGACGCCGCGGCGACCACCGCACGATGGGACCGCGACGCCCTCGAACGAACCAACGGAGCCCACGACCATGCCTGAGACCTGCACCCACCTCGACACCATCGCCGACGAGGTCACCCCGTCGAGCGACGGATGCGAGGACTGCCTGCGCATCGGTGGCCGATGGGTGCACCTGCGAATGTGCATGCACTGCGGGCACATCGGGTGCTGTGACAACTCCCCGAACCGCCACGCCACCGCCCACTGGCACGAACACGGCGACCACCCGCTGATCCGCTCATACGAACCGGGCGAGGACTGGTGGTGGTGCTACCCCGACGAGCTGTTCTTCGAGATCGACGGCGCCCCGCCGTCACCATCGCACCCCTGACCAAGGAGCCCGCGCATGACCCACAAAGAGATCCTCGACGAGCTGCGGGCACCGGTCCGGGAGTTGCGCGAGCACATCCCGGCCGTCTTCGAGGGGTACGGCGCGCTCAGCGGCGCCGTGTTCGTCGACGGCGCGCTCGACGCCAAGACCAAGGAACTGATCGCGCTCGCCGTCGCCGTCACCAAGCAGTGCGACGGCTGCGTCGCGTCCCACGCACGCGGCGCCGCCCGACGCGGCGCGACCGCCGGGGAAGTCGCCGAAGCGCTCGGCGTGGCCATCCTCATGAACGGCGGGCCCGGCACGGTTCACGCCCCCCGGGCCTTCGAAGCGTTCCAGGAGTTTGCGAACAGATGAGCTCCGGCGACGCGGTGAGCAGTGAGCTGGCCACGATGCTCGCGACGTGCACGGTGTGCCGGTCGTGGGCCGAACAGGACGAAGGCCCCTACCACCGCGACGCCCAACCCGAACGACGCGACGTCGTCGAGGACCGCGACGGTGTGCCGCTGCAACTCGGCATCCGCTTCGCCCACCCCGGCAACAGGCCACCGGGCGACGCGGTCGTGGAGATCTGGCAGTGCGACGCGCTCGGCCGCTACTCGGGGTTCGCGCCACCCGACTCGACGGCCATGGTCACGGCCGCGACCGCGCCGCGCACCGAGTACCTGGCCGACCAGACCTTCCTCCGCGGCCGCCAACACAGCGACACCGCCGGCATGGTCGAGTTCCACACCATCTACCCGGGCTGGTATCCCGGCCGCACCGTGCACATCCACCTCATGGTCCACACCGGCGGCCGGTCGCTCACCAGCCAGCTCTACTTCCCGGAGCAGACCAACGACGAGGTCCTCGCCCAGCCGCCGTACTCGACCCGACCAGGCCGCGACACCACGAACGCCAGGGACCAGATCTTCCCGACGGGCGGCGCCCCCGCCGTGCTCGACATCGTCCTCACCCCCGCCGGTTACCGGGCCGCGATCTGCCTCCAACTCCCCGACCCGGAGGGCAGGAGGTGAGTGACCAGCGCTCACCAGCCGGGGAATCAATGCCGCCGTCGAGCATCCTGAACGCCATCAGGGGCGCCGCGACCGTCGCCTGCGGGTCCCGGGCTCGCAACGCGCGGCGCACCGACGGCGTCTCCAAAGCTGCGTACGGCGGGCGTACGTGTTCGAGCGGGCCATGGACAACTTCGGCACCGATGTCGCCGTGAGCCCAGGGATCGGGTCGACGCGGTGCCATTGCGCGTGGCAGTCGGTCAGGAGGCCGGGGTGACGGGGAACTGGATGCCGGTCAGTTGTTCGGTGATCTCCCAGAGTCGGCGGGCGGATTCGACGTCGTGGGAGCGTTCGTTGGAGGTCACGATGACTGGATCGCCGGTGCGACCGCCCCGCCCGTCGGGGCCGTAGTAGGCGCCCTGGGCTGCGCCGGGGTCGGTGGCGGCGCGGAGGCTCGGCAGTGCGGCGGACGCGACGTCGTGGGTGACGAGCTTGGCTGCCGTCGCGATGACCGCCCGCACGGGAGCGATCCCATAGCCGGCGCTGTGCCGGTTGAGCTCGGTGTAGGAGACGCCGGGATGCGAGGCGACCGAGAGGATGGGGGAGCCGAACACCAGGGCGGTGAAGGCGAAGTGGCCGAGGTGGTTGACGCCGAGCTGCAACTCGAAGCCGTCGGCGGTGCGGGTCAGGGGCGGGACCATCACCCCGGCGTTGTTGATGAGCAGGTCGATGCGCTCGAACCGGTCGTGGGCTTCCTCGGCGGCCGCGCGAACGGCGGCCAGGTCGGCGAGGTCGAGCGGGAGCACCTCGACCGTGGCGTCGGGGCACTGGGGGCGGATCCGCTCAGCGGCGTCGTTGGCGCGGGTGCGGTCCCTGCATGCGAGGACGGTGAGCGCCCCGGCTGCCGCCAACGCCAGCGCGGTTTCGTAGCCGACCCCTGTGTTGGCACCGGTGATGACCGCGGTGCGGCCGCGCTGGTCGGCGATGTCAGCGGCGGTCCACGCCATCGGTGCTCCTCGTGTCGGACGGGTCGATCCGCCAGTTCTCATGTGGTGAAGGGCCACCTGAGGGATCACGACCAGACAGATCAGGAGCGATGCGGCCATGATCGGCCCGGCCGAATGCGACCTCCGATGAGCAAGTCGGTCTCCCAGGACTCCGCGCGGTACGCCGGTGCAGAGGAGACGACTCGGAGCATGACCAGTGGGACCGCCGCGAGCAACCCAGCGGCAGCGGGTGGAACGAGCCCGAATGCGCAGAAGGACCGTGCCTCCAAGGAATCCCCGCATCGTCGACTCGTCATCGAGTCATCTCGACGGTGCCCGCGCACTCGTGAGCATCCTCTGACCGCGGCGAGTGGTAATCAGGGCCAGCGAGTCCACGCCCCGAGGTGTGCCTCGCCGCCCATGAGGCACCTGTCGGAACCGTACCTATTTCAGTACGGTAGCGGCTTGTCATGACCGTACCGGGGACAGTACGGTTGTGACATGGCTCTGGCTGACACCTACCGACGGCGGTTGCGGGAGATCGCGCTCGATCAGTACGGCTATGTCACAACCCGCGACGCGGAAGGGCTCGGGGTGCCCGTGGTCGAGCTGCGCAAGCTCTCCCAACGCGGCGGCCTCGATCACATCGCCTATGGGCTCTACCGGTTCGACGACATCCCCCGCTCCGGACGGGATCCGTACATGGAAGCGGTGCTGCGGGTCGGGCCTGGCGCCTACCTGACCCACGATGCGGTGCTCGCGCTGCACGACCTCGGCTTGGTGAATCCTCGCCGCATCCGGGTCGGTACCCCCAAGCGGGCCCGCCCGAATCTGCCTGACGACGTCGAGGTCGTCCAGCGACGACTCGACGAGGTCGAGCTGACCGTCTTCGAGGGGATCCCGACCACCACGGTTCGACGGGCGTTGCTCGACTGCCGCGATCTCGTGATGCGAGACCGACTGCTCGACGCCGCTCGAGAAGCAGCCCGCCGCGGCCTGCTGCGCCGCGATCAAGCCGACGGCGTGATCAGCGAGATCGGCGACGCGGCATGAGCCCCAAGCGCGAGGACCCGCCGTCGAACCTGCGATCGCTCGAGGCTCGCATCTCCAACATCGCCCGCGACCGAGGCCGCCCTCTGCGGCGTGTGCAACGAGTGATCGCCAACACCGTGGTTGGCCAGATGCTGCCGCCCAGCGTCGTCAAGGGCGGCACGGCGATGAAGCTGCGCGTCGGTGAGGCCGCAAGCCGCTTCACTCCGGACCTCGACGCCGCCCGCTCCGCCGAGGTGACCCTCGACGACTATCTCGACGCGCTCGCGGCACGACTCGCCCAGGGGTGGGGCGGCTTCACCGGTGAGCTGGAAGAGCTCGATCCGCCGCAGCCCGAAGCGGTGCCGGAGGACTACGTGATGCGACCCTTCATCATCCGTCTCGCCTACCAGGGCCGGCATTGGCTGAGCGTCCCGTTCGAGCTCGGCCACGACGAGATCGGCAGCACCCAACGACACGAGCTGCGGATCGCCGCTGACATCGTCGAGTTGTTCGACGTCATCGGCCTCTCCACGCCGGACCCGATCCCCGTCCTGGCCCTCGATCACCAGATCGCGCAGAAGCTCCACGCCTGCACGGCGATCAACACAAAGACCGGCCGCAACGAACGCGCCCACGACCTGGTCGACCTGCAGATCCTCGAACAGGAAGAAGACATCGACTTCGCCGCCTTGGCCGCCACTGCGCGGCGCCTGTTTGCGGCCCGGCGCAGTCAGTCGTGGCCGCCGACGGTCGTGGCCTTCGAGCGATGGGACACCATCTACGCGGAAGCCGCCGACGGGCTCGACGTGATCGAACACGTCGACGACGCCGTCGCCTGGGCCAACGACTTCATCGCTCGCGCCGCTCGGTGATCCATTGGCGATCGAGATCGAGAAGGGGGTCGCGTCGTTCCGAGCGCCGGTCGAGACGCGCCTCGCTGAGCACGCTCCGTGGCAAAGGCTCGCGCCATTTTCGAGCTCCCGATGGCGCGGCGATGGCGCGAAAATGGCGCGAGAATCTTCCGGGATCTTCCGCAGAAGGGTCGTCGTGGGCTGTCGACGCGCGATCACGGCATGGGCCTGACCAGCGGATTCATGGCCCTTGGCGACCCCCGATGACCTAATCGAGGAAGCTGTGACCGGCCGTGGATTTTCATTCACACGGCAGAGGTCGTTGGTTCGAGTCCAATATCGCCCACACCAGAAATCCCCTGGTCAGCGGGGGTTTTCTTCTTTCTCGGGGCGGTGGTCCGGGTGAGTGGTTTGGTGTGTACGACAGAGGTAACGCGAGCCACCCAGTGTTTTCGGGACTTCGTGGAGCGAAAGCGGATTGGTTCTCTCCGATTTCGCTCCATCCGTCCGATTGTGCAGGTCACGAGGGCGCGGTTGGGGTGCCCGAGTTGGGGAGCGGCGCATTCTCAGGCTTTGTAGGTTAGGTGCGGGAGGAACGGACCGCAGACCCGCTGCCGCCACGCGGCAAGGACACCCGTTCAGCGCGAGCGTGCTCAGTAGCTGGATCCAGCAGGCCGCGACGAAGTCAGACATCGCGCCCAAGCGAGTTGCTCGCATCGTCGCGAACGGCTTGGTGATCGCCGCCCTCCAACGCGTCAAGCACGACGACAGCGACCCCGTGTTCGCGATCAAGGGGCGGCGCGAGCCTCGAGGTGCGCCTCGCGCTCCGGGCACGCATGAGCGGAGACCTCGACGCGGTGTCCCGAGCCGAGTTCGACCGATTCCTCGACACCCTCGACGTGGCCCTCTCAACGGGTGTCGGCGCGTTCGACTTCGAGCGCGGCGAAGCCGAGGAGATCCCGGTGTTGGGGCGGAGCGTGAAACCGATCCGCGTACCCGTCCGGATCCTGATCAAGGTCAAGTCCGCGCTGCGGGTCGACCTCGAAGTCGGCCCGTCCGAGGCCGGTTCCGGTGACCGCGTCGAGATGATCAGCTACCCGTCCCTCGAGCACTTCACTACATCCACGCCCACCGACAGGGCCGGTCATGGCCGTCGAGTACCAGATCGCCCAGAAGATCCATGCTTGCACCGATCTTGACAGCGAAGAACGACCGAAAGCGAAAGGTCGGTGCCCGTCGGGGAGACCGACGAGCCGTTGGGCGTCGATCACGAGGCTCGGGTTGGTTAGCGGCTCCAGAGTGCCGAGATCGGCACGGCCCAGACCGCATCACCGAGCGGGAGTACGTGGCGCCCGGCGTACATCACCAACCCGCGTCGGAACCGATCTTGATAGCGCGCCCGGAAGGCGTCGATGCCGGCCGTCGCTCCCGACGGGACCTCCCGGGCTCTCTTGACCTCGATAGCGACGAAGCCGCTGTCACGCTCGACGACGAGGTCGACCTCGTCTCGGCGGCGGTCGCGCCAGTGGAACAGGCCATCTGCGCCGTCGACCCACTCGAGTTGGGTCGCGAGCTCGTTGACGACGAACGACTCCAGAAGCGCGTCGCGGCGATCATCGCTCACCCCACCTGGGTCGGGCGCGACGAGGATCGGGTCGGCCAAGTGCAGTTTCGGTACGGCCCGCTCGGTGTCGGTTGCCTTCATGCGCAGACCGGGCAGCCTGCGGATGAGCCGCATCTCCTCGAGGAGGTCGAGGTAGCGGGAGGCGGTTCGGCGGTCGATCGAGAGGTCCGACACGAGGTGGTTGAGGACGAGTTCGTGGCCGGCCATTCCGGCGATCCCTTCGAGCAAGCGCGTCAGGCGTTGGTGGTCCACGATGTGGTCGGATTCGGTCAGCGTCTCCGGGACGACGCTGCGCAGGTAGTCGCGGCGCCATCGCCGATGGTCGGCGCCGGAGGTGACGAGCAAGGGGAAGCCAGTCGTCGCTGCCTCTCGGTCGTAGACCGCGCCCACGAGGTCGGTGACCGCCAGAGTGCTGGGGTCGCCCTCCAGCAGCGTCGCGACGGAGGTGGTCGGCCGGCCATGGCGCTCCGCCGCGTTCAGCGGGGCCAGCTCGAAGCGGGTGAACCGGCCGGCGAGAGGATGGGTGCCGCCCATCGTCGGGAGGTCGACCCGCGTCGATCCGGTGAGGAGGAACTGGCCGGGGCGGCCGGCGGCGTCCACCATCTCCTTTATGGGCACGAGCACCCCAGGGACGAGCTGCACCTCGTCGATCACGGTGCCGAACGGGAGGGACTCCACGAACAGCAGCGGCGATGCTGAGGCCGTGGCCCGCACGCCGGGATCGGCGAAGCTGATATACCGCCGGTACACCCCGTCGTCGATCAGCCGCTGGACGAGCGTCGTCTTCCCGCATGCCCGCGGACCGATTACCAGAGTCACAGGAAGGCCCTGGGAAGCGACGTCGCGCAGGACCGGTAGCAGTCCTCGTTGGATCCAATCAGCGGCCACGACGGATGAGTGTACCTTTCCGCCGTTCTGCCCTGTAACTTTCAGCCACCTTCAGATGGTGATTTCCGCCAGGATAGGCGGCTGAACGAGCGAGTTGGATTCGTCGTTGCCGCTGTCGGGCGGGCCCGATCGCCCCACACGTGGTGGTCGAATGGCGCGGGCTGATGGCGCGAAAATGGCGCGAGAATCTGCCGTCAGCCGCCGTGGTAGGCCCATCGAGGGCCATCGGCCCCCGAATCTGAACGGGCACCGATCTTCGTCGGGGTCGCCGCCGCGATGGCGGTGGTTCTGGTCGGTGGCGCGCAGATCACCACCCGTATCACGGCGGGGGCGTGCTCGTGGTGTCCCAGCCGAAGATGAACACGATGCGTTCGTACGGGACGAGCTCGACGTACTCGCCGCGCATGACCGCACCGCCGCCGAGGTCGACGACACAGATCCCGCCCGGGCCGGCGTCGAGCTCGGCGGACTCGCAAGGAGACACCCGGTTCGAAGCACTGCTCGCCGATGGACGAGCCAATCGATCTGCCGCCACCGGCTGAGCACCTGCCTCGAACCGCACGCAGTCCGTTGCATCGGCTTCGCCGGGTGTGGCCTTGCACGAGAGCCGGGCGAACCAGGCCCTCCCGTCCTAAAAGGCTCGGCGTCGGGGTGCATCTCGAACCACCGGTCGAGCGCGTCTTTCCATTCGGCGATTTCCCGGTCGCTGAACTTGTCGACGTTCATCTCGGTGAGCAAGAAGCCACAGCGACGAACTGCGCACGCGTAGGCGGGGTGAACCGCGGAGGTCGATCACGTTCGCCGCGCCCGCTGGCTGGATCGCGACGTTCCGAGCCTTGTCGCTCATCCGCTTGCGGAGCTCGGGCCGTACACGAGGTGGCACGTCAAACGAGCCGACCACGCCGATCACCCCCAACGGGTGGCCACGGTGCTCAGACAGATAGCTCGGAAACGAACAGATCGCGACACGAAGTCCCGGGCGCTCCCAGCGCGCCACGCTGGCTGACTAGCAGCCTCGCCCCGAGGTCGGCATGACGCGGAGATCGGCACACTCGTGGATACGCAGACCCTCGTAGCGGACCTTCTTCGTCTCGGGGTCTCGGATCATCATGCCGAAGCCGGCCGCGACACACGCCGGCTCGGCGTGGCCGATGTCGAAGACGGACGCAACGACGACGACCTGTGAACTGCTCCGAACCATCTCACCTCATCGAACAAGCAGCGGAGGAACCCGGTGACCAGAGCGCCCGCGGCGTGGGCGACCACGCCGGGCTCGAGGCGCTGGTCCTCCTCGCGAGCTGGCTCGCATACGCAGAGGTCATGCCCCGGTTCTGGCGCCGTCCGACTGGAGTGTCGAATGGGGCATCGCGGCGCTGAACCTGGCCGGGTCCGTCTCCTTCGGCGTGTCCGCCATCGCCGCGCGCTACCTGCGAACCACCGGTGAGCCCGCGAACATCGCGCTGGTCAACCTCGGAACGTTTCTGGGAGCAGTCTGCTTCTTCGTCGGGGCCGCGCTCCTGCCGGTCGAGTCGGCGCAGCGAGCGGCGCCGGACTGACCTTCATAGTCCGCCTTGTCCATCGGGCGGGAGGATGGTCGACGGGGTTCAGGACTTCAGCAAGCTGCCGGATGGCGCGTCGATGGCCGCCGCCAGCTCGTGTCGGGTCGTGACCCCGAGCTTGCGGTACGACGACCGCAGGTGAGCATGAACAGTTCGCACGGAGAGGACGAGACGCGTCGCGATGTCGTTGTCGGAGAGGCCAGAAGCGGCGAGCATCGAAACCTCACGCTCACGGGGCGACAGGAGCATGGCGGGTCCCCTGTTGGCAAGGATCGGCGTGCGGGCTTGTAGCGCGCCGCATCGGGCAAGCGATATGTCTGCCTGTCGTTCGAGCGCGGCAGCGCGCCTGGCGCCGAGCCGGCCGGATCTGGCGAACTCGGCCGCTCGCACGCAAGCCTCCGCGGCGAACAGGTCGAACCCGGCGCGCATGAACCGCTCGGCGACGTCGACGAGGGCATCGACGTCGTCGGCCACGGCCGCGTCGGCGTGATCGAGGTAGAGCTGCGCGACGATGCCGTCGACGACCCCGGCCCACCCGGCCAGCCCGTCGCGAGCCTGCTCGGCGCCGCCGAAACGAACCAGGTCATGGAGCAGCGGCACGTCATAGAACGCCAGGCGCGGCTGGGTCTCGGTTCGACGCTCGAGGAGCAGCCGGCGAGCGCCCGACACGTCGCCTTGTGCAGCAAGCAAGGCGGCATCGATCCGCACGTCCTCGACGAACGGGTCGATGAGCCCGCTGTTGGCGATCGTCGCCTCCGCCATCGCGGCGGCGACACCGTCGGCATCGCCAGTCATCGCGAGCGACAGCGCGAGCTCGTGCAGGACGTGGCGCAGGCTTCCGATGTCGTTCCCACGCAACAGCGCCGCGGCGGCCCGGAGGTGATCGATGGCTTGGTCGAGGTGACCGCGCGAGATCGCCACGATGCCGAGCCCCTGGCTCCAGGTCGCCGGCGCGATCGGTAGGGGATCGGTGAGCGATGCCTCGCGCTGGATCTCGCAGAAGCGCTGGGCCTCGTCCAACCGTCCCGACTGCACGAGCCCGAAGAACCGGCAGATGCCGACGAACATGGCCGCCATCGGGAACTCCTCGCCCGCCCGTTCGGCCACGGCCGTGATGGCATCGGCTTCTCCTGCCACCGAGTCGCACTCGCCGCCGAGCAGCCGGTCGCGCGCGGACGCCAGCCAGGCGAACACGCGCGCTTGGTCGGGCACGGAAGCGTCGGCATAGGTCACGGCGGCGCTGTTCATGTCGGTGTTCTCGTCGGCATGCAGGAAGAGGGCGGCTCGGCTGGCGGCCAAACGATCGCGGCCGGCACCGGTGCGCACTTGTTGTTCCGCGTCTTCGAGCACCGAGCGGGCTTCGTCGGCGCGGTTGAGCGTGAGCGCGAGGACGGCCGCCGACGCGATCGCCACCTTGACGCGCACGTCTTCGGGCAGCGACACGTCCAAGATCTGGGACCAAGCGTCGACCGCACTCTCGTAGTCACCGTGATCAGCCAGCGTCTCGCCCAGAAGGTAGCTCGCCTCGGGGTGCGGGCCCGAGCGGAGCGCGGCGGTGCAGAGCCGCTCGACCAGCGCGGTGTCACGTAGCGCCCACGCGCGCCGCGCCGCGCTTACCAGCGTCTCGGCGTCGCCGGGCCGGCCCGCGTCGGCGAGCAGCACCGCGACACGCAACCGCTCGGTCGACGAAAGGATGCTCTGGCCCCCCAGCGCCTCGGCGAGATCGAGGCGCAACCGCTTCGCTCGCGCCGGCGGGATCACGCCCCGCAACGCTTCAGCATGGAGCGGGTGCCCGACGCGCACGCTGTCGGCGCCGGTCACGTCGTCGAGCTCGATGAGATCAGCGTCGGAGAGCTCGTCGACCGTGGCCGGATCGACAAGCTGGTCGAGGAGCGCAAGGGGCAGCGGTTCGCCGATGGCGATCAGCTCGAGCGCCCGGCGTGACGGCTCAGCCAGCCGAGCGTGGCGAGCCCGGATCAGTTCCTTGAGCGTCGGTCCTACCGTCGGTGGGCCATGCCAGGTCCACAGGCCATGCTCGACTCGAAGCACGCCGTGTTCGGCGCCATCTCGTACCAGCTCGCGAAGGAACAGGACGTTCCCCCGGGTCCATCGCGTGAACAGGGCCACCGTCACCGGGTCGACCGGCGCGCCGAGACCTGCCGCCACAACCTCGCCGATCGCGTGCTCGTCGAGCGGTCGCACCTCGACCTGATCCACGAGGTCGTCGGTGATCAAGCCCGAGATCGCATCCGGCATGCGGGGACCATTGCGAACCACGATGGCGACCGACAGGCGCGGACCGGCTTGGCGCACGAGGTGCGAGACGAGCGTTGCCGACGCGTCGTCGAGCAGGTGCGAGTCGTCGACGCAGATGAGCACCGGCCCGGGCACGACGAGCGACGCTTCGATGGCCGTCACGATCGCTCTCAGCACGCCGTCGCGAGGCGCGTCGAGGGCCGAGGTCGGGATGATGTGGGCGACCGCTCCCAGCGGGATGGCGCGGGCGGTCTCGGTGCCGACACCGAAGCGGATCTGCCATCCTTGCGCCATGGCGGCTTCTGCCACGGCACGGAGCAGGCGTGTCTTCCCCACACCGCCTTGACCCCGGATCAGCACCGGCCGCCCGGCGCGAACCGCCCCGAGGGCGACGCTGACCTCGGAGTCGCGACCGGTCAGCGGCCAATGCATTCCGTCCGAAGCCGCGGGCAACATCGCCGCACGATACCGTCGCCTCGCCCACGCCCGCGGATGTCGCGGGTCGGGTTCGGCGGCGTCACCGGCGCGGGTGTCGTGGGCGGTCCCGGTCGCCGTCACGAAACTCGGGCCCGCAGGCGGCGAAGGGCGACCAGGAGGCTGCCTGCCGCGATGAGCCCGAGGCTGGTGAGCACGGCCAGCCACACGGAGACCCCGGTGACCGGAAGCTGACCAGAAGCGCTCCGCCCTGTGCTTCTCGTACTACCGGCGTCGGATGCGTTCGATTCCCGCGAGCCGAGCACGGCCGCGGAGGACCCTCGTCTGCTCGTCGTGCTCGCGCTGGTGCCGGGGTCGAGCTCCGACGTCGACGTCACGGCTACGTTCGTGGAAGTCGAAGACGAAGACGACGAAGACGGGTCGGTGCTCGTCGTTGTCGGCGTGGTCGACGTGCTGGTCGTCGGGATCGTGGTCGTCGGGATCGTGGTCGTCGGGATCGTGGTCGTCGGGATCGTGGTCGTCGGGATCGTGGTCGTCGGGATCGTGGTCGAGGTGGTGCTCGTTGTCGTCGGCGTGGTCGACGTGCTGGTCGTCGGGATCGTGGTCGTCGGGATCGTGGTCGTGCTGCTGGTCGAGGTCGACGTTGACGTTGTGCTCGTTGACGTGGAGCTGGTCGTCGTCGTTGACGTGGAGCTGGTCGTCGAGCTGGTCGTCGTGCTCGGCGTCGTCGTCGTGGACGTCGAGCTGGTTGTCGTGGTCGGGGCGGTCGTGGTCGTCGTGGAAGAGGTGGTGGTCGTGGGGTTGGGATCGTCGCGGGTGACCTCGACGGTCGCGGCCGGCGAGTCAGACCGGCCGTCTGAGGCCACGTACCAGAACCGGGCCGAGGTCACGCCCTGATCGAGGAAGAAGTTGAGTCGGCCGTCGCTGCTCACCGACCCGAACGTGCCGCCCGAGGCCCCGAACACGCGGTAGGTGATCGCGTCGCCATCGGGGTCGCGGCCCGACAGGGCGACCGGGGCGAAGGAGTCACTGGCCCGCAGGTCGTAGCGAAGATCGTCGGCGATCGGCCGCTGGTTGGTCGGCTCGCCGAGCGCGAAGTCCAGCGTGGAGCGCTGGTCCTTCTGCACGGTCACCGCCTTGGTGGCGCCGTCGAGGCGGCTTCCCGGCGGTGCGAGCACGTCGATGATCCACGTCTTCGCATCGGTTTCCCCGCCCATGGGAACGGTCGGGAAGTTGTAGGAGCCATCGCTCGCGGTCGTGGTGACCGCTCCCCACTCCGCGCCGACGGTCGCGCCGGCAACGGGCGCACCGTCGGTCGCCGCGGTGACGACGCCGGACAGGGACGCGGATCCGGTGTCGGGTGTTCCGGCTCCTCGCTAGATCGTGTGGATTTCGGGTAACGGGAGTTTGCCGGCGATGAGGTAGATGATGGTGATCATCTTGGCTTTGGAGCGGTACCCGCGTGCCCGGCGTTTGGCGGCTTGGACGAGTGAGTTGGTGCCCTCGA
>JACPNV010000026.1 GCA_016185305.1 Actinomycetota bacterium | reverse complement strand
TGGAGGCCATGCTCGCCGCCTACAAGCTGCGGGCCGTGCCCATCAACGTGAACCATCGATACGTCGAGGACGAGCTCCGCCACCTGTTCGACGACGCTGACCTGGTTGGCGTGCTGTTCCACCGGCAGTTCGCTGATCGGGCCGAAGCGGTGCGCGGTGATCTTCCCGCGGTCGGCTGGTGGCTTGCCGTCGAGGACGGTTCTGGCATTGCGAGCCGCGTCGGCACTGAAGTCGGCTACGAGGACGCGCTCGCGTCGTCGTCGGCCGAGCGTTCCTTCGGGCCGCGCTCCAGCGACGATCACTACGTCATATACACGGGCGGCACGACCGGTCTCCCGAAGGGCGTCGTGTGGCGCCACGAAGATGCGTTCTACGCGTGCATCGGTGGTGGCGATCCGATGCGGATGCTCGGTCCTGTCGAGAGGCCCGATGAGATCCCCGATCGCATGATCGACGGATCGTTCGTCTTCTTGCCGGTCGCACCGCTCATGCACGCGGCAGGCCAGTGGACCTCGTTGTCGTGGCTCTTCAGCGGCGGCACGGTCGTCCTGCTGCCCGGCTCGCTCGATCCGCTGGCGGTGTGGCAGACGATCGAACGGGAGAAGGTGAACCTCATCACCGTGGTCGGCGACGCGGTCGTCCGGCCGCTGGTCGACGCCTGGGACGAGCATGGCCCCTTCGACGTGTCGTCGTTGTTCTCCATCGGCTCGGGGGGAGCCCCGCTGTCGCCGGCGCTGCGCAAGCGGCTGATGGAGCAGGTGCCGAACTGCGCGGTTGTCGACGGCTTCGGCTCTTCGGAGACGGGAGCCCAAGGGTCGCAACGCCTCGAAGCGGGCAGTGAACCATCGGCCGGTGTCACCAAGTTCACGCCCTACGGAGATTCGACGACCGTGCTCGACGAGATGACGCGGCAACCGATCGCGCCGGGGTCGGGCGACATCGGTCGCGTTGCGCTGCGAGGTCGGATTCCCCTCGGGTACTACAACGATCCGGAGAAGACAACCGCCACCTTCGTCGAGGTGGGCGGGCACCGGTGGGTGCTCACCGGCGACATGGCGACCGTCGCAGACGATGGCTCGATCACTTTGCTGGGCCGGGGGTCGGGTTGCATCAACACCGGCGGCGAGAAGGTCTTTCCCGAAGAGGTCGAGGCGGTGCTCAAGGCGCACGCTTCCGTGTATGACGCGGTGGTCGTGGGCGTGCCGGACGATCGCTGGGGCCGAGCGGTCGCCGCTGTGGTGCAGCCCGTCGCGGGCACCAACATCTCGCTCGAAGAGTTGCGCGAGCACTGCCGCACAGCACTGGCGGGCTACAAGCTGCCGAGGTCGCTTGTCCTCGTCGATCACGTCGAGAGATCTCCCGCTGGGAAGGCCGACTACCGTTGGGCGGGCCGGGTGGCCGCCCCGGCCGAGCGCTGAACAGCTCGGCGACAACGAAAGCGGAAGAGTAGGGATGCAACGAGTCAGCGGCGTGGACGCCGCGTTCCTCTAGGGGGAGACGGCTGCCTGGCACATGCACGTGTCGGCGGTGATGATCGTCGATCCATCCGAGCTCGATGACGGGTTCAGCGTCGATCGCCTGCGCCGGCAGGTCGCCGAGCGGCTGCACCTCGCTCCGCAGTTCCGGTGGCGGCTTGTCGAGGTTCCGTTCGGGCTCGACCGGCCCGTGTTCATAGAGGACCCGGGCTTCGACATCGACGCGCACATCCGCCGCATCGGCGTGCCTCCACCGGGCGGGCCCGAGCAGCTCGGCAACCTCATCGGCGAGCTCGTGGCCATCAAGCTCGACCGGCGCAAGCCGCTGTGGGAGTTCTGGGTCATCGACGGCTTGCGAGACGACAAGGTCGCGGTGCTCGCCAAGATCCACCACTCGATCATCGATGGCGTGTCGGGGAGCGAGCTTGCCACGGTGCTGATGGATATGGAGCCGCACCCGCCGCCGGTGCCCCAGCCTGACGAGCCGCCTCCGGTCGAGCCCGTGCCGACCGCGCTCGAACTGACGGCTCGCGGTGCGTGGCACACGATCAGCACGCCTTACCGCGTCGTGCGCTTGTTGCAGGGCTCGGTCCGGCAGGGGCTTCGGTTCATCCCCTTTGCTCGGCGCGAGAACACCCCGCCGACGCCGTTCCAGGCGCCGCGCACCTCGTTCAACACGGAGTTGACCCCGCACCGGCGCTTCGCGTATTCGAGCGTCCCGCTCGATCAGGTCCGTCACGTGAAAGACGTGTTCGGCGTGAAGGTCAACGACGTCGTGCTGGCGCTGTGCGCGGGAACCCTCCGCATGTATCTGGAGCGGCGAGGTGAGTTGCCCGGGTCATCGCTGGTCGCGCAGGTGCCGGTGTCGTTGCGCACCGACGAGGACAAGTCCGACGTCGGGACGAAGGTCGGTGCGATGTTCGCGTCGCTTGCCACCGACGTCGGCGACCCGGCCGAACGGCTGCTGGCCATCCACCAGAGCACGATGGGGGCCAAGGAGATGCAGCGGGCATTGTCCGCCGAGAAGATCATGGGCATCTCCGAGACCGCGCCCCCGGCGATGATCTCGCTTGCCGCCCGCATGTACACCGCGGCGGGGCTCGACACGAGCATCCCGCCGATCATGAACCTGATCATCTCGAACGTTCCCGGCCCGACGTTCCCCATCTACTGCGCGGGCGGCCAGCTCGAGGCGATCTACCCGATGGGTCCGCTCATCTACGGCACTGGCCTCAACATCACCGTCTTCAGCTACCTCGGCAAGATCGACTTCGGTTTCATGGTCTGTCGCGATGTGGTCGAGGCCCCATGGGAGCTTGCCGACGGCGTGGCCGACGCGTTGACCGAGCTCGTCAAGGCGGCCGACCAACGCGCCGGCTGAATCGAGAGTGAATCGCCCAGGGATCCGCGGAGGTTCTCTACCTTTGACTGAGGATGAGAGCTATGCCTACACAAGGACCGTCGAAGAAGCCGACGACGCGGCGTTACAGCCACGCGGAGAAGGCTCAAGCAGTGCGGCTGGTGCTGACAGAACAGAAAGGGGCCTGGCAGCCAGGCTTGTAGATCCTTCAGATGAGAACGGGCCGGGATTTGGAAAAACTTCACGGGCATGTGCTTGATGCCGCCGATGAAATTGGACCGGAGGAGCTCGACGTCGCCGGCGAAGTCGATGTCGGGCAGGCGGCGGACGATCTCGTCGAAGATGATGCGCAGTTCCATTCGCGCGAGGTTGGCGCCGAGGCAGAAGTGCGGGCCGCCGCCGCCGAAGGCGATGTGGTCGTTGGGCGATCGGTCGATGTCGAAGCTGAACGGATCTTCGAACACCTCCTCGTCGCGGTTGGCGGATATGTGCCACATGACGACCTTGTCGCCCTTCTTGATGTGCTTCCCTCGCAGCTCGAAGTCGTCGGTCGCCGTGCGCCGGAAGTAGAGCACCGGCGTCGCCCAGCGCAAGATCTCCTCGACCGCGCTCTCGAACCGTTCGGCGCTCGGGTCGTCTCTGAGCTTTTCGAGCTCGGACGGGTTCTCGATCAACGCGCGCATGCCGTGCGAGGTTGCGTTGCGAGTCGTCTCGTTGCCCGCCACCGTGAGCAGCAAGGCAAACATGTCGAACTCCACCTCGTTCAGCGTGTGTCCTTCGACCTCGGCGGTCAGCAGCTTGGACACGATGCCGTCGTCGGGATCTGACCTCTTCGCCTCTGCGAGCGAGTTGAAGTAGAGGTAGAGCTCAGCCGCGATCTCCTGACCTTCGTCGCGGTTGCCCTCGTACTCGGGATCGTCGACGCCGATCATCTTGTTCGACCATTCGAAGAGCTTCTTGCGGTCGTCTTGGGGGACACCGAGAAGCTCAGCGATCGCTTGCAGCGGCAACTCGGCGGCAAGGTCTTCGACGAAGTCGCACTCACCCTTCTCGCACACCGAGTTGACGATGGCCTGGCTGCGCAGCTTCAGACTTGTCTCCAGCGCGTTGATCATCCGCGGCGTGAAGCCCTTGTTCACGAGGAGCCGGTAGCGCGTGTGCCGCGGCGGGTCCATGTAGAGCATCATGTCGCCGACCGTGTCCATCGGGGAGTCGGGGATGTTGATGCCGGCCGCCGCGGACGAGAACATCTGGTTGTCGCGATTGATCGTGATCAGGTCGGCGTGCTTGGTGATGCACCAGAACCCCGGCCCCTCCGGCTCTGGGTGGAAGTACACCGGTTCCTCGGCCCGGAGGAGGCGGAACATCTCATGGTGCCGTTCCTCTCGGAAGACATCGGGATCGTTGAGGTTGACGTCGCTCAGCTTCACTTGGTCCCCCTGCTCTGCGTCCGCCTATTTTAGAACCGATTCTATTTCTGTCGCCAAGTTCTCACTGCCGCAGGAGCGTGACGATGCCGGGTCCGTTGGAAGGGGTGAAGGTCGTCGAGCTCGCCGGGCTCGGACCCGCGCCGTTCGGCGCCATGGTGCTGGCCGACATGGGCGCCGACGTCGTGTGCGTCGACCGGGCTGACCGCGCCTATGGCGCGCCGCTCGAATCGGCCAAGGGCAACGTCTACGCGCGGGGCCGGCGTTCGGTCGCCGTCGATCTGAAGAACCCCGCGGGCGCCGAGGTGGTGCGGCGACTCGCCGACAGTGCCGACGTCTTCATCGAAGGCTTCCGCCCGGGCGTCACCGAGCGGCTCGGTCTCGGGCCCGAAGAGCTCCGTGCGCGCAACCCTGGGCTCGTCTACGGGCGCATGACCGGTTGGGGCCAGGAGGGACCGTTCGCCGGGCGCGCCGGTCACGACATCAACTACATCGCGCTCGCGGGTCCGCTCGCACACATCGGCCGAGCAGGCCAGCCTCCGACGCCGCCGCTCAACCTCGTCGGCGACTTCGGCGGGGGAGGCCTCCTCCTCGCGTTCGGCATCGTCTGCGCGCTGAACGAACGATCGCGATCTGGAGAAGGTCAAGTCGTCGACGCGGCGATGGTGGACGGCGCCGCGGTCCTCTCCGCACCGATCGCTTCGGCGTTCGCGCTCGGCTACTTCCACCAGGAGCGGGGCACGAACTGGCTCGACTCGGGAGCGCACTACTACGACGTGTACGAGTGCGCTGATGGCGAGTATCTGTCGGTGGGTGCCATCGAACCGAAGTTCTACGCCAACTTCCTGCACGTGCTCGGCCTTGACGCCGACGAGTCGTTGCCCGACCAGAACGACGAAGGTGCCTGGCCCGGCCTGAAGGGACGGATCGTCGACATCGTCAAGACGCGTTCGCGCGCCGAGTGGATGGAGGCGTTCGCGGATGATGACCACTGCGTCGCGCCCGTGTTGCGCTACGAAGAGGTGGTCGACCACCCCCACATCGCGGCGCGCCACACCTATGTGCGCCAGGACGGGGTGCTGCAGCCGGCGCCGGCCCCGAGGTTCGACCGCACGCCCGCGGCACTTGGTCGCCCTCCCGCGCCGGCCGGCCACCACACCGACGAGGTGTTGGCCGCGTTCGGCTTCACGGGCGCCGAGCGGGACGGTCTGCGGTCGAGCGGGGCCGTTGCCTGATCCGGCCGCGGGCCCCGGTTTTCGTGGAGCTTTCGCCATTCGTGCAGAAACTGGTCATGGCCAGGCCATCTGCGGGTAAGAGGAATGCGGCCAGACCTGACACATCGTCAGGTCTGTGATTGACTAGTGACCGATGCGACACCAGGGCGGGCTGTTGACCGACCAGCAGGAACACCACGCTGCCAGATCGCCGAGCGGGGTCTCGAGGTTCCCCGCCGCGGCCGCCGGCCGTGCTCCTCGGCTGTTCGCCTGCCCCGTGCGCGCAAGACGATGGGGGACAACCACGTGAGAATCCGTTCTGTAGCAATGGCCGCGACGCTGGCGTTGGTGCTGGCCGCCTGCGGGACCCGGGTGTCGGGGAACGACATCGCCTCGGGGCAGGCAGAAGAGTCCGGCGCGTCGAACGGTGCCGCGGCGGCATCCGGGTCAACATCTGCCGGCGCAGCACCAAGCGGCGGGAAGACGACGGCGTCGGGCTTCACCATCGAATCGCCGTGCGGCCCCGGCGACGCCAAGGGAGCCACGGCCCCGGGTGTCACCGACACCGAGATCCGCATCGGCACCGTCGCCGATGTGACCGGCCCCAAACCCGGGCTCAACAAGGGCATGCAGGATTCGATGCAAGCCTTCGGTGATTGGTGCAACGAACAGGGTGGCATCAACGGGCGGAAGGTCGTCGTCGATCTCCTCGACTCGAAGCTGCTCGAATACCAGGCCACGATCAAGGGAGCATGCACGACCGAGTTCGCACTGGTCGGTGGCCTCGGCGCGCTCGACAACACCGGCGCGCAGGACGGCGTCGACTGCGGGATCCCGAACGTCGCCGGTGCTGCGGTGAGCGCGGAGCAGACCGAGGCCGAGAACACGGTGATGCCCCAGCCCAACCCGATCAAGTACTACAACATCGGCCCCGCCCGGTACGTGGCGAAGAACTATCCCGAGGTCACGAAGAAGGCAGCCGCGCTCTACAGCAAGTTCTCGGTTACCGATCGCCAGAGCGCCCGGCTTCGCGAGGCCTACGAGCAAGCGGGGTTCAACTTCATCTACACCGATGCAGCGAACGTCAACGAGAGCAACTGGGCGCCCCTGGTGCTCAACATGAAGAACCAGGGTGTGCAGTACCTGACGCTCACCTCGTCGTTCGAGGAGATCGTGCCTTTGCAGGCCACGATGGACCAGCAGAACTTCAAGCCGAAGGTCGTCGACCTCGAGACGAACTACTACAACCAGAAGTATCCCGACAACGCCGGCGCGACTGCCGACGGCACGCTGGTGAAGTTGACGGCGTGGCCCTTCGAGGAGGCCGACAAGAACCCGGCCATGAAGAAGTACCTCGAGCTCTTGCAGAAGTCGGTTCCCGATGCGTTCCCCGAACTGCTCGGCGTCCAGGCGTTCTCGGCGGGGCTGTTGTTCGCCACCGCCGCGAAGAAGCTGGGCTCGAACCTGACTCGCGAGGGGCTTCTGGCCGAGCTCAAGAACATCCGCAAGTGGGATGGCGGCGGGCTCCAAGGCGTCTCGGATCCGGGTGGGAACCGGCCGAGCTCGTGCTTCATCATGATGGAGATCAACGACGGCAAGTTCGTGCGGAAGTATCCGCTCGAGGACAAAGACGCCGAGGTCTACAAGGCCGGCAACGGCATGGCCTGCCCGTCGTTCGAAGAGGGGTTCGCCGAGCTGAAGGGTGACTACGGCGCGGGGGCCAAGAAGAAGGCTTGACCGAGCGGGGCGGGAGGCCCCGGGCCGGTCGTGGAGGAGGAAGCCCGGATGACGATCGACGAGGATCGGTGCGAACGTGCATAGCGTCGCGCTGTTGGCGCAGGCGGGCGGGAACGACCTGTTCTCGAACTTCCTCGCATTCACGATCCTCGGCATCGTCAGCGCGGCCATCTATGCCATCGCGGCGAGTGGCCTGGTCGTGACCTACACGACTTCGGGCATCTTCAACTTCGCCCATGGCGCCATCGGCATGATGGGCGCGTTCACCTACTGGCAGCTCGCGGTGAAGTGGAAGTGGCCGACGTTGCTCGCCATCGCCGTCGTGCTGCTCGTGATCGCCCCCGCCTTCGGCTGGCTGATCGACCGAGTGATCATGCGGGGGCTCGAAGGTACGTCCGAGGTGACCAAGATCGTCGTCACCATCGGCCTCACGTTCGGTCTCATCGCGCTGGCGCCGGTGATCTGGTCACCCCGCGAGAACCGCAAGGTCCAGCCGTTGTTCGCTGGCAACAAGTTTGAGCTCGGTTCGGTGAGCATCACGTACCACCAGATCGTCATCATCGTCGTGGCGCTGGCGGTCGCGGTGGGGCTGCGCCTGCTGCTCTACAAGACCCGGCCCGGTGTCTCCATGCGCGCCGTGGTCGACAGCCGGTCGCTCGTGCAGCTCAACGGGGGCCGGCCGAACCGTTCGTCCGCGCTCAGTTGGGCCCTGGGCTGCTCGCTGGCCGCACTGGCCGGCATCCTCATCGCCGACCGGCTCGGTCTCGAAGTCCTCAGCCTGACGTTCCTCGTCATCAACGCCTACGCCGCCGCGATCGTCGGGCGTCTCGTCAGCTTGCCGCTGACCTACCTCGGAGCGCTCATCCTCGGTCTCGTCGAGAACTACGCCGTCGGGTACCTGCCGACGAACCCGCAGTTCCTGACTGATCGCGACATCGACCTCACGACGACGCTTCGCATCGCCATACCGGTGATCATGCTGTTCATCGTCCTATTGATCCTGCCGCACGCGCCGCTGCGCGCCCACGGGCTCCAACGCAGCCGTGAGGGGGTGGAGAAGCCGACCTGGGCGTGGGCGCTGGTGGGCTTCGGTGCCTTCATCGTCGCGACGGCCACGGTCACGCTGTTCCTCAGCGACAAGAACGTGGTGTCCTGGAGCAAGGCACTCGTGTTCGCGTTGATCATGCTGTCGCTCGTGCCGCTCACCGGCTTCGGCGGTCAGATCTCGCTGGCCCAGATGACCTTCGCCGGCATCGGCGCGGTCACGATGGCGAAGGTCGGCGGTGAGAGCGGCAACCTGCTCGGCATCGTGCTGGCCATACTCATCGCGGCCGCGGTCGGCGCGCTCGTCGCGCTTCCTGCTCTGCGACTCCGCGGCATCTACCTCGCGTTGGCCACGCTGGCGTTCGCCTTCTTCATGGACAAGGTCGTCTTCTCGCAGAAGGCGGTGTTCGAGAACGGCTCGTTGAGCGTCGGCCGGCCGCCATTCCTGGAGAACGACCGGGTGTTCATGGTGTTCATCGCCGTCGTGTTCTCGGTCGTCGGCATCGTCGTCGTCTGGTTGCGCCTCGGGCCGTTCGGGCGACGGCTGCAGGCGATGAAGGACAGCCCGGCCGCTTGTGCAACGCTCGGCCTCAACCTGACGGTGACGAAGTTGCAGGTCTTCATGCTGTCCGCGGGCATCGCCGGTCTCGGAGGCGCGATGTTCGGCATGCTGCAGAAGACGGCCACACCGACCAACTTCGAAGCGCTGTCGAGCCTGCCGATCCTGCTCATGGCGGTCGCCGGGGGCGTCTCGATGGTGAGCGGGGCACTGCTCGGCGGGCTGCTCTACGGATCGTTCCCCGTCATCTCCGAGGCGATCCCCGCGCTGTCGAGCCTGCTGCTCGTCGCGCCCGGCCTCATCGGCATCAGCCTGGGCCGCAACCCGAACGGCGCCGCCAACGAGATCGGGACGACCGTCAGGCAGGCGATCGACAAGCGCCGGGGGCGCATCGAGCACGACAAGGAGCCGTCGAAGTTCCGAGCGCCCATGGAGCCGCATCTCGAAGTCGAGACGCTCGGCATCGACCGCGGGTTCGGGCCGGAAGACCTCGCGCTCATCGATGAGGTGGTTCGGCTGGACGAAGAGGTGGTCGCCAGTGGCCCTCCTTGACGTGACGGGTGTGAGCGTGAAGTTCGGCGGCAACATGGCGCTCACCGACGTCAGCCTCGCCGTCGAGTCACACACCATCACCGGCCTCATAGGACCGAACGGCGCCGGTAAGACCACGCTCTTCAACGTCATCACCGGGCTGCAAGATCCCTTGCGGGGCAAGGTGGCGATGAACGGCATCAACCTGGATGGCTTCGCTCCTCACGACCGCTCGCAGCGGGGCATGGCGCGCACCTTCCAGCGGATCGAGCTGTTCGGCTCGCTGACGGCTCGCGAGAACCTGCAAGTAGGAGCTGAGATCAAACGGGCGTGGGACGGTGGCGAGGTGCGGGCCGGTGATCGGGTCGACAGCGCCATCGAGCTGATCGGCATGGCGCCGTTCGCTGACCTCAGGGCCGACCGGTTGACGACAGGGCAGGCGCGCTTGGTCGAGCTGGGACGGGCGCTCGTGACCAGACCCAAGGTGTTGCTGCTCGACGAGCCGGCCTCAGGTCTCGATGCAGACGAGACCGAGTACTTCGCCAAGATCCTGCGAGGTCTGGCCAAGGTCGGCATGGCCGTCCTGCTGGTCGAGCACGACATACCGCTCGTGATGAAGACCTGCCACACCATCTATGTGCTCGACTTCGGCAAGGTGATCGCCGTCGGCTCGCCCGCGGAGATCCGCCAGAACCAACTCGTGATCGACGCGTATCTCGGCGCGCCCGCCGAGGTGGAGGCATGATGGGCGGGTCCATCGCGAGCTATCCGACGGGTCCGAGGGGAAACGGTTCGGGGAACGGGAGTGGGGCGTTGCAGTCCGACGGTCGACAGGTGATTCCCGACCAGCCGCAGCCTCCGTCGACGCCGTTGCTCGAGCTGCGTGGAGTGCGCGCCTCGTACGGCCGCATCGAGGTGTTGCACGGCGTCGACCTCGCCGTGCCGGCGGGGAGCGTGGTGGCGCTGCTCGGCCCGAACGGTGCGGGCAAGACCACGACCCTCTCGGTCTGCAGTGGCATGATGCCGCCGACCGCGGGCGGCGTGTACATCGCCGGGCGTCGGGTGAACGGCGCGAAGCCCGATCAGCTTGCTCGCGCCGGTGTGTGCACGATTCCTGAAGGGCGGGGCATCTTCCCGAACCTGACGGTGCGCGAGAACCTTCAGATGATGACCTATGCCGGTGTCTCGCTTTCACACATCGAAGAGGCGGCGTTCACGCGCTTCCCCCGACTGACCGACCGGCGCACGCAGGTTGCCGGCACGATGTCCGGCGGCGAGCAACAGATGCTCGCCATGGCACGCGTCCTCGCGACCGACCCGGCGCTGATGTTGCTCGACGAGTTGTCGATGGGTCTGGCCCCACTCGTCGTCGAGGAGCTGTACGGGATCGTCGCCCAGATCGCGTCGAGCGGCATCTCGATCCTGGTGGTCGAGCAGTTCGCCCGGACGGTCCTCGGAGTGGCGGACGTGGCGGCGATCATGCTGCATGGCCGAGTGGTCAAGGTCGGCCACCCGAAGGCCCTGGAGAAGGACCTGTCCGCCGCGTACCTCGGAGCAGACGGGATATGAAGCAGTCGAGCTTGCGAAGCCGCCAGGCGGAGCAGCGTGGTTGCTGGTTCGGATCGGCGAAGCCGCAGCCGCCGGATTATCGGCGGCGCGTGTGTGAAGTGTCGAGCTTGCGGAGCCGCCAGGCGGAGCAGCGTGGTTGCTGGTTCGGATCGGCGAAGCCGCAGCCGCCGGATTATCGGCGGCGCAACAACTTGGAGCGAAATGGAAACCAACCAACACCGCGTCGATGAGTTCCGGCAAGAGATCGCCGGGATGAACATCCGCACGCCGGCCGACGAGTCCGAACGGATCTTGCTCATCATCGGCATGGTGTGCATCGGGCTCTCGCTCGTGGTCATCGCGTTCACGTGGTACCAGGTGTCGGGCCTTGCGCAGCTCAGCGCGCAGATGCCGTATGCCGTGTCGGGCGGGTTGCTTGCGATGCTGCTGGCGATCGTCGGTGCCTCGCTCTTCGTTCGCTATTCGATGACGCGGTACCTTCGCTTCTGGCTGGTGCGGTACATCTACGAGGAGCGGTCGCAGACCGACCGCGAGGTCGAGGCGCTCGAGCGCATCGAGTCGCTGCTCAGCCAAGCCGTTCGCCCCCGCCAGCCTCAGTAGAGCTGATGGCGTTTCGAGGGAAGGTCGCGCTCGTCACCGGAGCGGCGAGCGGGATGGGCCAGCTTGCTGCCTGGCGGCTTGCCGCGGGCGACGCAACCGTTGTCGCCGTGGACGTGAACGAGGAAGGGCTCGGGCGAACGGCGCGGCGGGCACCGAACGTCCACACCCACGTCTGCGACGTCTGTGACCACGCGGGTTTCGAGACGTTGGTGAAAGAAGCCGAAGCCGAGCACGGCCCGATCGATCGAGTGATGAACGCTGCGGCCATCGCTCCCGCGGGTCTGCTGCTCGAGCAGCCATTCGAGGAGATCTCGCGTCTCATCGAGATCAACTACCTCGGTCTCGTGACCGTCACGAAGACGATCCTGCCGTTGATGATCGAGCGCGGTCGCGGCGACCTTGTGCAGTTCGGCTCGCTGGCCGGCTGGGTCCCGAGCCAGCGGTTGGGTGCCTATTCGGCGGCCAAAGCGGCGGTCGTGTCCTTCAGCGAGACGCTGTATCACGAGACACAGGGCAGCGGCGTGCGGATGGTGTGCGTGTGCCCGCCACCGGTCGCCACGCCGATGCTCGACCAGATCGACGGCGACGGCACCGGTCCACGCAGCCTGAAAGACGTGCCGCCCATCGCGCCTGAAGAGGTGCTCGACGCCATCGAGGAGGGTCTCGAGTCCGGCCGGTTCCTCGTCTTCCCCGGCAAAGGCACCACGATCGTGTGGCGGGTTCGGCGGTTCCTGCCGACTGTCCTCTGGAGGCGCATCGATGCTGCGGAGAGGTTGCCATGACCTTTGTCGATCCTGTTGTTGATGAGCCCGTCGTGGTCGATGGCGAGACCGTCACGCTTCCCGTCGAAGTGCGCTCGGCCAAGATGGCGGTGGCGACGTTCTTCGTGGATGGTGATGCTGCGCAGGAGCTCATCGGTTACTCCGGGCTGCGCATCGCGAAGCAACGAGGGCGGGCGATGTGCTCGCTGTCCGCCGTGCAGTACACAGACAACGATCTGGGGCCCTACAACGAGATCGCCGTGGCGCTCGTCGTCGATCCGCATGACAAGGCCCCGGGAGCGAAGGTCTCGATGGCAGGAGGAACGGTCACGACCTTCATCCACAAGCTCCCGGTCAACCAGGAGTTCACGTGCCGCGCCGGCCGCGGCATCTGGGGCTTCCCCAAGTGGGTGGCCAACATCTCGTACTTCGAGAGCGGTGGGCGGACCGAGGTGGTCCTCGTCGATGGTGGCGAGCTCGTCCTCTCGCTCTCGGTGAAGCGCAGCCCCATCCCGATTCCAGCCCGCGGTGATCGATCCGAGATGGTGATGTCGTGCTACTCGTGGTGCGACGGGGTGCTGCGGCGGACGTCGTGGGTGACGCGCAACCAGGGAACGACAGGACGCATCGGCGGCGCCGTGCTCGAGCTCGGCGCGTCACATCCCATGACGGACGAGCTGCGGGGGCTCGGGCTGCCGAAGCGGGCGCTGTTCACCATGTCGACGCCACGCATGAGCGCCTCGTTCGGGCCGCCGGAGATCATCCAGGTCTGAGAGAACTAGTCTCCCTCGCATCATGCGCACGGTTGTCGTGACAGGGTCGGCATCGGGCCTCGGGGCCGCCGTTCGCGAGCGGCTCGAGTCCGAGCGGTGCCGGGTCATCGGCATCGACATCTCCGAGCAAGAGATCGTGGCGGATCTGTCGACGGGCAGCGGTCGTTCCCGAGCGATGAACCAGGTCATCGACCGCACGGGCGGGTCGGTCGATGGGCTGGTAGCGTGTGCCGGGCTCGGTCCCCACGTCGAGGACCTCTCGATGATGGTCGCGGTCAACTACTACGGCGCGGTCGAGGTTCTCGACGGTTTGCGGCCCGCACTCGCGGCCGGCGCCAATCCCGCCGCTGTTGCCGTCGCATCCAACTCGATCAGCGTCACGCCGATGCACGACTTCACGCTCGTCGACACGCTGCTCGACGGCGACGAGAGCGCGGCGCTCGACATCGCTCGCACACTCGATGGGCCGACGGTGTATGGCATGACGAAGCTCGCGCTCGTACGCGCTGTGCGAAGGCGCACGTCTCGCTGGGGCAAGGCGCAGGTGCGCCTGAACGCGGTCGCGCCTGGCCCCGTCCTCACCCCGCTGCTGCAGGCGTCCCTCGACGACCCCGACCTCGGCCCGCTCGTCGACGCCCTCCCGATCCCCCTCGATCGCCGCGCCGAGCCCGCCGAGATCGCCAACGTCGTCGCGTTCTTGCTCAGCTCACAGGCGTCTTTCGTCCACGGGTCGGTGTTGTTCGTCGACGGCGGCACCGACGCGCTCGTCCGCCCCGAGTGGTATTGATCGAACCCGGTTCGTCGCCTGACGAGAACGTGTTCTAGTGTGCGGCCATGGGGGATGAGAGCCCAGCCGAAGAGCCACACCTGTTGTTCGAGCGCGAGGGCCATTCTGCGATCGTCACCCTCAACCGACCGGCGAAGAAGAACGCCCTGTCGAGCGAGATGCTCGTGCGGATGTACGACGCCTGGAAGGAGATCGACGCCAACCCCGAGATCCGGGTGGCGATCGTGACGGGCGCCGGCGGCAACTTCTGCTCTGGTGCCGACCTGAAGGCGATGGCCGCGGGCCATCCTGACAACGAGTACACGAAGCGGTTCGCCACCGATGGCGATCTGCACTGGAAGGCCCTTCTGCGCCACTTCGTCCCGCTGAAGCCGCTGATCGCCGCCGTCGAGGGCTATGCGGTCGCCGGTGGCACCGAGATCCTGCAAGCGTTCGACATCCGAGTGGCTGGCGAGGGTGCGACGTTCGGCGTCGCCGAAGTCCGGCGTGGTCTGTTCCCGCTCGGCGGCTCGACGGTCCGGCTCAGTCGCCAGATCCCCTACACCGTTGCCGCCGAGCTCTTGCTCACCGGCAAGTTCATCCCCGCGGACGAAGCGTTGCGCATCGGCCTCATCGGCCACGTCGTGCCCGACGGGCAGGCGCTCGGCAAGGCGATGGAGATCGCCGAGCAGATCGCGGAGAACGGACCGCTCGCCGTCCAGGCAGTCCTGCAGTCGATGCGAGCCACGCGCGAGATGCCCGAGAAGGTCGGCCTTGCCTACGAGCTCGAGGTCGGCCAACCCATCTTCGCGACCGAGGACGCGATAGAAGGACCGACGGCGTTCGCCGAGAAGCGGAAGCCGAACTTCCAGGGCCGCTGAGCCTGGCCGTTCTGCGGGTTGTGCTTCACGAGGCCTGATGTCGGTCGAGGCTGCGAGGTCTGACGAGCACGAAAGCGCCGGTCACCCTAGGGTTGCGGGGTGAGCAGGTACCGGGTGGTGCCCGGGAAAGGTGGATGGACCGCGGCTGCGCACCAGATGCGGATCCAGCGAGTGAGGGTACGGGCATGACCGCGCCGCAGCCGAACGGGCCCCCGGGTGGGTGGGGCCGGGATCGATGGGCATGGGCAAGCCTCGCGGGCATCGGCGTGGTGTTCGTCGTCTTCTTCCTTGCGAACCGATGGCTTGGGCTGTTCGTGCTCGTGGGCGGCGTCGCCGCTTGGGTGGGCGTCCTGCGGACCACGCATCCGGCGCTCAAGCGCGACCGACAGCGGGCCCGCACCCAGTTCGCCCGGCCAGAGGCTCCGGTCGCGCCCGGCGAAGCCCAGGGTCTGCACCGCCTTCCTCCGCCGCCGTTGAGCCCCGAAGCGCAGCAGGAGCTGCGGAAGAAGGCACGCGAAGAGGCAGAGGCCCGCGAGCGTCGCAAGCTCCAGCAACAGCGTGAAGCCGAGGCGCGCAAGGAGGAGCGCCGCCAGCGCAAGGAGCAGCATGCGAAGGAGCGCGATGCCGACCGGGAACGCAAGGCTCGCGAGAAGGCTGAGCGCGAGCGGCTCGAGCGCGAACGGCGCGAGAAGGAGGCGGCCGAGCGCGAACAGCGCGAGGAGGCCGAGCGCACAGCGCGTGAAGCAGCCGAGAAGGTCGCGGCCGAGCACGTCAAGGCTCGCGAGGCCGAAGAGGCAAGGGCCGCCGAGGAGCGCGCCGAGCGCGAGGAGGCCGAGCGTCGCGTCCTGGAAGAGGCGAAGGCGAGAGAGGCTGCCCGGCGCGACAAGGAAGCTGCAGAGAAGGCGGCAGCGGAAGCCGAGAGAGCCAAGGCGCGTGAACTCGCCGAAGCCGACGAGGCCGTGCGGCTCGAGAGGGAGCGGGAAGAGGCCAGGGCGAGGGCTGAGGCAGAGCTGACCGAACGCGAGCGTCAGGCCCAGGAGGCAGCGGCGGCGCAGGCGAAGGCCGACGCGGAGCAAGCAGAACGCGATCGCGTGGCGCTCGAAGCGGAGGAGGTCCGCGTCCGTTCCGAGCAGGAGGCCGAGGCCGAGCGACTTGCTCGTGAGGAAGCGGAACGGCTCGCGCGGGAGGAGGAACAGCGGCTCGCCGAGGAAGCAGCGCAGCGATTCGCTCGTGAGGAAGCCGAACGCATCGCCCGCGAGGCGGAAGCGCAGCGACTCCATGAGGAGCAGGAAGCGTGGGAGCGGGCCGAGGCCGAACGCATAGCCCGCGAGGAAGCCGAGCAGGCTACCCGCGAGGTTGCCGCCCGGCAGGCCGCCGAGGAGGAAGAGGCGAGCCTCGTCGAGGAGCAGCAACGGCAGGCTCGGGCCGAAGCCGCGCGCCGGCTGCTCGAGGGCGAGAAGCAGCAGCGCGAGGAGGAGATCGCCCGCGCCCGAGCGGAGGCCGAAGCGCACGCGGTCGATGTCGGCATCGACGAATCAAAGGTCACCGACGACGATTCCATCCTCGCCGCCTCGCAGGTCGCGTCCCTCGACGGCGAGGACGAAGAGGAAGACATGGACGATGCCCAGAAGCGCATCTACCTGCTGAACAAGGTGCGCCTGAAGCTCAGTGACTACGAGTGAGCCACAACCACCGTTCTTTCGTCACTCACCTATGACAGGCGTAGGTGGCTGACGAAAGAACGGGTTGGGGGTTGCCGGCGAGGGGCTACTGGAGCTTGATGTCGCTGCCCATCGGTGTGGCGATCGACTTGTCCTCCAGGTAGGCATGCAGGCCTTCGGGGCCGAGCTCGCGGCCGAGACCAGAGGACTTGTAGCCCCCGAACGGCGAGCCGAAGTCCATCGCCAGCATGTTCACCTGGTAGGTGCCGGTGCGAACCTTGCGGGCGATGTCGACCGCACGATCACGGTGGCCGGACCACACCGAGCCCGACAGGCCGTAGTCGCTGTCGTTGGCGATGGCGATGGCCTCGTCGTCGTTGTCGTAGGGGATGAGCGACAGCACCGGGCCGAAGATCTCTTCTTGGGCGATCTTCATGGAGTTGTCGACGTCGGCGAAGAGCGTGGGTTCGACCCACCAGCCCTTGTCGTGACCGGACGGACGCCCGCCGCCGACGACGAGGGTGGCACCTTCCGCCTTGCCGGCTTCGATGTAGCCTTCGACCCGGTCACGCTGGCGCTCGGCCACGAGGGGCCCGCACTCGGTGGCGGGATCGAGCGGGTCGCCGACCTTGAAGTTGGCAACAGCCGTCGCGAGCGCGTCCTTGACCTCCGCATAGCGCGAGTGGGGAGCAAGGATGCGCGTCTGGGCCACGCACGCCTGGCCGTTGTTCATCATGGCGGCCGGCATGAGCTGTGGCAGCGCTTCGTCGAGGTCGACGTCGTCGCAGATGATGGCGGCCGACTTGCCGCCGAGCTCGAGCGTGCAGCGCTTGAGCTGCTCGCCGCAGATCGCACCGATCTTGCGGCCCGCGACCGTCGAGCCGGTGAACGAGACCTTGTCGACGTCGGGGTGGCGGACGAGGTGCTCACCGACCTCACGATCGGCAGGAACGATGTTCACGACACCCTCGGGGAGTCCGGACGCTTCGAGGATCTCGGCCAGCACCAGCGCGTCGAGCGGGGTCTCCGGCGCCGGCTTGAGCACGATGGTGGAGCCGGAGGCCAACGCCGGCCCGAGCTTGAGCGCAGTGATGAACAGCGGCACGTTCCACGGGATGATGCCGGCGCAGACCCCGACCGGCTCGCGGCGGACCAGGGTGGGCCCGAGCATGCCGTCGCGGATCTCCTCGAACGGGTACTCGCGGGCGAGGGCGGTGTAGAAGTCGAGCACCGCGGTGGCCGCGAAGACGTGGCCCATCTGCGCGAACACGAACGGCGCGCCCATCTCGTTGGTGATGAGCGTGGCGAGGTCGTCCATCTGCCCCATGATCGTCAGCGAGATGTTGGCGATGATGTCGGCCCGTTCGCCCGGACTCATCTGGGGCCAGGGCCCGTTGTCGAACGCGGCCCGAGCTGCGGCGACCGCACGGTCGATGTCGGCCTTGGTCGATTCGGGGGCGCGGCCGACGAGCTCTTCGGTGGCCGGCGAATGCACGTCGATCGTGCCGGTGCCCGCGGGATCGACCCACTTCCCCCCGATGAAGAACTTGTCGTACGTCGTTTGCATGGATGTCTCCGTAGGTCAGTTGTGACGGTGGGTTCCCGCTTCGGCCAGTTGCTTGGCCCAGGGATAGTCGGGCTTCCCGCTCGGTGAGCGAACGATCTCGTCCACGATGTGGAGCTCGCGTGGCACCTTGTAGCCGGCGACGTAACCGCGGCAGTGCGTGTCGAGGTCGGCCAGCGTGACGTCGTGGCCCTCGCGCGGCTGCACCACCGCCGCGACCCTCTGGCCCCAGCGCTCGTCGGCCACGCCGACCACGACAGCGTCGAAGACCTCGTCGTGGGCTTTGAGGGCCTGCTCGACCTCTTCGGGGAAGACCTTCTCGCCCCCGGTGTTGATGCACACCGAGCCGCGGCCGAGGAGCGTGATCGTGCCGTCTTCCTCGACGGTGGCGAAGTCGCCGGGCATGGCGTAGCGCTTGCCGTCGGCCGCGATGATCCACGTCTCGGCCGTCTTCTTCTCGTCCTTGTAGTAGCCGAGCGGGATGTTGCCGCCGCGGGCCACCTTGCCGATGACCCCTGAGCCCGGTGGCACCGGCTCGAGGTCGTCGTCGAGCACGACGGTGTCCTTGCCGGGCGAGACGGTCGGGCCGCCACCCTTCATCGCGGTGTTGCCCTTGCCGACCGCGATGAGGCCGTTGAAGCCGCTCTCGGTGGCGCCGATCGAGTCGGTGATGACCAGGTTCGGGAAGCGATCGAGGAACCGATCCTTGACCGTCGGTGAGAACACGGCCGCGCTCGAGCTGCACGAGAGGAACGCCGACAGGTCGATCTCCTCACCGTCGGCCTCCATCTCCTCCAACGCCTCGATGAGCGGCCGGCCCATGGCGTCGCCGACGATGAGGATCGAGTTGACCCGCTGCTTCTCGATCGTCCGCCACACCGCTTTCGGGTCGAACTTCGGGACGAGCACGTTGATGTTGCCCTGGAACAGCTGCATCATGCTGCCGACGAAGGCGGCGCCGTGCATGAGTGGCGGGGTGTTCATGAAGATGAGCTGACCCGGCGACGCCTTCGCCGCCTCGGCGTGCTGGAACTCGCTGGCCACCGGTTCACGGGTGAACGGATCGATGCCGCCGGCCAGCGCGAAGAAGATGTCTTCGCTGCGCCACATGACGCCCTTCGGCATGCCCGTCGTGCCGCCGGTGTAGATGATGACCTGATCGTCGCCGGACCGGGGGTCGAAGTCGCGGGCCGCGCTCTGGTTGGCGAGGGCCTTCTCATAGGGCGTGCCGTCGAGCCCGCTCTGGTCGGTCGCGGTGCCGTCCTCGATCATCACGAGTGTCTTGAGGAGCGGCAGCTTGTCTTTCACCGCCGCCACGCGAGGACCGTACTCCTCGCCGTAGAAGAGTCCCTTGAGGTCGGCGTTGTCGAAGAGGTAGCGCAGCTCTTCCTCGACATAGCGGTAGTTCACGTTCACCGGCACCGCTCGGATCTTGCAGATGGCGATCATGGCCTCGACCCACTCGACCGAGTTCATGGCATAGATGCCGACGTGGTCGCCCGGCTCGATGCCCTCGGCGCCGAGGTGGTGCGCGAGCCGATTGGTGCGTTCTTCGAGATCAGCGAAGCTGCGTTGCGTGTCTTCGCAGATGATCGCGGTGCGATCGGGCACGGCGTCGACCGTGTGCTCGAACATGTCGGCAACGTTGTACGGCATTGGTGTGCTGCCCCCGGATCTCGGTTCCTGCGCCAGTAGAACAGGTTACAAAGCCCGTCGTCAAACGCTCGTTTGGCCCATTGTCGTCGGGTCATGGGGCGGGAGCAGGTTGGCATGCGTAGAGTCGCGGCGTGCCCGTGTTCGTGACCCTGGCGTGGATCGGCATCCTGGCCGTCCTCCTGGTCATGGCGGTCCGCATGCTCTGGGCGACCTACAAGCGCAAGTGAGCTGGCGCCGCGGGCGCGAGTTCGAGACGGCCTGAGCGCGGGGCAAAGTCACGTAACCGATTACGGTCGGCCTTGTCAGGGATGTGGCCCACCCTGTTCCGAGGAGACATCGCCATGGTCAAGCTTCACGCGCGCGTCGAGTGCCCAGCGACATGCGGCTCGTGTCACTCGCGGCCGTGGCCCGAGACGGGTCCGTGGTTGGTAGCGATCGTCGCTGCCGGGTTGGCATTGCTCGTGATCGCGATTGCCGGGGCAGCACCTGCATCGGCCGCCGAATCGCAGAGCAAGGGCTTGACCATCGCGGCCGTGCGATCCGCACCAGATGGCATCGAGGTCGACGTCCGCAACGACAGCGGCGCGCGCTGCCAGGCGATCGCCGGCGCTACGGGCACGATCTCGCTGCCCGTCGTGCGTGCCGGCGGGCGCGACGTCACGCCGGCCCTGTCGATGGCGAACTTCGACCAATCGCTCGCGGGCTCGCTGACCAGCCGCCTGACGCCGCTCGAGCCCGCACAGTCGATGACGGTGCGCCTGCCGTTCATCCGCCTCGGCGACGACACGATCGTGTCGACCGTGAGCCTGGGTCGCTTGGACGTGAACCCGTCGCGCAGCTTCCGGTTCCCGAGCGCGGGCTCCTTCGAAGCGCTCGTGCTGTACGGCGTGCCGGACCTGCCGAACGGTCCCGACGACCTCTGCCGGGGCACGACCACTCCCGCGTCGGCCCAACTGGCGAACACCGTTCGGCCGGCGGTCGCGGTTGCCGAGCCGTCCAGCCGGCTCGCCTGGCTGGTTGCGGCGGCAGGCGCCGTCCTCATCCTCGCCATGATCGTTCTGGTTCTCGTCCTCCGGCGCCGCCGCCGGGCGGCGCCGACCATCGCGGCTGTCGCCGCCCTCGTTCTCGCTCTCGGTTCTTCCATGTTCGCGGCGCCCCGCGAGGCACGGGCCGACGATGGCGGCGGCGGCGGTGCTGACCTCTCCGGTGTCTCTGCGGAGACGGGGGCCGACTTCACGAGCTGCATCCAGATCTTCCAGAACAACGGCGATCCGGCTGGGGTGCTTTCGGGCATCGACCTCACGCGCGTCAAGCTGCAGGACCCCGGAGTCGACGACAACCACGAGAGCTCGGCGTTCGGCACGTACTTCGTCTTCTGGGACCCGAACAAGGGCGGCAGCTACGGCGACGGCACCGCCCGCGACAAGTGCTCGTCGCTCTACCACGAGCTGTTCCACGCCAAACAGGATCAGGCCCGCCAACTCGTCACCAACGAGTGCTACGTGGGGGGCAAGCCCACGGGCATCAAGACGTCCGAAGTCGAAGCGACGCGAGCGCAGAACCTGCTGCGGGGCAAGCTCGGGATGCCGCTGCGCACGGCATACGGAACTGACCCGTTGCCTCCCGGCGACGCGACGTGCGAGAAGAAGCCCGACAAGAACGACAAGAACAACAAGAACAACAACGGGGGTGGATCCGGCGGTGGGGGACAGGGTGGTGGTGGCGGCGCGGGTGGTGGCGGCGCGGGTGGCGGTGGCGGTGGCGCGGGTGGCGGCGGTGGCGCGGGTGGCGGTGGCGGTGCGGGTGGGAGTGGCGCGGGTGGTGGCGGCGGCGCGGGTGGCGGAGGAGATGGGCCCGGGGGCCCCAGCGGCGGGTCCTGGAACGACCCGCACCTCGCGACCTTCGATGGACTCCCGTTCGATTTCCAAGCGGTTGGTGAGTTCGTCGCGGTGCGCTCGACGACGAGCGACGACATGGTCATCCAGACCCGCCAGGCCGCCATCCCCGGCAGCCGGCTGGTGTCGAGCAACACCCAGGTCGGCTTCGACGTCGCCGGCGATCGGTTCGCCGTCGAGCTCGTCGGTGGAAAGCTCGGCATCTACCGCGACGGCACGCTCGCGCTCGTCGGCGCCGAGACGATCTCGTTCCCCAACGGCGGGAGGCTCGTGCCGCGCGACTTCAAGGCCGATGGTTCCGTCGAGGTGCAGTGGCCGGACCAGTCGCGGGCCATCCTCCGACCTGCGGGCCGGTATGGGATCGCTTTGATGGTGCAACTGGCGCCGGCGCGCGCTCGCGGGGTGGAGGGGCTCCTCGGCAATGCCGACACGAACAAGGACAACGATCTCACCGACCAAGACGGCAAGCCCGCCGTGGTGCCCGATGGCGGTCAGCCCCCCGCTGACGTGCTCTACGGCCCCTACGCCGATCGCTGGCGGGTGAAGCAGGCGTCGTCGTTGCTGCACTACTACGAGGGCGAGACCACCGAATCGGTCACGGACCGGAAGTTCCCCGACGCACCGGTCCCGGTGTTCACGCCGGAGCAGCGCGAGGTGGGCGAAGCCACCTGCCGTGCTGCCGGTGTCGATGGAGGGGCGGCTCTCGAAGGTTGCATCACCGATGTCGTCCTCACGGGCGAGGCGTCGTTCGGGGACGGTGCCGCCGCCGTTGCCACGAACGTTCCCGCTACGGCGGGCGGGTCGGCCGCGCCCGGCTCATCCAGCGGCACGTCGCCGACCGAGTCGCCTGACGCCTCCAAACCGCGCGTGGTGGCGGACTTGGTCGACTCGGGATCGTCATCGCTCGCACCCTTCGAGCAGGTGCGCCTGCAGGGAGACGTGTCGGCTACCGAGCAGGACGTCTACACCTTGACACTTTCGGCCGGCACCAGCCTGTTCATCGCGCCCGACAAGGACTGCGCGCGCAGCAGTGGGCGCATCGAGGTTCGCGGCCCGGACCAGGCGGTCATCGGCGGGGGAGACGCGTGCAGCACCATAGGACGCATCGACCAGAAGGGGCCCGGTGCCTACGAGGTTCGCGTTGGCTCCGACCAACCGTTCCGGTACCTGATCGTCGTCACCGGTGTTCCCGCCGACGGCCAGCGCCCTCTCGAGTTCGGGAAGACGACCCGCGGCGAGATCACCGTCGACGGCGCCCGCGACATCTACCAGTTCACCGGCCGCCGCGGCCAGAGCATCTTCTATCTAGCGCCGGCGCCGTGCCCGGACGGCAAGACCGAGCTCACGGTGCTCGTGCGACAAGAGCCGGCGGGGACATTGGGTGGGGGCAACGCTTGCTCGAACATCGGCCGGATCGAGGTCACCCAGGACGGACCGGTCGACGTGGTCGTCGGCACGAGCGGTGGCCGCGGCACTGGCAAGTACGAGTTCGCCTTCGTCGACCTCCCACCGGATGACACCTTCACGATCAGGGTCGGCGACACCGTCCGGCCCGACCAGCCCGGTCAGGGTGCCGGACGCATCGAGTCTCCCGGCCGTGTCGATCGCTACGTCTTCGAAGGCAGGGCCGACGACCAGATCGAACTGGTCCCTGCGGGCGGCTGCAACGCGTCAACGGACGTGCGCGCCGACGTCCGGAGCCCGGACGGATTGACCATCGCCAGCGCGGCGGTCTGCTCCGGCTTCTCGTCCACGAGGCTGCCGGCGACCGGCGGCTACGTGATCACCGTCTCGGGCGGGAGCACCGCGTCGATTGGCGACTACGCCTTCACCGTGCGCGGCTGAGTAGCGCCCATCTGGACCATCCGACCTCAGCGCCTGGCCTCGACCGCGTCTTTGAGCTCGGCGAGGGCTGGTGCGACCGCCGCGGCGAGGTCCCAAACGTCGCCGACAAGGTTGGCCGCGGCCATGAAGCCGAAGTCGACGCTGTCCTTGTAGCTCATCGCCGTGACGTTGAGCCCGATGCCATCGATGATCTGGCCCATCGGGTAGGCGTGTGCGAGGGTGCCGCCGGCCAGGTACAGCGGGACGTCGGGGCCAGGGATGTTGGAGAACATCACGTTGATCGCGGCCCGGTGCCGGTCGGCGAGGCCGCTCGACGAGTAGAGGTCGGTCAGCCAGGTGAACAGGTTGGGGTCGGCGACCTCCGCCCAGCGTTGCATGGTGTCGGGGCCGAACAGCGCGTGCTCGTCCTTGGCCGCCCGGCTGGTGCGGCTGATCTCGTGGAGGCGTCGCACCGGGTCGTCGATGTCGGTGTGCAGCGACGTGAACATGGCGGAGATGCGGTTGTCGGACTTGCCCGCGTGCTCTTCGGTGCGCACGTTGACGGGACAGGCGGCGACGAGGGGATCTTCGGGCAGCGCACCCTTCTTGTCGAGGTAGGCGCGCAGCGCACCCGAAACGATGGCCAGAAGGACGTCGTTCACCGTTCCGCCGGCGCGGTCCTTGATCGACTTGATGTCGACCAGCGAGACGCGGGCGAACGCGACCTTGCGCTGGCTGGTGATGGCGGCGTTGAACGGCGTCCCGGGACAGGCGAGTGGCGTGCCGCCCGACACCGTGTCGGGATCGGCCCGGTTGCGGCGCACGGCCAGGATCGAGCCGGCCGTGCGCTGCACGAGGGGGATGACGCCGAACAAGCCTCGCACGCGCTCGACCGTCGCGGTTGTGATCAGCTCGAGATCGGACGGGATCTCGTCGGGCTCGGCCCGCCGGGCCTGTTCGCTCGCGACTTCGGCCGGCTTGCGTTCAAGATCGAAGAAGTTGACCATCTGCTCGACGCCGGCGATGCCGTCGAGCGTCGAGTGATGCAGCTTGGCGACGAGAGCGATGTTGCCGTGCTCCAGTCCCTCGACGATCCACATCTCCCAGAGGGGGCGGGTGCGGTCGAGCGGGACGCTGGCGATCTGCGCCACCAGGTCGGCGAGCTCGTACTCGCTGCCTGGCGAGGGCACCGCCGCGCGGCGAACGTGGAAGTCGAGGTCGAAGTCGGGGTCTTCTACCCAGAGGGGATGGCTGAGTCGGAGCGGGACCGGGACGAGCCGGCGGAGAAGCGGCGGTACGAGATGCAGGCGGTTCTGGATGTGCGAGCGGAGCGTGGCGAACGAGTAGCCGTCTTCCATCCCGTCTGGGTCGATCACGGCGCACAGGGTGACGTGCATGTGGTTGGTGGGTGTCTCCGCGTACAGGAAGAACGCGTCCATCCCGGAGAGTCGTTCCATCAATGCTCCCGCGCGGTCGGCATCAGACGACCGTAGCTCCCGCCTACCTCGCGTTCCATCGGCGAGCTTTTGCGCCGGCCGCAACCGGGCCACACTCTTGGCATGTCGCAGCACACACGAACCCGCTTGGCTCTGGCCGTCTCGGTCAACAACATCGTCTACACGGTGAACGCCTTCCGGCCGACCAGGCGGAGCCGGGTGCTGTTCGGTTGGAGCTTCTTCGCCTCCTGGATCACGATCGAGCTCGCGTGGTTCCATCTCATCTGGCAGGTGCTCGGCACCCTGTTCCTGGGTCGTGCCGGTTCGTTCAAGAGGGCCGAAGGCAAAGCGGCGCTGGCGCTGGCGGTCACTTCCTGGGTGGGGCTCGGGGTCATGATCAAACAGAGCTTCGACGCTCGCGACGAGATCAAAGCCGCGTTGCGCGGCGCCGCCGCGCAACCGGTGCCCCGCCGGAAGCTGCCGATCAAGGTCACGCGCAACGTGGAGTACGCGATGGTGAAGACCGTGCGCCGGCGCCGTGGTCTCCGCAGCCAGCGCGGTGAAGCTGCGGAGCGCTTGAGCCGGCTCAAGCTCGACGTCTACCGCCCGCTCGAACCGCCAGCCGCGGACGAGCGCCGGCCGGTGATCGTGCAAGTCCATGGCGGCGGCTGGGTCATCGGCGACAAGCGCGAGCAGGGCCTGCCGCTGCTCAAGCTGCTCGCGTCGCAAGGATGGGTCGGTTTCAACGTCAACTACCGGCTGAGCCCCGGCGTGGCCTTCCCGGAGATGCTGATCGATCTCAAGCGGGCGGTGGCGTGGATACGAGAGAACGCGGAGGAGTACGGCATCGACCCGAACTTCATCGCCGTGACGGGTGGTTCGGCGGGCGGGCATCTCTCGTCGTTGCTGGCACTCACGGCGAACGACGCGGAGTACCAGCCGGGCTTCGAGGACGCGGATACGAGCGTCCAGGCCGCCGTGCCCTTCTACGGGGTCTACGACTTCACCAACCGGAACGGTCACTGGCTTCCCGGCACGGTCGACTCGTTCATCGGAGCATGGGTCATGCAGACGAGCTTCGCCGACGACCCCGAGGCGTTTGCCAAGGCGTCGCCGATGGATCAGGTGCGGGCCGACGCGCCGCCGTTCCTCGTCATCCATGGCGACCGCGACACGCTTGCCCCGGTCGAGGATGCACGGGATTTCGCTCGCCGGCTCGAGGCCGTCTCGCAGCAACCGGTGCACTACCTCGAACTCCACGGCGCGCAGCACGCGTTCGATCTCTTCCCCTCGATCCGGTGCAACGCCGTCATCGGTGGGGTCGATCAGTTCCTCACCTATTGCTACGAGATGCACAGAACCGAGCTCGCCGAGCCGGACGCGCTCGAGCTCGACACAGATGCTGCCCGGGCGAGTGCCGAGCCGCCGACGGCTGACGTGAGACCCGTCGTCGACGAGGACGCGGTCGGGCAGGGCGCCCGTTCGGCCCCGCGCTGAGGTTCGCCGGTCGGTACGTTTTCTCCATGCCGGCCGAGCACCGAACCGAGACCATCACCTCGCGCGAGGGCGGGACCTTCCCCGGACATCTCACGTTGCCGCCGTCGGGGAGCGGCAGCGGCCTCGTGCTGTTCCACGAGCTCTTGGGCGTCAACGTGTACATCCGGGCGGTGGCCGAACGCCTCGCAAACCTTGGGTACGTCGTGCTCGCTCCCGACCTGTTCTGGCGCATCGACCCTGACCACACCGTCGAGCGCCACGACGAGGGTGGGTTCGAAGAGGCGATGGCACGGCTCGGCGACTTCGATTGGGAACAAGGATTCCGTGACGGCGACGCCGCTCTGGCTCATCTGGATCGGCTCGAGGAGACGACCGGGTCTGTCGGTGTGCTGGGGTTCTGCATGGGTGGCCTCGTGGCATTCGGGGTCGCGGTGCAGTCCGAGCCGGACGCCGCCGTGTCGTACTACGGGTCAGGGGTTGCGGACATGGCCGATGCGGCCGGCCAGATCCATTGCCCCATCCTGTTCCACTTCGGCGACAACGACCCGTTCATCCCGATGGATCAGGTCGAGGTCGTGCAGAAGGCGTTCGCGGGCCGGGATGACGCGACGGTGGTCGTGCACGAGGGCGCCGGTCACGCGTTCGACAACGAGTACGCCGCCGTGTTCCACGATCCAGTGCGGGCCAAGGAAGCCTGGGGCCAGACCGCCGACTTCCTCCGCCGCTCGTTCACCGAGTAGCAGTCGGCGCGTGCGGTTCGGCGCCGAGCTGGTGTGTGTGTCGCAAACCTACGGTTGCGGGGACGACGACCATTCCCAGTACTGGGTCTCGATCATGAGCGGCAGGAGGTAGCCGACGTACCAGCTGTGGAGGCGAACGCCGGGATGGCTCTCGACCGTGGGCTCGATCAGATCGACTCGATCGTTGCCCGCACGGTAGGCCGCCGCCTTCTCGTACAACTCGGTGAACTCCTCCATCGTTGCCACGCTCTGGCCGACGTGGTCGAGGCGCGGCGCGCGCATCGGCTCGTCGTTGGCGATGAGGAAGACGAACTGGTCATAACGATGCGCCATCAGGACGAGCCGCTCACGATCGATCGTCATCGTGGGCAGCTCCTGCCAACCGAAGACCTCCCCGTAGAAGTCGACGATCGCCGCTCGCCCGGCGCCGTCCAGCAACGACGCTGCCATGCTGATGCCGATGTGGTTGAAGCGCGGCGCTCTGCGACCTGTCGTGGCAGTGGGCGCGGGCTGCTCGGTTGACGCCATGGTCACCTCGTGGTGGGGGGCGCGGTCGACGGTGGGGAAGGGTCGATCAGCTCGGCGCTCCAGGCGCTGCCGTCGTTGGGTGCGCCGCGGTAGTCGAGCTCGGCGTTGAGCCAGCAGCCGGCGACCGTCGCCTCACACGTGTAGCCGGCCGGTAGCTGGACCTCCACGGTCACCTCCTTGCCGTTGAACGCGGAGCGGGGAGCGTTGTCGACGCCGCACGAGCTGCCGCGCCCGGTGCCCGCGAGCGTGTCGGACCCGAAGGTGAACCGGCAGCCGGTCATCTCCCGCATGGGGCTGTTGCCGACGAGCGCCTGGCTTGGAGCGACGAGGCGCAGCGCCATCGTGCTGGCCGTGCTGTTGCCGTTGCCGTTGGCGGCCACGTTCGAAGGCTGTTGGTTGGGGTTCGCGAGATCGCCGAGGTCGAAGACCTTCAGCCGCAGGGTGCGGCCGGCGGCGACCGAGCTCAGGTTGAGGAGCGGGAGCGTGACCAGTGAGGATCGCTGGCTCACGAACGTGACGAGGTGGTTCAGGCCTTCGACCGTGAGGCTCTGGCCGCGGTTCTCGTCGGCGCCGCCGTCCCACTGGGCCCGGAGCGCGAAGTGGTTCTGGCCGTCTCCCGCCGCGGTGGGATCAGCACGCTCGAGAGATCCGGCGCCGGCCGCCGGATCGAGGTCGGCGGTGCGGCTCTCGCGCGGCGACGAGAGATCGGCGTTGGACCGCACCTGCACGATGTAGTCGCCCACCTGCACGCGGTTCGGCGGTATGGCGCACATCCGCTCCCAGTCAGTGGGCGCCGTGGACGATCCGTTGGTGTCGGCCGCGAAGGTGGTGGCGCAGATCGCGGGGTTGTCGGTCGGGTCATCGGGCGTCGAGTCGGGTGCGCGCACGATGAAGGTGGTGGTGAAGCCGGTGCCGCGGGGCGCCAGGTCGCCCGCGCAGATCGCGCCGCGCGAGGACGGGGCGGTTGCTCCCGCCGTGGGGCAGCCCGATCCTGACCGCCCGGATGTGGGGCGAAGGCGCGGGTCGGCGACATCGATGAGGAGAGGGCGTTCCGATTCGGCCCTCGTCACCCGCACGACGAAGAGATGGCCTCGCCGATCCAGATTCGGGTTGGGTTGGCAGCTCGTCTCGCTGGTGGCCCCGGGCCGGTTGGAGCGCACGATGCCCGGGGACGTTCCGGTGCAGCCCGCGGTGTACGGGTCGCCGTCGAACGTGTAGCTCCGCGGGCCGGCGATGTTCAGCCAGAACGGGCTGCCACCGCGCCCGTCATAGCCCAGGGTGGGTCCGGCCGCGCCGAACAAGATCCCCTTCGTCCGTGGGGCTTCCCGGCTCGCAAGCGCCCGCCACGCCACCAGACCGATGGCGACGAGCGCGAGCGCGGTGGCGACCGCGATCCAGGCCGGGGCGGGGCGACTGGCGCTCGTCTCGATGCGCACCAACTCCGCCATGTCGCGACGGTCAGCCACCGCTGGGGAGGAGGTGTGCCGACAGGTCGTCGACGCCGAGAACGGGACCGTGGTAGCGGACACGACCCCGTTCGAGGATCACGAGTTGATCCGCGAGCTCGAGCGCGTGATGGACGTGCTGCTCGATGACCAGGAGCGCGGTGCCGCGTGCTTTCACCTTGGCCAGATTGGCATAGACCTCGTCCACGATGATGGGCGCGAGCCCGAGGGAGAGCTCGTCGACGATCAGCAGCTTGGGCGGGTTCACGAGCACACGAGCCAGCGAGAGCATGCGTTGCTCGCCGCCCGACAAGGACCCGGCGAGCTGCCCCGAACGTTCGCCCAGGCGCGGGAAGATGCGATACGCCTCGTCGAGGGCGCTCGCCACCTGGTCGGCACCGAGCTGGTTGCGGAAGCCGAGGAGCAGGTTCTCCTCGACCGACAGCGACCCGAAGACCGATCGTCCTTCGGGTGCGTGGGCCACTCCGAGTCGAGCCACCTGGTACGCCTTCTTCGTGGTGATGTCGGTCCCATCGATGCAGACGCGGCCGCAGTCCGTAGGTCGCGTCGACGGCATCGAGCTCGAGGACGGGCGTCATGCGTTCGCTCCAAGGTAGGCGGTGCGCACGCGCTCGTCGGCGAGAACCTCGGCCGTGGCGCCCGAAGCGATGACGGTTCCGTAGTCGAGCACGAAGAGGCGGCTGCACACCCGTTCGACCGTGGCGACATCGTGATCGACCAGAACGATGGCGGTGCCGTGCTCGCGCTGGACGCGCAACAGCGTGTTGGCGGCTTCGATCGTTTCGTGCTCGTCGAGGCCCGAGGACGGCTCGTCGAGGAACAGCAGCTTCGGATCGGTCATGAGGGCTCGCCCCAACTCGACGAGCCGGCCCTGGCCGAGGGTGACGGACTCGATGGGGCGGTCGGCGGCGTCGGTGAGCCCGAGCAGATCGAGCATCTGGTCAGAGACCGCCCGCTCTTCCGCCGTGGTGCGCCCGAGCAACAGGAGATCTTTGAGGAGGTTGCCCTTCCGGCTGTGGGCTCGGCTGGCAACGATCAGGTGATCGCGAACGGTCATGCCGTCGAAGAGCTCGACGCGCTGGAACGTCCGGGCGAAGCCGAGCCGGGCTCGGCGGTACACCTGCATGCGCGTGATGTCGCGACCGTCGAAGGTGACGCGGCCGCAGTCGGGTTTGGTGATGCCGTTCACGCAGTTGAAGAAGGTGGTCTTGCCGGCGCCGTTCGGGCCGATGAGCCCGACCAGTTCGCCGGCGTCGACGGACATCGACACGTTGTTGAGCGCGTGTATGCCGGCGAACTTCTTGGTGATCTGGTCGGCCTCGAACAGGCTCATGAGGGTGGCTCGCACGGGGCCATCAGGAGTCGACCTCCTGCGGTTCGGGCGCCATCACCGGCGTGGGGATCGCGTCGACGATGGGCATCGCCGGGCCCGTCGGGCTGCTGAGGCCCTCGCCGGAGGGTGGCGGCTGGTTGCGCCACCGCATCATCCGCACGACCGCGGCGCGAGTCTGCGCTTCGATCACGCCCTCAGGATGCTTGGCGTAGGTGATGGCGCCGAGGCCGAAGAGGATGAAGCTGACCCCGCCGGCCAGCGACGGGCTCAGCCCGAACTGCGTGAGGATGGCGGGCAGCAGGATGAACGAGAGGCCGGCGTTGATGGCTGCGTTCACCGAGCGCGAACCGAGTGAGATCACGATGACCACCCACACCAACCCGACGTAGAACGAGAAGTTGGCGGCGTAGATCGTGCCGCTCATCTGCCGCTCGAATGAGGCGAGGAGCCCGCCACCGAAGCCGGCGATCGCTGCTGACAGTGCGAACGCCATGATCTTCGCCTTCGCCGGGTTGATGCCGATCGATGTCGCGGCGAGGCTGCTGCCGCGAAGCGCATCCATGAACCGCCCGGTCGTGCCGAAGCGGACGAGCAGGAGCGCGCCGCCGATGGCGGCGAGGAGCGTGACGCTCAGCAGGAAGAACTTCTTGTCGTCGGCGAAGTCGATGCCCAACAGCGCAGGCCGCGGCACGCGCAGGCCGCGGGTGCCGCCGCTCACCCAGTCGAGCGGCAGTATGACGGTCTCGAACATCACCGCGAACGCGAGCGTGGCCAAGGCGAGATAGATGCCTCCGAGCCGGAGCGCCGGTAGGGCCACGATCGCGCCCACCGCGGCGGCGACGACGGCGCCGATCACCATCGCGGTCAGGACCGACAACCCTCGCTGTGCCACGAGTTGAGCGGTCGTGAACGCGCCGATGGCTGCGAAGCTCGCCTGGCACAACGAGATCTGGCCGCTGAGACCCGTGATCATCGTGATCGACAGGAAGATGAGGGCCAGCAAGATGCCACGGGTCGCGAGCCGAAGCCAGTACTCGTTGAAGACGCCGAGCGCGACGTACAGCCCGCCGCCGGCGGCGACCACGGCGAACACCCTCGTCGCGATCGTCAGACCTCGCGTGCGCAGGTGCGCGGCCGGAGACGGTGGAGGAGGGTCGACACCGGAGAGGGGGTCGGTCGCGGCCTTGCTGCGGCCGAGGCCCGGCCAGAAGAGCAGCAGGACGAAGAGCAGGAGGAACGGCAGGGCTTGGCGGATGCCCGCGGCGAGGACGTTCCCTTGTGGCAGTTCGCCGGTGAGGATCTGCTGCGCCACCCCGAGAAGTACCCCGCCGGCGAAGGTGAGCGGGATGCTGGCGAGCTTGCCGAAGGCGGCCGCCGCGAGCGCGGCGACGAGCAAGGTGAAGAACTGCAAGTCGTCGACCCGGTTGAACAGAGGCGAGATCAACACGCCCGCGAGCCCGGCGAACAGGCTCGAGAGCATCCACGAGAAGCTGCCGACGAGGTCGGCGTTGACCCCTACCAACTCGGTCATGCGGGGGCTCTCGACGACCGCTCGCATCTGGAGCCCGAGGTTGGTCATCTTGAAGAGCGCCGTGAGCGCGAGCACGAGCGTGATGGTGATGACGATCGTCGTGATCTCGTTGGCGTTCACGGTCAGGAAGCCGACCGAGTAGTTCGACTCGGGCATGAGGCCCGGAGGTCGTTGCTTGGCGCCGTCGCCGAGCAGGATCGGCAGCTTGGCGATCTGCGGGATCGCGACGAGCAGTCCCAGCGACGTGACGAGCTTGGCGAGCGGCGGCGCGGTTCGCAGGTGGCGGTAGAGCAGGCGGTCGAGGAGGTAGCCGATGGCGGGCGCGGCGACGACCACGGAGACGAAGAACGCAGGGACAACCGGCCAGCCGAGCCGGCTGCTGTCGCGCAGCACGTAGAACAGCGCCGCGGACACGTACGCCTGCGCGCCGAAGGCGAGGTTCAGGACGCCGGACGTCTTGTAGGTGAGGACGATGCCCGTCGCGAGCAACGCGAACACGTGCGGGACGAACTTCTTGTTCTGCACCTTGACGTACGCGAAGCAGACCTCGGGAGCGACCGTCTCGTGCTCGATGGTCCAGTTGACTCCGGAGTTGATGCCGTCGGCGGTCCAGTTCGTCAACGTGTTGAGCGAGTTGACCACCTTGTCGCGGCTGAACTCGGGACCGGCCATCTTCAGGCCTTCGACGAACAGCTCGGCGTCCATCCAGCCGGCCAGCGACAGCTCGCCGCGCTTGGCACCGGGCGTCTTGTCGATCCAGGTGAAGTACTCCTTCAACGCGGCCGGCGGATCGCTGACCTCGAAGGGCGTGAACTGGACGGTGACGATGTCGCCTTCCATCACGTCGCCGAAGTTGGCCAGCAGGTCGTAGTCATAGCCGTTCGGGAGTTGCTGGGGGGCGTCGAGCCCCTGCTTCTGCATCTCCTTGCCGAGGGTGATCGCGCCGTTGGTGTCGATGCAGGTGACGACGAGATCGACGTTGGCGTCTTTCATCTTGGACACCTGCACGCTCAGGTCGGTTGCGCCGAAGGTGAGGGTGGAGTCCTCGAAGGCGATCTTGGCCGACGGCCACTTGTCGAACGCCTTCTTGATGCCGTCGGCGCACTGTTTGGACTGGGGCGTGCTGCCGTAGGCCAGCAGGCCGACGTTCTTCGCTCCCAGCTTCTTGGCGAGCCACGGGAGCTGAGGGTTGCCGCAGTCGGCGCAGATGACGGAGCCCTTCTCCCCGAAGAGGTACGGCGAACCTTGCCATTCGTCGTTGATGTTCCAGCCGAAGGTCGGCACCTTCTGGTCCGCGGCGGCTGTGGCGCCGGTGAACAGCAGCGCAGCGACGGGGAGGATGGCGAACACGTTGTCCTGGGAGATGAGTGCCTGGACCTCGTCGGAGTTGCCGGTCATCCGGTCGTCGCGCTGAGCTGCGAGCACGAGCTTGCGCCCGTAGATCCCGCCCTCGCTGTTGATCTTGTCGAAGTAGGCCTGGGTGCCCTTGAACACCTGGTTGTAATCGGCTTGCAGGATGTTGGTGCCCGAGGCGACACCCCCGACCCGGATCTCGGTATCGGTGACGCCCTCGGCGGTGAGGGGAACGTTCTTCTGGAGGTCGGCCCTGCTCACCGTCGTGGCCGGCGCACCGCCGCTGCCTCCGGCTTGACTGCTCGCCGAGCCGGCCGTGTCGGTCGGCGAGTTGCCGCACGCGGTCACCACCAGGATGAAGGCGACCGTAGATGCCGCCACGATGGACTGGCGTCTCGTCATGGAACCCCCCAGGGTCGAGCCTCGATTGACGTGATCGCTCCCGCCGGCACCCTAGCCCAAAACCTGACGTGAGTGTCAGGAAGGCACTCTGACCAGCATCTTTTGCTGGTGTTGCTTCATTCAAGCCGAGGTGCCGAACAGGCCCTCGTGCATGACTCCCGTAAGTGTGTCAAGCATCTGGTCCGGGCGGGCGTCGACCTGCTCGCTCTGCACGAAGTAGTTGAACCGCTCGACCATCGCCACCAGCGCGAGCGACGCGATGGTCGGGTCGATCCCGTCGCCGGTTGGGGCCGCGATGCTCGAGTTGAGCGCGGTGGCCATCTCGCCCAGCAGGTCGGTGCCGAGCCGGCCCATCTCCGAGGCATCGATCTCGGCTTCGGTCCAGGTGCGCAAGATCGGTCCGTAGTGCTCGTAGAGCTCGGTGAACCGGACCAGCCACGCGCGCAGCTCGGCATAGCCGTCGGCGTCAGCGGTGATCGGCCCGAGCGATCCCGCGAGCCCGGCCATCTGTTCGGCCACATCGGCGACGAGGGCTTGGAAGAGGTCTTCCTTGCTCGAGAAGTACAGGTAGAAGGTCCCGTGCGAGGTGTGCGCGGCCTTCACGATGTCGTCGACTCGAGCTGCGTGGAAGCCGCGCGTCGAGAACACATCGATGCCGCCGTCGAGCAGCCGCCGCATGGTGCGCTGACCGCGGGCGCGCAGCTCGCGTCCCTGGGCGGGGGTGCCGGCTCGACCGACGGGTTCGGCCCGTTTCGGGCGACCGTCCTGGGCGGGTCGCGTGCTCGGCTTGGCGGCCTTGGTTGCGCGCCCCCGGGCCGCCTTCTGAGCTGACACGAATGTCACGTTACTCGGCGGGCTAGGCGCCCGAAGCGGCGGGTAGGTGGGTGGCATGATCCAGTTCGGACTCCTCGTGCTGGCAATGGTGCTGTTCCTTGCGTGGTTCGCAGTCCGAAGTCACGACTCGCGCTCGCCGCGGATGATCTCGAGCGGTCCGTCCGGGCTGCCAGGCGGGCGCACGCCGTTCCCAAGGTACGGGCTCAGCTCCAAGCGGCCCCGCATGCGACCGCTGCGCCCGCCCGAACGCCCACGGCGCTGGTAACTGGCTCGTTCGGGACGGGTCAGCCGGCGAGGCGCTGCCTGATCGTGTCCGCGATCGCGGTTTGCGTCGTCGGGTCGACAGGGTTGCCCGAGGTCCCCGGCAGCGCCACGTAGAGCACGCCCATCGCGGTTGCAACATCTTTGGCGGCCGCAGCGAACCGGCTGCCCGGCGCGGCCGGGGCCTCGCGCGCCAAGACCACGATCTGGCGCACGCCGGATTGCTCGAGCTGCTGCACCAGGGCGGTGAGGTCGCGGGTGAACGCGCTGTCGCTTGTTCCCGTTCTGACGTCGCCCTCGCCGAACCAGAGGGTCACGAGCGTCGGTCGCGACTCGAGCGCCTTCGGTAGCTGTCGCTCGATCGCGCTCGCCACCGTCGCGTCGGGTGAGGAGAGGTTCACGTGGATGGCCGAGCGGGGCAGGCCGTTGACGAACAGTTGCTGCGTCCACCCGTTCTTGAACGAGTTTTCGAGGCCGCGGTTGAGCGTCTCGTTGCCGCCGAGCGAGACGAACACCACCGGCTCTTCCACCGGGGCCGTCGCTGGGACCGCGCCCGTCTGCGTGGGAGCGGACGCGCAGCTCGCCGCGAGCGGCAGGAGCAACGCGAGTGCGGCCACCCTGGCCTTCATACCGCTCCCACCGCGTCGCGGGCGGGCAGGCGCGCCGCCCGCATGGCCGGCAGCGTGCCAGCCAGCAGCGCGAGCACCGTCGCTCCGATCACGGTCACGAGGAGGACGGGCACCGGCAGGGCGAGCTGGATGCTGGCGAGTCCTTGCTCGTTGAGGTACCCGTTGACGACGCCGCCGACGGCGCGGGCGATGAGCCAACCGGTGATCGCGCCGAGCACGCCGCCAACGAAGCCGAGCACGCCCGCTTCCACGAGGAAGATGCGCCGGATGTCGCGGTCGCGACCTCCGATGGCCTTCATCACCCCGATCTCGCGCGTTCGTTCGCGGACGGCGGCGAGCATGGCGTTCGAGATGCCGAGCGCGGCCACCACGAGGGCGATGGCCCCGATCGAGGTGAGCACGATCTCGACGACCTTGAGGTAGCGCTGGACGGACGCGAGCAGGTTCTCGGGGGCACTCGTCGCGTAGCCGACCGCGGTGATCTCCTGCCTCACCTTCCCGACGTTGTCGATGCCTTCGGCGACGACGAACAGGCCGCTGTACGTCGACGTTGGGACAGGGATGCTCGAGTCGTCGGTGACGCCGGCTTTGGTCCAGGCAAGCGATCGGTTGACTTGCTCGACCGGGGCGAGGATCTGGCCCGCGCCCGCCTCTTGCGCGACGACTCCCACGATCTCCACCTTGGCCCATTGCCCTCGAGGGACGACATGGTCGTCGGTGACCCGCAGGCCCTGGATGGAGGCGAGCTCGAGCTGGGTGCCCAGCACCGTCGCGGCGTCGGGCTTGTTGACGCCGACCCGTTGGAGGTAGCCCTCGGTCACGGCGACCTCCACGAGGGAGGTCGGTTCGGGGAGCTGCCCGGCGACGAGGGTGACGGGCAGCATGGACGCCCGTGTGATGTCGACGCCAACGACGTCATCGGTGTAGGGCTGCCGGGGTCTGCCGTCCTTCTCGGTGCCCGGGGCGACGACGAGCATCCTGGTGGCAACGATGGGCACGACCTCACGCACGTCGGCGAGCGCACGGATGCGATCGAGCGCGGCCTGGTCGAGGTCCTTGGGTGGGCCGGGCCGAGCGTCGTCCTGGTCGACCTGGCCGGGATCGGGGCTCGCAGCCGCGACCTTGATGCCGGCGAGCGGCCCTCCTTTGGCCAGCTCGTTGAGGACCCTCGTCTCGGCGGTGCCGGCGATGGTCAGCAACGCCGTGAGGAGCGCGGAGGCCAACGCGACCGCGAGGATGGTGAGGACAGCCCGGCCCGGCCGGCGGCGAAGGCCCTTGGCCGCGAGCCCGATGGCGTCACGCCACCGCATCAGGTTCCTCGGGGTCGCCGATCGCGGTCGCGTGCTCGGTCGTGACCTTGGTGCTCGGGTGCAAGCGGCCCCCGCGCAGCTCATAGCGCTGCTGGGCCCGGGCCGCGAGCCGGCGATCGTGGGTGACCAGCACGAGGGTGCAGGCGTGGTCGGCCGGTAGCGACTCGAGCAGCTCGATGACGCGTTCGGTGCTGCCGTCGTCGAGGTTGCCCGTGGGCTCATCGGCGAGCACGAGCCGGGGCCGGTTCGCCAGGGCTCGGGCGATGGCGACCCGCTGGCGCTCACCGCCGCTCAGGGCCGTGGGCCGGTGATCGCGGCGTTCGAGGAGCCCCACTGCTTCGAGCAGCTCCCTGGCGCGGGACCGGCGCGCCCGCGGCCGCATGCCGTCGAGCGAGCACGCGAGCTCGATGTTCTCCGCGGCCGTCAACGTGTCGAGCAAGCCGAAGTGCTGGAAGACGAAACCGACGGTGTCGCGTCGGTAGTCGGCCAGCCCGTTGCGCGACAGGTCGTGGAGGTCGTTCTCGTCGATGACCACCGTTCCCCGTTGTGGCGCGTCGAGCCCGCCCAGCACGCTCAGCAACGTGGACTTCCCTGCCCCGGATGCGCCGGTGATCGCCACGTACCCACCGCCATCGACCTCGATGTCGAGGCGGTCGAGCACGGTCAGGGCCGCGGCGGCGCGGCCGTAGCGATGCGCGAGGCCTTGGACAGAGATCGACGCGCCGGACATGGCGTCCCATCCTGCCGTGCTCGCGGTCGAAAGCCACCGCGCGGCATCTGGCGGATGGTCGCCAGCGCAAAGACTTGGCTATAGCCTCCGAGGCGGTGACCGAACTCCGGGCGGTACCCGCACCTGGCCAGGCCGAGCTTCCCGCGGCGAACGCGGCGGCGTTGCTGCGGTGCAACGCGATGGACGATGACATCGCGCCCCGTCCCGCCGTCCTCTTCGCCGACCTGTCGTGGAGCCACCGTGACTACCTTGCCGAGTCGATCCGGTTCGCCAACCTGTTCCTCGCGTTGCGCGACGAGAGACGTCCGTTCCACGTCGGTGTCCTGCTCGACAACACGCCCGACTACCTGTTCGCGTTCGGGGGCGCCGCGCTGACCGGCGCGACCGTCGTCGGCTTGAACCACACGCGGCAGGGCGAGCACCTCCTGCGAGACATCACCCACACCGACATCGGGTGGATCATCACCGAGCCCCGCCATATGCGCCGTCTCGAACCGATCATGGACGACCTGCCCTTCGGGCGCGAGCACGTGCTCGTCTCGCACCGGTTCGACGACGACCTCGACCCCCACGAGCTGACCGACGGGGTCGACCTCGGCATAGCGCTGGCCGCCATGACGGCCGATGACCCCGGGTTCGAGCCCGATGTCAGCACGCCGTGGGCCCTCATCTTCACCTCGGGGACGACGGACGCGCCCAAGGCGGTGATCTGCAGCCAGCGCCGGTTGTTGCAGACCGGTGCGCGGATGTCGATGATCATGGCGCTCGGCCGCGACGATGTCGGCTACGTGTGCATGCCGCTGTTCCACTCGAACGCGGTCATGGTGGGATGGGCGCCGTCGATCGTGACGGGCTGCGCCGTCGGGTTGGGGCGGAAGTTCAGCGCGTCCGCGTGGCTCACCGACGTTCGCCGGTACGGCGCCACCTACTTCAACTACACGGGGAAGCCGCTGTCGTACCTCGTGGCGACGCCGACCGGACCGGCGGGACCAGAAGGTGGTGACGCCGACAACCCCTTGCGCGTCGCGTTCGGCAACGAAGGGTCGCCCGAGGTCGTCGACACGTTTGCGAAGCGGTTCGGGGTCGAGGTGATCGATGCGTTCGGGTCGACTGAGGGCGGCATCGCCGTGAACCGCGACTCGGAGCCCCGTGAGGGTGCGATGGGTGTCGCCGGTCCGACGATCAAGATCGTGAACGACGACGGCGAGGATTGCCCCCGTGCGACCTTCGACGGCGATGGTCATCTCCTGAACGCCGATGATTGCGTCGGTGAGATCGTGAACACCGCTGGAGCAGGGCCGTTCGAGGGCTACTACAACAACCCCGAGGCGACGCAACGCACGACCCGCAAGGGCTGGTACTGGAGTGGTGACCTCGGCTACCTCGACGACGACGGCTACCTCTACTTCGCCGGTCGCAACGCCGACTGGCTGCGCGTCGACGGCGAGAACTTCTCGGCGGCTCCGATCGAGGCGGCACTGGCGAAGCATCCCGACGTCGTGTTGGCTTCGGTCTACGGCGTGCCCGACGAGCAGTCGGGCGATCAGGTGATGGCCGCGCTGCTTCTGCAGGACGGCGCCCAGTTCGAGCCGGCGCGGTTCGCGTGGTGGCTCGATTCGCACGACAGCATCGGTCCCAAGTGGCGGCCGCGATATGTGCGCGTCGTTGGCGAGCTTCCGACGACCGGCACGAACAAGGTCGTGAAGCGGACCCTGGTGCACGAGAAGTTCCGCCGTGATCGCCTTGGCCCAGATCAGCTCTTCGTCCGCTTGCGCGGTGAAGACACGTATCGGCCCTTCCTCGCCGAGGACGAAGCGTCGTTGCACGAGCGCTTCGTTCGTGCCGGACGTGAACGCTTCTGGGACCTGTAGAGCGCATGGATCTCTCGTTCAGTCCCGACGAGCAGGCGTTCGCGCTCGAGGCACAAGGCTGGCTCGAGGCCGCGTTGCGCGACTGGTCGCCGCCGGCCCGCTTCTCGTCGTTGGAGGAGGAGGTCGAGTGGGGGCGCGAGTGGCAGGCCCGGTTGGCAGCAGGTCGGTGGGTCGGCCTGTGGTGGCCACAGGAGTTCGGCGGCCGAGGTTCGTCGCCGGTCGAGGTGGCGATCTTCAACATGGAGTACGCGCGGGCCGGCGCGCCACAGCCGGTGAACCGGGTGGGCATCAACCTGGCCGGCCCGACGTTGCTCGCCCACGGCACCGGTGAGCAGAGGCGGCGATGGCTGCCGGGCATCCTCGACGCGTCCGAGCTGTGGTGCCAGCTGTTCTCCGAGCCCGACGCCGGCAGCGACCTCGCGTCGCTGAAGACGCGCGCCGAGCCGGTCGATGACGGCTGGCTGCTCACCGGGCAGAAGGTGTGGACGTCGTACGCGACGGTGGCGAGGTGGGGCATCTGCCTGGCGCGCACCGATCCGTCCGCGCCCAAGCATGCTGGCATCTCCTACCTCGTGGTCGACATGGAGGCGGCGGGCATCGACGTGCGGCCGCTGGTGCAGATCACCGGCGAGGCCGAGTTCAACGAGGTGTTCCTCGACGAGGTGTTCGTTCCTGCCGACCATCTCGTCGGTGAGCTGCACGGCGGCTGGCGCGTGGCCAACACGACGCTTGCGCACGAACGGGGCACGAACTTCCCGTTCAAGGAGCAAGTGGTGCACGAGGTGTACCTCGACTCGCTCTACCGGCTCGCCGATGAATCCGGCGCGCTCGACGACATCGAGATCGCCGACGGGCTCGCCCAGTCGTTCGTGCTGTTGCGGTTGCTCCGGTTGCACAACTGGCGGACGCTGACCCGCTTGGCCGCGGGGGAGGAGCCGGGCGCGGAGTCGAGCTGGGTGAAGCTGGCGTGGACCGACATGACCCAGCACTTGTCCTCGGTCGCACTCGAAGTCTCCGGCGACCACACCTGGGAACGGCAGTGGCTGTGGTCGAAGGCCGCGTCGGTCGCCGGCGGCACCTCCGAGATCCAGAAGACCATCATCGCCGAACGCCTCCTTGGTCTCCCCCGCTGACCACCCGCGTGGTTCAAGAGCGAAAGCCGACCCTCTTGTGCGACTGGTCGCAGAAAGGCTTGGTGGCGGAGTGGCCGCAGCGGCAGAGGACGATGGTGTCCCGGCCCTTGTCGTCTTCCGGCATCGGGATCTCGTCGCCCTCGTGGTCGACGAGCTTTACGGGACCGCTCACCTTGTAGGGACCGTCGAGGCGAACCTTGATCGTGACTTCGTGCATGGCAGGCAGGGTACGTAGCAGCGGGAGCCGTGTGCTATCCATCGGCACGTGCCGGACAAGACCGCTGCCGACCGTGCCGAAGCTGAGCTCGAGCACGTGACCGCGGCGATGGCGCAGGGGGAGGTGCGCGAGGGGCAGGTCGAGATGACTCGGGCGGTCGCCGCCGCCATCGAAGACGAGCGGCATCTCGTCGTGCAGGCCGGCACCGGCGTGGGCAAGACGTTCGCCTACCTCGTGCCCGCAGTGTTGAGCGGGCAGCGGGTCGTCGTGGCGACGACGACGAAGACCTTGCAGGACCAGCTCGCGACGAAGGATCTGCCGTTCCTGGCCGACCACGGCTCTGTGCCGTTCACGTTCGCAGTCCTGAAGGGGCGGTCCAACTACCTGTGCCTGCAGCGCGCTCATGAGGTGTTGCGAGAGGACGGCGACCAGCTCGTGCTCGAGGGCGTGGGCACATCCCGCCTGGCGCAAGAGGTCATCCAGCTCGTCGAGTGGGCGACCACGGCGACCTCGGGCGATCGGGCGGAGCTGGCGTTCGAGCCTGCGGTGCGCGCGTGGAGCGCGGTGAGCGTCGGCCCGAACGAGTGCCCGGGCGCGAACCGTTGCCCGGTGGGCGACGCGTGCTTCGCCGAGCGGGCCCGCCGGAAGGCGGCCGAGTCCGATGTGGTGATCGTGAACACGCACCTCTACGGCACCCACCTCGCGACCGGCGGCATGGTCCTTCCCGACCACCGCGTCGTCGTCTTCGACGAAGCGCATGCGCTGGAGGAGGTGATCTCGTCGACTGCGGGCCTCACGTTGACCGCAGGACGGTTCGCCGCCGTGGCGCGCCTAGTCACCAGCGCGACCGGCAAGCCGGAGGACGGCACGGGCATCGGTCGGGCGGGAGAGGTCGTGGGCGCGGCGATGAAGGAGTGGGTCGGCCGGCGCATCCGCAGCATGGCGAACGCGCCCGAGCTGGCCGACGCGATCAGCGACGCGAGGATCCGGCTCGATGCCGCGCCCGCCGCCATGCCGTCCTCTGGTGACGACAACGGCGACGGCGACGGCGACAGGGAGGACGCGGCCAGACGCCTTCGAGCCACCAAGGCACTCGACGCGCTCATCGGTGATCTCGACCGCCTCTTCGCGCTGCGGCCGGCAGACGTGCTGTGGGTGGAAGGTACGGAAGAATCGCCGGTGCTGCGGGTCGCGCCCATCGATGTCGGCGAGGTGCTCGGCGAGCAACTGTGGGATTTCAAGACCGCCATCTTGACGAGCGCCACCATCCCTCCGGCGCTGGCCGAGCGCGTCGGGATGGTGCCCGACTCCTATCGCGAGGTGAACGCGACCAGCCCGTTCGACTACGAGACCAACGCGCTCCTGTACTGCGCCGCCCACCTCCCCGATCCGCGCGCCGCGGACTTCGAGGAGCAAGCACTCGGCGAGCTGGTGCAGCTCATCGAGGCGGCCGGCGGCCGCACCCTCGCGCTGTTCACGAGCCATCGCGCCATGCAGGCCGCTGCGGCCTATCTGCGCGGCGAGGTCATGACCGAGATCCTCGTGCAGGACGACCTTCCCCGGCAGGCGTTGATCTCGCGGTTCGCGAGCGAGCACGAGTCATCGCTCGTGGCGACCATGGGCTTCTGGCAGGGGATCGACGTGCCGGGCCCGTCGCTCGCGCTGGTCACGATCGACAAGCTCCCCTTTCCCCGTCCGGACGAACCGCTGTTGCAGGCTCGTCGTGAGCAGGCACGGGGGCAAGCGTTCGACACCGTCGACCTGCCGCGCGCCTGCACGTTGCTCGCGCAGGGCGCCGGTCGCTTGATCCGGACTCGCAGCGATCGTGGGGTTGTCGCCGTGCTCGACCGCCGGCTGGCGACGCAGGCGTCCTATCGCTGGAAGATCATCCAATCGCTCCCACCGATGCGCCGCACCCGCGATCGCGACGAAGCGGTCGCGTTCCTCGAAGCCTTGCGCGACGGCGCCGCTACGACGGGCTCGATGGTGTCGGGCTCGTCGGTGGGAGAGGAGTGCCGGTGAGGAGATGGGCGGCCCGAGCGGAAAGCGCGGCAAGCGTGAGCGTCGGTCCGTAACCGGCCGAGGTGACGAACACCGACGAGTCGGCGCACAGCAGGTTGTCGATGTCGTGGAAGCGGCTCTCGGCGTTGACGACACTGGTTGCCGGGTCGTGGCCCATCCGGCACGTGCCCATCACATGACGGGACGCGGGCGCGACCCCGAGCGGGTTCTTTCGATCGAGCTCGGTGAGCTCGCCGACCGGAGGCGACGTGGTGGTGATCGTCCACTGCGCGCCTGCTTCTGTCATGACGGCTTCAAGCGTCTTCGCGATGTGGGCAGAGGCGACGACTTCGTGATCGTGGGGCGCATACGTCGCCCGCCCCGCCGGCCGCCCCCACGCGTCGACGACCGCGGGGTCGAGGTCGATGGTGTTCGTTGCCTGGGGGAGGTCCTCGCCCTGCATGGTGAACACCCACAACCGGTCGCGGAGGTCAGAGCGCCGCATCGAGTCGTTGTGCAGCGGTCCCGGCAGGTAGGTCTTGGCCTCCAAGATCGGGCCCGCGGCCGAGCCGTGCTCGACGATGCCGCCGCGGAAGTACGGGAGGCCAGCGCGGTGCGCGGCCGCGAGGTCGTCGGCATCCGGCACGATGTGGTCGTCGTGCAGGTGCGTGACCGCCCGGCCGCGATGGCCGTGCAAGCGGAACGGGAAGCCACCGACCGTCAGTGTCTGGAAGTGGTACATGAGGTTGCGCCCGACGAGCCCGGACGAGTTGCCGAGGCCGCACTGCAGCAGCAGCCGGGGCGTCTCGAACGCCCCGCACGCGAGCACCACGAACTCCGCGGTGACCTCGTGCATGCCGCCGGCAGGGTCGAGGTAGCGGACGCCGGTCGCCCGCCGGCCGGACGGATCGACCGCCACGTCGGTCACGTAGCACTCGGGCCGTATCTCGCAGCGCCCGGTGTGCAGCGCGTGCGACAGCATGGCGACGGGGTCGCCCTTGGCGTGGATCGGGCAGCCGTAGTAGCCACAGAAGCCGCAGTTGTTGCACGCGGGCCGGCCGTCGTAGGGCTCGGAGTTCGCGGCGGTCGGCGCGGGGTAGGGGTGCAAGCCCAGTCGCTCGGCCGCGGCCGCCGAGAGCACGGCGCCGTGCATGTCCGGGCCGGGCGGCATCGGGTACGGACCGGAACGCCAGGCCGCGAACGGGTTGGCACGCGGACCGTCGGCGACTCCTGCCACGCCGACCACCCGTTCCACCTCCGAGTAGTACGGCTCGAGCTCGCCGTAGGTCACGGGCCAGTCCTCGATCGTGGCGCCGTCGATGGGGCCGAGCTCGCTGCGAAGGCGGAAGTCGATCTCGCGGAAGCGCGGCACCTTGCCGTCGGCATGCACGCCGCCGCCGCCGATCGTGGAGGGCAAGTTGTTCACGTCTCCCGTGTACAAGCGCTCGCCGTCGATCTCGGCTGAACGGCGGTAGGTGCGGGGCTCGAGCAGTGGATCGGGACCGAGGAAGTGGCGGTACAGGAACTTCAGCTCGTCGTTGGAGTAGTCGCCTTTCAGCGCGTAGGGCGGCTGGAGATCGATGAGGTGGTTGCGGCCCTTGTCGAGGATGATGCAGTCCCATCCCGCCGCGGTCACGACGTCGGCGAAGGTCGCGCCGCCCGGGCCGCTGCCGACGATGACGACGCGTGCGTCGTGGTCAGCTCGCACCGCCCGCCTCCTCCACTTCGGCGTCGGTGTAGCCGCGCGGTTGCATGTCGCCGTCGAACTGGATGAACGCCCACCCGCACCCACCGGCGTTGCCGCCGTAGACCGGGTCGCCGTACATGCCCTCACAAGCGTGCTCGTAGAGCATCGCCTTGAGCTCGGCAACGGCGTCGAGCCGGCGATCCTGCTCGGTCCCGTCGACCGACACGAAGTCGCGGCCCAGCGCCACGAGGCCAGAGCGGTACCGCTCCTGCAGACCGATCACCGGACCGTTGCGCTCGCGCTCGGGGTCGCCACGCGATCCCTCGATCCGCGTGCGCCACGCCCGCTCGTCGAGCGGCCGCAGCCGGATCCAGTTCTCGAACCCGGCGTCGCCGCCGTGCCGCCCCGAGAACGGACCCCCGGCCCAGATGCGCGGCGGGTCGAAGGTGAACGCGCCGAGGAGCTGATCGACGTAGCGGGCGACCTCTGCCGCGGTCGCTCCCGGCGCGCCCGAGGCCTCATCCCGCGGGATCAGCCGCTCGCACGCCGCCGCGACCGTCTCGTAGTCGTTCTCGTCGAACCAGATCGGCATGCAGCAACCCTGCTATCGGAGGGTGAGCTCGTAGCTGAGGTGCTCGCCCAGCTCGCAGCGAGCGCCCGGAGGAACGACGACCACCGTGAACGGTTCCTCGATCAGCGCGGGCCCGTCGATGGCCGTCCCCACGCCGAGCGACGCGCCGTCGAAGACCGGGGTGTCGACGAAGCCGGTGCCGAAGTGCACGGGCCGGGTGGACCTCTGCGCGTCTGCCAGGTCCGTCACCCGCCCGGTCTCGCCGAGGTGATCGGGCTTGGGCGTGTAGCCGTGGGCCACGAGGCGGACGCCGCGCACGATCGGCTGCTGGTTGCGGAACGCGAAGCCCCGATCTGACTCGTGCTGGTCATGGAAGCGGTCAGCGAGATCGATGAGGCCGGCGTCGTCGAGCGTGGTGCGCTCGGGAACCGGCACGCTCATGTCGAAGTTCTGGCCCTGGTAGGCCATCTGCACGAAGAGCTCGGCATGGATCTGCGCCGGCTCGAGGTCGGCGGGGGCCAGCTCCTTGTCGGCTTCGACGGCCACCTGGTCCATCAACGATCGCAGGTGGTCGAGATCGACCTGCGACAGCGGGACGACGTAGGAACGCACGATGTCGACCACGTAGTCGGCGACGAGCACGCCGACCGCGGAGAACGCCGGCGCCGTCTTCGGCACCAGAACGCTCCCGATGCCGAGCTCACCGGCGATCGCCCACGCATGCACCGGGCCGTTCCCGCCGTAGGCGATAATCGCCAGCTCGCGCGGATCGGTGCCGTAGGACGCGAGCACCTTGCGCGTCGCGTTCGCCATGTTGGCGTTGACGATGCGCTCAATGCCCCACGCCGCGTCGGTCACATCGAGGCCGAGGGGCTCGGCGACGTCGCGAGCGATCGCGGACCGGGCCGCTTCGACGTCGAGTTGCATGCGGCCGCCGGCGAACCGTTCGCACGGGAGGTAGCCGAGCACGGCGTCGGCATCGGTGACCGTGGCGCGCTCGCCGCCGCGGCCGTAGCACGCCGGCCCCGGCACCGATCCGGCCGAGTCGGGCCCGACGAGCAGCGCGCCCTGGCGCACCCGCGCGATCGACCCGCCACCTGCACCGACGGACTGCACGTCGACCATCGGCATCCCGACGTAGTAGCGGTAGCGCCAGTTCCAGTCGGTCTTGATCTCCGGCGTGCCGTTGCGCACGAGGCACAGGTCGAACGACGTTCCTCCCATGTCGACGGCGATGAAGTCGCTCGCCCCGGCCGCCCTTGCCGCCACCGTCGCGCCCATCACGCCGCCGGTCGGGCCGGAGGCGAGCACGCTGACGGCGCGCCGCGACACGTAGTCGGGCGGCATGACGCCACCCGTCGACAACATGATCAGCAGCGGGCCGCCGTAGCCCGCGGCACGGAGATGGCGCTCGAGGTTGCCGACGTAACGAGCGATCTTCGGGGCCACGTACGCGTTGACCAGCGTCGTCGACACCCGCTCGAACTCGGGTCCCTTGGCCATCACCTCGTGCGAGAGCGAGATGTGCTCGACGTCGGGGAGCTCGTCGAGCACGAGCTGCCGGGTCCGCAGCTCGTGTTCGGGGTTGACGAAGGAGAAGAGGTACATGACGGCGATCGACGTGCAGCCGAGCGCCTTCAGCCGCCGGATGCCGGCCCGGACCGCGGCCTCGTCGAGGGCAAGCAGCTCCTCGCCGTCGTACGCGTGCCGCTGGGGGATCGGGATGCGTGCCCGGCGGCGCGCGATCGGCGGCGGCGCCGGATAGGACGGGTCCCAGATCTGCTCCTTGTGGACGCGGCGCATCTCGATCTCGTCGCGATGGCCCTCGGTGACCAGCAGTCCGACGTTCGCGCCGTCCATCTCGATCATCGTGTTGTCCGCCGTCGTCGTGCCGTGGACGAGGATGTCAAGATCGGCGCAGAACGCGTCGAGCGTGCAGCCGAAGCGCTCGGCGAGCTGGGCCAGACCGTTCATGACGCCTCTCGACTGGTCGTCGAGGGTGGTCGGGGTCTTGTCGAGCACGACCTCGCCTGCCGGCGTCACGCAGATGACGTCGGTGAACGTGCCGCCGACGTCGATGCCGACGCGGTACCCGCTCATAGCGCCCGGTCGGCGCGGCGCTCGTCCCGCAGGTTCGAGGTGGCTTCCCGGTCGATCACCAGCGTTAGGTCGGCCAGCGAACCGGTCAGCACGACGGCGTAGTCGTGCTCCGCACCCTCGACCGATACGTATTCGTCGAGCACATCATCGAGCACCGCCTGCGGGTCTCGATCGAGCGGATCGCCCCAGCCGCCCCCGCCGCCGTAGTCGTAGTTGATCTTCTGGCCCGCGCCCAGCGGCACCCAATCGGCCGTGTGCTGCACGACGTAGGGATCGTCGGACTGGTAGCGGAGGGTGAGCTTGTTGGGTTCGCCAGGATGGCCGCCGCAGATGCCCGGCATCGGGTACTTCATGCCGACGACGTAGGTGTAGACCTGGGCGTCGACCCGCGATTCCTTCACGTAGTGGCTGCCGCACAAGCCGCGCCACTGGCCCGGACCTCCCGAGTCGGTGCGATAGTCGCGCGACCACTGCACATGGGGGAACAGGCTCTCGTTGATCTCGGCCGTTGCCTTCCAGAGGTTGCCGAACGCCGCGGCCTGGCAGCCCCACGCGTCCATCCCCTTCGCCGCGTTGCACCAGCCCGCGTAGACTTCGGCCGAGTGGTCGGTGAACTTCTGGCCGGTCCGCGGGTCGATGCCGACGATGACGGTTGGGATGCCGGTCTTGTACACCTGCGGCACTGCCTTGTCGGGCAGCACGTCCTGCAGCGCCAGCGCGATGACCTCACCGACCTCCGCGCCGGGATGGTGCGTGCCTGCGCTGACCGGCTTGCCCGCGGGAGGGTTCAGGACGCACCCCTGCGGTACGGCGAGCGTGATCGACTCGAAGAAGCCTTCGTTCTTGGGGATCTCGGGATCCATCATGGCGGCGATCTGGCCGACCGTGTAGCCCCGGGTGTTGCCGAACGTCGACCACGCCTGGATCTCGAGGCGGCTGTCGGTACCGGAGAAGTCGATGGTGAGGTCGCCGCCGTCGACGGTGATCTTCACGTGCAAGTGGATGTCGGGGTTGCCCAGCGGGTCGTGGTCGACGTAGCAGTCGGCCTCGTACTCGCCGTCGGGCCAGCGGTGCACCTCCTCGCCGAACCGCCGGGCGGCGTAGTCGATCATGTAGTCGACGGACTCCTCGACGGTGCGCACGCCCCAGCGGTCGAGCAGCTCACCCAGCCGCTTCGTGGCGAGCTGCGCCGCGCCGATCTGGGCGCGCAGGTCGCCGATGTAGTCGGGGATGCGGTTGTTGGCCTGCAACGCGTAGAGGACGTCGCGCCGTTCCTTGCCTTGATCGATGACCTTCAGGACGGGCCAGCGCGCGCCCTCGCCCCACACGTCGTTGGCGGTGACGTTGTAGCCGCCGGGCACCGCGCCACCGGTGTCGCCGTGGTGGCACTGGATGGACGAGATGAGGACCATGCGCCGCGTGCCGGTCTCGGGGTCGTCCGCGAAGACCGGCGCGAAGACGTTGTAGTCGGGGAGGTGGCCGCCGCCGTGGTAAGGGTCGTTGGCGACGAACACGTCGCCCTCGCGGAACTCGTCGACGCCGAGGTAGTGCAGCGCGAACCGCACGGGCAGCGTGGAGGTGAGCATGAACTGGGGGATGCCCACGCTCAGCGCCGCGAGGCGGCCCTGCGCGTCGAGGATCGTCGCGTTGCGCTCGTTGCTCTGGTTGAGGATCGGCGTGGTCGCGGTGCGCGACACGTAGGTCGCCATCTCGAAGCAGACCGTCTCCATGAAGTCGCGCACGACCTCGGCGGTGACGGGATCGACGGTGGCCGTCTCGGCCAGGCGCCCCCGGCTGCGGGCAAGTTCGACCATGTCGACGTTCATGGGATCCCCCCTGGTCAAGGCCGGTCGCTCGGCGGGAACCTGACGTGGATGTCAGGAAAGTCTACCGCCGGCCGAACACGGCGGATACCGGCGCACAGTGTGCCCCATACCTGACACATATGTCAGGTATGTGTACACTGCGGGCGCTCACGAACCGGTCGGTGGGGATGAGGGGCCCCGCCGGCATCGGGGACGGACAACGACGGGTGCCGACGGCCGCAGCGCCGTCGGCGCTCCCGTCTGCCGAGCTGGCGAGTCGGTAGCCTGGGTGCCCTATGAGCACCTCCTCCGAAGGTTCCAGGCGCCGGCGAGGGGGTGCGGGGACGATGACGGAGCCACCCCCGTTCGAGCAGCTCTATGACGAGTCCACGCTCCGGCGGCTTGGCGTCGACACCAGGCTCGTCGAGCGCACCGACGGTGTCGACCCGGCCCATGACGGCGACGCGATCGGGGATGCCGACGAACCGCGTGAAGTCGTCCCGGAGTGGGCGCCCCCGCCGGTGCGCTCGCGCGTCGGCCGGCCGCTGTCGGGGCTCATGCTGGCCGCGGCCATGTCAGGGCTGGGCGAGGTGCTCGAGCCGGAGAAGAACCGGCCGGCGATGGTCGAGTTCGATCCTGGGCACGATCACTTCAGCGATCGGCCGGTCGAGTTCGTGCTCGTTCCTGGCTGCCCGAAGGCGAGCCGCATCCTCCTCCGCCCGTGGTTGCAGGCGAGCTGACCCGCGCCAAGAGGTGACGATCGTGAACGTGCGCGTGCTGTTCCTCAACACCTACCTGCTGCGGCCGGTGACGATCCCGGTGCCGGGCCGACCCGTGCGCCTCGGCGCTCCGCCCGGCTGGCGCCAGCGAGCGTTCGAGCTGGGGCCGCGCCTTCGGGGTCGCGCCGATGTCCTCGCGCTGGCCGAGGTCTGGGAGTGGCGCGACCGCGACACGTTGCTCGGCGCGTGGCCCGCGGCGGAACGCCCCACCGTGGCGGAGGGACCCGCTGCTGGGCCGCTCGCCATCCGGGGGTCGGGGCTGCGCACGTTCGTCGACGGCCATCCTGTCTCTCAGACGGCGTCGACGGTGTTCTCGGTGCGCGGCAACCTGCTGGTCGATGCCGACGTGCTCGCCAACAAAGGGGTGCTCCTGACGTCGGTCGTCGTCGGTGATGGGGTCGAGCTGGAGATCTACTCCACGCACCTGTGCTGGGGCGGCGGTCTGCTGCCGTCGAAGAAGCATCCCGAAGGGGTGCGGCCCGCGGTGCGGGCTGCACAGGTGGCAGAGCTGGCGTCGTTCATCCGGCGGACGCATTCGGCGGGGTCGCCGATCCTGGTCGTCGGTGACTTCAACCTGGCTGCCGCCGGCCCGGATGGGGAGCCGACCGCCGAGTACCAGAACCTGTGCCGGACGTTGGCCGAGCTCGGGCTCGAGGACGCGTGGGTTTCGTGTGGCAACCCCGGCGGCGGCTACACCTGTGATCTCGTGCGCTTCGAGGGCCAGCTCGGCGCCGAAGATCCCGACGACGGTGATCTCCTGCTCGACGAGAGCGGTGTCACAAGACCGGTTGCGCCGTCCAAGCCTCGCATTGGCGCCATCAACGAACCGGCGCGCATCGACCTCGCCTTCTACGCGGCCGGTGAGGGTGCGGCGGCCGCGCTCGGCCCGGTCACGATGCGGCGAGCCGCGTTCGCGCGCCACGGCCACGTGCCGACCGCGGCCGATCCGTTGCGCACGCTCTCGGATCACGCCGGCTTGTTGGTGACCCTGGCCGGCTGAGTGAGCTGAAGGGGCCGAGGGGGTTGAACGCTGACCTGGGCTGATGCCCGTCGAAGCCCGGACATCCGCGTTCTTGTCACACCCCCTCTTCATACTTGGGCCATGCCTGAGCTCCTCACCGTCCTCCTCGGTGTCGTGGCCGGCGCGGTCGTGGCCGGCGCGGGCACGGTCATCGCCGTGCGGACGCTGCGCCGGCACGCCGCGGCCGACACCGACGCGGCGGTCCACGCCGCCGTCAACGCCGTGCTGGCCGTCGCGGGCGAGAAGCTCGGCGATCACCGGGCGTCGGCCGAGCGCGAGCTCGAGCTGCGCCAGCAGAACATCTCCGAGCAGATGGCCGGCATCAACCAGTCCTTCGAGCTGCAGGTCGGCGGGCTCAACCGATCGGTCGGGCAGCAGCTCGCCGGCATGAACGACGAGCTGCTGCGCGTGAGCGCGCTCGTCCACGACCTCCAGCGCGACCGCGCCGCGCAGCACGGCCAGGTGATCGAGAGCATCCAGCAGGCCGCGCGGCAGACCGCGTCGCTGTCCGAAGTGACCCAGGGCCTGCGTGAGGCGCTCTCCAACAGCCGCGCCCGGGGCCAGTGGGGCGAGCGGATGGCCGACGACGTGCTGCGCGCTGCGGGTCTGGTCGAGGGCGTGAACTACCGCAAGCAGCGCACGCTGGCATCGGGTGGCCGGCCCGACTTCACCTTCCTGCTGCCGCACGAGCGGCTGCTGCACATGGACGTCAAGTTCCCCATCGACAACTACCTCCGCTACCTCGAAGCCGTGGGCGACGGTGGCGATCATCAGGCGGCCAACGGCTACCGCCTCCAGTTCCTGAACGACGTGCGGCAGCGGGTGAAAGAGATCACCGCGCGCGACTACATCGACCCCGACACCACGCTCGGCTACGTGCTGCTGTTCATCCCCAACGAGGCGGTGTACGGGTTCGTGCACGAGCACGATCCGGCGTTGATCGACGTCGCGCTGCAAGAACGGGTGGTGCTGTGCTCGCCCTTCTCGCTGTTCGCCGTCCTTGGCGTCGTGCGCCAAGCGGTCGAGAGCGTGCAACTTCAACAGACGAGCGACGAGATCCTGCGGGGGCTGACTCGGTTCTCCGCGCAGTGGGCCAAGTTCTCCGAATCGCTCGACACCGTGGGCAAACGTTTCGAGAGCGCGCAGCGGGCCTTCGACGAGGTGAGCGGCACCAGGCGGCGCCAGCTCCAGCGGACCCTCGACGAGGTCGACCGGTTGCGAGCAGCACGCGGCCTGCCGGCGCCGGCTGATGCCGAGCCGGCGGAGGCAAGTGAGGCCGAACAGCGCGCACTCGCCGCGGTGGCCGGGGGCGAGCCAGCCGTTCCCGATGTTCCCGGCGACACAGGTGGTGACGCGACCCGCATCCCCCGGTTGCGACCCATCCGCGGGAGGTGAGCGCCTACGGGTAGCCGTACGTGACCTTGGCGGTCGCCGTGTCGAGCACGACCAGGCCGCTGTCGCGGAAGCTGATGATGGCCGTCGGCCCTATCCACGCGGCAGGAATGAAGTAGGGGAACGTGCCATCGATGCCCGAGTCCACCGTGGTCGTGCTGTCCTTGCCGGTCGTGAAGGGCACGCTGTGGATCGTCAGTTGGCGCGTGTCGTGGTTGAAGACGACGACACGGAACGTCTCCTCGTCCTGCGATGTGATGAACCGAGCGTCGCCCGTGCTGAGGAAGATGTCCACCGCTTCAGGGCCGACCGCAGGTTTGACGCCGCCGACGTCGACCGACCACACCTCTTGGCCGGTGGTCATGTCGACGGCGTGGATGCTGGTCTTCTCGGTGCCTCTCGTCGTCGTGCTCTGCAG
>JACPNV010000063.1:1051-8688 GCA_016185305.1 Actinomycetota bacterium | reverse complement strand
GTCGGCGGCGAAGCGCGGCGGCACGAACACCATCGCGGTGTTCGCCCGCGTCGCCTCGACGGCGTCGGCGACGGTGTTGAACACGGGGATGCCTTCGACGTCCTGACCGGCCTTCCCCGGCGTCACACCGGCGACGACCTGCGTTCCGTACGCCTTGTTGCGCGTGGCGTGGAACGCGCCCTCGCGCCCCGTGATGCCCTGGACGACAAGGCGGGTGTTCGTGTCGACGAGGATGCTCATGCGGCCTCTTTCGCGAGCGCGACGGCGCGCCTGGCGGCCGACAACATCGTGGGTTCGACGACGACATTCGCCGGGGCGCGCTCGGCGATGATCTTGCGGCCCTCCTCCTCGTTCGTGCCGTCGAGACGCACGACGATCGGGAGCGTCGCGCCGAGGCGATCGAGCGCGGTGAGGAGCCCTTCGGCGACCTCGTCACAGCGCGTGATGCCGCCGAAGATGTTCACGAGGAGCGACTTCACCTTCGGGTCCGACAGCAGCACCTCGAGTGCCGTGACGACGTCGTCGGCCTTCGACCCACCGCCCGCGTCGAGGAAGTTCGCGGGCTTCCCACCCGCGAGCGCGACGACGTCGAGCGTGCTCATCACGAGGCCCGCGCCGTTTCCCAGGATGCCAACGTCGCCGTCCAGTTTCACGTACGTGACTCCGCGGTCTTGGGCCATCTTCTCCTGCGGGTCCTGCGTCGTCGCCTCGCGCATCGCCGCGATGTCGGCGTGACGGTAGAGCGCGTTTGCGTCGATCGTGACCTTCGCGTCGAGCGCGATCACGCGGCCGTCCGTGGTGAGGATGAGCGGGTTGATCTCCATGAGCATCGCGTCGAGCTGGACGAACCCGGTGTAGAGGCGCTGGAGGATGTCGACGACCCCCTTGATGGCCTCCTCGTCGATGTTCGCGTGGTACGCGAGCCAGCGCGCGTGGTGGGCTTGGAAGCCGGTCAGCGGGTCGACGTGCAGACGCGCGAGCTTCTCGGGCGTCTCGGCGGCGACGGTCTCGATGTCGACACCACCCTCGGCCGACAGCATGATGAGCGGCCGCTTGGCGCCACGGTCGAACGTGATCGACGCGTAGTACTCCTTCGCGATGTCCGACGCCGCCTCGATCCACACACGCTCGACAACGTGTCCTTTGATGTCCATTCCGAGGATGTTCGTGGCGTGGGCCTTTGCCTCGTCGGGTGTCGTGGCAAGCTGGATGCCGCCCGCCTTCCCTCGTCCGCCGACCTGCACCTGCGCCTTCACGACGACCTTCCCACCGATCCGCTCGGCGGCCGCGCGGGCTTTCTCCGGCGTATCCGCCACCTCACCCGTCGGCACCGGGATGCCGGTCGTGGCGAAGAGCTGCTTCCCTTGGTACTCGAAGAGATCCAAGCGTTGCCCCTCCGTATCTGGTCACGCCCTCGGCCGAGAGCCCGCGGCATCCTACCCGGGACGGTCCAGCTGGGTATCCGCGGACCGGTCGGTCGCGGACCTGCTCCTCGATGCGTATCAGCTACCACGTAGTTTCAAAGTCTGTCATTGATAATACGTGGTAACATGGCGTCGTGATTGATCGCTTGACAGACCTTCGACGCCTGCGAACGGCACTTGCCCGTTCGCCGGTGGTCCTGCTGGTCGGGCCCCGTCAGGCGGGCAAGTCCACTCTCGCGCGGCAGGTGGCCGAGGGGCGCGATGCGATGTTCTTCGACCTCGAGAATCCGGCCGCGGCCGCCCGCTTACAGGAGCCGGTGCTGGCCCTCGAACCGCTGCGCGATCTCGTCATCCTTGACGAGGCACAGCATGCGCCGCAACTTTTCTCGGTGCTGCGCGTTCTTGCGGACCGGCCGGGACGCACGGCGACGTTCCTCGTCCTCGGCAGCTCATCACCGGAGCTCATCGGGCTCGGCTCCGAGTCACTCGCGGGTCGGGTCGAGATCATCGAGCTGGGTGGGCTCCGACTGGGGGATCTCGGCCACGGCGACGGCGACCGCCTCTGGCTCCAGGGGGGGCTTCCGGCGAGCTACTCACGGTCACTCGACGACTCACTCGCGTGGCGCTCCAACTACGTCGCGACGTTCCTGGAGCGCGACCTCGCGGCTCTGGGTGGTCGATTGCCCGCCGCTCAGGTCCGTCGCTTCTGGACGATGCTCGCCCACTACCACGCCCAGACATGGAATGGCGCCGAGCTCGCCCGGGCGCTCGGGGTTTCGCAGCCGACGACGAGGAGGTACGTCGACGCCCTGACCGATGCGCTCGTCGTTCGCCAGCTCCAACCGTGGTACGCAAACGTCGGAAAACGAGTCGTACGGTCGCCGAAGGTGTACATCCGTGATTCCGGCGTTCTCCACACGCTGCTCGGACTCGACTCGATGGATGCGCTGCTCGGACATCCCAAGGTCGGCGCGAGTTGGGAGGGGCTCGTGGTCGAGCAGATCGCGATGCTCCTCGACCCGACCCCGCTCTACTTCTGGGGCACGCACTCCGGTGCCGAGCTTGACCTCTTCTTCACGCGCGGTGGCAGCAACATCGGCGTCGAGATCAAGCGGACCGATGCCCCGCGCGTAACCCCATCGATGCGGAACGCCATCACGGACCTGGGACTCGAACACCTGTATGTCGTGTATCCGGGCAACGAGCGTTACCCGATGGCACCCGGCATCGAGGCCCTTCCGATCGGTGATCTCGGGTCCATCGCCACGGATTGATGGAACGCGACGCGAGTCGTCCTGTCACTACGTCTACGGGCGGGCGGCCGGGTCGGGCTGAGAGGGAAGGGGCAGGCCGGGCGCGTTCGACCCGGAGTTGACCGCGGGGACCGGTTCCGGCCCGGCTCCGCGGTAGGCGTCGCGGAAGGCCCGCACGGCTTCGAGCGACTTCGCCGTGTACGGCTTGCAGACCATCCAGCGCTGCCAGCTCGTGACGACGAGCGCCCCCGGCGGGAACTTGGGGGTCGTCCCCGGGACCACGAGCAGGTACGCGGGAGACTCCTGCCAAAGCGCCCGAACCGCGGAGCGCGCGGCGGCGGCGAGGCCGGTCCCGACATGCACGATGACTCCCCCGTGCTCGAGATTGTGCATTTGGAAGCGTGACGGCAGGGGCGTTTCGTAGACGCCCCAGTCCGCCCAGGTGGCGTTGTGGTTCCCGGATGTGGGCGGGCTCGAGAGCGCGTAGACGGGCTCGTCCTCGACGTGGTTGCGGCCCTCGCTCGCGAACGCGCGAACGGTGCATCCGGCGGAGCGCGCCGTGGCGGCCACGGAGGAACTGATCTGCGGAGCGGGACCGTCGCCCTGCACACTCGACTTGCGCGGCTGATGCGCCGCGGCATCGTCGCCGCCGCTTCCGCCGCTACTCCCGGAGCCTCCTCCGCAGCCCGCCAGCGCGATCACCGCCCCGAGCGTCATGGCGCCCGCACTCCGGCGAACGTACTTCTTCACGGTAGCCTCCGTTCGTGGGTCCGCGCGGCATCCTATGACGGCACGCGGGAACGCGGCGGCCGACACGTTCACGTGATATCTTCATTCACGTGAAGATATCCACTTCATCGGAGACGCCCGCCGAAGCCTGCGACGCCGAGCGTATCCCCGGCGAGCAGCTCGAACGGCTCCAGTCGCGGCTCGACGAGGCGGTATCGCTCGAGCTCGCCGAGACGTTCCGCCTGCTGTCCGACCCCGGTCGCGTCCGGCTGATCGCCGCGCTGCTCGACGCGGACGAGCTGTGCGTGTGCGACCTGTCCGACGCCACGGGGCTCTCCCAGACCGCCTGCTCCCACAACCTGCGGCTGCTTCGCGCGCAACGGCTCGTCCGGCACCGCAGGCAGGGTCGCAACATCTTCTACGCGCTCGACGACGAACACATTCGCGTGCTCCTCCACGTGGCGCTCCAGCACGTGACGCACGAGTGAGTAGCGGGCACGAGCACACGAGCGCGGTGAGCGCCGCGGGGCAGCACAAGCGGCCGCTCGTGATCGCCCTCTGCCTGACCGCCACCTACATGGTCGTCGAGGTCGTCGCCGGGCTTCTCGTCGGCTCGCTCGCGCTGATCTCGGACGCTGGGCACATGCTCACCGACGTCGCGGGCCTCGGAATGGCGCTCGCCGCGATCCAGGTGGCTCAGACGCGCCGCTCACCCTCGGCGACGTTCGGCCTCTACCGCCTCGAGGTGCTCGCCGCGCTCGCGAACACCCTCTTGCTTTTCGCCGTGGCCGCCTACGTGCTCTTCGAAGCGTGGCGGAGGTTCCAGGACCCCACAAACATCCCCGGCGCGTGGCTCATCGTCGTCGCGTCGGTCGGGCTCGCGGTGAACGTCGCCTCGTTCCTGCTGCTGCGGGCCGGGGCGCGCGAGAGTTTGAACGTGCGCGGGGCGTCCCTCGAGGTGCTGTCGGACATGATCGGGTCGGTCGGCGTGATCGTCGCGGGCGTCGTGCTCATCACGACGGGCTGGAAGTACATCGACCCGATCGTGGGTGTCGCCGTCGGCCTGTTCATCCTGCCGCGCGCGTACCGCCTCGGCGCCGAGGCGCTCCGGGTGCTCCTCCAGGTCGCGCCCCGCGATGTCGACGTGGACGCGGTACGCGGTCGGCTCGCCTCCATCACGGGGGTCGTCGACGTCCACGACCTGCACGTGTGGACACTCACCTCCGGGATTCGCGTGGCAACCGCGCACGTGCTCATCACCGACGGGTCGTCGAGCGAGGCCATTTTCACCGGCGCGAACACCGTGCTGGCCGACGAGTTCGGCATCGAACATGTGACGCTCCAAGTCGAACCACCGGGACGTCACGCCGACCGGGAGATGATCGTCTGATGGCCGAATCCAGCGAACGTACGAAGGAGCGCGAATCGTGACACCCCCGGTCGTTGTCGAGATACCAGCGTCGGCCGCAGGCGACTGCGCGTCGTGCGACGAGCGTCTGCGCGAGGGCCTCGCCGACCACCCGGGCGTCGATCTCGTGACGACACCGGACGGCGGGCGCGACGTGCTCGCGGTGCGCATCGACCCCGACGTCTGCTCGACCGACTGCCTCACCGCCGCCGTGGACGAGCTTCGACGCGACCTCGGCGAGACGTACGCGCACGAGACGACCCGCATCGAGGGGATGGACTGCTCGAGCTGTGTCCAGACGATCGAGCGCGCGGTCGCCCGGATCGACGGCGTCACCGACATCGCGGTCAACCTGACGGCGTCGACGATGCGCGTGGAGTACCGCCCGGGCGTCGTCGCCTTCGATCGTGTGCGCGACACCGTGACGCGCCTCGGTTACCGAGTCGACGCTCCCGGCGAGGAACCGTCGAACGTCGGCCGTCGCTCTCGGATGACCCCGTGGGCGGGCACGGCGGCCGCGAGCGTGCTCCTCGCCCTCGCGCTGACGATCGACTTCGCGACGAGCCTGACCGCGATCCCGCTCTACCTCGCCGCGATCCTCGTCGGCGGGGTTCCGGTGGCACGGTCGGGCGTCAGCGCGCTCATCGCCACGCGTCGCCCGACCATCAAGTTGCTCATGGCGATCGCGACGGTGGGAGCCACCGCGATCGGCGCATGGGTGGAGGCGGCACTGGTCGTGGTGCTTTTCTCGATCGGCGAACTCCTCGAGAGCCTGGCCGTCGACCGGGCCCGCCGCGAGCTGTCGGGGCTCGTCTCGCTCACGCCCCAGACCGCGCGGGTCATGCGCACAACGGGTCGCGGGGAAGTCGAGGAGACGGAGGTCCCGCTCACCGAGATTCATATCGGTGACGTCGTGATCGTGCGCCCCGGCGACCGCATCCCGGTCGACGGGACGGTCACTGGCGGCTCGTCCACGGTCGATCAGGCGCCCATCACGGGCGAGTCCACCCCGGTCGACAGGGCGATCGGGGACACCGTGTTCGCCGGGACACGCAACGTCCACGGACGCCTCGTCGTCACGGTCTCGACCGCCCCGGGCGACACGACCCTCGAGCGCATCGCGAAGCTCGTCATCGAGGCCCAGGCCCAAAAGTCGCCCTCCGAGCGGTGGGTCGACGCCTTCTCGCGTTGGTACACGCCCGCCGTGATCGGGGTCGCGGCCCTCGTCGCCGCGATCCCGCCGCTCTTCGGCGTGCCGTTCGCCGAAGCCTTCTACAGCGCGCTCGCGCTGCTCATCCTGGCCTGCCCCTGCGCGCTCGTCATCTCGACGCCCGTCGCGATCGTCTCGGCGCTGGGCCGCGCGTCGGCCGCCGGGGTACTCGTCAAAGGGGGCGCCCATCTCGAGGTGGCGGCCGGGATCGACACGGTCGCGTTCGACAAGACCGGCACGCTGACGGAGGGGCGACCCAGTGTCGCGGCGGTGTTCGCGCCGGATGGTGGCGAGGACGTCGTCGTCACCCTCGCCGCCGCCGTGGAGGAGGGATCCGAGCATCCGCTCGCGCGGGCCATCACCCAGCACGCCCGCTCGCGCGGACTGTCCATCACCCCCGTCGAGGACTTTCTCGCGCTGCCGGGGCTCGGTGCGCGAGGGAGCGTCGACGGCCGTGAGATCACCGTCGGCGACACCCGCCTGTTCGGTGCGCTCCCGGCTTCGGTCGACACCGCGATCGAGCGGATGCGGGCGGCGGGCCAGACCGCGGTGGTCGTCGCCGTCGACGCGGAGCCCGTCGGCGCGATCGGCATCGCCGACACCATCCGGAGCGCTTCCCAGGCCGCGGTCGGCGACCTGCGACGCCTCGGCATCGAGCGGATCGTCCTCTTGACCGGGGACAACGAGCTGACCGCTCGCGGTGTCGCGGCGCACGTCGGCATCGACGATGTTCGCGCGAGCCTCCTTCCGGCTGAGAAGTCGGCCGCGGTCGCCGATCTTGGCGGGTCGGTGGCCATGGTGGGCGACGGGATCAACGATGCGCCGGCGCTCGCCGCATCCGATCTCGGGATCGCGATGGGCACCGCCGGCAGCGACGCGGCGATCGAGGTCGCGGATGCGGCGATCATGGGCGACGATCCACGCAACGTCGCCGGCCTCATCGGCCTCGGCCGTTGGACGAAGGCGGTCGTCCGCCAGAACATCGCGTTCTCGCTCGGGACGAAGGCGATCGCCGTCGGCGTGCTCGCCGTCGGCGCGCTGCCCCTCTGGGGCGCCGTCGTCGCCGACGTCGGAGCGAGCCTCATCGTGGTCTCGAACAGCCTCCGGCTGATCCGCGGGCGCCCGTCCGGGACGTCGCGTGACCTGCCGCTCCTCCAGCCCTTCCGGCTGGACTCCTCACCCCCGTCAGACTCGTCGGCCTCGGCCCCACCGGCGCCGCAGGACGACCATTGCGCGGACGCATGCTGCTCCACGGGCGCTGAGATCGACGTGGCCGCCTCGACCCGCGGAGCGCCCTGAGCCTGCTCGGCGGTGAAGGAGCGGTCACCCTCGGCGTCGGCACGGACCTGCTGTGAGCTCCGCGCCATCGCCTTGAATGATCCAGCCAGATCGGTGCGAAACCCCCCCCGTTACGTTCCATCAAGATGGGCGGTGGACCACGATGACCGCCCCGCTCAGTCCCTTCTCGCCGGATCGACGAACGTGCTCACGATGCGTGGGATCACCCCTGTCGCTCGGCGACGGGTTCTGGTCACTTCCGATATCGGCGCTCTGGGCGTCGGGGGAGGGTAGGCGAGTCGATGTTTTGACAATCGTGGGGGGGGGGGGGGGGG
>JACPNV010000063.1:0-1017 GCA_016185305.1 Actinomycetota bacterium | reverse complement strand
AGAAGCGCTATAGAAGCACCGGCGAGCCGCGGTGGGGGAGATAGTAGGCTCGCTGCGGTGCGCGGTGCCACCGCAAACCTCGACAAGGGAGACATTCGAGCACGTAGCCCTACGCCGATACCCCAACAACCACGCCCTGGCGGATGCAATATCGGTGCCTGATCATCAGGAGTCGGTCGCCGCGGCGCTCGGCGCGATCCCCGGTTTTCGTGCGTACTACCTCGTGAAGGCCGACGACGGAGCGACGATCTCCGTATCTGTCTACGAGGACAAAGCGGGCGTCGACGCCTCAACCGTCGCAGCTCGCGATTGGATCGCGGCCAATCTTCCCGATCTTGCGGTTGGACCGCCCGAGGTAGTGGCCGGTGACGCGGCGTTCGCGATCTGAACGAACCCGGATGGAGGAGGACCGGCGGACGCTGGACCTCCTCCATCCGGCCGCGGCGATCCTCAGTGGCTTGAGATCACCCGGTCGACGATGCCGTACTCCTGTGCTTGCTCGGCCGTGAAGTAGCGGTCACGCTCCGAGTCGGCGCGCACTTGCTCCGCGGGTTTGCCCACGTGCTTCGCCATGATCGCGTCGAGCTGCTGGCGGAGCGCGATCGTCTCGCGGGCGTGGATCTCGATGTCGGACGCCTGTCCCTGGAACCCGCCGAGCACCTGGTGGATCAGGATGCGCGAGTTGGGGAGCGCCATGCGCTTTCCCTGCGCGCCGCCGGCCAGGAGGAGCGCCCCCATGCTCATCGCGATGCCGCAGCAGATCGTCTGCACATCCGGCTTGATGAACTGCATCGTGTCGTAGATCGCAAGACCCGCGTACACCGACCCGCCCGGCGAGTTGATGTAGATCGAGATGTCCTTGTCCGGGTCCTCACTCTCCAGGTGCAACAGCTGCGCCACGATCAGGTTCGCGATCTGGTCGTCCACCGGCGTGCCGAGGAAGATGATCCGCTCGTTCAGGAGGCGCGAGTAGATGTCGAACGAGCGCTCCCCGCGGGACGTCTGCTCGATGACCAT
>JACPNV010000067.1 GCA_016185305.1 Actinomycetota bacterium | reverse complement strand
GTCGACCACGACAACGCCGTGCTGGCCTCCACCTCCACCGTCCGTGGATGGGAATCGATGCCGATCATCGTCCGGTGAGAGCACCGGTCCGGTGATCCTGCCTCTCTGGCACGTTGCGCGCTCGAGGGACATGTGACAGTGTCCGGACCCATGCGATTCGGACTCGACGTGGCACAGCAGCGGATGCCGTGGGACGAACTGGTTCGCCGGGTGCGGCTCGCCGAGGAGCTCGGCTTCGACGGCGTCTGGGGGTTCGACCACTTCCAGCCGATGTACGGCGAAGGCCCGGGCGAGACGTTCGAGGGCATGACGACGCTCGCGGCGCTGGCCGGGCTGACGACGCGCGTCCGGCTCGGCCTCCTCGTGACCGGCGTGACCTACCGGCACCCGTCGGTGCTGGCCGCGCAAGCGCTGACCATCGACCACGCGTCGCACGGCCGGCTCGAGCTATCGCTCGGCGCGGCGTGGTTCGACAGAGAGCACCACGAGCTCGGCATCCCGTTCCCGCCGACGCCCGAACGGTTCGCGCTGCTGGAAGACGCGCTCGAGATCGTGACGCTGCTCTCCACCGGCGATGTGGTGTCCTACGACGGCAACGTCGTCTCGCTGCGCGACGCGCAGCTCCGACCGGCACCGGTGCAGCAACCCCATCCGCCGATCTGGATCGGCGGTAGCGGCCCGCGGCGCACGCTCCCGCTCGTCGCGAAGTACGCCGACGTGTGGCATTCGTTCGGCACGCCGAACTCGTTGCGCGAAGCCTCCGAGCGCATCGACCAGCTCGCGACCGAGGCGGGCCGCGATCCGGCCGACATCCTCCGCGCCGGGTCGCTCTCGCTCGACGACACGGCCACCGCGCGCAAGCACGCCACGAAGTGGCGCGATGCAGGCTACGGCTACCTCGTCTGCGGCTGGCCTGGCGCGGGCGACGCGCTGGTCGAGCAGTTCGCGCGCGAAGTCATGCCCGACTTCACCGGCTGAGCCTCGGCCGGCTTGGCTCGCAGAACGAGGCTCACAGGAACGAGGCGACCCGCCGGTGGAACAGCCACCGGCCGTCGTGGTGGTGCAGGACGTCGTCGTACCGGCCGACGAGCTCGACCGCCCAACCCGACGCGCGCTTTTGGATGAAGACCACGTCGCTGGTCGCGCTGGCCTCGTCGCCAGCGCCGCCGGTCACCAGCGTGTTGACGACGAGGTGGCGCTGGGGCTTCTGGGGCTTCCATCCCGCGAACGCGGCACGGATCGCGTCGTGGCCGACGTGGGTGCCGAGGCCCGGGATCTCACACACACCGTCGGGACAGAAGGTGGCCACCACGTCATCGGTGCGGCCGTCGTCGAGCGCCTGCGCGTACGCGGCGATGGATGCCCGGATGCCTTCGACCACCTCGGCGTGCATCCCGTCACGCCGGTCAGATGCCGACATCGACGACCGGCCGGTCGAGGGGGTTCACGTTGACCGCCCGCAGGGCCGGGAGCAGCTCGTCGGAGGACAAGCCGGCGAGGAAGCCGTCGATCACCCGCTGGTAGTTCGAGATGTGCCCCTCGATCTGTTCGGACAGGCGCATGTACTCGAAGCCCTTGGCGTGGAGGCCCTTCTGCTGCCGGGGCAGGTTCGAGAAGTCCTGGGTGGGGATCGGCGGCACCCGTGGATCGTCGCACTCCCACGGCTCCGGCGGCGCGAGTGGCTGCGGCTCACCGCCCTCGGGGAACCGCGTGAGCGACCAGATCTCCATCAGCGTCTCCTCCGGCCCGAGCGGGCGGAAGCGGTAGGAGGACGCGCTGCTGTACATCGGCAGCACGAAGAAGTGCGGGAAGCAGTAGGCCATCGGCTCGTTCAACCCCTGCGCCGCGAGCTCGTCGAGGTCGGGCAGGTCGTGGCCTTCCGCCCGGTGCCAGCTCGTGACCGCGTCGTTCAGCGTGCGATCCCACACCGTCCGGGCCAGCGCCGGGTCGTCGGGAAGCTCGATGTCGCGCAGGACCATCCCATCCATGCCATCGCTCATCGTGTGCAGGTACTGCAACTCGGACTCGACGAACACACGCGGGTCGAACGCGCCATCGCGGGGCGGGTAGCGGCCAGGGATCCGCAACTGGGGATGCGTCTCGATCACGTGGTACTGCTCCATGAACGCCTCTTCCGCGAGCTTCCAGTTCACCGGCAGGCGGAACGCGCACCACCACTCGGCGCGCATCGACTCGAGCTTCCAGGCGTCCATGATGGTGGCGAACGGCTCGATGCACTGCCGTAGCGGAGGGGCATCGCCGTCGAGGTTGATCCACGCGCAGCCGCCCCACAGCTCGCACCGCACGGTACGGAGGTTGATCTCGTCAGGCTGCAGGTTGTGCTCAGAGAACGTGCGCGCCTTGGACACGAAGGTGTTCGTGCCGTCGAGGGCGTAGCACCACCCGTGGAACGGACACGTGAAGCCGCCGTCGCAGTTGCCGCGGCCCCCGACGACCTTCACGCCACGATGCCGGCACGCGTTCTGGAACGCCCGCACGCTCGTGTCGTCGGCGCGCACCATGACGATCGATTGGTCGAGGATCTCGTACTCGACGAAGTCGCCGGCGTGGGGGATCTCCTCCAGGCGGCACGCCATCTGCCAGACCCGGGGCCACAGCCGCTCGACCTCCAGCTCGTAGAAGCCCGGGTCGAAGTAGCGCTCCTTGCGCACCCGGTCAGGGATCTCGATCGCGTAGGGCACCGGGAGTGCCGCGCGGTTCCGCTCGACGATCGTCATGGGAACGTTCCTCTCATAGAGTGCGTATGGCGTTATGCTAACCGGTCGGTAGCATTCTCGCCGCGCGAGAGTACGACCGGGCGAAGCAGATCGGACCCAGCAGATGGAACCAGTGCGACACGGCGACCACACAGCAGTCGACGTGGTGGTCGTGGGGGCCGGCGTGACCGGCCTGTACCAGCTCTACCGCGCCCGTGAAGCGGGGTTCTCCGCGACGCTGCTCGAAGCAGGCGACGGCGTCGGCGGCACGTGGTACTGGAACCGCTACCCCGGAGCGCGGTTCGACTCGGAGAGCTACACCTACGGCTACCTGTTCTCGCCCGAGCTCTTCGAGGAGTGGGAGTGGCGCGAGCACTTCGCGGAGCAACCCGAGACCGAGGGCTACCTCAACCACGTGGTCGACCGGTTCGACCTCCGTCGCCACGTACGGTTCGGTTGCCGGGTCACCTCGGCGGTATACGACGACGAGACGGGCACGTGGACGGTGGTCGTCGACGACGGCTCCGCGCTGCGAGCGCGCTTCGTCGTCGCGGCGACCGGCGTCCTCTCGGTGCCGTGCTTCCCCGATGTGCCCGGGCGTGAAGCCTTCGAGGGCGAGTCGTATCACACGGGTCTCTGGCCGGCGACGCCGGTCGAGCTCGCCGGCAAGCGCGTCGCCGTCGTCGGCACGGGCTCGAGTGGCGTGCAGGTCATCCCCACCATCGCCGACGCGGTCAGCTCGCTGACCGTGTACCAGCGCACCGCCAACTGGTGTACCCCGCTCAACAACGCGCCGATCACACCCGAGGAACAAAGGGCGCTCAGGGCCGGCTTCGAGTCGATGCGCGAGACGCTGAACACGTCACCGCACGGCTTTCTGCACGAGCCCCACGATCGCGCCACCTTCGACGACTCGGCCGAGGAGCGGTCGGCGTTCTTCGAGAAGATGTGGAACAGCCCCGGCTTCTCGAAGCTCACGAGCAACTACACCGACCTGTTGTTCGACGAAGCCGCGAACGCCGAGTGGTGCGACTTCGTCGCCGGGAAGATCCGCGGCATCGTCGACGATCCCGAGACGGCAGAGAAGCTCATCCCGAAGAACCACCGCTTCGGCGAGCATCGGCCGCCGTTCGTGACCGGCTACTTCGAGACGTACAACAAGCCCAACGTGTCGCTCGTCGATCTCACGCAGGCACCGATGGTTCGCATCACCGCCCGAGGCATCGAGACAGCCGACGGCGAGCGAGAGCTCGACGTGATCATCTGGGCGACCGGCTTCGACTTCGGCACGGGCGCGCTCATGCGCATGGGCATCCAGGGTCGCGATGGCCTCCTGCTCACCGACCACTGGGCCAACGGTCCGAAGACGCTCCTCGGTGTCCAGACGACGCGGTTCCCGAACCTCTTCTTCCCGGGCGGGCCGCACGCCGCGGCGGGCAACAACCCGAGATACAACGGCGACCAGGTCGACTTCGTCACCGACCTGATCGTCTACGCGCGCGACCACGGACACAGCACGATAGAGGCCGAGCCGGCGGCCGAGGACGACTGGACGGGCATGATCGACCGGGGCGCACAGCGGTCGCCCTCCTTCGGCGAGAGCAGCTACTACTTCGGGGCGAACATCCCCGGCAAGCCGCGCAAGTACCTCTTGAACTCGGCGGGCCGGCCGAAGCTCCACGCCATGGTCGCCGAGGAGAAGGCAAGCCACTACAAGTCGTTCATCTTCTTCTGACCCTGGCCCCAACCGCTACGCGATCGCCGACACCGGCCCGCATCTCGCGCTCGACAGCACCGTCAGAGCGTCATCGACCGACGGGCCAGTGATCGACAGAGACGTCTGCCATCGGGAAGTCGGTGGGGTTGCCGGTCGCGAGCGTCGCGCCGACACCCACCGCAGCCGACGCGATGAGGCAATCGGCCTGATGGAGCGTCGTGCCCCCGGCGGCGAACTCCCTCCGCCATGCTCCTGCACGTTCTCCCTCGGCCGCGCCGAGCGGAGCGAGACGCAACCCGCGGAAGAGCCTGCGAACGGCTGTCTCATCGTCGGGGCGGATGCCGCGCCAGATCTCCTCGATCGAGATCACGCACACCCACGGCTCGTCGCCGGTTCGCCGCATGGCTCGCAACCGGGAAGCGGCCGGCTTCCCGCGGAGGGCGTCGATGAGCACCGTCGAGTCGAGCAGCACGCGCGCCATGCGCCGATCAGCCCGCCCGTCGTCGGTCGGCGTGCCGTTGCTCGCGAACCCACTTCGCGGGGTCGCTATCCCACACACCTTCGACGGACTCGAGCGAGCCGAGCGCCGCTTCGATGTCATCCCACCGCTGCTCGTCGTCCAGCCCGCGGCGGACGAGCTCCTCGATGAACGAGCTGCGCCTTCTCGGCCCCGCGCGGCGATCCAGCTCGGCGACGACATCATCATCGAGCTGAATGTGCACTCGCATGGGCCGAAGTCTACACACGGCCGGCGGTGAAGCTGGACGGGCTCGGGTAGCGGGAGCGCGTCCGATGGCGCCCGGCGTTGCTTCACGCCGAACTATTGGGCGATCGATGGCTCCCGCGGGATCATCCTCGGCACTGCCACCCTGGCCACGAGGCTCCGCAACGCGGTGGTGGCCTGTTCGGTTGCGGTGCGGTCCTCATCGCCGTGGGTCTCGGCTCCATCGATTCGCGCAAGTAGTCGTTCGCTTGATCGCCCCCTCGGAGTACGCGGACTCGCACACGCTGACGCGCTACGAGGCGACGGCCGGCTACGAGGCCCTTCGTAAGGTCATCGCCATGGCCCCAAACGAGGTGCTCGAGGAGGTCACGGATTCGGGCCTTACGGGTCGCAGTGGTGGCGCGGCGTTCAGCACCGGATTGAAGTGGAGCCTGGCGGCATCGGGCTTGCCTCGGTACGTCGTCGTCAACGGTGACGAAGCGAGCCGGGTACCTGCAAGGACCGCGAGCTCATGGCACGGGACCCGCATCAACTGATCGCAGGCAGGGATGGCTACGAGCATGGGCCCACCGATGAGAAGTCAACTGGTTTAGGTTTAGGCGCTTGCGGCCACAGATCGACAGTTTGTTGGCTATGCGGCAAGCGCCGGCCGGCGGCGCGACCGCCAGGGAGCCCGCCGGTGATGGGGAGCGCTCGGAGCGTCAGCGGAGAGTGCGTGGGGGCGCAGCCCCCAGGCAGCTAGGCGCTTGCGGCCACAGATCGACAGTTTGTTGGCTATGCG
>JACPNV010000032.1 GCA_016185305.1 Actinomycetota bacterium | reverse complement strand
CCGCCGAGCACCGGAGCCCCCACGACCACCGCCGCTCCGACGACGACGGTCGCGCCGACGACCACGGGCCCGCCACCTACGAATCCGCCGTAACGACAGGGCTGTGCAGCTCGAAGCTGGCTACGAGCGTCCTGGTGCCAGGAACACGGCGGTCGGGCCAACGAAGGGTGCGCCGCGACCTCGGCGATACAGGAACCACGCGGTCGTGACCAGCGCGCCGTAGTTGATGACGGCGGCCGCCGCAACGAGACCGTAGGGGCCGATCAGCCGGACCGGGACTGCGTACAGGTAGAACAGGATGGGCCAGGGTGGTGGAACGGGTGCTCCACGACGGAACCGAGCATCCGTCGGATTCCGACTGCGTTGCTGAAGTGTGTCACAGGCCAATCGACGAACGGTCGGCCTGCTCATCGAGCAGCGAGCCAGTCCGCGAGCCAGCGTGGAAACGGAACGTCCTCGCCGAGGCGTTCGAGCTCGGGGTTCAGCTCGTGGAGCTTGGCGCTGAGACGGTGCGCGATCTCCGGACGTGCGTTCAGCTCGTGCAGGCAGCACTGCTGGGTCTTGATCGTGAACAGCACGATCCTCGTGCGCGGTAGGCGCACCAGTGTCTGGCGCTCGCTCCGCAGCCACACGCGATCGGGCGAGTCGCGAAACGACGCCGGTGACTCGTGTGGTTCGGGCCGGTACAGGTCGTCGTGGTTGTGGATGGACAGGTTTCGCCGCACGACCGGCTTCGTGTCGCGCAGCCGGCCGAAGAACCGGTCGACTCGGCCCCGCAGCTCATCGTCATAGTGGTGGACGGGAGCGTGGATCTCGGCGACCGACCGGCCAAGCTTCTCGCGCAGCCGCCAATGCGACGGGAAGCAGACCGACGCGGCGTCGAGCCGGTAGGTGCCGTCATCGTGCTCGACCATGACGCACAGGTCTTCTTGCACGAGGCGCGCCGCAAGATCGAGGGGATGGCAGCCGAGATCGGTGAGATGCCCGACGCGGAGGTCGAGCCGGTCGGGATGGTTCGCGGCCATCCAGTCCGTGACGGCGTCGCACACCTCCACGCACGCGCCCTCGGTGCCTGGCAGCGCCGCGAAGACGTCGGCGGGCCGCTCGGCCATGAGGCGGTCTTTCTCGCCCACCTCGACCTCGTAGCGATCGTCGACGACGAGCCAGGTGGCCATGTCGAGCGCTCGGGTCGCCATCGACAGCCATGGCGGGCCGGGATGGAGGGGCAGCTCGTCCAGCCAATCCTTCTCCGGCATCACCGCAGGATAGGAGCGGATACGGCGCCGATATCCGGTGATCGGTACCCTCGGCGGATTGCGGGCACGACTTCTTCACCAGGGGGAGAACCGATGGGCGTCTTCGCTACCACCACCTATGGGCAGCTCGAGGGCGCGGACGGCGATGGCGTCGTCTGGTTCCGGGGCATCCCGTTCGCCAGGCCGCCCGTCGGCGAGCTTCGGTTCCGGCCACCGCAGCCGCCGGAACCGTGGGCGGGTGTTCGCCAGGCCGACCGCTATGGCCTGACCGCGCCGCAGAACCCATCGCCGATGGACCAGATGATGGGACTCGATCCCCAGCCGGCCGGCGAGGACTGCCTCTACCTCAACGTCGTCACACCGGCCGTCGACGGCGGCGCGCGCCCGGTCATGGTGTGGATCCATGGTGGTGGCTTCATCATGGGGGCAGGGTCGTCGCTCCTGTACAGCGGCGAGCAGTTCGCCAGGCGCGGCGACATCGTGTACGTGAGCCTCAACTACCGGCTCGGCGAGCTCGGCTTCTTGTACCTCGACGAGCTCGACGAGAGCTACGCCGGTTCGGCGAACAACGGGATCCTCGACCAGATCGCCGCGCTCGAGTGGGTGCGCGACAACATCGCGGCCTTCGGTGGCGATCCCGGGAACGTGACGATCTTCGGCGAGTCGGCGGGTGGCATGAGCGTCGGAACCTTGATGGCCACGACGAAGGCCCAGGGGCTGTTCCACAAGGCCATCGCCCAGAGCGGCGCGAGCCACAACATCATCCCGGCCAAGCTCGCGGCGGAGGTCACCAACGACTTCTGTGAACGGTTGGGGGCGGCGTCTGTCGCGGAGCTGCTCGCCACGCCGACGGAGAAGATGCTCGAGGTTCGAGCCGAGCTGCTCGCGAGCACCGTTGCCGATGTCGACCGCGTTGCCGGGGGTGACGGCCCCCCGCTCGTCCTGCCGTTCCAACCGGTGGCCGACGGTGTGGTGATCGACGACGACGCGGTGGGGACGATTCGTGAAGGATCCGCCGCCGGCGTGCCGTTGCTCGTCGGCACGACACGCGACGAATGGAAGCTGTTCGCCCTTCTGGACGCGGGCGAGCTCACACTGGACACGGCCAAGGCACGCGGCGATGCGATGTTCGGCGACGGCGCCGCGGTCGTGGCCGCGTACCAAGCCGCGTTCCCCGGCCTCGGGCCCAAGGAGCTCTTCGGCGAGATCGCCACCGACTACGTGTTCCGCATCCCGGCCATCCGGCTGGCCGAGGCGCAGGTCCGGCAGATCGCCGACGTCTGGATGTACCTGTTCGACTGGAAGTCGCCGGCCTTTGGCGGGGTGCTCGGCGCCTGCCATGCCGTCGATGTGCCGTTCGTGTTCGACGCGGTCGATGGGGCCGCGCTGGCGATGATGTTCGGTGATGGCCCCCGGCCCATCGAGCTGGCCGAACAGGTGCAAGACGCGTGGCTCGCCTTCGCTCGCGGCGGCGACCCGAACCACGAGACCCTGCCCACCTGGCCGCGCTACGACGCCGAGCGGCGGGCAACGATGCGGCTGGCCGAGCCGTGCTCGGTGATCGATGATCCGATGGCAGCGACCCGCGAGCTCTGGGCCACCGCTCTCTGACCGGCCCGAGATCGGGCGAGCTCGCACCGCCCGCGGCTGATCGCGCTGGTCGGCGGGGCCCGGCCGTGCGTGGGTTGGCGGGGCCCGACCGTGCCCCCTATACTCTGCGCTCCGTGCCCAGGGAGCCCCCTGGGCTGCACATCCGCAAACCGACGTCTGCGACGGCCGGCTGGTGCTTCAACCCGACCCGGTACCCCGCAGCACAACCGAACCCGCGCTCCGCCAGGACCCGTCTCCTGTGCGGAGCGTTCGCGTGAGTGGCGCCCGGTCTGCTGCACGGCAGTCCGGTGCCAAACCAACGACGATCCAGAGAAAGAGCCAGCCGCCATGGCGACGAAGGCAATCGTGGGCGAGAAGGTGGGGATGACCCAGGTCTGGGACGACCAGAACCGGGTCGTGCCGGTGACTGTCCTGAAGGTCGCGCCCGTCCGCATCGTGCAGGTGAAGACCCAGGAAGCTGACGGCTACACCGCTTTGCAAGTCGCGATGGGTGAGAAGAACCAAAAGAAGCTCAACAAACCCGAGGCCGGCCACTACAAGAAGGCTGACGTGCAGCCGGGCGTGAGGCTCGTGGAGCTGCGGCTCGACGACGTGAGCGCCTACGAGGTCGGCCAGGAGATCGCCGTCGACCTGCTCGCTGCCGGTGATCTCGTCGACGTGACCGCGGTGAGCAAGGGCAAGGGCTTCGCCGGCGTCATGAAGCGGCACAACTTCGCGGGCCAGCGCGCGTCACATGGTGTCCACCGTGTGCATCGCGCGCCGGGGGCCATCGGTGCGTGCGCCACGCCGTCGCGCGTCTTCCGGGGAACGAAGATGGCCGGGCGCATGGGTGGCGAGAAGGTGACCACGCTCAACCTCAAAGTGGTCGAGGCGAACGTCGACAACGGCTTGCTGCTGGTGCGGGGTTCCGTGCCCGGGCCCCGCGGCGCGGTCGTCGTCATCCGTGACGCGGTGAAGGCCGCGAGCAACGGAAGGGGTGAGTCCTGATGGCGACGCTGACGCTCAAGACCCCCGCCGGCGACGACAAGGGCGACGTCGAGCTCGCCGACAACGTGTTCGGCATCGAGCCCAACGTCGCCGTCATGCACCAAGTCGTGACGGCGCAGCTCGCCGCGCGCCGGGCGGGGACGCAGAGCACCAAGACCCGAGCCGAGCTGCGCGGCGGCGGCGCGAAGCCGTGGCGCCAGAAGGGCACCGGCCGCGCCCGGCAGGGCTCGATCCGCTCGCCGCAGTGGCGGGGCGGGGGCGTGGCGCTCGGTCCCAAGCCGCGGAGCTACTCGCAGCGCACGCCGAAGAAGATGATCGGACTCGCCCTCCGTTCGGCCCTCTCCGATCGAGCCGCCGACGGCAAGGTGATCGTGGTCGAGGCGTGGGACTTCCCGGTGCCGAAGACGAAGGACGCGGCTGGCGCGCTCGCCGCGCTCGGCGTCGAGGGACGGGCGCTGGTCGTCGTGAACAGCGACGAGCGCGAGACCTGGCTCAGCTTTCGCAACCTGCCCAACGTGCATGTGATCTCTCCCCGCGAGCTCAACGCGTACGACGTGCTCGTGGCCGACTACCTCGTCTTCAGCCAAGACACCCTGCCGGCGGGTGAAGGCGTGGCCGACAACCGGCGTGCCAAGCAAGCCAAGGCAACCGCTCGCGAGGCGGCCAAACTGGTACGGCAGGCCAAATCGGCCAGGAAGCCCAAGGCCACCGACGCGGGATCCGCGAGCGCGCCGAAGGCGCCGGGGCCGGCACCAGTCGAGGACGCAACTTCGAGCGGCGCCGGCCCGGTCAACGACGAGCTCGCCGGTTCTCACGACGAGGCGTACGAAGGGGAGGATGACGACATGGCGAGCGATCTGCCCAACCGTCCCAAACAATCCGGTGACCAAGAAAGAACCATCATCGAGCCGACCGACCGGGTGAAGAGCGTCTCGGACAAGGTCGACCCGCGCTTCGCCGCCGCCCGCAGCAAGGTCGACAAGGAAGATCGCCTCCGCGCGGCCAGAGACAAGAAGGCTCGCAAGGACGCTGACGGCGCTACCGACGAGCCCGACGACGACGACGACGAAGTGCAGCCAGAACCCGAGAAGAAGAGCTTCTCGTGGAACATGACGACCGAGCCGAAGCAGGACTGAGGATCTGCGCCGTGAACAAGAACCCTCGAGACGTCATCCTCGAACCGATCGTGAGCGAGAAGTCCTACGCGCTGCTGGACCAGGGCGTCTACACGTTCAGAGTCCATCCCAACGCCAGCAAGCCCGAGATCGCCGACGCCATCCGGGCGATCTTCGAGGTCGAGGTCGTCAAGGTGAACACCCTCAACCGAGACGGCAAGCGCAAGCGCAACCGCCGTTCGCCCACCTTGGGCCAGCGGCCCGCCACCAAGCGGGCCTACGTGACCCTCGCTCCCGGCGACACCATCGAACTGTTCCAAGCCTGAGACCGAACGACTGCATCATGGCCATCCGCAAACGTAAGCCAACCAGCCCCGCCCGCCGGTTCCAGACCGTCTCAGACTTCTCCGACGTCACCAGGTCGGAACCGGAGAAGTCCCTCGTCGTGCCGAAGCACGGTTCGGGCGGCCGGAACAACAAGGGCCGCAAGACGGCGCGCCACCGCGGTGGCGGCCACAAGCAGCAGTACCGCATCATCGACTTCAAGCGCAACAAGGACGACTTCGAGGCCAAGGTTGCGGCCATCGAGTACGACCCGAACCGCAACTGCCGCATCGCGCTGCTGCACTACCTCGATGGCGAGAAGCGTTACATCCTGGCACCCAACAACGTCAACGTCGGCGACCGCATCCGCAGCGGCCAGGGCGCCGAGATCCGCCCTGGCAACGCCTTGCCCCTTCGCTACATCCCTGTCGGCACCGTCGTACACAACGTCGAGCTGAAGCCCGGTGGTGGCGGCAAGCTCGGTCGCAGCGCCGGCATGAGCATCCAGCTCATCGCCAAAGAAGGCGACTTCGCGACGTTGCGCCTGCCCAGCACCGAGATGCGTCGCGTCCCGATCGATTGCCGTGGCACGGTCGGCGAGGTAGGCAACTCCGAGGCCGAGCTGGTCAAGGTGGGCAAGGCCGGTCGCAACCGCTGGAAGGGTGTGCGCCCGCAGACCCGTGGCGTCGCGATGAACCCGGTTGACCACCCGCTCGGTGGCGGCGAGGGCAAGAGCTCGGGCGGCCGCCATCCGGTGTCGCCGTGGGGCAAGCCCGAGGGGCGTACGCGCAAGAAGCACAAGGAGTCGCAGAAGCTCATCGTCCGCCGCCGGCGCACGAGTGGGAAGCGGCGGTAGAGGAGACAACTGGCATGCCTCGCAGCTTGAAAAAGGGCCCGTTCGTCGACGATCACCTGTTGAAGAAGATCGACGACCTGAACGAGAAGGGCGAGAAGCGCGTGATCAAGTCTTGGTCGCGGCGATCGACGATCATCCCCGAGATGGTCGGTCACACCATCGCGGTGCACGACGGTCGCAAGCACGTGCCTGTCTACATCACCGAGTCGATGGTGGGTCACAAGCTCGGTGAGTTCGCGCCGACGCGCACCTTCCGCCATCACGCCGGCCAAGAGCGGAAGGGTCGCCGATGACCTCCAACGGACGATCCGGCACGTGGCCTGTCGTCGCGGGCGTGTGGAGCTAGCCATGGCGACCGCTGCCCCCGAGACGAAGACGAACGAGCGGCCCGGCGTGCGGGCCCAGGTCCGCTACGTCCGGTGCTCCGCGTACAAGGCCCGCGAGGTCCTCGACCTCATCCGCGGCAAGCACGTGTCGCAGGCGCTGGAGCTCCTCGAGTTCTCCGAGCGGTCCATCGCCGACATCATCCTCAAGTGCCTCGAGTCGGCCATCGCCAACGCGTCGCACAACAACGACATCCCCGACGACGAGCTCTACGTGTCGGCCTGCTACGCCGACGAGGGCCCGACGCTCAAGCGTTGGCGCCCGCGTGCTCGCGGCCGCGCGACTCGCATCCGCAAGCGCACGTGCCACATCACGGTCATCGTCAGCCGGCTCGAGCCCGAGGCGCTGCAAAAGCTGCGCGAGCGCGAGACCGCGGCCGGACGCGGCAACGTGGCCGCAGCCGAAGCCCGGCGCCGCCGGGTGCTGCGCAGCCGCTCGGAGAAGGCCGAGCGCAAGGCCGCCGAACGGGCAGCCCACGATCACGATCACGAGGACGGCGAGCACGAGCACGCCGACCACGACGACGAGATCACCGATGAAGTCGGGGCCGAAGAAGTGGAGACCGACGCCGTAGAGACCGACGCGGTCGAAGATGCAGAGGTGGACGACTCCGGCGCCGACGTCATCGAGGATGCACCGGTCGCGGACACCGACCCGGAGACTGGTGACGACGACGGAGACGGCGAACAGATGACCGAAGAGAGAGGCGAGAGCTGATGGGCCAGAAGGTCAACCCGTACGGGTTCCGCCTCGGCGTCACCACCGACTGGAAGTCACGTTGGTTCGCTGACCGCAACGACTACGGCAAGTTCATCATCGAGGACTGGAAGATCCGCGACTACCTCACCAACAAGATGGCGCACGCCGCGATCAGTAGGGTCGAGATCGAGCGCACCGGCGACCGGCTGCGGATCGACGTGCACACGGCCCGTCCTGGCATCGTCATCGGTCGCCGGGGCGCTCAGGCGGACGAGCTCCGCGCCGACCTGGCCAAGATCACCGGCAACAACAAGGTCCAGCTCAACATCCAAGAGATCAAGCAGCCCGAGCTCGACGCCGCGCTGATCGCCCAGGGTGTCGCCGATCAGCTCGCCGGCCGCGTCGCCTTCCGCCGGGCGATGAAGCGGGCCGTGCAGAACGCCCAGAAGGCCGGCGCCCTCGGCATCCGGGTGCAGTGCTCGGGCCGCCTCGGCGGCTCGGAGATGGCTCGCACCGAGTGGTACCGCGAGGGCCGAGTACCGCTGCACACGCTGCGCGCCGACATCGACTACGGCTTCCGGGAGGCCCGCACCAGCTACGGCCGCATCGGCGTGAAGGTGTGGATCTACAAGGGCGACATCCTTCCATACAAGAGCGTGCTGGAAGACAAGATCTCGCGCGAGGCCGCCATGGCCGTCGGCGAGACGTCGGGGCAGGCGCGGCCGCGCAAGGTCGTGTCGTCGGCGGCCCGCAAGCGCGCCGAGGCTCCTACTGCGGGCGCACCGGCGGCGGTGGCCGAGGAAGGGGCCGAAGCCGAAGAGCTCACACCGTTGCTGAAAGAGGCCGATCCCGAGCTCGAGCGCCTCCTCGCCGAGGAGGAAGCGATCGAGCGCTCGACGCGCGAGCACCACGAGGCCCCGCACTTCCGCCCCGGGGACGCGGACTGATGGTTCTGAGTCGAAGTCTTGCCTGCCGTGCGGCCCGCGAGAGGTTGTTGCCATGTTGATGCCACGAAAGGTCAAGCATCGCAAGACCCAGCGGGGCCGGCGCACCGGCCACGCCAAGGGTGCGACTTCGGTCGACAAGGGCGACTACGGCGTCCAGGCGCTCGAGGCGGGGTGGATCACCGCCCGGCAGATCGAAGCAGCCCGCATCGCGATGACGCGCCACATCAAGCGGGGCGGCAAGGTGTGGATCAACGTCTTTCCCGACAAGCCGGTCACGGCGAAGCCGGCCGAGACCCGCATGGGGTCGGGGAAGGGCAACCCCGAACACTGGGTCGCGGTTGTGAAGCCCGGCCGCATCATGTTCGAGCTGTCCTACGGCGACAAAGAGATCGCCCGGTCGGCGATCGACCGGGCGATCCAGAAGTTGCCGATCAAGGCCCGCTTCGTGGAACGGGAAGAAGGCTTCTGATGCTGAACACCAAGGCCCAAGCCCTGAGAGAGCTCACCGACGCCGAGCTGTTCGACCGGATCGACACCGCCAAGCAGGAGTCCTTCAACCTGCGGTTCCAGCACGTGACCGGCCAGCTCGACAACACCGCCCGGCTGAAGGAGGTGCGGCGGGACGTCGCCCGCCTGCTGACCGAGCTGCGTGAGCGAGAGATCGCTGCCGCCGAAGCGCTCGAGGAGAATCCGTGATGTCTGACAACCCGGCTGAAGAGGCCACCACCAACGCGCGCAACACCCGGAAGGTTCGCGAGGGCTTGGTCGTGTCGAACGCCATGGACAAGACGGTCAAGGTCGAGGTCTCTGACCGGAAGCGCCATCCTCGCTACAACAAGACCGTCCAGCACAACACCACGCTGTTCGTCCACGACGAGGAGAACACCCTCAACGTCGGCGACCGCGTGCGTGTGATGGAGACCCGTCCCCTCTCGAAGCTCAAGCGCTGGCGCCTCCTCGAGATCGTCGAGAGGGCCCGATAACCATGATCCAGCAGGAGACTCGCCTCAAGGTCGCCGACAACAGCGGCGCCAAAGAGGTGCTGTGCATCAAGGTGCTCGGCGGATCGAAGCGGCGTTACGCCTCGATCGGCGACGTGTTCGTGGCCACGGTCAAAGAAGCCATGCCGGGTGCGGCCGTCAAGAAGGGTGATGTGGTCCGGTGCGTCGTCGTGCGGGTGAAGAAGGAGAAGCGGCGCCCGGACGGGAGCTACATCAAGTTCGACGAGAACGCCGCCGTCCTCATCAACGAGCAGCAACAGCCGCGGGGCACCCGAGTGTTCGGGCCCGTCGGTCGCGAGTTGCGCGACAAGAAGTTCATGCGCATCGTGACGCTGGCGCCGGAGGTTCTGTGACCATGAAGATCAAGAAGGGCGATCGGGTGCGCGTGCTCACGGGCAAAGATCGCGGCAAGGAAGGCAACGTACTGCTGGCGCTGCCCGGCGACGGCAAGGTCATCGTCGAGGGCGTCAACATCGTGCACAAGCACCGCAAGCCTCGCGGCCTCAACCAACCGGGTGGCATCCAGACCCAGGAGATGCCGCTCGACGTGTCGAACGTCGGCCTGCTGTGCGATGCCTGTGGCCGTCCCCGGCGTGCCGGGTACCGGTTCGAACCGGACGGCACCAAGGTGCGCGTCTGCAGCAAGTGTGGAGGTGACCTGTGAGCAATACCGCCACCGCGGAGGCCGCGCACGCCGTGCCACGGCTCAAGCAGCGCTACCACGACGAGTTGCGTTCCAAGCTCCAGACCGAGCTGGCGTTGCCGAACGTCATGCAGGTGCCGCGCCTGACCAAGATCGTGGTCAACATGGGCGTCGGCGAAGCGCTCAAGCAGCAGTCGCTGCTCGAAGGTGCTGTGCGCGATCTCGAGACCATCACCGGTCAGAAGGCGCTCGTCACCAAGGCCCGCAAGTCGATCGCCAACTTCAAGTTGCGCGAAGGGAACGCGATCGGCTGCAAGGTGACCCTTCGGGGCGACCGCATGTGGGAGTTCATCGATCGCCTCATCAGCATCGCCATCCCCCGCATCCGCGACTTCCGGGGCCTGAACCCGAAGTCGTTCGACGGCCACGGCAACTACACGTTCGGCGTGACCGAGCAGCTCATCTTTCCCGAGATCGACTACGACAAGGTCGACGCCACCCGAGGGATGGACATCACCATCGTGACCACCGCCCGTACCGACGACGAAGGGCGCGCCCTGCTGCGCTCCTTCGGCTTCCCGTTCAAGCGTGAGGGGCAGCAGTAATGGCCAAGAAGGCACTCATCGAGAAATCGAAGCGCACCCCGAAGTTCAAGGTGCGGTCCTACACCCGTTGCGAACGGTGTGGCCGGCCCCACTCGGTCTTCCGGCGCTTCAAGCTGTGCCGCGTCTGCCTGCGCGAGATGGTCCACGCGGGGGAGGTCCCCGGTGTCAAGAAGGCGAGTTGGTGAGGGGATGGTGACAAGATGACGATGACCGATCCCATTGCCGACATGCTCACCCGCATTCGCAACGCGAACGTGGCGATGCACGACGACGTGATGATGCCGTCCTCCAAGCAGAAGTTGGCGCTCGCCAAGCTGCTCGAGAGCGAGGGATACATCGAGGGCTTCCAAGTGGCGCCCGCGAACGATCGTCCTGGCAACACGCTCACGATCACGATGAAGTACTCCCTCGATCGTGAGCGCGTGATCTCCGGCCTGCGGCGCATCTCCAAGCCGGGCCTCCGCGTCTACACCAAGGCCGAGACCGTGCCCCGGGTGCTCGGTGGCCTCGGGGTGGCTGTCCTGTCCACGAGTCAAGGGCTCATGACCGACCGCGAGGCGCGCAAGCGTCGCGTGGGTGGTGAAGTCCTCTGCTACGTCTGGTGAGGTCTCACTGATGTCACGCGTCGGACGAACTCCCATCCCCGTACCTTCGGGCGTCGAGGTGAAGATCGCGGACCGCCAGGTTGCGGTCAAAGGCCCGAAGGGTTCACTCGAGCGAGCGATCCCCGGGGTCATCAGCATCTCTCAGGTCGGCGACGAGCTCGTTGTCGAGCGGCCCGACGACGAGCGCACCAACCGGGCCCAACACGGCCTCACCCGGTCACTGGTCAACAACATGGTCCTGGGCGTCACCCAGGGCTTCACCAAAGAGCTCGAGATCGTGGGAGTCGGCTACCGCGCCACACCGAAGGGCACCAGCACGCTCGAGCTCGCGCTCGGGTTCAGCCACCCGGTGCAGATCGATGCCCCGGATGGCGTCAACTTCGAATGCCCGACCCCGACCCAGATCATCGTGTCTGGCATCGACAAGGAACTGGTCGGCCAGGTGGCCGCCAACATCCGCAAGATCCGCAAGCCCGAGCCGTACAAGGGCAAGGGCGTTCGGTACAAGGGCGAGCGCATCCTGCGCAAGGCCGGGAAGACGGCGAAGTGATGAATGAACTGATGAGCGAGACGGCTGAGCCGTCGGACCGGCCCGACAAGTTGGCCGGGAAGACGGCGAAGTGAGGTTCCTCTCGTGAGCACAGGTATCGACAAGAGAACAGCTCGCATCCGCCGGCACGGCCGGGTGCGCAAGAAGGTGCGAGGCACCGCCGAGCGCCCGCGCCTCGCCGTGTTCCGCTCGAACAAGCACATCGTCGCCCAAGTGATCGACGACATCGCTGGCACCACGATCGCTGCCGCCTCCTCGGTCGAAGCTGAGGCCCGCGCCGCGGGCTACACCGGTGGTGTCGACGCGGCCACGCGAGTCGGCGCACTGGTGGCCGACCGAGCCAAGGCCGCCGGCATCTCCTCGGTTGTGTTCGACCGTGGCGGTTTCCACTATCACGGCCGTGTCGCGGCAGTCGCCGATGCCGCCCGTGAAGCAGGACTGGAGCTGTAATGCCTCTTGATCTCAACGACATCCAGCTGCGCGAGTCGCGGGTGATCAACATCAACCGTGTCGCCAAGGTCGTGAAGGGCGGCCGCCGGTTCTCGTTCACCGCGCTCGTGGTGATCGGTGACGGTGCCGGGCACGTCGGCCTCGGCTATGGCAAGGCGAAGGAAGTCCCGCTTGCCATCCAGAAGGGAACCGAGGAGGCTCGCAAGAGCCTCTTCGCCGTCCCGCTCGCCGGCACGACGGTGACCCATCCGATCATCGGTGAGATGGGCGCTGGTCGCGTGCTTATCAAGCCGGCCGCGCCGGGTACCGGCGTGATCGCCGGTGGCGCCGCGCGGCAGATCCTGGAAGAGGCGGGCATCCACGACGTGCTTTGCAAGTCGCTCGGCTCCTCCAACCACATCAACGTCGCGCGCGCGACGATCGCCGGTCTGCAAGCGCTGCGGCGGCCCGACGAGGTTGCCAAGCTGCGTGGCCTGTCGCCAGAGGAGATCATGCCCGCCGGTCTGTGGCGCGCCTACCAGGAGACCCAGCGTGGGCCGCACGTTCCGACCGAGGTGCAGTGATGACGAGCTCGACCAGCCCGTCTACCGTTAAGGGGAGCGTGATGCCCGCAACGTTGAAGGTCACGCAGGTCAAGTCGGCCATCGGCACCAAGCCCAAGCACCGCGGCACCCTGCGGGCGCTCGGACTCGGCCGTATCGGCAAGACCCGAACCCTGCCCGACCGTCCCGAGATCCGCGGCATGATCGCCCGGGTGCCCCACCTGATCGACGTCCAGGTCATCGAACAAGCCGAAGTCGAGGAGTAGATCGTGAAGGTTCATGAGCTGAAGCCGGCCGCGGGTTCGTCCAAGCGCCGCAATCGCGTCGGGCGCGGCATCGGTGGCAAGGGTGGCAAGACCGCCGGCCGCGGCACCAAGGGCCAAGGCGCACGCGACACCGTCCCCGTCGGCTTCGAGGGCGGCCAGCTCCCCCTGCACATGCGCGTGCCGAAGCTGAAGGGCTTCAACAACCCGTTCCGCGTCGAGTACCAAGCCATCAACCTCGACACGCTCGAGGAGTGTGGCCTCGAGGAGGTCACGCCCGATGCGCTGCACGCGCACGGCCTCGTCCACAAAGGCGCGTTGGTGAAGATCCTCGGCCGCGGCGAGCTCACACGCGCGATCACGGTGAAGGCCCACGCGTTCTCCAAGTCGGCTGAAGCCGCCATCACCGCCAACGGCGGCACCACCGAGGTGGTCCCCCTGCCCTGGGGCGATCGCCGCCGCCCCGCCCGCGGCAACCAGTTCACCAACCGCTGATCCCGTCCGCAGCGACGGGCGGGGCCTCCGCGGTCCCAACTGGGCCGGCCGGCGCGCCGGAAGTGGCGCGTTGGGTGGCCCATTTCGGGTTGGGGGGCGTGCAGCTGGCAACTGGGCCGGCCGGCGCGCTGGAAGTGGCGCGTCGGGTGGCCCATTTCGGGTTGGGGGCGGGCGTCTGGCGGCGCCCCCGGGTGGTCCTCTAGCCTCAATGGCCACTCACGGGTCAGGACGTCGGCCCTGAACATGGGAGAACAGTCGGTTGCTCGCCAGCCTGCGCAACTACGAGGGGTTCTTGACGTGATCTGTGGCGCTTCGCGGGCGGGGGTCCGCGGAGCGGCGATCGACTCGGGGCACGTCGCGTGATCCGGCTGGTCCTGTTCGGTCGCCAGGGCGCCGGCAAGGGCACGCAGGCGGTCATGCTCTCCGAGCACTACAAGGCCCCCCACATCTCCACCGGTGACATGCTGCGTGAAGCCGTCGCCGAGGGCACCGCGGTTGGGCAGAAGGTCATGGCCATCCTCGACGCCGGCGAGCTCGTGCCGGACGAGACCATGCTCGAGGTCATCCACGACCGGCTGGCCCACGACGACGTCGAACAGCACGGCTTTCTCCTCGACGGCTTCCCGCGGACCGTGGGCCAGGCGAAGTCGTTGCTCAAGATCGCGACAGTCGATCTCGGTGTGAACCTCGAGGTGCCCGAACGGCTCGTGCTCGAGCGCATCTCGAGCCGGCGGGTGTGCCAGCAAGGGCACATCTACTCTGTCAACGACGACGCGGCGCGAGAAGGGGTGTGCCCCATCGACAGCACGTTGGTCGAACAGCGCGACGACGACACCCCCGAGGCCGTCACCGCCCGCCTCGATGCCTACAAGATGAAGACGGCCGTCGCCATGGCTTACTTCGATTCCCAGGGTCTGCTGCTCAGCGTCGACGGCGTGGGTGAGCCCGAGGCCGTGTTCCGCCGGCTCGTCGAGGCCATCGATGCACGCCTCGACCACGACGATCGCTGGTGAACCGATGTCGACGTTGACGCCCGACGACGCTGACGCCATGTCGAAGGTGACGTCATGTCGAAGGTGACGCTATGTCGAAGGTGAAGTCGCGCAAACAGATCGCGAAGATGCGCAAGGCGGGTCGGGTTGTGGCCGAGATGCACGAAGAGATCCGCCGGGCCATCCGTCCGGGGGTGACGACGAGGCAACTCGACGCTGTCGGCCGGGCGGTCATCGAGCGCCGCGGGGCGACCTCGAACTTTCTCGGCTACCACGGCTACCCCGCCGTGATCTGTGCCTCACCCAACGACGTGGTCGTCCACGGCATACCCGACGGCTACGTGCTGGAGGATGGTGACATCGTCGCGATCGACTGCGGTGCGGTCGTCGACGGCTGGCACGGCGACGCGGCGTTCACCGCCGCTGTGGGCGACATCTGTGAGGAGACCGCCCGGCTCGTCGACGTCACCGAGCGCTCGCTGCTGAACGCCATCAAGACGATGGTCGCCGGGAACCACCTCGGCGACATCGGCCATGCCGTGCAGTCCACCGCGGAAGGCGCGGGCTTCTCGGTCGTCGAGGGCTACACGGGTCATGCCATCGGGCGAGCGATGCACGAGCGGCCGGAGGTGCCGAACCTCGGCCGTCCGGGCAAGGGCCCCAAGCTGCGTGTCGGCGACGTGTACGCCGTCGAGCCGATGGTGAACGCGGGTCTTCCCGACACCTACGAGCTCGACGACGGCTGGACGGTGAAGACCGAGGACGGATCGCTCGCTGCCCATTTCGAGCACACCATCGCCATCACCGACGATGGCCCCGAGGTGCTGACCGTCCCCTGAAGCGATCCGGTGGCGGATCTGGTGGGTGACGGACGCGATCCGCCACCGGTTCATGCGGCCGGCATGGCGTCGGCCGCAAGCGGGCGCCCGCTACCCACCGGGGGTCGAGCGGTCGCCGAGCGGCAGGGGCCAGAGGCGCTGCTGCTCCCAGTCGAGGGGTATGCGTTCGAACGGTTCGAGACGGGCGAGCGTGGGGAACGCAGCTCCACCACCGGCGACCACGGTGCGGCCGTCGCCGGCCACCGCGACCCAACCGGCGTCGTGCCCGCCCGATCGGATCGCCCAACGCTGCGCCCGGCAGATGGGAAGATCGAGCGAGCGAAGGTTGACGTGCATCACGCGGTCGTCGCGCATCACCCGCTCCACGAAGGAGTGCGAGTAGCCGTCGCTCACCACGAGGCCTCGCACTGGTTGCTCGGCTCGGGCCCGCTCGGCGCTGACGGCGTCGAGGGTCCACGAAAGATGGCTGGCCGCTTCCGAGCCTTCGGGTCCGACATGCAGCTCTACCACGAACCATCCGCCGTTCCGGTCGCGGCACGCGAGCGTGGGAGGGCCTCCTTCGACCCGTGTCGGTGCCCGCTCCGCGGCGACGAGGAGCTGGTCGTGCATGGTGAGCACGTGGAGATGGCGGGCGAGCTCACGGACGATCGCCTCGGGTGTTCCGAGTTCGCGGGGTGGGGTGCGGAAGTGGATCCCGCGCACGTGGAACGACTGGACCTGGCCACAGAACTCGCTGACGACGGCGTCGACGACCGCCGCCACGATCCCGGTTCGAGTGGCGACGAGCGCGATGAGGTCGGCCGGGTCGAGCACGGCCCACAGGTCGAACTCGTCGGCGCTGATACCGGTTCGTTCGTACTCGTCGACGACCTCCATCTGGCGAGAGCCGTACGTCTGCGGGTGGCCCCACCAGCGGTCGCCGATGCGAACGACGCGCCCGAGCCGCGTCGCGGTCTTCATGCAGAACGCGAGCTCGTCGAGCACCGCCGCGATCGTGCCGCGCCTGACCTTCGACAAGCCGCTCAAGGCTTCCGCGACCGTGGTGACCGTGGGGAAGTCGTCGAACATGGCGACGTTGCCGCGTTCGCCAAAACCCTCGCGAGTCTCCATCTGGACAACCTAGGCAAATCGTTGCTCATCTGCTGGCCTGGTAGATGTGGCGGACGATGTCGTCGATCTCGGGTTCGTCGACGGTGAGATCACGAACGTCGGCCTGCTCGGCGACGGCGGCGACGACGGCGGCTGCGGTGGTGTCGGCGCGCCGGAACCGGAGCCACTGGCGGGGGCCGTCGATACGCACCACTTCGGTGCCAGCCACCGTCAGCGGGACCGATGGCTGGTCGAGGTCGATCACCACCGTGCGCTCGGTGCCGTAGCGCTCCTTGATGTCGGCGACGGTGCCGTCCTCGATGACGGTGCCGTGGTCGATGATGATCAGGCGCTCGCACAGGCGCTCGACATCGGCCAGGTCGTGCGTGGTCAACAGCACCGTGGTGTGCCGCTCGCGGTTGAGCTCGATGAGAAACCTCCGCACGGCTTCCTTGCTCACGACATCGAGCCCGATGGTGGGCTCGTCGAGGAACAGGATCGTCGGGTCGTGCAGGATCGCGGCCGCGAGCTCGCCGCGCATCCGCTGGCCGAGCGAGAGCTGCCGTACGGGGACGTCGACGAACTCCGCCATGTCCAGCAGCTCGACGAAGCGGTCCAGGTTCTCCTGGTGCCGCGGTCCCGGTACCCGGTAGACGTGACGGAGCAGGGAGAACGAATCGCGTAGCGGTAGATCCCACCAGAGCTGGCTGCGCTGGCCGAACACCACGCCGATGCGCCGGGTCACCTCGAGACGCGCGCGACTCGGGTCGAGACGATCGACGCGGACCTGGCCCGAGGACGGCACCAGGATGCCCGTGAGCATCTTGATCGTGGTGGACTTCCCGGCGCCGTTCGGCCCGATGTAGCCGACGATCGATCCGCGCTCGATGGCCAGCGAGATGTCGTCCACCGCGACGACCTCGCGGAGCCCGCGCCGCACCCGCCCCTTCTTGTGCGCGACTCGGAACGTCTTGCTCACATCGCGGAGCTCGATGGCGGGATCTCGGTCGTTGGCGGTCATGGGTTCAGCTCCCGGTGCTGCGGTAGTGGCGGATGCCGAGGCGCCAGAGGGCGCGCGCGACGACGACGGAGGCGAGGGCGATCACCGGGGCCGCGAACGAGAACCAGCTCGGGATGCTCTCGGGAAGGGGTTGATCGACGATGTAGGCGGCGGGGAAGTAGCAGACGAATGCGAGCGGTACGGCGAAGGTGAAGAACCGTCGCAGCCACGGACCGAGGATGTCGATCGGGTACTGGGTCAGGAAGCTTCCGCCATAGGTGAACGAGTTGGCGAGCTCTTGGCTGTTCACGAGGTAGAACGCGAGCGAGGAAGCCGTCACCCATACGGCGCCGAAGATGACGGCCCCGCACACCACGGTGATCGGGACGAGCGCAACCTTCACGGGAGTCCATTGCACGTCGAGCGCGGGAAGGATGACGGCGAGGACGATGACCGGTTGCACGGCCCGACCCGCGCGTCTCGGTGCGAACTCGAGGGCGGACAGCTGCCACAGCGCACCCAGCGGTCGCAGCAGGAACTGGTCGAAGGTTCCCGCCTTGATGTGTCGCGAGACGAGCCCCACCTGGCTGATGAACAGGTCGGCGAGGCCGAAGCCGATCCCCGACAGCGCGTAGAGGAACAGCACCTGGGAGCGCGACCACGACGCGATCGAGCTCACTTGGGTGAAGAGGATCAGCACCACGACCATGTCGGCGAAGCTGATGAGCGTCTGTGACGCGAGGTAGAGGAAGAACGACGTGCGGTACTGGAAGTCGGCGCGAGTCTTGGCCGCAACGAGGTGGCCGTAGATCCTGAGCGGCATCGTCGCCGCCGAGCTCGTCTCAGCCACCTTGCACCACCACTCGTCGTACGGCGCGTGCGAGCACGAGGCGCCCGGCTCCGATGAGCACGATGGCCCACACGGCTTGGATGGCGAGCACGCCTACCAGATCCGCCCCCTCGTGCTTGCCGAGGAAGGTCTCGGCCGGCAGTTGCAGGATCGAAGCGAACGGAAGGGCGCGTGCGATCGCCATGAGCCAGGCCGGAAAGAGGAAGAGGGGGATGAACATGCCGGCCAGGAACTGCGCGATCACCCATCCCAACTGGTTGGGGCCCCGCACATCGAGGATCCAGAACGCGGTGAGCTGCAGCAGGAAGCCCCACCCGAAGCCGACCGCGACCGCGAGCGCGGTGCTGAGGAGGAAGGCCAGCCAGGTCGACACCGAGGTGGGGAAGCGCAGATCGAAGACGAGCGCGCCCACGATCAGCGGCGGTATCCCGCGGAAGATGGCGTAGAACGCGGCCTTGCCGTAGCGCTCGGCGAGCCAGTAGCCCTGATAGTCGATCGGCCGGTAGAGGTCGATGACGACATCACCGCTCTTGATGCGATCAGCGATCTCCGTATCGCCGAAGACGCTCACGACCATGAGCAGACCCTGCACGACGAAGGTGAACGTGACGGCGTCGACGGCGTCGTAGCCGTTGATGCTGGGCCGTTGCGCGTAGACGGCGAGCAGGATGTATGCGCTCAGCAACCCGAAGACCGTGTTCGTGAACGCCCCCGCGAACGTCGCGCCGCGGTACGTCGTCATCTTGTGAAACGTCCGCCTCGCCACCTCCCAGTAGGGTCGCACCAGCTTCCTTTCCCGCTACCGGGTCGGTACGCGCGTACGTGCCCGGACAGGCGTCCGAGTGGGGGTGCCAGGGTAGCGGGGGGCGGCCGTCTGGCCGGGTGGCTCCAGCAGAAAGGTTTACCGTCGACGTTTCCCGGTTACGGGCGGAGAACTGCCATGCGGTGAGGTGCGTCGTGGCGGTTGCGCTGACACCGCGCCGTTCGGTGCGCCGGTGTGTTGGGTCATGTCAGCCGGACGTCCAGTGCGAGGGTGAGGCAGCGGCAGGCGCCGCCGGCCTTGTGGAACTCGCTCACGTCGACCTCGACCGCAGTGAACCCCCAGCGTTCGAGCTGCCACCCGACCCGCGGCGGGCAATGGGGCATCACGACGACCGAGCCGACGACCAGCGAGTTGGCCACGAACCCCAAGGCCTCGTCGACGCTCAGCTCCAGCGGCTCGGGCACCAGCTCGTCCATCATGCGAGCGCCGTAGCGATCCCACGCGCCGGGCACGACGATGGCGCGCCGCTTGTCGAGCGGGCAGAAGGTGAGGTCGAGGTGGTACAGGCGGCGATCGACGAGCTCGACCGGCCGGACAGGAACGCCGAGCACCCTGCTGAGCGACACGTGCGATTGCACATCGGACCGGGTGCGGTAGCCCGACACCAGCACGGGGGTTCCGCTGCGGTCGGTGAAGGGCAGCGCGTCGCCGGCACCCTCGTGTACCACGCCCGGCAGCATCGGGTGGAGCTCGTAGCCATGGCGCTCGAACCAGGCGCAATCGATCGGCGTCTCGCTCGCGCGCTCGGGATTGCGGAACCGGGATGGCACGAACCGTCGCCCGTCGACGACACCGGCGTTGGCCGTGAACACGAGATCGGGCAGGCCGTCGACGGGATCGAGAACCTCGATGGCGGCGCCGGCGGTTCGCAGCGCGTGGCGTAGCGTGTGCCACTGCAGCGCGGCAAGGTCGCGGTCGACCGTCACATCCGCGTGCATCCATGGGTTGATCTCGTAGGCGATCGTGAAGAAGTCGGGCGGGCACATGAGGTATCGCCGGCCCCAGGCGAGCGTGTCGCTCATCCGAGCAACTCCCGGGCGAGGTTGCGGGTGAACAGGCCGACATCGGTGACGATGCCCATGACCTGGTGGCTGCCGCGGTCGGCGAGCTTCGTCACGACCGCCTGGTTGATGTCGACGCAGAACGTCTCGACCGAAGCGGGCAGGAGGTTGCCCGTCGCGATGGCGTGCAGGGTGGACGCGAACATCAGCGCCACGCTCACGCCGGTGAGCTCGGCGCGCATCCGGTCGGCTGCCGCCACCACATCGGTGATGACGTCGGGCAGCGGGCCGTCGTCGCGCACCGAGCCGCCGAGCACGAACGGGACGCCCCGAACGACACACTCGTACATCACGCCGCTCGTGACGAACCCCGCCTCGACTGCCTTCGCGATCGAACCGTGCCGGCGCACGTCGTTGATCACCCGCAGATGGTTGCCGTGCCCGCCCTCGGCCGGCTCGCCGCCGTCGACCGAGATGCCGAGCGAGGTGCCCAGCACGCTGGACTCGATGTCGTGGGTGGCGAAGCCGTTGCCGGCGAACAGCACGTCGACCCACCCGGCGCGCACGAGCGCGGCGAGCTCGGACGCCGCGCCCGTGTGCACGACGGCCGGCCCGCACACCACGAGGATGCTCCCACCCTCGGCGTGCGCCAGCCTCATCCGCTCCGCGACACGGTGCACCAGCAGTGCTTGGGGCTTCTCCGACGAGACGTCCGATGCCATGAACTCGAACAGGCTCGATCCTTGGCGGCGGGTAGGCGAGGTCACGCGGACGCCGTCGAGGCCGACGACCACCGGGTCGCCGTGGCGGACCTTGTGCATCGGTGCCGTCTGAGCGCCCCGGTCCGCGTCGACGACGATCGCGCAGTCCATCTCGGGCCGGGCCACCTCCAGCCAGTCGCCGCCGACGCGCACGACCGTCGGGAGGTTCGTCGTCGCGTAGAACCCCTCTGGCAGCACACCGTCGGTCGGCGCGGGGACGAGCGAGGCGTCGAGCTCGCCGATGACGTTGGCGCCATGCACCTGGAGCTCGATGAGCAGCGCCTCGCTGTCCACGCCGTCAGGCATGGTGATGTCGATGACGGCGTGGCTGGGGTCAGTGGAGGTCTTGCCGATGTGGACGTCTCGCAGCTCGTAGTCGGCTCCCGACGCGACGATGAGGTCGAGCACCTTCGGCAAGAGCAACGAGTCGATGATGTGCCCGTCGATCTCGACGGTGATCGTCGCCATGAAGACAGTCTGACAAGCCCACGGCCCTTCGGCCCACGGGCCTCTGCCGGAGGCACCGGCGATTTCCACGGTGGACGACGTGCAAATCCAACAAGATCGGCGTGAAATTTGGCGTCTCGAGCGGGAACCGCTAGGATGCTCCACTGCCTTGCGCCCAACCTGCCCGGCAATTCGCTGGTCATCGGGCTTTCGGGATCGGTTCTCGTTGGCGAGGCGCCTGGTAGGTCCGACGAGGAGGTCCACGCTGCCCAAGCCCAAGGATGACGCGATCGTATTGGAGGGAACGGTCACCGAGTCACTGCCGAACGCAACGTTCCGCGTCGCGGTGGAGAGCGGCCAACAGACCATGCAGGTCCTGGCCCACATCTCCGGCAAGATGCGCATGCACTACATCCGCATCCTCCCCGGCGATCGCGTACAGGTCGAGTTGACACCGTACGACCTGAGCCGGGGCCGCATCACCTACCGCTACAAGTAGCTCAACCAAGTGAGATGCCAGGTCGCAACGTCGGCCCGGCCCGCCGGGGAAGTTCGCTCCGGTGTTCCTGGAAAAGACAGCTCGACGCGACGAGTCGAGTCAGGCGAGAAGAAGAGGACATGAAAGTCAGACCAAGTGTCAAGAAGATCTGCGAGAAGTGCAAGGTCATCCGCCGGCACGGTCGCGTGATGGTCATCTGCGAGAACCCGCGGCACAAGCAGCGGCAAGGCTGAGGGGGAACGCGAACCATGGCACGCATCGCCGGCGTCGATATCCCGCGCGAGAAGCGTTTGGAGATATCGCTCACCTACATCTTCGGCGTCGGTCGCACGACCGCGACGAAGATCTGCAACGAGGTCGACCTCGACCCGGACACGCGAGTGCGTGATCTCACCGACGAAGAGGTCGCCCGCATCCGCAACTGGATCGACACCAACGTGAAGGTCGAGGGCGATCTCCGCCGCGAGATCCAGCAGGACATCAAGCGCAAGATGGAGATCGGTTGCTACCAGGGTTTGCGGCACCGCCGGGGCCTTCCGGTCCGCGGCCAGCGCACCCACACCAACGCCCGGACGCGCAAGGGCCCGAAGAAGACCGTCGCCGGCAAGAAAAAGGTGAAGAAATGACGTGCGCATGCCAGATCACGGCTGCCATGGGGCAAGCGAGCGCAGCGAGCGAGGGGCCCCGTGTTGCGGAGGAGAGCGGGGCGGCGGGGTCCCCGCTCGGGGATGTTGAGGTGAAGGGCTAGCCATGGCCAAACCAGCAGCAGGTGGCCGCCGGCCCCGCAAGAAGGAACGCAAGAACGTCACTCACGGGGTGGCGCACATCAAGTCGTCGTTCAACAACACGATCGTCACCATCACCGATCTCCAGGGCAACGTGCTGTCTTGGGCCTCGTCGGGCAACGTGGGCTTCAAGGGCTCGCGCAAGTCCACGCCGTACGCCGCGCAGATGGCGGCCGAGCAGTGCGCTCGGCGGGCCATGGAGCACGGGGTCCGCCGGGTCGACGTGGTCGTGAAGGGCCCGGGGTCCGGACGCGAAACCGCCATCCGGTCGATCCAGAACGCTGGCATCGAGGTGACCGGCATCAAAGACGTCACGCCGGTGCCCCACAACGGGTGCCGCCCACCGAAGCGCCGGAGGGTCTGACATGGCGAACGCAACGCAACGATCGAGCATGGCCAGCGAGAAGGCGAGCGACTGATGGCCCGATACACCGGCCCCAAAGCACGGGTCTCCCGCCGTCTCGGCACCAACATCTGGGGCACCAAGGGCGAGACCATCGCGCTCGACAAGCGCCCCTACCCGCCGGGAGAGCACGGCCGAACGCGCCGCCGCGGCAACGTGTCGGAGTACTTGCTGCAGCTCCAAGAGAAGCAGAAGGCCCGCTTCACCTACGGCTTGAACGAGAAGCAGTTCCGCAAGCTCTACGAAGAGGCCGCCCGCCGGCCCGGCGTGACGGGCGAGAACATGCTCCGCTTCCTCGAGCTGCGTCTCGACAACGTCGTCTACCGCGCTGGCTGGGCTGCCACTCGCCCCCAGGCCCGCCAGTTCGTGGGCCACGGCCACATCTCGGTGAACGGCAAGCGCGTCGACATCCCGAGCTACCGCGTCCGCAAGGGCGACATCGTCACCATCCGCGAGAAGGCCAAGCAGATGGTCACCATCCAATGGAACCGCGATGTCCTCGACCGAGCCGCACCCCCGTGGTTGGAGACCGGCCAGGACGGCTATGCCGTGACCGTTCTCGATCTGCCTCAGCGAGCGCAGATCGACGTGCCCGTCCGCGAGCAGCTCATCGTCGAGCTCTACTCCAAGTAGCAGCCCGCCGGCTTCGCCGGCTCACCAGACCTGACCCCCCGTAACTACCCGCCCACCGAAGAATCGCAACGATTCAAGAGGTACACGCCAATGCTGGTCATTCAGCGCCCCACCGTCGAAGCCGTCAGCGAAGAGGAAGACAACCGGCAGCTCTTCGCCATCGGTCCGCTCGAGCCCGGCTTCGGCTTCGCCATCGGCAACTCGCTGCGCCGCACGCTGCTCTCGTCCATCCCGGGCGCCGCGGTGACGCAGGTCCGGTTCGACGACGCCCTCCACGAGTTCGACACCATCGCCGGTTGCGTCGAGGATGTCACCGACATCATCTTGAACCTCAAAGACATCGTGCTCGTCGTCCACGCGGAAGAGCCGGTCACCTTGCGGCTCGACAAGCGTGGTCCAGCCGATGTCACGGCCGGCGACATCCAACCGAACGCCGACGTCGAGATCCTCAACCCGGGCCTGCACCTGGCCACGCTCAACGCGAAGGGCCGCCTGGCGCTCGACATCACGGTGTCGAAGGGCCGCGGCTACGTGTCGAGCGATCGCAACAAGAGCTCGAACACGATTGGGGTCATCCCGATCGACTCGATCTTCTCGCCGATCCGCCGGGTGGCGTTCACGGTCGAGCCGACCCGGGTCGAGCAGTCGACTGAGTACGACCGGCTCGTGCTCGACATCGAGACCGATGGCTCGATCTCGCCGCGGGAGTCGCTGGCGTCGGCCGGCAGCACGCTCCGGCTGCTCGTGCAGCTCGTCGAGGAGATGAGCGACGAGCCCCAGGGCCTCGAGCTCGGCGAGGTGGGCACCACGTCGGCCGGCTCACCCGACCTCGAGCTCCCGATCGAAGACCTCGACCTCTCCGAGCGGCCCCGCAACTGCCTCAAGCGGGCCCAGGTCAACAGCATCGGCGAGCTGCTCGAGAAGACCGAAGACGATCTGCTGGCCATCACCAACTTCGGGCAGAAGTCGCTCGACGAGGTGATCGCCAAGCTCGACGAGCGCGGCCTCAAGCTGCGCACCCGAGATTGATGAGAGTTGCGGAGCCCGCCAGGGCGGAGCAGCCGAACCACTTTCCGACATGGCGAAGCCGCTCCGGCGGATTATCGCCGGAGCCAAGGAACTTGATGAGAGTTGCGGAGCCCGCCAGGGCGGAGCAGCCGAACCACTTTCCGACATGGCGAAGCCGCTCCGGCGGATTATCGCCGGAGCCAAGGAACTAGCGCCATGCCTGCGACACCCAAGAAGGGCCGCCGGTTCGGCGGCGACGCCGCCCACCAGAAGGCCATGATGGCCAACCTCGTCGCGTCGCTCGTGGCCGCCGAGGGCATCGTCACCACCGAGGCCAAGGCCAAGGCCCTGCGCCCCGTCGCCGAGAAGATCATCACGAAGGCCAGGAAGGGCGGCCTCCACAACCATCGCCAGGTCGTCGCGTTCCTTCGTGACAAGGAGATGGTGGCCAAGCTCTTCGACGACATCGGCCCCCGCTATGAAGACCGCCCCGGCGGTTACACGCGGATCTTGAAGCTGGGCCCCCGCCAGGGCGACAACGCGCCGATGGCGCGCATCGAGCTCGTCTAGTCTAGTCACCCCGGGCCGAGTCGGCCGGCGTGGCGGCGGGCGTCGAACTGGGCCGTGTGGCGCGCCGGAAACGGCGCGTGTGGCAGCCCAGATGGCGGTGGGCGTCGAACTGGGCTGTGTGGCGCGCTGGAAACGGCGCGTGTGGTGGCCCAGTTCGTGTTGGGAGGCGGAGTCGATAGCGTGCCGGGATGCAGAGCGAGCCTTTGATGCGGGCGTGGCGCGTGCATCGCTACGGGCAGCCGGTCGATGTGCTGCAGCTCGACGAGACGCTCGTTCCCGAGCCCGGCCCCGATGAGGTGCTCGTGCGCGTGCAGGCCATCCCGCTGAACCTGAACGACCTCGAACGGATCACCGGCGGCAACATGATTGTGCGCCCCGAGTTCCCGTACAGCCCGGGCATGGAGGTCATGGGTGTCGTCGGCGCGTGTGGCGCGGGTGCGGAGCAATGGCAACGACGCCGCGTGGTCGCCACCACCAAACAGGCCTTCGGCGGTTTCGCGGAGTACGCCGTGTGCCCGACGGCGGCAACGTTCGAGATGCCCGACGACGTCCCGCTGCCGGACGCTGCCGCCCTCTACTTCCCCTTCCACCTGGCGTGGCTCGGCTTGTTCGATCGGGCTGCCCTCACGGCGGGTGAAACCGTTCTCATCCACGCCGGCGCGGGTGGATCGGGCTCGGCCGCGATCCAACTGGCCCGTCACGCCGGAGGACGAGTGTTCGCGACGGCTGGAACAGACGAAAAGGTGCAGTTGTGCCGCGAGCTGGGCGCGGACGTGGCGATCAACTACACGAGCGCGGACTTCGCCGAGGTCGTCATGGCGGAGACCGACGGCAGGGGAGTCGACGTGGTGTTCGACAACGTGGGTGAGGCCGTGATGGAGAAGTCGATGAACTGCCTCGCGTACAACGGGCGCTACCTGATGATGGGCTTCGCGTCCAACAAGGTGGTGGCCGACGAGAAGTTCCTCGTGCCGAGACGCATCGCGTTCGGCAACTTCCAGGTGTGCGGCGTGCTCCTCAACTACGCCGACGACTCGATGCGGCAGTTCCTCAAAGAGGCCATGGGTTGGAACATCGCGCCGCGGGAGCTGGGCGTGCGCATCAACAACGAGATCATCGATCTCGTGCGGAGCGGGCAGGTTCGCCCGGTCGTCGGCCAGACCGTCGGGTTCGACGAGTTGCCGGCGGCCGTGCAGGCCATGGCGGCCCGCAAGACGACTGGTCGCACCGTCGTGCTCGTGTGAGCCGACCTCATCACCAAGGCCAGACCTGCTGCCACGCCGCGAGGGCTTTGGCGTCGCCGATCTCCTCGATGGTTGCGATCGTCGGCCGGCCATAGAGGGTGAGGGCGAGATCAGAGACGGCGCCACGGAGGGCGAGATCGCTCTTGGCGTGCTCGCGGCGGAGGCGGAATCCATGCGGGTACATCTCGATGACCCACTCGCCGTCGCCGTCGGTCGCGTGCAGGTGGATCGTCTCGCCCGAGACCGCCGACAGGTCGCCGTTGATGCCGACGATCGTCTCGATCTCGTCGATGATGCTGGCCGCGAGGTCGGCGTCGAGCGGTCGTTGCGTGCCCCGGGCGAGCTGCGCGTCGTAGCGATGGATGCCGAGCTCGTTGGCGATGCGTCGGCCCGCGAACGCGACGGACTTGTCGTCGGCCCACGTCCAGATCTCGATGTCAGGTGTGGACGAGCCGAGCACGTCGACCATGTCACCGTGGATCTTCGAGAGCCACGCGAGGAGCTGATCGGGCTCGGGCCCATCATCGTGATCCGGCTTGGCGCGTCCCGCCCCCTCGCAGATGACCGCGGTCCACCAGCCCATGAACGTGCCGACGTGCTCCGCGAGGTCGGCCATGGTCCACGCGGGACACGACGGGATCGATTCGCCCATCGGACCGGCGGCGACTGCGTCGATGAATGCTGTTGCTTCGCGGTCCGCCGCCGCCACGTTCTGGTCGTAGTCCACGGTGGCCAGCCTACGTACTGAGACGCGGCCCGGAACGGCGGTAGCTTCGGGCGGTGGCCCCCCGTTCGTCTCGAGATGCGCGCGAGCAAGTGCGCGTGCGCATGACCGTCGCCTACGACGGATCGTTCTACCGCGGGTTCGCGGCCCAGCCCGGCCTGAAGACCGTGGGCGGCACACTGGCGTCGACCCTGCACCGCGTCACTCGTCATGAGGTCGACCTCGTCTGCGCCGGCCGCACTGACGCGGGTGTGCACGCGTGGGGGCAGGTCGTGAGCTTCGACCTCCCCGCGGCGGGCCTCGACCTCGGCAAGATCCAGCGCGCCGTCAACAAGCTGTGCGGACCGTCGATCGTGGTGCGAGAGATAGCGGTTGCTCCCGCCGACTTCCACGCCCGCTATTCGGCGAAGGCTCGGCGCTACCGGTACACGGTGCTGAACCGCGACGTGCCTGACCCGTTCCTGGCGCCGACCTCGTGGTGGGTGCCGCAGCCGCTCGACCTGCACGCCATGGTGATGGCGTGCGACCCGTTCATCGGCGAGCACGACTTCGCGTCGTTCTGCAAGCTGGACAAGGGCCGCACGATCTCCGCGCCGTCGATGCGCCGGCGCGTCGTCGACGCGCACTGGGACGACGCCGGTGATGGTGTCCTCCAGTTCTGGATCGAGGCCAACGCCTTCTGCCACCAGATGGTGCGTTCCATCGTCGGCACGATCGTCGACGCCGGGAGGATGAAGAAGCACGCCGGCGAGATCACCGCCATCCTGCGGGCGAGGGACCGATCCCTGGCGGCCACCCTGGCACCGGCCCACGGCCTGTGCCTGTGGGAAGTGACGTACTGATGACCTGCGTGGGTGCGGCTCGTCGGGTTCGCAACCCGGCCGTATTTGCCTGCTGAGCAGGCTGCTCGTAGTCTTACGGGTCGCTCTGGCGGCGTCTCGGACGCGCCAGCGAGCGACGAACGACCAGGAATGGCCTGGTCACGACACGAGAGCAAGGATCCGGCGCCGTGCGCACGTACTCCCCGAAAGCAAGTGAGATCGAGCGCGAGTGGTTCGTGGTCGACGCCGAGGGCCTGGTTCTCGGGCGCATGGCGACCGAGGTCGCTCGCGTCCTGCGCGGCAAGCACAAGCCGACCTTCGCACCGCACATCGACACCGGCGATCACGTGATCATCGTCAACGCCGACAAGGTCGTGCTGACCTCCGACAAGGCGGCCAAGAAGGACGTCTACCGTCACTCCGGCTATCCGGGTGGCATCAAGTCCCGCACGTATGAAGACTTCCTCGCCTCCCAGCCCGAAGAGGCCGTGCGCAAGACGGTGCGCGGCATGCTCCCGAAGAACACCCTCGGCCGCCAGCAGCTGAAGAAGCTGAAGGTGTACGCGGGGCCGACCCATCCCCACAGCGCGCAGAAGCCGTCCGATCTGCCGCTCGACCATGCCAAGTACACGCCGGCCAGCTGACCCACCGCACCGAGGAACTTCGAGATGACCGCTCCCTTGAATCAATCAACTGGCCGCCGCAAGCGAGCCGTGGCCCGTGTGCGCTTCCGCGAAGGCACCGGCAAGATCACCGTCAACAAGCGCGACGTCGAGACGCACTTCCCGTCCGAGACCCATCGGATGGTTCTCACCGAGCCGCTTCGAATCACCAACACCCACGAGGCGTACGACGTCGATGCCACGATCGTCGGGGGCGGTTCGTCCGGCCAGGCGGGCGCGTTGCGCCACGCGATCGCTCGTGGGCTCGTCGATCTCGACCCCGAGCTGCGCAACGACCTCAAGCGTGCCGGCTTCCTCACCCGCGATGCCCGGGAGAAGGAATCCAAGAAGTACGGCCTCAAGAAGGCCCGCAAAGCGCCCCAGTACAGCAAGCGCTGAGGGGTCCGGCTCGCACGTAGCTGCTACGGCGCCGCCCACCATGTCTCTGAAGTTCGGAACCGATGGCGTGCGGGGTCACGCCGACGAGCTCGACGATGCGTTCGTCGCGGCCCTCGCCCAAGCCGCGGCGCGCGTGCTGGGGAACGAGCACGGGCGGTTCGTCGTCGGCATGGACACGCGAGAGTCGGGCCCGCGCCTCGAACGCGCCCTGCGCGTCGGGCTCGAGGTTGAGGGGTACAAGGTCGAGGTGCTCGGTGTCGTGCCGACGCCGGCCGTTGCGTGCCTGAGTGCGACCGAGGACGTGCCAGGTGCGATGATCTCGGCGTCGCACAACGCCTACACCGACAACGGCATCAAGTTCTTCGCGGCCGGCGGGCTGAAGCTGACCGACGCGGTTGAGGAGGAGCTGGAAGCCGAGCTCGAGAAGATCCGGGCGACGGGCTCTGAGCTGGCGGTGCCCGAAGGCGTCGACGAGCCTGACGCCGGCCGGATCGTCCTCTATGAGGACACGATCATCGAGTCGCTCGAAGGCCGGCGGCTCGACGGGTTGAAAGTCGTGGTCGATTGCGCGAACGGCGCGGCGTCACACGTCGCGCCGGAGGTGCTCGGCCGTCTCGGCGCGGACGTGATCGTCCTGCACGCTGAACCCGATGGCCGCAACATCAACGAGCAGTGCGGCTCGACCCATCCCGAGGATCTGCAACGGGCCGTCGTGCGCCACCAGGCCGACGCGGGGTTGGCGTTCGACGGCGACGCCGATCGGGTGCTGGCGGCGGACGAGTCCGGCCAGCTCGTCGACGGCGATCAGATCATCGCGATGTGCGCCATCGATCGTCGCGATCGGGGCACGCTGGCGGGTGACACGGTTGCGGTCACCGTCATGAGCAACCTCGGCTTCCGGCTCGGCATGCGCGCGCACGCCATCGAGGTCGTCGAGACGCAGGTCGGCGACCGGTACGTGCTCGAGGCGCTGGAGTCCGGCGGGTTCAACCTCGGCGGCGAGCAGTCAGGTCACGTCATCTTCCGCGACCTGGCCACGACCGGCGACGGCTTGCTGACCGGGGTGCAGCTCCTCGACCTCATGGGGCGCAGCGGTCGTTACCTCTCCGACCTCGCGTCGTCGGCCATGCAGCGTCTTCCGCAAGTGCTCAAGAGCGTGTGGGTGCGCGAGCAGCAGCGCGACATCGCCACGCTCATCGAAGGCGACATCGCGGCCATCGAAGGCGAGCTGGGCGAGCGCGGTCGCGTTCTCGTCCGGGCGAGCGGCACCGAGCCCCTCGTGCGCGTCATGGTCGAGGCCGAGCACGAGACCGTCGCCGACCGCGCCGCCGACCGCCTCGTCGCCGCCGTCGAGCGGGTCGCCAATTGACCTGGGTGCGAGAGCTGACCTCACGCAGGTCGGTTTCGGCACGCGCGGCGCGCAACTAGACTGTCGGTCTTTCCGCCCCCGGACGAACGAGGCAGGTGACGGATCATGTGCGGCATCATCGCCATCGTTCGCCGGCGCAGCACCACCGCTCCGCCCGCGGCGCGCGACGTGCTCGACCCGCTCGAAGCCGCCGCCGGCATCGTGCGCGACGCCGGCACCGGCGGGCTGCCGGCGGCGCTCGGGGCCGCGGCAGCGGAGGTCGAGCGGGCCGACCGGCTGCTGCGCGGGTCAGCCGGCGTGCGAGCGTTGCTCGCCGATCGAGGGTTGCTTGTCTCGGTCGAGCAGCTCGCGGCGACGATCGATGCCGGGATCGGGCGGATCGAACGCCAGCTCGACGATGGTGCGAGCAACCGTCCGCCACAAGACCTCGAAGACATCAACGCCGGGCTGAGCCGCGCCAGAGACGCGGTGTGGGCGGTCGAGCGTGATCGGGTTCGCACCGCGAAGGCCGTCGGTGATCTCGCCGGTCCGGCCGCTCCTGTCGCGCTCGTCGACGCGTTCCTGTCGGTCCAGCAGGCACTGTCGGCACTTGACCGCCTCGAGGTCCGGGGGCGCGACTCCGCCGGGCTCCAGGTTCTCGTTCGGAACCACGGCCTCGATCTGGCATCGGCGGCGGTGCGAGCCGCGGTGGCAGGGCGAGGAAGCGACCCGCTGTTCACCTCGATGGCGGTCGACACCGTGCAGGGCCATCTCTCGTTCGTGTACAAGGCGGCGGCGGAGATCGGCGAGCTGGGCGACAACACGAAGGCACTGCGCGTCGCCATCCGCGGCGACGAGCTGCTGCGCCTGGCGCTGTCATCGTCAGATGACGTCGAAACGACCGTGCTGGGCCACACCCGGTGGGCCAGCGTCGGCATCATCTCGCAAGCGAACGCCCACCCGCTCAACTCTCACGAGCTCGGTCGGGCAGACGGGCCGTACGTCTGCGCCGTTCTCAATGGCGACGTCGACAACTTCGCCGACCTCAAGGCGAACGAGGGCTTGGGCATCGCCAACGAGATCCAGACCGACGCCAAGGTGATCCCGACGCTGACCTCGCGCCGCCTGCAGGCCGGCGATGACCTGCTGGAGTCGTTCCGCTCGACCGTTGCTCGGCTCGATGGATCGGTTGCGATCGCGGCGTCCTCGGCGAGCGCCCCCGGCGACCTTCTCCTGGCGTTGCGCGGAAGCGGCCAAGCGCTCTACGTCGGCCTTGCCGACGACCTGTTCATCGTCGCCAGCGAGCCCTACGGCGTGGTGGAAGAGACCCATCGCTACCTCCGCATGGACGGCGAGACCCCGTCTGACCCCGACAACCCGGCCGGTACGCGCGGCCAGGTCATCCGCCTTCGCTCCGCCGGCGCCGGCGAGCTCGCCGGCGTCGAGCGGTACTCCTATGACGGCACTGCGCTTGCGGTCTCCGGCAACGAGTTGGCCACCGCCCAGATCACGACGCGCGACATCGATCGAGGCGACTTCCCGCACTTCCTCCTGAAGGAGATCACCGAGTCGCCCTCGTCGTTCCGCAAGACGCTGCGGGGCAAGCTCGTCGAGATCGATGGTGCCCTGCGCGTGAACCTTGGCGACTCGTTGCCGACCGCGACGCGCGAAGCGTTGCGGTCGGGCGCGATCCGCCGCGTGCTGGTGATCGGGCAGGGTACGGCCGCGATCGCCGGTCAGGCCACGGCGGCCGCCCTCGAGGCGGCGACCGGTGGCTTGCGGCTACCCGTCTCCGCGGTGACCGCCACCGAGCTCTCGGGGTTCGACCTGCGGGCCGACATGGCCGACACGCTCGTGGTGGCGATCAGCCAGTCGGGCACGACGACCGATACCAACCGCACGGTCGATCTCGTTCGAGGTCGCGGCGCCACGGTCATCGCCATCGTGAACCGGCGCAACAGCGACCTGACCGACAAGGTCGATGGCGTGCTCTACACCTCAGACGGCCGTGATGTGGAGATGGCAGTGCCGTCGACCAAAGCCTTCTACTCGCAGATCGCGGCGGGCTTCCTCCTGGCCGTCGCGATCGCCGACGAGGTCGGTCCCGCGCCCGGCTTCCCCGAAGCCGATGTGCTCGCCGCTCTCCGCGAGCTCCCCGATCTGATGGAGCGAACCCTCGCGTGCCGACCGTTCGCGGCAGAGGCGGCGCAGCGATTCGCTCCGAGTCGCCGCCACTGGGCGGTCGTCGGGAACGGGTTGAACCGCATCGCGGCGAGCGAGGCTCGCATCAAGATCTCCGAGCTCTGCTACAAGTCGATCGCCTGCGACGCGACGGAAGACAAGAAGCACATCGACCTGTCGGCCGAACCGCTGAT
>JACPNV010000062.1 GCA_016185305.1 Actinomycetota bacterium | reverse complement strand
GGCCGCGCAGAAGCTTTCCGAATAGGGCTGGTCGTCATGCTCGGCGGGCAACAGGGCATGCACGCGCCAGAGCGTTTGAAAGCCGCGATACGCCTGGGCGGCTTCGGGCGGGGCATCGCCGGGCAGCGGCGGAAAATGGCCGTCCGGTGCCTGCAGCACCCCGCTGTCGAGGAGGAGCCGCACGCCCCACACGAGATAGGTCGCGGGCTTCAGCGTGCCAGGCCAGGCCCCATTGATGACACGGTAGTAGACACTCGGGAGCGTCTGCCCTTTCCGGGGCTGGTCGGCCTCGTTGCGGTCGCCATGGTCGACATACAGCACGTGGGGATGGGTGACGGTCGGAGGCAGAAACGCCGCACTCGCCTTGCCCTCGGCGCGGAACCACGCCAAGCAACTTTCCCCGAGCTGCGGAGCCGGCCGGTCGAGCACGCCGGCCAGGTACCCGATACAGACCGGGGCATGCTCACGCAAGAGATCCGCCACCGCCCTGGCCGTCAGTTTCCCTGACGAGAGCGCGCCCGGCGTAAGAATTTCTGTCCCCCCCCCCCTGTGCGTAGCGGTCTTTCCATCCCCCTGCGAGAGAGGCGTGCCCGGTTCCGCTGTGGCCGGGGGTGGTGTCGGCACGGTGGTGGGCCTTGCCCGCGTAGGCTTTGGGGCTTTGCGGGGACCTGCCAGGTCGAGGAGCCAGAGCGGGATGGGCGTACAGCGCATGGTGGCGGGGTTGCAGAACTCATCCCAGCGATTGACATGGCCATCGTCGTGCACAAAGCCAGGGATCGTCAGGGGGCACTGGGGTCCCAGCACTTCTACGCCGGCGGCAATGTGGGTGCTCTGCGCCAGCTGGGCGTTGTCCGGGAGGAGGTAGTAGCGGTGGGTCCCGCCGTGGCGGGTCTCGACGGTCCAGGTTCCTGGCAGGGCGCTATGCTGCATCTCCAGCGTACGCAGCCCGTCATGGCCGCCATGGCGCGGATCAACGTCGACAATCGCGACGCCTGGGGGAATGAGGGCCATCGGGTTCGCGTGGGGATAGCGCGTCCACCAGGCGGCCAGCGTGGCCTCGTCGGTGGTCGCACGCTCTTTGTAGCCGGTCCACTGCGGACGCTTGGTGCCCGGGCGGGCGTGATAGATGTGAAAACCGAGCCGCGCCTGTGCCAAGGCCGCCTCGAGGAGCGCGTTGCCGGTCGGTTGTGGCGTGCTCATCGTGCCACCTCCTGCCCCTGCAGGAGTGTCCGGAGCGCTGGGGAGGTGTGCAACCGTGTGGTCAGTGCGCCGGTGTGCCCCAGCCTACGCAGACCTTGCAGCGGCGTGGCGGTCGG
>JACPNV010000078.1 GCA_016185305.1 Actinomycetota bacterium | reverse complement strand
GTGTCCCCACCCCACATCGCACACTTCTGTTGGCACAACAACCCGACCGGCGCGCCCACGCAAAACCCCACCAAACACGCCAACAACCGCTCACTCAAAGCCGGGCTTAACGCCCAACGGTGCGGAAAACGGGGCTAGCGCGGTGCCCGATGTGCGACGGAACGGGAGCGTTCGTCTACACCCACGATGTCGGCTATCGGGTGGCGGGGCGTGAGAGCGCGCACGCAGACATCATCCCTACCGGGGCGGTCGCGGATTGTCCGCGTTGCGGACCCCCGGACCGTCGCACTAATCGGTCGCCTGGCGATCGCGGATGGGCCCAGTGGATCTGTGTTGCGAGACTCGGCATGTGCGCAGAAGGGTCAGAGATGGACGGCCACGATGACTGTGGCTACCGGATCGTGCTCCCATTGCCAGCGGAGTGTTCCGAATCGACGGAGGCTCGGTAGCCTTGGACCGATGCCGCCACGGTGCCCCGCATGCAACGAACGTGCCGACTTCCGGCCGGATCCCGGTTTGGTGGGAACGTCCGATATGGGTTCAACAATGCGCGTCTCTCAATGTAAGAACGTCGAATGCGGTGCGTTCGTGGGATTCGCGGAACCGCAAACAATGGATGGTCTTACGCCGTACCGTGTTAGCGATCTGCGTCCCGAATAGTTCTGTCTTCGTCGCGTTGTCGTGCGACGAGCCACGCGACGAGAAGCACAAGCGACACGATCCATCCGATCCCGGCCCACAACGCTGCGACTACAAACCCGGCGTCACTCGTCACGATCGCGCCGAAGAACCCGCCGTTCGTCTTGAACCACGATCGGTAAGCGACGACGAGGCACGCGACGACCCACAGGACAGCGCACGCGACCAGTCCCTCCACCAGCTTGTCGGCGTAGGACTTCTCCGCGTCAGTTCCCGCTGCCACGTTCGCGAGTCTGCACCCAAACCCCGACCGCTGCACCCAAACCCGGCACTCGCCGCCCGTTTAGATGCAAAGCCCCTCCAGGGTAGGTTTGCGCACCCAAGCCATCCCTGGGGGAGGTACGGCTATGCGACAGGTACTGGTGCCCCGGTTCGGTGGGCCCGAGGTGTTCGAGGTGCAGACGGCGGATGATCCCGAGCCGGAGGCGGGCGAGGTCCGTGTACGAGTACATGGCGCCGGGGTGAACTTCGCCGACGTGTCCGCCCGCGCCGGTCTGTACCAGGACGCGCCGCCCGCGCCGCTCGTCGTCGGCTACGAGGTCGCCGGCATCGTCGACAAGGTCGGCGCGAACACCGGGCGGTTGCACGTCGGCGACAAGGTGGCCGCGGTGACCAGGTTCGGCGGCTACAGCGACGTGGTCGCGGTGCCCGAACTGCAAGCCGCCAAGCTGCCCGACGACGCCGATCTCGTGAAGGCCGCGTGCATCCCGGTCGCCTACCTCACCGCGTACATGATGCTGAACCGCCTCGGCTCGGTACGCACCGGCGAGACGGTGCTCATCCATTCGGCCGGCGGTGGCGTGGGGCTCGCCGCGCTCCAGCTCGCCAAGGGGCTCGGCGCCGTCACGATCGGGACGGCCAGCGCCAAGAAGCACGAGCGGCTGCACGAACTCGGTCTCGATCACTCCATCGACTACCGCACGCAGGACTTCGAGACGGAGGTCAAGCGCCTCACCGGTGGTCGCGGTGTCGACGTCGCGCTCGACGCGCAGGGCGGCGCTTCCTTCCGCAAGAGCTACCGATCGCTTGCTCCGATGGGACGCCTCTTCCTGTTCGGCCTCGCGTCAGGGAATGCGCCGACGCGCAAGGACGCGTGGAAGACCGTCCCGAAGATGCTGGCCACCACTCCGTTCTTCCACCCGTTCAGCCTGATGAACAACAACCGCGGCGTGTTCGGCGTCAACATGGCGCACCTGTGGGACGAGGGCGACCTCATCACCGAGACGCTCGACGAGCTGATCGCCATGTGGGCGCGCCACGAGATCGACCCGATCATCGACACCACGTTCCCGTTCGAGTACGCGGGAGACGCCCACCAGCGACTCGAGCAGGCTCAGAACTTCGGCAAGGTCGTGCTCGTGCCGTGACGCTCGTGTCTCAGCCCACGCCGCAACCGGACGCTTCGTCGGTGCGATGGGCGAGCACGGTGCCGCCCGGCTCGACGACGTTGACGGCCGCGTCGTCGAACGCGCCATCGGCGAACTCCGCCACGCCCCTGCACGCGGCGACGGCGTCTTCGGGTGGGAGCGACCCGTCGACGGTGAGCTTGAACGTCACACCGCCACGGCCCGAGCTGATCGCCACCTTCGACGCGGCCTGGTACCACGGCGTCGTGGCGTAGTTGGCCGACAGGAAGTCCTGCAGCTCGGCGAGGACCTCCGAGCCCGACCGCGACAGCGTCGTGGGCGAGGGGGCCGCCTCCTGCTGGGTCGTCGCGAACCGCCGGGTCGTCTCGGTCAGGTGAGTCGGGGTCGTGGTCAGCCGCACATCGCAGTTCTCCGCGGTGTAGGCCTCGAGCTTGCCCGCCGCACCGGTGAAGTCGGCGTCATCCTCGAGCTCCTGCTCGCGGGCGGCGCGCTCGTCGCCGGACAGGCCAACGAGCGACTCGGCGCCCAGGACCACGCGATCGAGTGACGGCCTGATCTGCCGTGTCGCGCGCTTCTGGAGGTTGCCCAGCGCCGCGACGAAGGAGTCGACGTCGTCGCTCGCCGCCTTCAGGCCGTCAAGGTTGTCGCGCACCGCACCGCAGTAGTCCGCCACCGAGGCCGCCGTCCCCGTCGTCTTGGGCATGGTCTGCTCGACCGTTCCCGAGGCGTTGCCCGCGGGCTTGCTCGTGAGGCTCGCCGGGGCTGGCACCGATGCCGAACCGCACGCCGCCACGACCACGAGCGCAAGGACCACCAGCAAGCTCACGGCCACCTTGTACCTCACGCCTACCCCCTCACCGGTGTGGCCCAACCCGACACGGTAGCGAGCGACCACCCAGGCTGCCGCCCGCCACGCCGCGAGCTGACCACGGGATCTGGCAACGGCCCGAGCTGATGCTTCGCGCCGATCGCGCCTCCACCGGGTCAAGCCCGTACACTCCGCCGAGCACCGGCACTGACTCAGAACCACCCACGGGGTGAACCACGGGGGACAACCATGACGGCCTGGAACTACGCCACCGCGTTCGAGATCGCCGCGGACAACCTTCCTGACGCTCCCGCCTTGCTCCACGGCGACCGGGTCATCACCTGGGCCGAGCTCGACAAGCGAGCCGACGGCGTCGCGCGGACGCTCCTCGATGGCGGCGCCCAGCACCAGGACAAGGTCGCCCAGTACCTGTACAACTGCCCCGAGTACCTCGAGTCGATGTACGCCGCGTTCAAGGCCGGTCTGGTGCCGGTGAACACCAACTATCGCTACGCCGACGAGGAGCTGGTCTACCTCTGGGACAACGCCGATGCCTTCGCGGTCGTCTTCCACGGCACGTTCGTCGAGCGCATCGATGGCATCCGCGATCGTGTCCCCGACGTGAAGCTCTGGCTGTGGGTCGACGACGGCAGCGGCCCGTGCCCCGCCTGGGCGATGCCGTACGAGGACGCGGCCGCGACCGAGAGCGAGCGCGTCGAAGCGCCATGGGGGCGAGGCGACGACGACATCCTGATGCTCTACACGGGCGGCACCACGGGCATGCCCAAAGGCGTCATGTGGCGGCAGGACGATCTCATACGCGCCACGCTCGGCGGCACCAACCCGACGTTCAAGGAAGATCCTGACTACGACGACTACCGCAAGACGGTGACGGCGCCTGGCATCCGCGAAGTGCCCGCCTGCCCGCTGATGCACGGCACCGGCCAATACACCGCGCTGATGGCCCTCGCCGGCGGTGGTTCGGTGGTCACGCTGGCCTCGCGCCACTTCGACGTCGAGGAGCTGCTCGACGCCGTTCAAGACCACAAGTGCAACATGGCGGTGATCGTCGGCGATGCGTTCGCCAAGCCGATCTTGCAGGCACTCGACAGCAACCCGGGCCGATGGGACATCTCGAGCATCTTCGTCATGGCGTCCTCGGGTGTGATGTGGAGCCAGGAGTCAAAGGACGCGCTGCTGAAGCACCACCCCGGCATGATGCTCATCGACGCGTTCTCGTCCTCCGAAGCGATCGGGCTCGGCCAGTCGGTGTCGACGTCGGGCGGGTCGAGCGGCACGGCGAAGTTCGCGCTCGGCGAGAACGCGCGCGTCATCGCTGACGACGGGCGCGACGTAGTGCCGGGTTCGGGAGAGACGGGCCGTGTCGCGGTCCGCGGCTTCACCCCGATCGGGTACTACAAGGACCCGGAGAAGTCGGCGGCGACGTTCGTGCGCATCGACGGGCAGACCTATTCCATCCCTGGCGACTACGCCACCGTGGAGGAAGACGGGTCGCTCACCCTGCTCGGCCGCGGGTCGGTCTGCATCAACACCGGCGGCGAGAAGGTCTTCCCCGAAGAGGTCGAGGAGGTGTTGAAGACCCACCCGACCGTGCTCGACTCGGTCGTGGTCGGCCTGCCCGACGACAAGTTCGGCGAGGCGATCACCGCGGTGGTCGAGGCTAGGCCTGGCGAGGCGATCGACGAGCAAGCGCTCATCGGGCACGTGAAGGGCAACCTCGCGTCGTTCAAGGCACCCAAGCGCGTGGTGGCCATCGACACCATCGGCCGCGCCCCCAACGGCAAGGTCGACTACAAGCGCATGAAGGCGTACGCGGCCGGCGAGCTGGGCGTCACGCTTCCCTGATGTCCCCGATCGCCGCTGGTCGATCGCTGAACCCCGAAGTCGAGCGGTCCGTCGACGCCTACCTCGCGAACGCCGATCGGCTGCTGCGCGATCGCATCATCGGCTTCTACCTCGTCGGCTCGACCGCGCTCGACGCGTGGGTTATCGACCGGAGCGACATCGACTTCGTTGCTGTCGTCGACCACACGCTGAGCCGGGCCGAGCTGCGGCGGCTGCGCGCCGTCTGGCTCATCGCCGGCTTCCGCCCGGGCATCCACGGTGTCACGCGGGCCCTCTGGGCGTTTCCCGGCACGATGAACGGCATCTTCGTCAGCGAGAACGACTTGACCAGACCGGTGTCGCAGATCGCGCCGATCGCGTCGCATTGCGGTCCGAAGTTCAGCGTCGCACGCGCCTTCGACCTTAACCCGGTGCAATGGAAGACGTTCCGCGACCACGGTGTCGCGATCCGGGGCCCGGAGCCGTCCGCGCTCGGCCTCGACCCGGAGCCGCACACGCTTCGGCAATGGACGCTCGACAACCTCAACACCTACTGGGCCTCGTGGGCGAGACGAGCCTGCACGGGCCGCGACCTGTCGTGGACGCTGCAACCCCGATGGAGGACCGCATGGGGCGTCCAGGGAACCTCCCGCATGCACGCGACCATCAGCACGGGCGAGATCATCTCGAAGGCCACGGCGTGCGAGTACGCCATCGAGACCTTCGACGAGCGCTGGCACCCGATCATCGACGAAGCCCATCGGTACTGGCGCGGCGACCCGGAGAAGGTCGCCCGGTTCGACGACCGACGGCGCCGCATGGCCCGGACGGGCGAGTTCGCGCTCGATGTCATCGCGAACGCCAACGAGCACGCCGAGCACCCGCTAGGCCCGTCGACCTGAGCCGCTGGAACTCGCACCCGGAAACAGCCCCCGCCTAACCTGCCTCCACTGTTTCAACGACCGGACCGATCTCGGCCGGCACGACGAGGGGACGCAGTCTCAGATGGCAGATCTCGGCTACGACGGCAAGGTAGCGATCATCACCGGCGCGGGCGGGGGTTTGGGCCGGTCGCACGCGCTCGAACTGGCCCGCCGCGGCGCACGCATCCTGGTCAACGATCTCGGTGGGTCCGTGTCGGGCGAGGGCGGCGACCTCGGGCCCGCCGGCCAGGTGGTGAAGGAGATCGAGGCCCTCGGCGGCGAGGCGGTCTCCAACGGCGACAGCGTGTCGACACCCGAAGGTGGCGAGGCCATCGTCAAGGCCGCGATGGACGCCTTCGGTCAGGTCGACATCGTCATCAACAACGCGGGCATCCTGCGCGACAAGTCGTTCCACAACATGACGCCCGAGCTCTTGAACCCGGTCATCGACGTCCACCTCAAGGGCGCGTTCTACGTCACCATCCCGGCGTGGAAGGTGATGCGCGAGAACAACTACGGCCGCGTCATCAACACGGCGTCCAACGCCGGCGTGCTCGGCAACTTCGGCCAGACCAACTACGGCGCCGCCAAGATGGGCCTCGTCGGCCTCACCAACGTGCTCGCCATCGAGGGCGCAAAGAACAACATCAAGGTCAACGCCGTCTGCCCGGTGGCCAAGACCCGCATGACCGAAGACCTGCTCGGCGCGCTCGGCGACAAGCTCCAACCGGAGAGCATCACGCCCGTCGTCGCCTGGCTCGCCCACGAGGACTGCCCGGTGACCGGTGAGATCTACTCGGTCGCCGGCGGCCAGGTCAGCCGCTTCTTCATCGGCCGCACGCCCGGCGTCTACAAGAGCGACCTCACCGTGGAGGACGTGCGCGACAACTTCGACGCCATCCGAGACGAAGAGGGCTACACGGTCCCTGAGAACATCACCGACGAGCTCCGCCTCCTGCTCGACGTCCTCAAGGACTGACCCCCCTCCCCTCCCCCCCCACCCCCTCCGCAACGAACCGGGCCAGCCAACGCGCCACAAACGACGCGCCTGACGGCCCAGTTGCGCGGCTGCACCCAACCGGCCCATCCCTGCGAGGGACCTTGTGCCCTGGCTGGCGGGCCGCGACCGAAGCACGATGGCGGCAGGGACCCGTACCCCACCACTCCCGACGCGAGAGGAGCATCGGCATGGCAATCGACGTCGAGCAGGAGATCGCGCTGACCGTCCGCGGCGACATCGACGAGCGGGCCAAGTCCATCGCCCGCAAGCAGGTCGCCGCGGTGTGCGCGCACGTACACGAACCCGTGCTGTTCGCCGAGGTCAAGTTGCGCCACGAGCCCGACCCGGCCCGAGCGCGGCCGTACCAGGTGGAGGCGGTGCTGACGTTGAGCAGGGCGACGCTTCGCGCCCACGTTGCCGCCGAGTCGCAACTGGCCGCGCTCGACCTGCTCGAAGATCGGCTCCGCCGGCGCATCGACCGCTACACGACGAGCCGGACGGCGAGCCGGCGCACCGGCCCTCGCCCGCACACCGACGGAGACGGCTCCTGGCACCATGGCGATCTGGCGACCCAGCGGCCGGCCTACTTCTCGCGACCGGTCGAAGAGCGCGAGCTCGTGCGGCACAAGACCGTCGCCGTCGGCGAGATGACGCCGGACGAGGCGGCCGATCTGCTCGACCTGCTCGGCCACGACTTCGTGCTGTTCACCAACCTGGTCACCGGCGCCGACGCCGTGCTGGCCTACGACAGAGGGGACAGCCTCGAGCTCATCGACGCCAGTGGACGGGCTGACGCTGCCGGCGCCGATTCGGTCACACCGATCGACGTCGGCAAAGACGCCGTCCGGCGATGCACCCTGGCCGACGCGCTCGAAGAGCTCGACCTCGATCTCGCGCCGTTCGTGTTCTTCGTCGATCCCGAAGTGGGAAGGGGCCAGGTGACCTACCACCGCTACGACGGCCACTACGGGCTGATCACGCCGGCCTGATGCCGGCGTGATGGCTGACCACGCCGGCCCGAGCCGGCTGACAAGGAGGTCCTCCCATGAGCCGAGTCCTCATCACCGGCTGTTCGTCCGGAATCGGGCGGGCGACGGCCATCGAGCTGGCCCGCCGGGGCCACGAGGTCATCGCGACCGCTCGACGGCCCGACTCGATCCTCGACCTCGACGCGGTCGAGCACCTCGCGCTCGACGTGACCGACGAGCAGTCGATCAACGACGCGATCCTCGTCGCGGGCCCCATCGACACGCTGGTCAACAACGCCGGCATCGGACTGAGCGGCCCCATCGAGATGGTGCCGCTGGTCGACGTCCAGCAGATGTTCGACGTGAACCTGTACGGACCCATCCGGACGATGCAAGCCCTCGTTCCCCGCATGCGCCAGCACGGAGGCGGCGTCGTGGTCAACGTGTCGTCCATCGCCGGCCGGGTCGCGGGACCCCTCACCGGCTACTACTCGGCCACCAAGCGGGCCCTGGAGGCCATCTCCGAAGCGCTGCACTACGAGGTGGGCCACTTCGGGATCCGCGTCGTGCTGATCGAGCCCGGACTCGTCGACGACACGCACTTCCACACGCGCACGCACCACCACGGCGATGACGTCGGTCCCTACGACGAGCTTCGCCGGCAGTGGGAAGCGGCCGAGCACAACCTCATCCCCGGGTCAGGCCCGACACCGGCGACCGAGGTGGCCGCCGCGATCGCCGATGCCGTCGAGGACCCGGCCACACCGTTCCGCGTCCCCGTGGGTGATGACGCCAAGCTCATCGCCGCCGCTCGTACCGTGCTCGACGACGCCTCCTTCGAGGAAGACCTGCGCGTCGACCTCGGCGTCTCGTGGTGATCCCGACCGGGTGACCTTCGGCCCTGTCGTTCCGCCTGCGGCTCCGCGACGCTCCGACACAGAGCTGGTGCCGACAGCGCCACGAGGAGAAGCCCCCGGCAGAAGAGAACAGACCATGACCATCGCCACCGCATCGTTGCCCTCGTCGCCAATTCGCCCTCGCCGGGCTGGCGCTCGAGGTCGGCTACCGCTCGTACCAGGGGCGGCACCTCCACCAGAACCTGCGGCAGTTCTGACCTGACCTGATGCGATCTGAGGGGACAGATGATGGCCCACCTGACCACGACGCCGGCCGCCAGCCGGCGGAACCGACGGCGGTGGGTCCTCGAAGTCGCGGCCATCGTGGCGGTGCTCACCCTGCTCGGCCTCGGCGTGCTCTGGTCGCGGCGGGGTGCGCAGGAAGCGTCGCTCGACGAGGCCGCTCGCCGCTTCCAGCAGGGCCCGTCCGCGACGGTGCCCGAGATGCGGCTCCTGACCCCCACGCCGGGGGTCTACCGGTACCGCGGCTCGGGCACCGAGCAACTCTCCGTGCTGCAGACCCAACAGAGCTGGGGGCCACAGCTCCCGGCCACGATCACGGAGCCGTCCAGCGCTGGATGCTGGACCTTCCGCATCGACTACTCGACGAACCACTGGGAGGCGAGGACGTACTGCGCCGACGACGGCGTCCTGCGCGAGGCGGGCGGGACGGTGTGGCAACGGTTCGACTTCGTCGCGGTCAAGGTCGACGAGACCATCGAGTTCGCGTGCGATCCCCCGAACGACACCGTCCGCCTGGCCGCCGCCCCGGGCGACACGTGGGCGCAGTCGTGTGTGGGGCGCAGCTCGGCGCGCGGGACGACCGTGACCTCGGCGGGGTCGACCATGTTCGTCGGGCGCGAGGACACCACCGCCGGCGAGGCGACGGTCCCGTCCTTGCACTACCGCGCGAACCGCACGCTCACCGGCGACCAGCAAGGGGTGGAGACGAGCGAGTACTGGTTCTCCGCCGAGACCGGTCAGATCATCCGGTTCCAGCGCGAGGTTCGCGTCGATTCACCCTCGCCGATCGGGTCGGTCACCTACACCGAGTCCGGCGCCTACCAGCTCGACGACCCCATCCCTGTATGAAGAAAGGAGCTGCCATGGCAGACGAAACCAGCACACCAGAGGAGACCGCACCTGCGGTCGCCGCACCCCGGTCGACGTTCCTCGACCTGTTCCGCTGGCCCGAATGGCTGGGCCACGTCGAGCCCGCCATGAAGATCGAGGAGCTCGACGAGGAGGGCACGCGAGTCGTCCGCGCCGAGCTGCCCGGCATCGACCCCGACAAGGACGTCGAGCTCACCGTCGACCACGGCGTGCTCACGATCTCGGCCCACCGCCGCGCCGAGACCAAGTCCGAAGAGGGTGGCGTGTACCGCTCGGAGTTCAGCTACGGCGCCTTCCGGCGCTCGGTCCCGCTTCCGGCCGGTGCCACCGAAGCCGACGTCAAAGCCAGCTACCACGACGGGATCCTCGAAGTCCGGTTCCCCGTCGACGACGAGAAGGCGGCCGCCAAGAAGATTCCGATCGCCCGGTCGTGATCGCGAGCGGCGCCGCGCCGCGCCAACGCCCCCCGTGGCGCGGCCCGCTCCGCGACGAGCACGACGGACCACGCCGATCGCGGGCACCGCCGAGGAAGGAGAACGATGCCACTCATCGAACTGGACCAGGTGGGTCGCGCCTACGACACCATCTCGGGGACCGTGCGTGCCCTCGACGGCATCAACCTGACGATCGAGCGGGGCGAGCTCGTCGTCGTGCTCGGGCCGTCCGGGAGCGGCAAGACCACGCTGCTGAACCTGGTGGGCGCGCTCGACACGGCGACGACCGGCCAGGCGCTCGTCGCCGGCCACGAGCTGACCGCCGCGGCCCGGCGTGAGCTGTTCCGGTTCCGCCGTGAGACCGTCTGCTTCATCTTCCAGAGCTTCAACCTCTTCCCGGCGCTGACCGCGTTCGAGAACGTGCGGTTCGGCGCCGACGTGGCCGGCAGGCCCGATGCTGCCGGCGTCGCGCGCGACATGCTGGAACGGGTCGGCCTCGCCGACCGCGCCACGCACTTCCCGGCCCAGCTCTCCGGGGGAGAGCAGCAGCGCGTGGCCATCGCCCGCGCGCTGGCAACCGGCAACCCCGTCGTCCTCGCCGACGAGCCGACCGGCGAGCTCGACTACCAGACGGGGCGGGAGATCCTCCGCCTGCTCCGCGAGCAGACCCTCGATGGCGAGCGCGCCGTCGTGCTGGTCACGCACAACCGTGAGATCGCGCGTGTCGCTGACCGCGTGGTCGAGCTGAGCAGCGGGCAGATCGTGTCGGACGGCCCGCCCGAAGGCGGGACGCAACCGGTCGACGAGCTGCGGTGGTGATGCCGTGTCCATCACCGACCAGAAACCGGGACCGCCGGATCACCTGCGGGCGGGTGGCAAGGCGCCGCCGTCCGGTCCGGCTCGCGACAAGGCCCGGCCGGTCCGGCTCGGTCGCAACGGCCCCTGGCTGCGGTGGTCCTGGCGCGACCTCCGCGCCCGGTGGGTGCAGGTGCTCGCCATCGCGCTGGTCGCGGCGCTCGGAACGGGGACCTACGTCGGGCTCTCGGCGGCAGCGGAGTGGCGGCGGCAGTCCTACGACGCCAGCTACGCCGCGCTCGGCGCCCACTCGCTGAAGGTCAGCCTGGCAACCGGTACGACGGCGTCGGCCGGCGATCTGGTCAGAGCGGCCGCGCAGGTCGCGCACCCGGAATGGATCGCCGCCGCGTCACCGCAACTCGTCGTGCCGACACAGGTGGACGCGTCGACCGACGGGAAGACCATCCTCGTCCCGGGGCGCGTCGTCGGCGTCGACGTGTCGAACGGCGGACCACCCGTCGATCGCTTCGATGCTCGCCAGGGCCGCGCCTTGGCCGAGCAGGACATCGGCGCTCCCGCGGCGGTGCTCGACTACCACTTCGCCAAGGCGTACGGCCTGCCCGCCACCGGCGAGGTCCGCCTCAGCGGCGACCGCCGCCTCCCCTATGTCGGCCAGGTGCTCCAGCCCGACTACTTCATGATCCTGAGCGAAGAGGGCGGCTTCCTCGCCGAAGCCGGCTACGCCGTGCTGTTCGCGCCCCTTCCGGTCGCGCAAGCACTCGCCGGCCAACCCGACCAGGCCAACGAGCTCGTCGTGCGCGTCGCGCCGGGCGCCGACGTCTCGGCGGTCCAGAACGAGCTCGAGCAATCCCTTGCCGCATCACTCAGCGGAACGGCCACCACGGTCACTCCGATCACCGCCGACCGCGGCTACCGGATCCTGTACGACGACATCGACGGCGATCAGCGCTTCTCCCGCGTCTTCGCGCTGCTGATCCTCGCCGGCGCCGCCTTCGCGGCGTTCAACCTCGCCTCCCGGATCGTCGAAGCGCAACGGCGCGAGATCGGCATCGGGATGGCCCTGGGCGAGCCGGCGAGGTGGCTGGCCTTCCGGCCGATGCTGGCCGGGTTCGAGATCGCCCTCCTCAGCACGCTCCTCGGCCTCGGCGTCGGCATGCTCATCGGCAACCTGGTGGCCGGCATCATGCAGGGGTACTACCCGATGCCCGTGTGGCTCACGCCGTTCGCCGGCGCAACCTACGCGAAGGGCGCGGCGCTGGCGGTCGGGCTCATCTTCCTGGCGACGGTGCTCCCGGTCGTGCGGGCCGTGCGCGTCGCGCCGATCGATGCGATCAAGGTCGGCGCCCGCCAGACCAAGCCGAGCGGGTGGGCGAGCGCCGTGCAGCACCTGCCGCTGCCCGGCAACACGATCGTGCAGATGCCATTGCGGAACACGCTTCGCTCGCCCCGCCGCTCGATCCTCACCGCGCTCGGCATCGCGGCTGCCATCACGACGTTGGTCGCGGTCATCGGCATGGTGGACTCGTTCCTCCTCACCATCGACAACAACGAGCGTGAGCTCGCCGGGTCGAGCCCGGAGCGCGTGCTCGTGGGGATCGACGGGTTCCAGCTCGCCGGTTCCCCAACGCTGAAGGACCTCGAGGCTGCGCCGGGCGTCGCGGCGGCGAGCGAGTACCTGCGCGTCGGCGGAGAGCTGAGTCGCGACGGCACGCGCTTCGAGACCGCGATCGACGTAGTCGACTTCGCCGACCCCGTGTGGGCACCGAAGGTGATCGAGGGCACCGTGCCGGCATCGGAGCCGGGCGTCGTCATCTCTCGCAAGGCCGCGGACGACCTCGGTGTCGGCCCGGGCGACACCGTGCGGATGCGTTATCCCTACCGGGAGGGCCTCGGCTACCGCTGGGCCGAGGGCGACGTGAAGGTCGCCGGGATCCACCCCCTCGCCTACCGGTTCGCGACGTTCCTCGACAAGAAGGACGCGTCGCTGCTCAACCTCCAAGGCATCGTCAACCAGGTGCAGGTGTCGGCCACCCCCGGCACGACCACCGAGGCGTTGCAGCGCACGCTGTTCCGCCAACCGGGCGTCGCCTCCGCCCAGCCGGTCTCGGCGGTCACCAGCGTCGTCCGCGATCGCATCGGGCAGTTCCTCGACACGCTGCGCATCATCGAGGTTGCCGTCCTCCTCCTCGCCGTGCTGATCGCGTTCAACTCGTCGAGCATCAGCACCGACGAGCGCTCTCGCGAATACGCGACGATGTTCTCCTTCGGCGTCCCGACCCGGACCGCGATGACGATGGCGATGGCCGAGAGCGCGCTGATCGGTGTGGTGGCCACCCTCATCGGCATCCTCGCCGGCGTCGGGCTGCTGGGCTGGATCGTGCGTGTCCTGGTGGCCGATTCGCAGCCCGACCTCTCCATCGATGTGACCGTGAACCCCAAGACGTTCGCCGTCGCCGTGCTCCTCGGTGTCGGCGCGGTCGCCCTCGCCCCCCTCCTCACCATGCGCAAGCTGCGCCGCATGAAGATCCCCGAGACCCTTCGCGTCGTCGAGTGAACGACTCGCCAGAACTCGATCTCGGCGCCGCCATCGACTAGACGTGCCAGCAGCCACGACCTCTTGGGGGAACCATGACCGGCCTGACCATCGACAACCTCTTCTCCGTGCGCGGCAAGGTCGCGCTCGTGACGGGCGGGTCGCGCGGCATCGGCGAGATGATCGCCGCCGGCTTCCTCGCCAACGGCGCCAGGGTGTACATCAGCTCACGGAAGGCAAGCGTGTGCGATGCGACCGCCGCCCGGTTGACCGACGAGACCGGCGGCGAGTGCGTCTCGCTGCCCGCCGACGTCTCTGACCTCGAGGGCGTCTCCGACCTCGCCGCACGAGTGTCCGAGCGCGAGCCGCAGCTTCATGTCCTGGTCAACAACGCCGGCGCTTCGTGGGGTGCTCCCATCGACGAGTTCCCCGAGCTGGGCTGGGACAAGGTGATGGACACGAACGTGAAAGGCGTGTTCTTCCTGACCCAGCAACTGCTGCCACTGCTCGAAGCAGCCGCCACTGCCGACGACCCGGCCCGCGTCATCAACATCGGCTCGGTCGACGGCATCCGCACGCCCACCTTCGACACGGTCTCGTACGGCCCGTCGAAGGCCGCGGTGCATGCCCTGACCCGGCAGCTCGCCGCCAAGCTCCTCCGCCGCAACATCCTGGTGAACGCCATCGCGCCGGGCCCGTTCCCCACCTGGATGCTGAGCACCGGCGTCGGCACCGGCGGCGACGTCGAGGGAACCGACTGGGATGCCATGGGCAAGGCCATGCCCCGCGGCCGTATCGGAACACCCGAAGACATCGCCGGCCTCGCCATCTTCCTGGCTTCTCGCGCC
>JACPNV010000077.1 GCA_016185305.1 Actinomycetota bacterium | reverse complement strand
CCCGCCACGGCCGCGCCATCGCGACCGTGCTCACCAAGATCCATGCGCGGGTCGTGGTCCCCGCGGTCAGTGAACTCGAAGCCGGTCTCAGCCCACCCGGGCCATCGCCGCGCCCTATCGTCGAGGCGTGGCAACGTTACGTCAGGCCGGCGTGCGTCAGCGCAGTGGACTTGTCAACGACGAAAGGAAACACCGCCGACAGTCTCCCAGGTGCTGCCGGCAGCCGTTGCGCACCTCGCGTCAGCTTGGTGGTAGCGGCCGTCACGAGATGGATCCGCGTCGAGATGCGACAGCCGTGATGGCTGCGGCGAACGCGTTGATCCGTTCGACCCAGAGGTTCTCCAAGGCCTGCGTATTGGCCCAGAAGCCGTCCTTGTCGACGTCGATCTCGACGAGGGTTCCGTCGGCTCGTGCGCGGTAGCGCACGACGAAGTTGATCCGAGTGGTCCCCTTGACGAACTTGCCGGCCAGGTCACCGGGTCGGCTGTGGAACCAGCGCATCTTCCACACGAGCGGTTCCAAGGCCTCCTTGACGAGCATCTCGGTGCGAGTCGGGTCGCTTCGAACGAGGAGCTGCGCGACCGCCCCCCGACCTTGCAGTTTGGGTGGCGTCACGATCTCGACCATTGCGTCGCGAGTTGCGGTGCGTTCCGTGTGCGCTTGCCGTTGGCTTGCCGTCGACGGGGTCGAGGCGGCTCGAAGCGCCTCCTCGTAGGCCGAGTTCAGCTCGGTCATGCGGCGTTCGGCCTCGAGGCGGACGTGTGGCGGCGATGTCGCGAAGTTGTCCGGATGCAGGATCTGGGCGCTGGTTCGGTACGCGGCTCGTATCTCCTCGACCGATGCGGTCGCGGCCACACCGAGCGTTGCCCACGGATCGCTCACGCTCTCATCGTGCCATGACGACCCGGACCGTCGAGCCGAGCATCGACCACGGGCCAAAGCAGTTCAGCTGTAGGTGGCGAGCTCCGGGCCGATGGGAAGCGGAGCGGCGGCGGGGTTCTCGAGGCCGCCAAGCGATGCGATCCGTTCGGCGTAGCGGCGGCCGTCATCGAACAACGACCGTAGGACAGCGCGGAAGGCATCGGCGCTCGCTTCGCCGGCGTCGACCCGATCAGCGACGACTTCCTCGATCGCCGCGACCGGTGCGCAGACGTCAACGCATTGCAGTGCCGCGCCATCTCAGCTGAGCCGCAAGTGCAAGCGCACGCCCCGGCCGCGGTAGAGCCACTCGTCGCGCACCTCGACTCCGTCAAGCTCGACACCGATCATTCGGTCAGCGTATCGAGCTCGTCTGCGTGATCCGTAGTGTGCTGCCGCCCCGAGCAAGCTCGGGTTGGCGACAAGGCCGGCTCAGAAGCCGATGTCGAGGCCACGGTCGACGGCCGGCGGTTCGACCTGCGGGGTGAGCCGGTCGGCCCACATGTCCCGCGTCGGGTGAGGTGATGGGAGGTTGCGCAACATCTCGCGGGTGCGGGCGACGTCGGGGTCGAGCGGTGCCGGTGTGATGCCGTCGAGCTGATCGCGTTCGGTCGTCAAGTAGTTGTTGACGCGTTCGAGCTCGCGGTCGAGATGGACGATGCGGCGAGTGACCTCGGGGTGGGCGCGCAGCCAGGCCGTCCTCTCGTGTGTGCGGTTCTTGAGATCAATCTCTTTGGTTTCCAAAGAAGAAATAACAGACGACAGCTCTTCACGGTGCGGCGTGGCCATCGCCTCGAACCGGTCACCCAACTGCTGCAGCTCGACGTCGAGGGTCTTGATGGTTCGTCTGGCGTCTCGAACGTCTCGACGAGAAGCGCTCGGCTTGTTGGATCGCCACACCTGCTCCTGGCGTCGCTGCTCCATGTCGTTGATCTCCGAGGCGAGGTCGCCGAGGTCGGTGCCTTCCCAGCCGGCGGTTCCGTTGGGGATGTTCACCACCAACCGCCTGGTTCGGTTGATGTCGCTGCGGACCCGGTCGAGCTGGCCGTCGGCGACGTCAGGCGGTGCGGCGCCGGCGACCGCTTGTCGTTCGGCCTGGAGCCGGGCTTGGTAGAGAGCGGCCCGCATCGACGGCGGCGCCTCGGGGTCTCGCTCGACCGAGGTCGGGTCGGTCGACGGTGTGCCTGAGTCGATGGCCCAGCGTTGGCGGCGCTCGACGAGCCAGTCCCGCTTGAGATCATCGGCGGCCTGGTCGACGTCGTCGGCGACCACGTAAACCGTCGATCGTTCCCTCGCTCGGCTCATGGAGACGTAGGCGAGTTCTCGACCGCCGCCGTCCTCCAGACGGTGGGCGGTGTCGAACGTGGCGCCTTGGGAGCGGTGGACGGTGATGGCGTAGCCGTGCGCCATCCGATCCGCTCCGGTCGCTTCTTGGGTGAAGTGCTGCAGGCGGCCGTCGGCCATCCGCACCCGCATAGAGCCGTCGCCGACGTCGACGCTCGTGGCGGTGCCTCGTTCGGAGGTGACGATCTCGCCGAACGCTCCCGGCGCCAACGTCACGATCCGATCACCCGCTCGGTAGCCGCCGCCGCCCGGCGCTTGGAGCTCCGGACCGGTGAGGTTGCCGCGGTCGTCCCACGCCTCGCGTCCCATGCGGTTGAGGGCGTCGACGTTGGCTCGTCGCCAGGCGAACATCGCTGAGTCGAGCCCGTTGTCGATGTCGGTGATCCAGCCGTCGATGACGGCGCCGATCGTCTCGGTCCGATCCGGTGCGACCACGATGCGGTCGTTGGTGGCCATCCAGTCCACGGCGGCGTCGACGCTGCCGTCGCGTAACTCGGCCAACGCGTCGCGTTCGAGCGGGTCGTGTTGGCGGACGTTCTCGTCGAGCACCCACACGCCCGGCTCGTGGCGCTTGATCAACGCCCCCAACGAGCCGCCGGGGCCGACGGCGCCGAGCTGGCGATCATCACCGACCATCACCACCTTGCCTCCGGCGTCGTCGACTGCGGTCAACAGGCGGAGCAGGTCGGGGTCATCAGTCATGCCGGCCTCATCCAAGAACACGATCGTTCTGGCGTTGAGACGGAGCTGGTGATGATCCAACCGCCACAGCAGCGAGGCGAGCGTCGAGGAGTTTTCGATGCCGGCGTCGCGGCCCAAGGTGCGGGCGGCTTGGCCGGAGGTGGCGGTGCCGAGCACGGTGTAGCCGGCGTCTTCGAACGCGATCCGCACGGCGGTGAGGGTGGTGGTCTTGCCGGCACCGGCGACCCCCAACACGAGATCGGTGCCGTGCCCGGAGGTGCAGATCCCTTCGATCGCTCGTTGCTGGCCGTCGGTGAGCCGGCGAACGCCGATGGCGTCTTTGGTCGCGAGCATCGCTTCATGCGCCGCGACCTGGGTGACGCGGGGAGCGTCGTCGCGGTGCCGGCCGGCTTCGACGTTGGCGGCGATGGCGTGCTCCGCGGCGATCACACACGCCGGCGCATACGCGCGCTCCTTCGCGCCGGGCACACCGACCAGCGGGATCGACGCCGGATCGGCCAACACCCGGTCGACGACCCGGCCGAGCTCGGCGGGGTCCAGGCCGAGCAGGTGCGGTGCGGCGGCGACCATCACGTCCCGCCTCGAGAACACCTTGTCCGCCGCCAACCGGCCATCGGCGGCGAGCAGCTCGGCGACGAGCTCCTGGGTCCGTTCCGGCGTCAGGTCGGCGGCGATGCGAGCGGGGCGATTGTCGTCGACGGAGCGGGCGAGGTCCTCGACGGTGACCCCGATCGATTCGAGCTCGCTGCGCCACATGGCCATGAGGTCATCGACCGGGGTGTGCCGCTTCTGCTTGCGACTGTTCCGTGCCGCGTGGCCGCGGGCCCGGTAGGAGTCGTAGCCGACCCTCGTCATCTCGTCGTCGATCGCGGCGGAGCGCTTCGAGTGCAGCACCATGACTTCGTCGGGAATGCCGGCGATGGCCCAGTGGCCGAGCCGACCCGACGGGCCATGGTCGGGCACGAGCCCGTAGCCCAGATCGACGGCGACCTTCGCCGCGCACATCCGGCCATACGCGGTGGCGGCGTGGAGGTGCTCGCGCCACGTCGTGGTGTCCGGCGCTTTCCAGCCGCCCCGGTCATCGAGCATCTCGATGGCGTTCGCCATCAGCACGTGATCGTGCGGCAACGGGTCACCGGCCCGGGAGGTGGCGTGGCGAGTGTGCGCGTAGACCAACCCACTCGTGGGTGTGACCCGGTGGGTCTTCCCTCGCCGGCCGCCGGCGGCTTGGGTGATCGAGTCGAGGTAGGCCATGGTGCCTTCGCGTTCGGCGTCCAAGATGGCGTGCATGTCCCCGGCCCGGCCGATCACGCCGAGCTCGGCGACGGACTTGTGTGCGGAGACGACCAGCTCCATGCCCGGCCGGCGCGTGTTCGCGAGGCGTTCGCCGGTGATCGGGTCCTGCGCGCCGCCCGGTCCGTAGAGGTCCTCGTAGTGCTCGACGCTGACAAGACCTTCGAGGCCGAGCCTCGCGGCGCCGGCGCCGCCCCACACGAGTGGTGACTCGCCGCGCTCGGCGTAGTAGTCCAGCGCCGCGCCGGGGTGGTCGTCGCTTCGCTGCAGGACGGTGTCGCGGTGATACTCGACCGAGTCGACACCCATCATTCGCATGAACGCCATCGCGACTCCTCCTTTCGCTCGCGGGTCGACAACGACGGGAGCCCGCCGTGCCGGCGGGCGGTTTCGGGAGGCAACCCCTGGGGGGTTGCAAACGTGTTCACTGGATCAACGGCGACAGGACGACCGTCGACGGGCTCGTGGGACCGACGCTTCTTCCGTGCCCCCGCCAACCTCGAGATCATCGGCGAAGAGCTCCACGTCACGTCACAATCAACCCGCTATCCGCGCCCCGCCGAACCGCCGCTCTCGCCGCCCTCTGCGACGATCTCACCAAGCGACATGCAACGGGTTCACGTCGAGGCTGAGGCACCTGCTCCACAGGTGGTCCCGTCCTTTGGGCGTTCAAAAGCTTCCAGCAGCCACGCGACGGCCTCAGACGGACCGGTGGGCGACAGCGACTCGGCGGCGGTTCGCAAGAGCTTTGAATCGTCGTTGGGATCACTCGCTCGTGGTCGATCTCGGAAGCGAATTGTCCACCGCCATGGCGAATCGTCCCACTCGAGCGACGTGTCTCGCTCCTCATCGATGGTCGACACCGTCGTCTTGAATGCTCGCCCTGTCGAGGGAACGGAATCGGCACCCTCTTGGCCCGGAAGCGTGTTCTTTCCGAATGCCTGAAACACCCGGCAGTCGTGTACGAATTCGAATTGGATGCTGTTGCCCGGCGAGTAGGAGAGAAAGCCCGAAGTGTCCTTCGGAGTCAGGTTGAACGCCGCCGGTGGGCTAGACGATGAACCTAGAGTGCGTCCTTCGACCAGCTGCTCCGTCTCTGCCCGATCAAGCCCTCGGATCTGGTTCGCCACCTTTTCAAGCTCGGTAGAAGTCGAGCCGTCTAACCCGTACAGAGTCACCACGGTTCCGTCAGCCTCTCGCCATTTGATGAACCGGCTCGCCAAAAGGTTCGCCGCGCCGGGCACAGGTAGCGGGGAGGTGGACTCCACTCGTATCGCCTCGCTGGGGCCAACCTTGATGCCAGTGCAGCTCTTCTCGTCACGCACAACCGACTGGCAGTCCCCCGCCCATGGCTCGACACCATTGCGGATTAGCTCAAGCCGGTATCGAGCCGTCGCCGGATCTGCCGCAGGAAAGACGTTGACGACAGATCGATCGAATGACGAGAGTGCCGTCGCGAGCCGGCTCCCATACTCATCCGACACCGGGGCGTAGAGATAACTCGACGAGGGCACACCCGGCCGGGATCCTCCAACGGGAGAACTGCTGGGTGCTTCGGGACCGGAGCAGGAAAGCAAGAAGAGCGCCAGCACGACGGCCGGGGCCAGCGATACCAACCAAATCGACCGGTATCGGACCGGCTTAGGAGACAGGACCTTCGGCACGCTCACGCCGGTAGTGCCCCAACGCTGAGCGACCCCACCGAAAGGTATCGACCATCCGCTGACAGGATGATCTCTTCCGGTGGCCCGACCCAGCCGTTGTAGGGCTCAGCATTTCCCGTGGACGCAAACTCGCCGTGCGAGACAAACAGATGCGCAACCTTGTGACCGGGATGCTGGTAGGGAAAGATCGCCGCGTATCCGCGCCTCACTTCGCCGGCCACCGGCATGTACGCAACCGGGTGGAGCTCCATCGAAACAGGATTCGTCCAGGTCCCATCGTCATAGCCAACGTTCACGGCGTACCTGCTCTTGTACGGCTGAAGCGAGTTGATCGACATAGATCCGGGATCGTCAGGGCCTCCAAGCTGGTCCTGACGAACCTCGACGCCGTATAGGATGACGTCCCCGTTTGCTGTTGCACCGAAGCAGACGCGAAACGCGTTTTGCTCGCTCATGAGCGTGCTGTTGATGGAGCCGACACTGATGCTCTGGTTGAACTTCTGCTGCCACCGGAACGTAAACCATTCCGTCCAGGTCGCCGAGCATGACAGCGCTGGACTCATCGACCACGACAGGACGAGACACGCCTCGTCGTAATCGACGCTCGGGTAGTTGTTCTGCTCCAGCGGCTCGAAGCACGGCTGGTTCTTGCTCATCTGGGCGTAGTTCGCCGCTGCAGCACCCGGAAGACCACCAGTGTTAGCTCCCGGGGAGCCGAACGAAGGAAGACCCATCGGTCGACAGAACATCGCCGACGACGGCGGGCATCCGCCGACACCACCACCGCTGTTGAACGTCGGGTCCGTCTGCCTCAATCCGAGTGGGTCGGTTTTGTTGAGTGGGTCGTTGTTCACGTACGTGTACGGGTTGGTGACGGTGGTGGTGCCGTTGACGCCGTCGAGGGGGTCGCGGGTGGTGAAGAGTCCGGTGTTGTAGTTGTAGGTGCGGTTGCGGAGGTAGATGCTGTCGGTGGTGGTGAGTTCGCCTTGGTAGGTGAATTGGGTGTACCAGGCCCATGGTTGCGGGTTTGCGCCGTTGGTGTCGTAGGGGGTGCCGAAGGGGTCGTAGTCGGCGGGGGCGGCCGCCGTGTTGTTCTTGGTGACGTCGCCGCGCCAGTTGTAGGTGTAGGGGACGGTGCCGATGTTGGTGTTCCAGCTGATGCGTTCGCGGCCGTAGAGCATGATGCTTTGGATGTAGCCGCTGGCGTCGCGGGCGCCGCTCATTTGCGGTACGGGTTTGGTGGGGTCCCAGGTGTATTCGGTGAAGCCGTTGACCCCGGCTTTGGTGGTGTGGACGAGGCGGCCTTCGCCGTCGTAGCGGCGGTTCTCGGTGCCGTCCTGGTTGGTCCCTGAGAGGGTGACGGCAGTGGGCAGGCCGCGCGGATCGAAGGTGACGTTGGTGTTGCCGAGGGGGCTGGTGGATCCGGTCTGTCGGCCGTCTGGGTCGTAGGTGTAGTTGACCACGACGTAGCCTGATTGGATCGTTTTGAGCCGTCCGGTGTTGTCGGGGGTGTAGGTGCTGTTGGTGATGGTCCCGCTGTTTGATTGGCAGAGCCGGTAGCCGCGGGGGTCATAGGAGTAGAGGTAGAGGTTGGCGCTGCCGCCGCTGCAATCAGATGGGACCGAGGTCGGACAAGCGGCGCCGGCTTGGCCGCGGCAGGTGAGCTGCCCGGCCGGGTCATAGGTGTAGGAGCGGTCGGGACCGCCGCTGGCGGTGCTGTTCTCGCGGGAGATGCGTCCGTCTTGGCGCCAGGTGAGTGCGGTGTCGGTGTTGACGCCGACACCGGAGAACACCTGCTGGTAGCGCGACGGCTGGAGGGTGTTCGCCGGATAGGTCCAGGTGCGAGTGCCGTAGCCGGTGATGGTCTCTGTCGTTGGCTGACCGTTGCCGTTGTACGTGTAGGCCGCGACCGGCTGGAACAGGCTCCCGTCCCAGGACAAGGTGCCGGTCAACCGGTTGAGCTTGTCGTGGGTGTACTTCGCTTTGCCGCCGCCGGCTGGGGGCTGCCAGGGATAGTTCATCTGTGTCTGGTTGCCGACGACATCCCACTGCCACGATGTCGTCAGCGACCCGAGCAGCGGGTCGGGGCTGACCATCTGCGTGAGCCTTCCAGCCGCGTCGTAGGTGTAGTCGGTGTTGACCTGGCCCGCGCCGGTCGTCGGTGCCTGGGTCCGGAGCCGCTGCCCGCGACCAGACCACCACGACGACACGGTCACATCGCTCTGACCGGCCACGCGATACAGCGACGATCTCGCGAGGCTCGAGTTCCAGTACTGGCGGGTCTCGACTCGGCCGCTCGGCTGCGTCACGGTGCTGACCGCGCCGGGCACCTTGCCGGTCCCGGTGTCGGTGTTGAGGTAGTACGTGTTGGTGGTCGTGTTGTTGTTCGGATCCTTGTAGGCGAGTTGCTGGTTGGCGAGGTTCCAGGCCCAGGTTTCGGTGACGTTGTGGACGGTGTCGGTCGGCGAGTTCTTCGCTGACGCGGTTCGAGCCGTTCGGTTCCCCCTGGAGTCATAGCTGTAGGACACCCAGTTCTGCAGTCCCGGTATGGGGTTCGCCGCGACTGCGAGCCTGCCGTTGTCGTAGTACCCGTAGAACGTGGTCGCTGCGGCCAGGCCGACCCCGAACGGCGCGGTCTGGCTGGCCAGCCAACCGTTCCTCAAGTAGCGGCGATCGGTTTCGGCTTCGCCAGACCCGGTTGGCGACGGGGTGAACGTCTTGTCGATCCGGGCCTTCGTAGCCGGGTCGAACGCGTAGACCGACCGGGTGTACAACCCGCCCGGTTCGGTCCGCTTGGTGACCCGGCGGGCGTTGTCGTACTCGAGTTTCGTCGTGGCCGCCCCGTTCTGTGGGTCCTTGATCGTCTTGAGCTCGCCCGGATACTGCCCGGCGGCGACGTTGGCGTTCGTGTAGTAGGCGTTCGTCGTCGTGCGCTTGCCGGTGCCGCTCACAAAGTTGAACGAAGCCGCGTCGGCCGGGGGCTCGATCACGTCTTTCAGGCGACCAGCGGCGGTGAACGTCTGTTGAATGACGTGATCATTGACATCGGCTGAGGTCAGCGCACCAGCCGCGTTCCACACCGGCGCCGCGCCCGTCCCATCGTTGTCGAGCACCGTGAAGTCTTTGCGGCCGGCCTTGTCGTAGTGGAACCACGTGCGCAGCAGCTTGGTGCGCGGCGTGGCTACACAACCCGGCCCGCTGGTGTTGAACACGCCTTGATCCTGTTCGATCACCCGACCGAGCTGGTCATAGGTGTACGCGGTGCATGCCCGGGCCGACTGGCCGGTCTCGTCCACGTCGCCGGCCGCGCCCGCGGTGCGCGTGACCCGTCCCCGCAGATCGAACTCGGAGAACGACGCGTGCCCATCAGACGCGCCGGCCCCGATAGCGGTCTTGGTCACGTTGCCGTCACCGTCATAGAAGTACTTGGTCTGGATACCGGTCGGGCCGGTCACCACATCAGGCCGCCCGAGCTGGGTGTAGGTGTAAGCCGTGGTCGCGACCTCGCTTCCCCCGCTCACGGTCGGGTCACCGACCTTTTCGAACTGGAGCCGGCCCACCGCGTCATACTGCCGCACGGTCGTCATGCGACGGGTGTCGGTGCCAGAGAACTTGGGGCCCTTCTCGGTCTCCTGCCGGACACAGCCCGGCGCCGCGCCGGCACAATCGGCGGCGCCGTTCTTGTACCGGCGATCGAAGTCGGAGACCTTGCCCTCCTGATCGGTCCGCGAGCGCAGCGTGCTGTCCAAGAAATAGGTCGACGCCGACGTCGGACCGGTCACATCCGGGACGGCCGGAAAGTTGCATCCCGCCGTCGCCGAGCACGCCCGCGCCGGGCCCGGGACCGGGCCGACCTGGCTGGCGACCTGACCAGACCCGAAATAGGTCGTCCACGTCTCGTCGCCAGTCCCGGTCCGGGTGACGATCTGGCGACCCATGGCGTCGTACCCGAAGTAGGTGCTGCGGTTCCCCGAGGTCTGCCCGACCGTGGTCGCCAACAACAACCGCCGACCGGTGTCCCACGCGTTCGTGGTCTTGATGCCGTCGGCGTCGGTCACCGAGGCGACCAGACCACCCGTCGTGTAGGTGTACCTGTTCGCCTGGCCGTTGTTGTCGACGATCTTCGACGCGAACAGACCGCCGCCACTCGCTGACGCCTGGCATTGAGGGTCAGTATCGGGATTGGCGCCGTAGTAGTACGTCGTCACCTCTCCCGCCGCGTTGGTCGCCGTCTTCGGGCGCGCGTCATCCGCGGTGAAACCCGATCCGCAGTAGGTGAAGCTCTCCGCACCAGACGTCGCACCCCCGGTGGTGGGACTGGGAAGGCTCCACTGCGTGAGCCGACCCGGGCCCGGGTCATAGGTCGCGGTCGATTGGGCGTTGCGGCGCGAGTTGAACTGGGTGAGCTCCTCGTTGGTCCACGCCTTCTTGATCTGCTTCCCGCCGCTCGGCGTGGAGTCGGTCATCTCCAAAAGGATGCCCTTGTCGTCGTGCGCGTAGACGAACACCTCGTTCGCCGAGCCGGCATTGCACGCTCCGGTGCTCGAGTCCCACGACGTGCAGTAGGTAACCGTCGTGGTCCTCCGCGGCGGGGACCCCGCCAACCCTGCGTACGCGAACGTCACATGATCGCCCGACTCGAGGCTCTGGTAGTCGACGCGGCGAGAGGCGTCGTAGTGGTTCGCGACCTCGACCACGTCGGGGTGCGGATCGGCGTCGCCCGCCCCCGTGACCTTCCGTGCAATCTGCGTCATCAAACCGGTCGCCCCGTCGTAGGTGAACGTCCACTTGCCCGGGGTCTCCCCCGACCTGTATCGGGTCGACACCGTCGCCAACCGCGCCAAGCCGGCCACCACGGCATAGGTGTAGTCCACCTTCGAACCATCCGCGAAAGCTGCTTGGTCGACAAGTCCGTCGCTGTTCGAGTCGGTCAGCGTGACCTGCCACTGCGGCGTCGCCACGCAGTCCCCAGCATTGGCACGCAGCGACGAGATGGTTCCTGTCGCCGGACACGCCCGCACCGACTGACCGCGACCGCTGTCCATCGACGACAACCGACCCGCCGCATTGAACGCCCACTCTTCCCCCGTCGACAAACGCAGACGGAACACCGACGCCGCCCCATCCCACACGAACGTCGCGAACAACTCCGGTGGCGGCGACCATGTCGAACCCGTTCGCGGGATGACCACTCGCCGACCGTCCCCGAACCGCAACTCGACGCCCACTGACGTCCCGAAGGGGTTCGACGTCGAATCCAACGAGCGCACTGAGACGTCCACATTGGATGTCCACTGCGGACCGAAGAGGCCATAGCGCCCCGGCGATGCGCCCGGCACGGCTACCGGCTTGTCGAGGTCGTCGGAACTGTTGTACGTACGGCTGAGCCCGAGCCCATACACCCCCGCCGGAGCCGGCGCGTCGCTCTGCTCGTGGAAGAACGATCCGCTCGCGGTGTTCACCGGGTGGCCCGCCGCGCCGATCACCGGCCGTGACCCCTGCAGGTTGAACACGTTCGCGTCCGGCAGGCTCGACCCACAGTTCGGATCGGGTGAACTGAGACGGAACCGAACCGACACCGTGCCCGAACCCGTGTAGCCACTCTGGTTCCGCACAACCAACCTGACCGTGGTGCCTCGACCGGAGTAGTCGGGACCACTCGGGAGCAGCAACTGTCGATCGGTGATGTTCCACGGCAAGATGATGATGTGATCGGGATAGGACCACTGCCACGCGTCCACGCCCGCGGTCTCCTGCACGGCCGCGGTGAATCCTGCGTCCACCGGCCCCGAGCCGGTAGCGAACGCTGACAACGAGGTGCCCGCGGGGACGAACAAGCTCGTCGACACCTCCGCGCCGGGCATCGTGTAGCTCAACGTCGTGTCCGGGCACGACTGCGCCCACGCCGGCCCCGCTTCACGACCAGGGCCGAGCACGACCAACACCGACACCACCAGCAGACCGACAAGCAACTCGGCTGGCCATCGCGTCCCGCTCCTCGCCGACCCGGGGCGCTTTCGAGGAATACCGTCCGACACCAACCCAATCCTCCAAAGACCTCGATCTCGCTTCCCCCAGACGAGGTAACGGTGAGACTTCCTTCCACGACGCTCGCCCAGATCAAGGTGCCGACGCCGTCATCGGATGACAGCACGGCCGTGGCCGGCGCGATCGTCGCCGCCGTCGCCGATCGGTTCGCGCTGACGGATCCAGAGCGCCAATGCCTCATCGACCAACTCGCAGCTCGTCCCGACCTCGTCAGCCGCGCACGCGCCGGCGTGATCCCAGGCTCGGGCGACGATGCCGAGCTCGGCAAGCTCGGCCAGTCATGCGCCGATGCCATTCGCTCCGCACCATTGTTCGCCGAGAGCGCTCGGCAACAGTCCGGCGGCACCCTCGCCGACCGCGATGTCCGCTGCCTCGAAGTCGCGTACTCCCGACTCGACGCCGACCAACGACGGGCTCGAGCCGCCGAAAGGCTGATCCGGCCGGCTGGGCGTTGGAACACGAGGGCTCGGGAGATGCGGGTGAGCGCGCCGATCTGTGACTGGTTGCGCAGCCGCCGGGACGTTCAACGATCACCCGCTCGGTCGGTGCGGCCCGTTCAGGTCGTACGTGACGCCGGTCAGCCGCTCGGACTCCTCCCACAGCCGGCGGGCGTCGGCCTCGCTGCGCGACCGGTCGTTCGACGCCACCTTCGTGGGAAACCCTCTGCCTTCCTGGAAGCCATCAGGCCCGTAGTACCCGCCGGGCTCGGCATCCGGTGAGGTCGCGGCATGAAGGGTCGGAAGCGCGCCCATCGACGCCGGCTGGCCCATGATCCGGTTGGCGAGGTTGGTGAAGAACAGCATCGGCCCCCCGGTGACGCCGCGGCCGCTCGTCTGCAGGTTGGTCGCCGACCATCCCGGATGGGCGGCGACCGACAGCGTCGACGAGCCGGCCTCGGTCAACCGGCGCTGCAACTCGTAGGCGAACAGCAGGTTGGCGAGCTTGCTCTGCCCGTAGGCGCCCCATTTGCGATAGCGCTTCTCGCCTTGCAGGTCGTCGAAGTCGATGCGCCCGGCCTTGTGCGCGCCGCTCGAGATGGTGACGACACGGCTCTCGGGTGCAGCGAGCACCAGATCGATCAACTGGCCGGTGAGCGCGAAGTGGCCGAGGTGGTTGGTTCCGAACTGCCGCTCGAAGCCGTCGACCGTCTCTTCGCGTGGGATCGCCATCACCCCCGCGTTGTTGACCAGCAGGTCGAGACGCTCATGGTCGGCATGCACCTTCTCGGCGGCCTCGCGCACCGACTCGAGAGACGAGAGATCCAGAGCGAGGACGTCAACGCTCGCCCCGGGTGCGGCTGCGCGTACGGCCGAGAGCGCGTCGGCGGCCTTGTCAGGGTTGCGGCAGGCGAGCAGCACCTGCGCGCCCGCCTGCGCCAGGCGCTTCGACGCCTCGAAACCGATCCCGCTGTTGGCGCCGGTGATCAGCGCGGTGCGGCCCGACTGGTCGGGCACCTGGTAGTCCGTGGCGTCGGGCATAGCGATCCTCCTGGCGTGTGGTCGATCCGTAAGCTCAGCCGGTGGGCCATCTCTGGTTGCTTCTCGAGCGCTCGATCAATAGATCTGCGGCACGAACGTCTGCTCGTACTGCGGGGGCCGGACGTAGTCGTCCGCCTGGCGGGGAGGCAACTCGATGGGACCCGAGGTCAGGTCCTGGTACTCGACCTGTGATAGCAGGTGGGCGATGCAGTTGAGGCGAGCCCGCTTCTTGTTGTCGGCATCGACCACCCACCATGGCGACCACTTCGTGTCGGTGTAGCGGAACATCATGTCTTTGGCGCGCGAGTAGTCGACCCAGCGGGCACGGGACTCGAGATCCATCGGGCTGAGCTTCCACCGCTTCTGCGAGTCGTTGATGCGGGCCTGGAACCGGCGTTCTTGCTCCTCGTCGCTCACGGAGAACCAGTACTTGACGAGGATGATGCCCGAGCGGATGAGCATGCGTTCGAACTCGGGTGCGGCGCGCAGGAACTCTTCGTACTCGTCGTCGGTGCAGAAGCCCATCACCCGCTCGACGCCGGCCCGGTTGTACCAGCTCCGGTCGAACAGCACGATCTCGCCCCCCGACGGTAGGTGCGGGACGTAGCGCTGGAAGTACCACTGCGTCTTCTCCTTCTCCGTCGGCGTGCCGAGCGCGACGATCCGGACGACGCGAGGATTGGTCCGCTCCGCGATGCGCTTGATGACACCGCCCTTGCCCGCGGCGTCACGGCCCTCGAACAGGACGCAGATCTTCAAGCCCTCGTGGCGAACCCACTCCTGGAGCTTCACGAGCTCGCGCTGGAGCCTCGCGAGCTCGCTTTCATAGAGCGTGTTCGACAGTCGCTTCCGCGCCTTTCGGTCGGGTGTCATCGGGCGCACGCTACCGACTTCCACGATCGTGCGCTCCGGGGCACGTAGCGTTTGCGCGTGGACCGAGGCTTGCACGCTCGACCGAGCGAAGTGTTCGGCCTCGTCGCCCGGGTTCGCACGGTCCGGCGAGCCGGGGACGCGACGCGTGTCGTGCTCGCGTTGTTCGCCTGCCTCGGGCTGATCGTCCTCAGCCGGGTCGGCAATGCCGTGCGCGCCCAGGACGAAGTGTCCGGCTCGTACCCGCTGATCACCTTGCCGACGCCACCCACCGATGTTCAATGGCTGGTCAACGCCGTTCGCGTGTCCGGCACGCTCGGTGTGGCGGCGATCGTGCTGCTCGTCGCGATCGCTGGCAGACGGGCGCGCATGCTGCTCGACGTGTCGATCAGCGTTTTGGTGACGCTGGTCGTCGTCTACCTCGTGCAGCAGAGCATGGGGGCGTACCTGTCCCGCCTCCATCTCGGTAGCCAGTCGCTGGCGGTCGTGCCACCGGTCGTCGCGATTGCGCTGGCGGTCGCCTCGGCGGGCGCGGGCGGACCCTTTCTCGGCCGCGCCAGCCGCCGGCTCGTCTACGGGCTCGTCGCCGCGGGCGCCGTCGCCACGGCCTTCCATGAGGGCACCGGGCTTCTCGGTGTGCTTGCGGGGATCGTCGTCGGCTGGGGAGTCGTCGCCGCCGTGCACCTCGCGCTCGGTTCACCGACCGGGTTCCCGTCCGCCGAGCGCGCCGCGCTGGATGCGCGCGAGCTGGGCTTCGAGGTTGGCGATGTCGAGGCGCTCGACGACCAGGACTGGAGCGTGGCTCGGTTCACCGCCTGCTCCGCGAACGGTGAAGGTGCGCCGGTGTCGCTGATCGTGTACGGGCGAGATGCCGCCGACGCGCAACTGCTCTCACGAATCTGGCGCTTCCTGTGGTACCGCGATGTCGGCCGTTCGCTCGGCTACTCGCGCATGCAACTCGTCGAGCACCAAGCGTTCGTGACGATGCTGGCTGAGCGATCGGGTGTCTCGGTGCCCAAGGTGCTCTCTGCCGGGTACGTGTCGAGCACCGAAGATGCCTTGTTGATCGAAACGGTGCCGGAAGGCTCGCGGGTGTCGGCGCTCGACGGCGACCAACTGAGCGACGCGACACTTCGAGAGCTGTGGGAGAGCGTGCGGAGGTTGCACAGCGCGAACATCGCGCATGGCGCGCTCGATGGTGACCATCTGTTCGTGACGGTGGATGGTGTCGTTGCGATCCGCGACCTCCGGTCGGCGACCGTGTCCGCCACCGAGGAGCTCATCTCGCGAGACATCGCCGAAGCGTTGGTCGCGACCGCGCTGATCGTCGGACCCGAGCGAGCAGTGGCCGGCGCCACCGACGTGCTCGGAGCGGCACGGCTCGAGCGCGCACTGCCGTTCCTCCAACCCGCCGCGCTCGGGTCGGCGACGAGGCAGGCGCTCCGCCACCAGCGCCACTTCCTCGGTGAGTTGAGAGTCGCCGCCTCACGGGCGGCCGGAGTCGACGAGCCCGAACTGGTCGAGCTGCACCGCATCAAGTGGACCACGGTCGTGTTCGCGGCGATGTCGCTGTTCGGGTTCTGGCTGATCGTGGGCCAGATCACCAGCGCGGGAGATCTCGCGGCGACCCTCTCGACAGCAAACTGGTGGTGGGTCGTGCTCATCGTGCTGCTGAGCCTCCTGCCCGCGGTGGGCACGGCGTACGCGCTCACCGGCTCGGTCTCCGAGCCCCTGCCGTTCGGCTCGGTGGTCATCCTCTACTACGGCCTTGCCTTCATGGGTTTGATCGGTAGCACGCTCGCGACGACGGCGACGATCATCCGGTTCTTCCAACGGCGAGGGCTGGCGGCGTCGATCGCAGTGAGCTCGGGTGTGCTCGTCGGCTTCTCCAACTTCGTCGTGCAGTTCATCGTCGTGCTCGTGTGTTTGCCGTTCGTGTCCTCCGCGCGGACGCCGGCCTTGAGCCGATCGTCGAGTTCGGGTGACAGCGGTTCGGCCGTGCTGTGGGTCGTGCTGCTCGCGGTCGTGGTGGTCGGCGTGGTGGTGGGGGTGCTCGTGGCGCGACCCCTCTTCCGCCGGAACGTGATCGACAAGGTCAAGCCGCAGGCGACGTCGATGCTCGACAACCTCCGCCGGCTCGCCCGCGAGCCGCGCCGCATCGCCCGCTTGCTCGTCGGCAACGCCGGCGCGCAGATCGTGTATGCCCTTGCTCTGGGCGCGGCGCTCGCGGCATATGGCCAGTCCATCTCGTTCGCCGCGCTGCTCCTCGTCAACACCGCGGCATCGCTGCTCGGCGGGCTGGCCCCGGTGCCTGGGGGGATGGGCGTCACCGAAGCGACGCTCATCGCCGGGCTGTCGAGCTTCGGCGTCCCGCAGCCTGAAGCGGTCGCCGCCGCGCTCACCTACCGGCTCTTCACCGCCTACCTCGCACCAGTGTGGGGCTACCCGTCGCTCTACTGGCTGCGAAAGAAGGAGTATCTGTGAGACCCGCGTCAGCCCAGGACAACCCGAGTCGCGGCGATGACGACGACGCCGAGGGTGAGCTTGACGATCACGGCCTTCTGCATGAGGCCCACATGCTCGGGATCGTGGCCCACGAGATCGACGACGAACAGCCGAGCCGTCGACCGAAGCGTCGGGTAGGCGAGAGCGATGACCGCGAGGCCGGCGCCCACGAGAGCGAGGAGTGGCACGCCGCGGCTCACCGCTTCTGCTCCCTCGCCGCGGCCGAGCATCGTCAGCACGACCGATCCCGCGACTGACTCGGCCACGGCCGCGAGCGCGAGGAGATAGGCGAGCGTGCCGGCCGCGCGTTGGCGCGTGCTGAACGGCAGGAGCACGCCGTCGCGACGAGCATCGAGGCGGCGGAACCACACGAGCAGCGGGACAGCGACGAGCAACGCTCCGAACACGCCGATCACCGCCGCTATGGCTGCCGCGGCTCCGTCGCAGCCGTCGAATCCGGTGACCGTGGTCGAGAGCCCGGTGGTGACGGAGACCTCGGGGCAGCCTGCAGCGCGGAGCGACGCGAACACGACGGCTTGCTGGACGAGCAGTGCCGCGCGGAACGCCAGCACGACGCAGAGCAGCACGGCCCAAACGGGAAGGTGGCGGCGTGCCGTGGTCGCGCCAGCGGAGGGTCGCTCGGGCGGCGATGGCGCGGGCTTCGTGGCCATCGGGCCAGGGTAAGAGAACTTGCATATGGAATGCATTTACACAACGTGGCCAGGCCGTTCGATGCGGTTGGCGCGACGCGGGAGGCACGACACGGGCGCTCAGGGTGCCCGGTCGAGGGCCTGGTAGAGGTCGGCGAGCAGATCGTCGGCGTGCTCGAGTCCGATGGACAGGCGGAGGAGGTCGGCGGGAACCGGCGTGCCGGCGCCCTCGATCCGGCTGCGGTGCTCGACGAGCGACTCGGTGCTGCCCAGCGACGTGGCGTCGGCGAAGAGCGCGAGCGCGTTCATGACCGCGCGGGCCGCGCCCTCCCCGCCGCGCACCCGCAAGGACAGCAGCATCCCGTAACCGCCGTCCATCTGCCGGCTGGCGAGCTCGTGCTGTGGATGCGACGGCAGCCCGGGGTATAGGACGCGCTCGATCGAGCGATGCCCGTCGATCCCTCGCGCCACCGCGAGCGCGGTCGAAGAGCTTCGCGGCACGCGGACGAACAACGTCTTCATGCCGCGCAGGAGGAGCCATGCCTCGAACGGGCCGAGCACCGCGCCGCGGTAGCCGCGCTGGTGGCGGACCCGCGTCCAGACGTCGTCGACGACCTTCGTGACGAGGGCGCCGGCCAGCACGTCGCCATGACCGTTCAACTGCTTGGTCGCGGAGTGGAAGACGACGTCTGCACCGTGGTCGATCGGACGGGTGTGCACCGGCGTCGCCGTCGTGTTGTCGGCCACCACGAGCGCGCCCTCGGCGTGCCCGAGATCGGACAGCGTGCGGAGGTCGAGGATGTCGCCCATCGGATTGGACGGTGTCTCAAACCACAGGAGATGCGGGCCCGCGTTGCCGAGTGCCGATTCCCAGGCTCGCACGTCTTCGTTGTCGACGAGCGTCAGCCGCAGCCGGCCACGGATCGACTCCTCGTGCAGCCAGCGCCGGATCGTCCAATACATGCGACGGGGTGCGACCACGTGCGTGCCCGCTTCCAACGAGTCGAGCAATGCGGTCGCCGCGGCCATGCCGGAGCTGAACAGCAAGGCGGCTTCGCCTCCCTCGAGCTCGGCGAGCAGCGCCTCGGCCGGCTCGCCCGTCGGGTTCTGATCACGTGAGTACGAGTGTCCCCCCGGGTATGACCCGTCGTCGTCGCGGACGTAGGTCGCGGACGGGAAGATCGGCGGGACGAGTCCGCCGAACTGCGGATCTGCTCGACCAGGCGCGCGTGCGGTGCGAGTGCTCGGGTGCATGACGAGGAGTGTCGCACGTGGCCGCGGGGCGGTCGCAGGCATGTGATCTTCGGGATCTGCTGACGGTCAATCCTTCTTGGCGCGGCTCGGAGCGACCCGGGGCGGCTCGTCGGGCATCTTCGGGTAGACGGGTGGCCACGGCGCATCGCCGAGGCCGTTGGCCAGGTCTCGGTCCGACATCTCGAGCAGGGGATCGAGTGACTGCAGGTCCTCGGTGCTTGCCGTCCACGGATCACCACGTTCTCGCACACGCGCCGGCACGTTGGCGATCGTGACGCCGTCGGGGTGGATCGTCTCGAGCTCGTCCCAAGTGAACGGCGTCGACACCTGCGCGCCGACGCGCGCCCGAACCGACCACGCACCGAACACCGTCTTGTGTGGCGCGTTCTGGTTGAAGTCGATGAACACCCGCTGACCTCGCTCCTCCTTCCACCACGCATCGGTGAGGATGTCGGGCCGCCGCCGTGCGAGCTCGCGGGCGAGGGCAACCGCCGAGGCTCGCACCTGGTAGGCGCTCCACTTCGGTTGCAGGCGCACATAGACGTGGATGCCTTTCGAGCCGGTCGTCTTCGGGTAGGCGGTGATGCCGATCTCGTCGAGCAGCCTCTTCACCTCGGCCGCGGCCTCGCGGACGTTCTCGAAGTTCGTACCCGGCTGCGGGTCGAGGTCGATTCGCAGCTCGTCGGCGTGCTCGGGATCGTTCGCGTGGTAGGGCCACACGTGGAACCCGAGACAGGCGAGGTTGACGGCCCACACGACATGGGCGATGTCGGCGACGACGAGCGCGCGTGAGAGCGTGCCGTTCGGCGTCGACACCATCGTCGTCTGCAGCCAATCCGGCCGGCGGTCGGGCACGCGCTTCTGGAAGAAGTTGCTGCCGCTCGTGCCGTGCGGGAAGCGCTGCATCAGCACGGGTCTTCCCCGCATGGCCCGCAACAGCGGCTCTTCGACAGCCAGGTAGTAGTTGACCAGGTCGAGCTTCGATTCCTGCCGAGCGGTGAAGAACACCTTGCCAGGATGGGTGACGTCGACGCGTTGGCCGGCCAGATCGAGGGTGATGCGGTCATCGGCCACCTGCGAACGGTACCCGGTCGATGTGCCGCTGGGATTGGGCGGCGCGAGTGGGCCGGCCTCAGCCGACCCGCAGCGGCAGCGTGCGCGGGCCGCGCACCTGCCCACCCGACCACCGGACCGCGGCGGGGTCGCCGGACGCGAGCTCGAACACGGGGATGCGTTCGAGGAAGACCTCCAGCGCGACTTGCAGCTCCATGCGGGCCAGGTTCGAGCCGACGCACCGGTGGATTCCGAGGCCGAAGGCAGCGTGACGGTTCTCGGTCCGATCGAGCTCGACCCGACCGGCGTCGGCGAAGAACGCCGGATCTCGATTGGCCGAGGGAAACGGAAGCAGGACCCACTCGTCCTTCTTCATGGGGCAGCCGTTGAACTCGAAGTCGTCCTTCACGAGCCGGGCCATCGTGACCGGCGCGTAGGCGCGGAGCAGCTCCTCGATGGCGAAGGGCATCAGCTCCGGTTCGTTCGCGAGGCGTTCGCGATCGGTTGGGGTGCGCGCCAGGTGCCAGATCGAGGCGCCGATGGCGCTCCACGTCGTGTCGATGCCAGCGAGGAGGAGCAAGGCGATCGTGCCACCGACGTGACCTTCGTCGAGCAAGGCGCCGTCGAGCCGCGCGTCGAGCAGGAAGCTCGTGAGGTCGTCGCGCGGGTGGGCGATGTGGTCTTCCACCTGGTCACGTAGGTAGGCCTCGAGCCTGCCGAAGTTCTCGATGCGCTTCTCGACGGGGAGGTCGACCGACTCGATCGTGTTGGTGACGAACTCGCGGAACTGGTCGGCGTCTCCGGCCGGGAAGCCGAGCATCTTGGCGATGACTCGGACCGGGATGTGCTGCGCGTAGTCCTCGGCGGCGTCGAGCTCTGTCTGCCCTTCGACCGCATCCAGCAGCTCGTGGCAGTACGCACGCGTGAACGGCTCGAGCGCGGCGATCGCCTTCGGCGAGAAGGCCGGCAGCAGCAGGCGTCGAGCGTCGTGGTGGAACGGCGGGTCCGAGGAGATCGGTGGGGCGATACCGATCGGCGCGGGCGCCATGGGCCGCCCCTCGGTGACGATCACGCTCTGCGACGTGAAGTGGTCGGTGTCGTAGGCGATGGCGGCCACATCTTCGTGGGTCGTCGGCAGCCAGACGCCCCCATAGCGGTCGGAGTGGGCGATCGGGCACTTCGCCCGCAGCTCGTCCCAGATGGGAAAAGGGTCGGCCGCGTAGGCCACGTCGGTGTGATCGAAGTCGGTCTCCCAGTCCGTGACCGGCGGATGGCTCACGAGTCTTCGTCGATCGTGATGGCGTACTCCGGGCAGTTGGAGACCGCGAGCCGGGCCTTGCCTTCCAGCTCGGGCGGGACCTGGCCGCCGTTCAACTCGTGGGCCGTTCCGTAGTCGTCGACGTCGAACAGCTCGGGTGCCAAGGCGTAGCAGCGGTTGTGGCCCTGGCACTTCTCTTGGTCGACGTGAACTCTCACGGATCCCCCTCGGTCGCGTGGTCGAACGCCAACGATACGGGGAACCAGCACATCCCGGCTATCGGCGTGGGATCTGGCGAGGCGTCTCCGTAGACTCGGGGCTTCGCCATCGCCCGGGAGGAAGCTTGGCCACCACGAAGACCACGCGGCGGCTGCTCACGCCTCGCTTCGGGCTGGTCGTGATGGTGGGACTGGCATACTTCCTCTCGCTCGGCATCCTGTGGCCGGTCGTGCCCAACTTCGTCGAGGAGAAGTTGCAGGGCGGCGCCGTGGCGGTGGGCATCGTCGTGGGGTCGTTCTCGATCGGCGCCATCGTGTTGCGGACGTTCGCCGGCCGCGTCGGCGATCGGTTGGGGCGCAAGGTGCTGATCGTCTCGGGTGCGCTCGTCGTCGGTGTGTCGACTGCGCTCTACCACTTCGTGCCGGGGACGGGTGTCTTCGTGGCGATGCGCGTGCTCGGCGGCGTCGGCGAAGCCGCGTTCTTCGTGGGTGCCGGCACCATGGTCACCGATCTCGCGCCCGAGGAGCGCCGAGGCGAGGCGATCAGCTATTGGTCGGTCGCGGTGTACGGCGGCCTGTCGTTCGGTCCTTACCTCGGCGAGTACCTGCGACAGAACGCCGGGTACGGCGTCGTGTGGACGGTCGCGGCGTCGTTCGCGTTCGCGGCCGCAGCCCTCGGGCTTCTCACACGCGAGACGCTCACGCCCGATCGCCGGGTGCCGAAGGACGCACCGCGGGCGCCGTTGCTGTATCCGAGATCCTTCGCTCCGGGCCTGGTCTTGTTCCTCGGCATGGTCGGCCTGGCTGGGTTCTTCGAGTTCATCCCCCTGTACGTCGACGACATCGGCGTGCCGTCCGCCGGCCCGGTGCTGCTGATGTACGGACTGGCGATCTTGGCCATCCGCATCGCCGGGGCGCGGTTGCCCGACATGCTCGGTCCGTTGAGGGCGGGCACCGGGGCAACGGCGTTCGGTGCCGCCGGGCTTCTCGTGATCGCCGCGGTTCCTCGCCCAGCCGGCCTCTACGCCGGTGCGCTGATCTTCGCGGTGGGGATGTCGTTGCTCTACCCGGCGATGCTGACGCTTGCGCTGAGCGGAGTGCCCGAAGCGGAGCGCGGTGCCTGCGTCGGCACGGTCAGCAGCTTCTTCGACGCGTCGCAAGGGCTCGGCGCGATGATCCTCGGCGGGGCGGCGGCGATCAGCGGATATCGCGGCTCGTTCGTGGCCGGTTCGGTGTTCGCCATCGCCGGGCTGGTCCTGTTGCGCAGCGGCATCGACCCCCGCGCCCGCCGCGCGGTCGACCACGAGGCCGCGACCGTCGTGGCCGAATCTCCCGAACCCGAACAGCCGTGGGGCTATTGATGCGGGCCCCGTCGCCTAGCGTCGTCCGGTCCAGCCCTTGTCGTCGGCGACCGACCTGAGCCAGTCGGGCAGGCGAACCGGACGCCCCGCCGGGTTCACGCAGCCGTGCACGGTCACACCGGTGGCGATCGACGTGTCGCCGAGCTGCAGGAAGTAGCCGAGCTGGCAGGTCACGCGCGTGACCTCGCCGACGCTCACGAAGACATCGACGACATCGTCGAAGCGCAGCGGTTGGCGGTAGTGCACGTAGGCTTCGAGCACGGCGAAGTCGATGCCTTCGGCGCGGACCTTGTCATAGGGGTGGTCGAGGTGGCGCAGGTACGCGACGCGGGCTTCCTCGAAGTAGGTGAGGTACCCGGCGTGGTGCACGATTCCCATCGCATCGGTCTCCGCGAAGCGCACGCGGATCGGATGGGAGAAGTCGTACGCGGTCGGGTCGGTGGGTGGTTCGAGCGCCAGTCGCACGGCCGCCGAATCTAGCTATTCGCTGCTGGTCGGGGAGGACCTGAGGACCCGCCGTCCTCGGCCGCCGCGCAAGAGGGCTCGGGTGGACGGCGCCCGCCGCACGTCACCCGCGGAACGCGTCGCGCATGCCAGTCCGCCACGCGGCGAGGTTGCGCTTGTTGGCTTCGGGTGTCTTGCCCAAGCGGACGACGATGAGGTCGAGGGAGGGTACACAGAAGATGCATTGGCCTTCATAGCCGTTGGCCCAGAACGTGCCGAGGTCGTCGTTCAGTGCCCACCAGTGCGAGCCGTACCAGCGGTCGTCGTCGTCGTCGTACGAGCGTGGTCGGCGCGCGTCGTCGACCCAACCCTCGGGGAGGATTCGCCGGCCGTCCCACACGCCGTCGCGCAAGTACAACAGGCCGAAGCGGGCGAAGTTCTGCGCGGTCGTGTACACGAAGCTCGACGCGAGGAACGTTCCTGCGTCGTCGAACCGGACGTCGACGTCGCGCACGCCCAGCGGCCCGAAGAGCTCGGCGTCGAGGAAGGCTCGCATGCCGCGCTCTCCGCCACCGACGATGTCGCCGACGACGCGGCTGATGATGTTGCTCGTTCCCGACGAGTAGTTCCAGACCGACCCGGGCTCGTGGGCCAGCGGCTTGCCGATCGCGAATCTGGCCACGTCGTTCTGGGCGCCACCGAACAGCATCTCGACGACGTCGGACGGCCCGTCGACGGTGTACTCCTCGACGAAGTCGAGGCCGTCGCGCATCTCGAGCAGGTTGCGGACGGTGATCGTGCCGCGCTGGTCATCGGGGTCCGCATGCCATGCCGCGACCGGTGCCGGTGCGTCGATGTCGAGACGCTTGTCGCGCACGAGGGTGCCGACCACGGCATGGAGAAGGGACTTCGCCATCGACCACGACAGCAGTTTGGTGGTCGCCTCGACCGACTCGGGCTCGCGATCGAGATGTTCGATGGTGCCGCCGTAGCGTTCGGCCAGCAGCTCACCGCGCTGCACAACAACGACAGCGTGGGTCGAGCCGAACCGTTCTGGCTCGTCGAAGAGCTGGTCGACCAGGTCGGTCGCCGCGGCCGGTGCTCCTGCTTGGCGGCGAGGCCATTCGCGTGTGGGGAACGGAACGCCGGTGGCCTGCTCGGGCAGGTCGACGAGCGCGGCAAGCGAGTCCATCGGGCATGCATCGTACGGTCGAATCTGTGGCTACTGCTCGATCTGGGTGTCGATCACGGCGCCCGCGAACAGCGATTCGCGCTCGATCAGGTCGGAATGTGCCCGCCGGTCGGCGTCGGTCAGGTTGCGCCCGGTCAGGCTGCGCGGCCACAGGGCCTTGGCGCGGACGACGTTCACTTCACTGGCGAGGAGGATGAGCCGCGCCTGAAGGCCGATCCACACCAGCACACCGATGGCCGCCGCGAACGTGCCGTAGAACGCACCGGCGCGAGCGACGACGCGCGTCATGTACCACGTGCCGCCGAGCTGCAGGATCACAAGCGCGATGCCGCCGCCGATCGCTCCTGGTAGCAGGTTCTTGAGGCCGATCCGCTTCTTGGTCAGCAGCTCGAGGCAGACGGCGAGCGCGCCGGTGTTGATCGCCGCCGCGCCGACGGCGGCCAGCACGAGCTGGAACGAGCCCAGCTCGAGTGCGGAGAGGATCGGGCCTCCGGCGGTCAGCGCCGTCAACGCGAGGCCGGCCACGCCGAGGACCGCGGCGCTGCGCCCGATTCGCACCCACAGCGAGGGCCAGTGGTAGCGGGGCACGCTCCACATCGTGTTGAAGGCGTCCTGCGCGTTGTTCACGACGCCGAGGCCGCTCCAGGTCACGATCAAAAGACCGATGAGGACCGCGAAGCCCGAGCCGTTGAGCTTCTGCACGTTCGTCGCGACGGTGTCGCCGGTGACCGGAAGGGCCTTCGTGATCGCGTCGGTGAGCGTTTGCTGCCGCTCGGGGCTCTGCGACAGGACCGTCGCGGAGATCGTGCCGATCACGAGCAGGATGGCGAGCAACGAGAAGAAGCCGTAGTACGCGAGCAGGGTCGAGTACTGCGAGCCGCGGTCCTCGGAGAACCGCTTGAACAGCGCGACGGTGAAGGCGACAGGTCGGATGCGCCGCTGCAACGCGTCGAGCGGATCGATGAGGACGCGATCGAACCAGCCGGGCTGGGTCTCGCTGTCGGTCCCTCCTTCAGGCACCCCGAGAGTGTGTCGCGCGCAGCGCGCTCACATCGGTGATGGTTCGACCCGGCGAACCGATCGTGATGGTCCGCCGGAACGTTGGGACCGACCGCGTGGTCAGAGGTTTCCGTCCGAACGGTTCTTCTGCTGCCGGTCGTTCAACACCCGGATCAACGCTTCTTGTGCCACCGAAACGCCGAGGACACCGTCCTCGGTGTGCATCGTGCCCCTCGTGAGCCCCCGCGCGCCGTGGTTGGACACCGCGTGCAGGTCGTAGAGCATCCACTCGTCGGCCCGGATCGGGCGGTGGAACCACAGGGCGTGGTCGAGGCTGGCGGCCATCATCTGCTCATGACGGTGCTCGGGCACCGGTGCCATCGCCGCCATCACGGCGCCCATGTCGGAGAGGAACGTGATGAGGCAGGCGTGGAGCAAGGGGTCGTCGGGGAGCCGCCGGCGAATGCGCATCCACACGCGGCGCGTCGACCGGTGCCACCCGGTGTCGTCGGCGTCGCTCGGGCCGAGCTCTCGCAGCTCGAACGGGATGCGCTCGCGCTCCTCGTCGGGGATCCACAGCATCCGTGCCGGCGTGTCCTCGGCCGGCGGCACGTCCGTGGCCCGAGGAAGCTGGTAGTCCACGCCGTCTTCGTCGCCATGGAACGAGCAGGACATCTCGAAGATCACCTCGCCGTCCTGGCGACCGAGCACGCGGCGAGTGGTGAACGACCGCCCGTCACGCGTCTCCTCGACGTCGTAGTCGATGGGGATGCCGGGGCGACCGGGCCGGAGGAAGTACGCGTGCAGGGAGTGAAGGTGATGCGGGACGGTGATCGTGCGGGTCGCGGCCGCGAGCGCCTGCGCCGCGACCTGGCCACCGAAGACGCGCGTGCCATGACCGCGATCGACGTTCACCGCCCGGTAGACGTCGTCGCCCAGCTCGTCGAACGTGAACAGCTCGAGCAACCTGTCCACCGGATCTGTCATAAGGCGGACACAATCGCCTGTTCCCGGGAGATGAGGCAAGCTCACACCATGGACTACACCACCATCCGCACCGAGACGACCGATGGCGTGCGGTCGATCTGGCTGGCTCGAGCCGAGGCATACAACACGATCACCCCGGCATTGCGTGACGAGCTGGCCGATGCCATCGACGTCGCGAACTGGGACACCGACGTACACGTGATCCTGCTTCGGGCCGAAGGGCCGGCGTTCTGCGCGGGCTACGGCCTTGATTGGTCGACCGTCGCGCAGGCGGCCGAGAGCGGCGGGTCGACCGATACCGTCGAGCCCAAACGGGTCTGGGACTCCGTCGGCGACTTGCGGATGATCGGCACGTTCGTCGACACCTACATGAAGCTCTGGTACTCGTCCAAGCCGACCATCGCCGCGGTCAACGGCTGGTGCATCGGTGGCGGCACCGACATGGTGCTGTGCGCCGATCTGATCATCGCGGCGGACGATGCCGTGTTCGGCTACCCGCCGTCGCGAGTCTGGGGCACGCCGACCACGGCGATGTGGGTGTACCGCATGGGGCTCGAGAACGCGAAGCGCTACCTGTTGACGGGCGACGAGATCTCGGCGGATGAAGCAGCTCGCATCGGACTGATCCTCGAAACCGTTCCCGCGGGCGACTTGCAAGACCACGCCCACGCGTTCGCGACGCGCATGGCGCAGGTGCCGACGAACCAGCTCGTGATGCTGAAGCTGCTGTGCAACCAGACGGTCGAGAACATGGGCCTGTCATCGAGTCGCACGCTCGGCAGCCTGTTCGACGGCATCGCTCGGCACACCCAGGAGGGGTTGGACTTCGTGAGCCGCGCGCAAGAGGTCGGGTTCCGCGATGCGGTGCGGGAGCGCGACGATCCGTTCGGTGATTACGGCTCGGGTCCACGATCGAGGCGCCACGAGCACTAACGGATCGCTCGCTCGAGCCGTACTCCCCCTCCCGTTCTTTCGTCAGCCACCTACGCCTGTCATAGGCCAGTGACGAAAGATTCCGAGTTTTCTCAGCGGGGGCGTACCCGCAGGCGCCGGACGTCGATGCGCTGGCCGGTGTTCTCGTCGACGACCGCCGGCACGACCTCTTTGCCGGTGTCGCGGTCGACGAGCTTGATCGGCGGAGCCTCGTCGCCCCATTGCCAGTCCGCCCCCCACCGCCACATCGCGGCGAGCACGTCATAGAACGCGAGGCCCTTCTCGGTCAGCTTGTACTCGAACCGGGGCGGCCGCTCCTCGTAGGTGACCTTTCGCAGCAGGCCTTCGGTGACCAGGCGGTCGAGCCGATCGGTCAGCACTGCCCGCGGGATCCCGAGCGCGTCGATGAACTCGTCGAAGCGCTTGCGCCCCAGGAACGCCTCTCGCATGACGAGCGGCGTCCACCAGTCGCCGATGAGGTCGGTGGTCCGCGCGATCGGGCACGGCCAGTCGTCGAACCGCGTCCGTCTCACGCCACCGCCTCGATGCGGGCCCGCACGTGCTTGTGCCACGGCGTGCCCGCGAGCCAGTCGCGGTCGTCGGTGGAGGTCAGCTCGTTGGGCGGAGCGCCCTTGCGCTCGCGTTCACCGGACTCGTCGGGGTAGTCCAGCCCGCGGCCGTTCGGCAGCGAGACATGACCGGGGAGGAGCGTGTCGGACACCTCGACCACGGCGACCACACTGCCACGACGAGTCGTCAGCCGCACGGTGCCGCCGTCGTCGACGCCGACCGACGCGGCGTCCTTCGGATGCATGCGCAACGAACCCTCGGTGTCGTTCTTCATCCACGACGGATCGCGGTAGATCGTGTTGGCCGTCGACGACCGACGCTCGCCAGCGGACAGCACGAACGGGTACGCATCGTCGCCAGCGGGGCTCGGCGGTCGTTCGCTCGCCAGCGCCTGGAACTCGTCGACCAACTCGTCCACGACGAGGTTCACCAACTTGTCGGGAGTCTCCATGCGGGCGATCGTCTCGTCGTACGGGTCGACCGAGAAGACGATGCCGGAGTGCGTCGTGGTGACGGCTTCGAACAGCGCTTCGGCGTCCTCGTACCCGGCGCGCCGGATCGACGACGGATAGGAGAGGAAGGCGGTCTGGCACAGGCCCCACACGGCGGCGACGGTCTCGGAGCCCGGACCGAGCTCCTCGACGAGGGTCGGCCCCAGCGTCTCGACGAGCACCAACGGGACAACTCGTGCCAGGTCGGGGCGATCACCGAGGAACGCGAGGAACGCCTCGGCATACGCGGCTCGTCCGCGAAGCGCCGCCTCGTGAAGCGGTAGCAGGTCGTCGTCGGTGTAGCCGCCGAGCGCCCGGACGAGGCGGCGATGGATCTCGGGTTCGGGCCGCGTGCCTTCGAGCGGTGGCAGCAGCGGCTTGCGCAGGTGGAAGGCGTTCTCGGGGAACTCGAGGGTGAAGAACGTGGCCTCCCACTTCTCGAACTGGGAGGAGGCCGGCAGTACGTAGTCGGCATGGCGAGCGGTCTCGGTGAACGCGACGTCGATCACCACGACGAGCTCCAACGCGTCGAGTGCATCCCGCATGCGCTGGCTGTCGGGCAGCGAGTGCACCGGGTTGCTCGACTCGATGAGCATGGCCCGGAAGCGATCGGGGTGATCGGTGAGGATCTCGTCGGGGATGACCGCCGCCGGGATGAGGCCGGTGATGATGCGATGACCGCCAACGGGCGTCACCCGGTTGGTCCCCCCGACTCCTCCTCCTCCGAGGCTCGCCATGCGCGTGTGGATGTTCATCCCGCCCTCGATGCCGAAGTTGCCGGTGAGGAGGTAGATCAGCTTCTCGAGCCACGAGTTCAACGTCGAGTGCGGCGCCTGCTGGATGCCGAGGTCTTCGAAGATCGACACGCTCGCCGCGCGCGCGATGCGGCGGGCGACGGTGCGGACGAGCTCTTCGTCGACCCCTGCCCGATCGCAGTAGTCGGTGATGTCCACACCGCCGAGGAGCGCGAGCAGTTCGTCGAGCCGTCTGGCGTGCTCGTCGAGCCAGGCGTGATCGAGGAGGTCTTCCTCCGCCAGCACGGCGAGCGCCGCGGCCAGCGCGAACGCATCGGTGCCGGGCCGCACCTGCAGGTGGTAGTCGGCGAGGTCGGCCGACTCGGTGCGGCGAGGATCGATGACGACGAGGGCGCGCTCGGGATCGCGAGCGATCTCCTTCAACGTGGTGCGGGCGCGAGGGAAGCCGTGCGATTGCCAGGGGTTCTTGCCGACGAACACGGCCACCTCGGTGTGTTCGAAATCTCCGGTCGTGTGGCAGCGGGGCCGGCCGAACAGCTGACCGTCGACCCAGAACTCGCCCGTCTTCTCCTGCGCGAGTGCGTTGGATGAATAGCGCGAGCCGAGCACTCCGCGAGTCGCTCCGCCGAACCCGCCGCCGAGGTGGGTCCCCTGCCCGCCGCCGCCGTAGTAGAAGATCTTCTCGCCGCCGTAGGTGTCGCGGATCTTGGCGAAGCGCGCGGCGATCTCGGTGATCGCCGTGTCCCAGTCGACCTCCTCGTAGGTGCCGTCGGCGCGCCGGCGCAAGGGACTGGTCAGCCGGTCACGGGAGTTCTGGTAGTGGTCGAGCCGCAGCGCCTTCTCGCACGTGTAGCCCTGCGACGTCGGATGGGCCTTGTCGCCGCGCACGCGCGCGAACCGCGTGCCGTCGAGCCGCACCTCGATCCCGCAGTTGATGCTGCAAAGGATGCACGCCGTCTGCTGCCAGGCGGTCGGGCGCTCGGTCGTCGTGGTGGTCGGCGTCGTGGTCGTGGTGGCCATCGGTCCCCCTGCTCCGGCGAGTGAGTTCGTTTGTTGAACTTACTCAGGAACGGCAGTGAAGTCCAGGGTCGCGACCGATGTCACCTTCGCCAGGGGCGAGGATCGGCGTGCGATCGCGAGCGGCGGGCGGACGGGCGAGCGGCGATCTCGTGGCCCGGCTGGAGCTGCTGGCGCGCCTGCTTGGTCCAGCGACGGGCTGCCGCCTCTGCCCAGCGCCGGGTGGGCCGCCAGCCCTCGGTGCGATGCCGCCCGACGTCCGCCATGAAGTGCCACCCGATGGGCGCCTTGCCGAGGTACTTGTGAACCGTCGTCATCGTGTCGCTGCCCGCCCCCGCCAGGGGGACACACGATAGCCCGAACGTGTTGACACTCCGTGCCAACGGCAGCCGCCGGATTATCGGCGGCGCAGAAACCAGTTCCCGCCGGCCACCGGCCTTTCACCCGCTGTTCACCTGAGCGTGATGGCGATGACACACGGGTAGGTGAGAACAACACCCATGCTGATGATCGAAGAAGTTGTCGCCCTTGCCCGCCTCGGCGAGATCGGCCGGCGGGCCTCCCGCCTGTACATACAGCTCGAGCAGCTCGGCCCGGCCGACTGGGCCCGGCTCGATTGCCTGGCGGTCCCGACGTCTTGGCGGGCGATACGCACGGTGAACGGGCACGAGTCCTCGCAGGCGCTGCGCGACGTGCGCGAGATCCTCGACGTTCGCTTGACGCGTGAGGCTACGGACGCCAACCGGGTTGGTGATGTCGAACCGCTCGTACGGTCCCGGTTCGCCAAGGTCGACGCGGCGTTGCTCGCCCTCACGACCGAACATCTCGACAGCAAGAAGAAGGCGATGCTGCTCGATCCGTGGACCCAGGTGTGCGGCCGCTTGCCGGCGTGGGCCCACCCCGCCCTCGACGCGCGAGATCTTGACCTGATCGCCGCCACCGGCGTCATGCGCCGACTGAGCCACCTTTCGGTCACCAGCATCGAGCGCGTTGCCGCCAACGTCGATCGCCGCGAGCCGGCGTGTCGAGACCTGGCGCGGGCGATCCCTGGCTTGCTGGCGGGGCGGTTCTCGCTGGCGAGCGGCGAGTGGACCTTCGACACGGTGACCGAGTTCGGGGCCGGACGGCGCCTCGATCCGGCGCTGGTCGAGACCGCCGCTTTTGGAGCGTCGTGCTCGCTGGTCGGTCTTGCGCTTGCTCCGCAGCTTCGCGACGACTGGGCGCGCCTCGCTCGCCGGCTCTGGCACGAGCCGGCCGCCCTCGCCGCCACGAACGCGTAGCTCTGGCCGCGAATCAGGTCGCCGCCGGCGCCGCGTGCCAGCGGCCTCGGCCTGCGGCCTTGGCGCTGTACAAGGCGTTGTCGGCACGATCGATCAACTCGTCGGGGCGGAGCTCCGCCGCCACGGCCATGGCGACCCCGATGCTCGCCCCGACGGCGATCTCGGCGCGGCCGACGCGCATCGGCGGCGAGACGGCTTCGATGATCCGTTGCGCGATCGATGGAAGCGCGCTGTCGTCGGGGACATCACGGCACACCACGGCGAACTCGTCGCCGCCCAAGCGACCGAGCATGTCGCCCGGCCGCAACGTGGTTGAGATGCGTCGGGCCACTTCGGTCAACACCGCATCTCCCGCAGTGTGGCCGTGGAGATCGTTGACGTCTTTGAAGCCGTCGAGGTCGACATAGAGAAGGCCGACTCTCATCTTCGTCCCGTCTGCCGCCGCTTCACGCCGCAGTTCGCCGAGGACCTCGAAAACTCGGCCGCGGTTGGCCACGCCGGTGAGCGAGTCGCAGCGAGCTGCATCTTCGAGGCCGGTGCGCTGGCGCCGCCACTGGAGGACCAATTCCAACGACCTCGCCATCGTCTCGAGCGCGTAGCGGTGGACCGGCGTCGCGATGCCCATGCCGGCGCGTGACCAGGCGATGACGGCGGCGTGCTCGTCGTGGAGCGGATCGGGCACCGGGATCGCCCAGCACGCGCCGAGCATGTGTTGCTCGGCCAGCGCGCGCACCGCAGGCGGGAGGTCGTCCGCCTCGGCGACGACCTCCTCGTTGTGCTCCACGGCCATCTGCCACGGATTGCCCGAAACTGCCACCGCCGCCAGCTCGGCCGCGAGCTCGGTGCCGGCCATCGTCCACTCGCCCCTCGCGTTGCGGTACCAGATCGCGTAGACCTCATAGGGGTGGCGCCAGTGGCCGAACCCGGGGATCAGCTCGACCACATCATCTGTCGACGCGCCGCTTGTCAACATCTCGAGGATGTGGTCTTGGAGGTGGCGGTCGCCGGAGTAGCGCCCGACGATGACGATGAGCGCGCCCAAGCCGTCACTCGCCGGAACGACCACACCGTTGAGCTCGACGGGTGTCCACGCTCCGTCCGCCTGCCGTAGGCGGTAGAGCGCCGGCGTCACGGGGACGACGAGCTGATCCTCGACCATCATGCCGACGACCTCGCCGGCGCGGAGGAGATCGTCGGGGTGGACGAACTCCGCGATCGATGTCCCGATGAGGCGGTCTTCATCCTCGTCTCGATAGCCGAGCAATCGCTTGGTGTACCCGTTGGCCCACAGCAAGGTGAGGCTGTCGTCGAGCACGACCACCAGATCGGTGAGGTGCCCGAGGGCGCTGACGGCCCAGGCCGGCGTTGCGATCAACGGCGCGACCGGTTCGTCGTCGGGGTTTCGCGCCGTTGCCACGGCTACACCGTAAAGGGTCACGCGCCGTCCGCGCGTCGTGTCGTCGGTGGATCGGAGCGATCAGGTGAGCGTGTGTGATCCGCTCGCTAGGTTGGGCGGATGTCGAACGACGAGAAGCCCCATGTGTACGTGCCGCCGGGCGAGCAGCCCCCTGCAGAGCTCGTGATCGAAGACCTCGAGGTCGGCGCCGGCGACGAGGCCGCGAGCGGGCAGACGGTCGAGGTCCACTACGCCGGCAACGCGTGGTCGACCCGCAGCCAGTTCGATGCGTCGTGGGACCGCGGTGACACGTTCTCGTTCCGACTCGGGGCTGGCGAGGTCATCGCGGGATGGGATCAGGGTGTGGCCGGCATGAAGGTCGGCGGACGCCGCCGACTCGTCATCCCACCGAACCTCGCGTACGGCAAGGGCGGCGCGGGTGGCGTGATCGGGCCGAACGAGACCCTGGTGTTCGTGGTCGACCTCCTCGGCGTGCGCTGAACCGACCGGAGCTGGGCCGCGAGATCAGCGGCCGCGGGGCGGCCCGCCGCTGAAGCGCGCCCCCTCAGGATCGATCGCCCACGGGGCCGACTCCGACCATCCGTCCTCGTACACGAGCTGGTCGAGCGGCAGGCGCCGCACCGGGCCGTGACGGCCTTCGGGGCGACCGAGAGGGATCGTCGCGGCGATGCTCACGCCGTCAGGAAGCCCGACGATGTCGGCCAGTTCCTTCTCGACCACTTGATGCCAGACCGTCATCACCGCGCCGTAGCCGAGGGCGCGGGCGGAGAGCAGCAGGTTCTGGCAGGCGGGATAGACCGAAGCACCTTCGGTGAAGTGGCCGCCGTGCCAGTGCTGCACACACGCGAACACGATGACCGGTGCTTCATCGATGTGGTCGACGAAGTGCTGCATCGTCCGAGCGGTCCGCGCCTTGCGCGAGCTCGGGTCCTCTCCCGAGCCGCGGTCGTAAGCGTCGCCGGCTCGTTTGTCCGACCACATGGTGCGGAACGAGTCGCCCAAGACCTTGCGTGCAGCGAGGGCTTTCGGCCCGTCGCGCAAGACGACGAACCGCAACGGTTGCCGGTTCGACCCCGACGGCGCGCGGGTCGCCGCGAAGAACATCTGGGCCAAATCCGCATCAGGAATCGGATCGGGCAAGTACCGCCGGATGGCACGCGTCGTGGTGACGACTTCGAAGAACTCCATCGATGCGCAAACGTAACCCGTGCTACGTCTCCACCGGGTCGACGTCGAGGTCGAAGAGGCGGCGGAGGTGGTTGAGCACCGCAGCGTCGCCTTTGGGATCGCGGCGGAACGCGAGGCGGATGAGGGCTTGGGCCAGTGACCATTGCACCTCGACCTCGAGCACGAAGTCGGGGTCGGCGCGCGACGCCATGCCCTGCGACTCGATCGCCTCGATCACCAAGCCGATGAGCACGTCGCCGGCTTCGTCTCCGAAGCCGGCCCCGGTCGCGCTGGGTGCGCCCCGCCACAGGGCACGGAACGAGGGGTGGCTGCGGTAGTACTCGATCAACTCGTCGAGCGCGGCGTTGGCGGCGTCGCGCTTGCGCCGGAACTTCTGGCCCGACAGTGCTTCTTTCAGCTGCAGAGCGAAAGACTCGGCGTGGCGAGCGATCAACGCGTCGAGGATCGCGTCGATGCTGTCGAAGTACTGGTACAAGGTACCGACCGCGATGCCCGCTTGCTCGGCGACGATCGTGGTCGTGAGGCCGTCGAGACCGTCAGCGGTGACGATCCGTTCGGACGCGTCGAGGATGGCGTCGACCTTTGCCCGGCTGCGCTGCTGTTGCGGGGTACGGCGCGAGGTTGCGGTGGCCATGCGACGATCAGCTCCCGGTCGGCGAGGTGGGGACATCCTGCATGCCGTCGAGCATGCCGAACATGACGTCGCGGATGAAAGCACCTACTTCCGGCGTGGGCCCACCGGGCACACCGCCGTAGATCGCACCCGAGATGGGTTGCTCCCGCGGTGGGCTCAGCGCGTACTTCACGGCTTCGGCGAGGTCGTTGGCGAACGTCTCGACGACGCCGGGTTGGGTTTGCGGCCGGGTGACGCACATGTGGACCGCGTTCGGGTACTGCTGGCCGTTGAACCGCCAGCCCCGCTCCTTCATGAAGTCGTTGACGTGGTAGATGTCGAACACTTCCGACGTGAACGAGAAGCACCACGTCGGCTGGCCCATGAGCTTGAGCTCGTCGTGTGACTTGACGGCGTCCTGCATGGCGTAGGACGCCTCGAAGATCTGCTTGGCGTAGGCGAGATAGCCCTCACGGCCGTTGCTCACCATCGAGGCCCACGTGGCCGCGATCAGGCCGCCGCTGCGCGACCCGGCGAGACCGGGCGAGAGGTACTTGCCACCCGGCCAGTCGGTCGACGTGAAGTACTGGTGGTTGCGGAGGCTGTGCTCGCGGTAGGACAGCACCGACGTGCCTTTGAGGCCGTATCCGTACTTGTGGGTGTCGGCCGAGATGGTCGTGACACCGGGAAGGCGGAAGTCGAAGATCGGAATGTCGTAGCCGAGCTCTTGGCCCCACGGGAGGATGAACCCGCCGAGGCAGCCGTCGACGTGCAGCCCGATGTCGTGCTCGAGCGCGAGATCGGACAGGGCCTCGATCGGGTCGATGGTGCCGTAGGGATAGTTCCCGGCCGAGCCGACGAGCACGATCGTGTTGTCGTCGATGTGGTCGCGCACGAAGCCCATGTCGACAAGCGTCGTGTCCGGGTCGACCGGCGCTTTGATCGGCTCGATGCCGAAGAGATGGCAGCCCTTGTCGAAGGCGGGATGCGCGGTGATGGGGAGGATGGCGTTTGGCTGGGTGATGCCCTTCTCGGCCCGCGCCCAGTCGCGGTAGGCGAGCATCGCGGTCACGATGCTGTCGGTTCCGCCCGACGTCACCGAACCGCATGGCACCGAATCGGGGTGGTGCGACCCGACTGCGTCCGCGTGGAGCATGTCGAGCGTCATCGCGATGATCTCGCTCTCGAACTTGCTCGCGCTCGGACACATGTCGCGCTGGAGCACGTTCACATGGCTGAAGTTCGAGAACGCTTCGTTCAAGAACGCGTAGTGCTCCATGTCGCCGCAATACATGGTTCCGGAGCACTTGCCGGTCTGCCACACCTTGTCTTCTTCTTCGCCCATCCACTTCATCTCGGCGAGGATCTCGTCGCGGGGCCGGCCCTTGCCGGGCATGCCGCGGATGACGCCGAACCTGTCTTCGTACGGGTGCCTGTCGCTCACCGCGACCTCCACTTGTCTCGCCGGCCGTCTCGCCGGTCGTCTCGCCGGCCATGATCCATGAAACATGAATCTAGCTCAGATCAACCGGGGAGGCTCGATGGGCCGACCACCCCGGCCAGCTCATGCCGGCCAGCACAGGCGGAGGATGGCGGCCGCTTGGTGGATGGACGAGAGCTGGTTCGGGCTCGGGCCACCGGGCCGCGCCTTCCAGAGCAACAGGACCGCGATGACCTGCGAGTCGCGGCCGAGGACGGGTTCGACCCACAGCGCCTCATAGCCCGCGGTCGTGGCCGCCTGCTGAAGATCGGCCCCGAGATCGGCGGCGTCGACATGCCGCCGCGACCCGGTGGCCAACGTCTCGTGCCAGGGTCCCCGACCGCGGTACAGGCGGCGGTCGAGCTTCGTGGGCACGACGGGGCCCAGACCGTCTGGCGTCGGGCTCAGCACGATCGCATCGGCCGCGACGGGGTGCCCGCGCATGGCCGTGACGACGCGGCTCGCGATCGTCGAGGGCGGAGCGCCGGTGCCGGCGGCTTCCATCGCTTCGCCCAGCCAGACCGCTGCCGTCTCGGCGTTGACAAGGCAGACGATGCCTTCGATCCCGGGATCGTCGAGCCGGTTCGTCGCCCAGACGTCGACGCGGCGTTCCTCCCCGCCGGCGGTGAACGTCACTCGCAACGGACCGGTGATCACATCGGCGTAGTCGGTCGCCATGGCGACGGCGGCGGCGTACATCCAGGCACTCTCCTCGCTCACGAACTCGAGGACCGACATGCCGACGAGCTCGCCCGGCGTGCGCTCGACGAGCGCAGCTGCAGGAGCTGTCGCGAACTTGACGCGACCCACCCCGTCGATGACGAACACCGCGCCGGGGAGCGCGCCGAGGACGCGCTCCGCGTAGGCCGCGTCGATCGAGCGCGAAGCTCCGTGTGCCGCTTCCGACCATCCCACCACCGCCGAGGATAACGAGTCGATACGCGCCCCGCCCTCCTTTGACGGCGACTTCGTGCGGCGGTCAGCGCGACGGCAGCAGCTCGCGCACGGTGTCGATGGTGTCGGCTTCGGACGCGGGCTTGTCGGTGCGGTACCGGCGCACGCGTGCAAACCGCAAGGTCACGCCGCCCGGGTAGCGCCGCGAGGCCTGCACGCCGTCGAGCGCGATCTCGACCACGAGCTCAGGGCGGACATGCACGACCTGGCGCCACCGATCGCCGCCAGGGGAGTGGGCAGCGTCTTCGGACAAGCCGGCTTCTCGTCCGATCTCACGGGCCAGCAGCTCGCGGGTCTGCCATTCGAGGATCTCGTCGGTGAGGCCTTTGAACGTCTTGCCGACCATCACGAAGCTGTTGTCGTTCGGGCTGCGCGCGCCGAGGTGGAGGTTCGACAGCCGGCCCTGCCGGCGGCCGCTTCCCCACTCGACCGCGATCACGACGAGATCGAGCAAGCGCACCGGCTTGACCTTTCGCCACGACTTGCCGCGGCGACCGGCCGCGTAGGGGCTGGCCAGGTCCTTGACCATCACTCCCTCGTGCCCGGTGGCGATGGCGTCGTCGAGGAACGCCTTGGCCTCGAGCTCATCGGCCGTGATGATGCCCGGGATGCGGTGGTTCGGCGCCACTTCCGACAGCGTCACCCGCCGGTCGGCAAGTGGATCGTCGATGAGGTCGCGGCCGTCGGCGTGCAGCACATCGAAGAAGAACGGTCGGAGGAGCGCGGTCGCGGGAGCGCCGTCGTCATGTTCACGACTGAACGTGCTGATCGTGTCCTGGAATCGCTGGGGCGCGGCGGACTGAATGGCGCCGTCGACGGTGTCGGCCAGTGAGCCGTCGCCGAGGTAGCCGAGCACCTCGCCGTCGAGCACGAAGCTCGTCACCGGCAGGCTTCGCGCCACGGCCACGATCTCGGGCAATCGAGCGCTCACTTCGTTGAGGTTGCGTGTGTAGATGCGTACGTCGTCGCCGTCGCGGTGGACCTGGATGCGAGCGCCGTCGAGCTTCCACTCCACCGACATCGGCTTGCCCGGAGTCGCGGTCAGGGCGTCGTCGATCGAGTTCGCCGTCGACGCCAGCATCGGCTGGATGCCGCGCAGCACGGTGAGGCCGGTGGCATCGAGGCCGACACGGCCTTTGGTGAGCGCCGCGGTCGCGGTCGTGCCGAGGTCGCCGCTCAACATGAACGCGCGCCGCACCGCGGTGGCCGGCACGCCTGCGGCCTTCGCGATCGCGTCGAGCATCACTCCTTCGAGCGCACCCTGGCGCAGCTCGCCGATGAGCAGCCGGCGCAGGAAGGACTGCTCGGCGGCGGTCGCGCGCCCGAAGACGAGGTCGAGCTCGGCCGCTCGTGCGGCGTTCGAGCCGCTGCCGCTGATGCGCGCCAAGCGGTCAAGCGTCGCATCCACGTCGAGGATCATGAGGCTCGGAGTGCTGGCGGGTGCGGTGTCGATGTGGCCGACCGTCGCCCACCCCACGCCGATCCGCCCTTGGCGCGCCTCACCCGTGAGGAACCCGACGGCGACGGACATCTCGCGAGCATCGAGCCCGCGCAACAGCTCGGCGATCTCGTCGCGCTTGGTCGAGCGGGACGACGTGTTGGCCACGCGATCGCTGGTCGCGACGAGATCGGAGAGCAGCATGCCGCGATTGTGCCGTAGCAACTGCCAGTAACCTCCCGCGATGGTCTCTGAACTGTTCGACACCGACGCGTGGCACCCAGTCGAGGGGTTCGACTTCGAGGACATCACCTACCACCGCGCCAACGATCACGGCACCGTTCGCATCGCCTTCGACCGGCCCGAGGTGCGCAACGCGTTCCGGCCGGCGACGGTCGACGAGCTCTACCGCGCCCTCGATCACGCTCGCATGTCGAGCGATGTCGGTTGCGTGCTGCTCACCGGGAACGGCCCCTCGCCGCGCGACGGGGTCTGGGCCTTCTGTTCGGGTGGCGACCAACGCATCCGCGGCAAGGATGGGTACAAGTACGCCGAGGGCGACACGGCCGACTCGGTCGACCCGGCGCGCACGGGCCGGTTGCACATCCTCGAGGTGCAGCGCCTCATACGCATGATGCCCAAGGTCGTCATCGGCGTCGTGCCCGGTTGGGCCGCGGGCGGTGGGCACAGCCTGCACGTCGTCTGCGACCTCACCATCGCCAGCCGCGAGCACGCGCGCTTCAAGCAGACCGACGCCGACGTGGCGAGCTTCGACGGCGGCTTCGGTTCCGCGTACCTCGCCCGCCAGGTCGGCCAGAAGTTCGCCCGCGAGATCTTCTTCCTCGGCGACGAGTACACCGCGGACGACGCGCACCGCATGGGGATGGTCAACGCCGTGGTCGACCACGCCGACCTCGAGCGGGTCGCCCTCGAATGGGGAGCGAAGGTCAACGGCAAGAGCCCCACCGCGCAGCGCATGCTCAAGTTCGCCTTCAACCTCATCGACGACGGCCTGGTCGGCCAGCAGGTGTTCGCTGGCGAGGCGACGAGGCTCGCGTACATGACCGACGAAGCAGCCGAAGGTCGCGACTCGTTCCTCGAGAAGCGCGCGCCAGACTGGTCCGACTTCCCGTGGCACTTCTGAGCGAGGACCGATGAGTGATCCGAACGACCCGACCGAAGCGTTCCCGACTCCGCCCACCAGCGGGGGCGGCGTCGATCCCACCGTTCCGATGGGTGGTGGCGCTCCCGCGCCGGGTGGACCGCCGACGACAGCCCATCCGACGCCCGGCCAATCGGGATGGTTCGCCGACCCGACGGGTCGTCCAGGCCTCGAGCGGTATTGGGACGGGCAGCAGTACATCGACCGCACGCGGCCCGCGGGCGGTGGTGGACCAGGCTGGTATCCCCACCCGCGCCAGGACGGGCTGTTGCGGTACTGGGACGGCAGCTCGTGGACCGAAGACGCGCGACCCGCGGGCGACGCCCTCGAGGGGTGGTACCCCGACCCGCATCACGTCGAGCTCGTCCGCTACTGGGACGGCAAGAAGTGGAAGCGCGACGCCAAGCCTGCCGACGACAGCCAGCGTCCGGGCTGGTACCCCGACCCCGATGCGCCCGACCGCGTGCGCTACTGGGACGGAACCAGATGGACGAGCCAGACCGCGGCGAGCGTGCCGAGCGCGATCAGACCGCCGACGGGCAACGGCGGGTTGATCGCCGCGATCCTCGTCATCGCCTTCGTGCTCGTCGCCGTGATCGTCCTGCTGCTCTGGCAGCCGTGGGCGAGCAAGGAGCCGGCGTCGACCACATCGACAACGACCACGTCGACCAGCACGACGTCGACGAGCACGTCGACCAGCACATCGACCACGTCGACGAGCACGACCACGACCACGCTCCCGCCCACGACCACGACGACGCTCCCGCCCACGACCACGACGATCGCGTCCACCACCTCCACCGCGCCGTGAGTTTCCATTTAACGCACTTGCACGAATACCCTCATGGGCGTGATTGACGCCGAAGGCATCCTGAAGGAGCGGGTCGATCAGCTCCTCGACGAGCTCGACCCGCGCACCACCGATCCCATCGAGTTCCGGGGACGGCAGTACGACCTCGGCCTGGCGTGGGTGCACTTCCCCGAGGGCTATGGCGGGATCGGCGTGCCGCCGAAGCTGCAACAAGCCGTCGACAAGCGGTTGCACGATGCCGGTGCGAGGGCTGCCGATCACCGGCTCTTCTTCGGCCTGACACTCGCCGGGCCGACGGTCGTCACCCATGGCACCGACGAGGTGCGCGACCGCATGCTCCGCCCGATGTTCACCGGTGAGGAAACCTGGTGCCAGCTGTTCAGCGAGCCGGGCGCCGGCTCCGACCTCGCCGGCCTCGCGTGCAAGGCCGTCCGCGATGGTGATGAGTGGATCGTCACGGGCCAGAAGGTGTGGAACACGTTTGCTCACATCGCCGATCGCGGCATGCTCGTCGCTCGCACCGACCCCGAAGCTCCGAAGCACAAGGGGCTCACCTACTTCGGCATCGACATGCACGCCGACGGCGTCGAGGTTCGCCCGCTCCGCCAGATGACCGGTGAGGCCGAGTTCAACGAGGTGTACCTGACCGAGGTGCGCGTGCCCGACGGCGACCGCATCGGCGACGTCGGCGACGGCTGGCGCGTCTCGATGACGACGCTCATGAACGAGCGCACGACGATCGGGAGCGGCGCGTCGGCTCCGCCCGCCCGGGGTTCGGGTGCGATCGCGGAAGCGATACGGATCTGGAAGGAAGAGGCGCTCGACAGGAACCCGGCCAGTCGCGACCGTCTCATGCAGCTGTGGGTCGAGGCCGAAGCGCTGCGCCTCACCAACATCCGGGCATCGCAGAACCGCAAGGCGGGCAACCCCGGCCCCGAGGGCTCGATCGCGAAGCTGATGTTCGCGGAGGTGAACAAGCAGATCTACGAGCTGTGTGTCGACCTGCTCGGCCCGCGAAGCCTCGTGGACTACGACTACACGATGCGCCGCTCCGAGACGATCGGGCTGATCGGGCCGCCCGGCAGCTCGCGCAAACTCTTCCTCCGGTCGCGTGCGAACTCCATCGAGGGCGGCACATCGGAGATCCAGCGCAACATCCTCGGCGAGCGCGTCCTCGGCCTTCCCGGCGAGCCCCGCACCGACAAGGAGCTGCCGTGGTCGCAAGTGCCACGAAGTTGAGCTCACGCTCAGTCCTGAACCTGCTCGGCGGGGCGGGCGATGGCCGCGAGCTCGACCCGAACCTCTTTGTGGACCTTGATCACCAGGAGGCTCGGCGGCTGCACGTCGAAATCGGTCACGTCGATCGTCGTGCTGCCTGACAGCGTGAGCTCGCCGCGGGACCGTTCGATGCGCAGCATGCCTCTGATCTCGCGGGTGACGCCGTGGAAGGTGAGCTCGCCGCTCGCGGCGAAGGCGTCGGGTTCGGCGCTGGCCGAGAGCGCCGTGAGCTCGCCGCTCACCGTCGGGTAGCGGCGAACCTGCAGGCGCCGTTCTGATTCGCGATCGACCAGCGGGTTGCCCGAGCGCATCCGGCTGAGGTCGAACTCGATGTAGCCACCGAGCGGGGCGCTGCCGTCGATGCCGCCGTCGCCCTCGAAGGTTGCCTCGAACCATCCGCTCACCCTTGCCTTCGTGTGGATCGGGTGAACGCTGGACGACGCGTGGATGTCGACCGTCGATCGCTCGGGATCGAGTTCATAGCGCATCGCCCGATCATTGCACCCGAGCCGAACTGGGCCGTGGGCCGCGCCGGTTGTGGCGCGTTCGGCGGCCCAGGTCGCCGCGCCTGCCGAACTGGGCCGGGGGCCGCGCCGGTTGTGGCGCGTTCGGCGGCCCAGGTCG
>JACPNV010000075.1 GCA_016185305.1 Actinomycetota bacterium | reverse complement strand
TCGATGCGTTGACGGAAGCATCGTCGGTTCCGTTGACCTGCATGTTCTCACTCTTCACACCCTCGCCGACGCCCTTGCATCGGGCTTCGAGCGCGGTGGAACCCTCCTGGTGGATCACGCACAAGACGTTCTTGCCACCCTCGTCGGCGATTCGCTTACCGAGGGCCTGGCCCGCGATGTATTCGTCCGACCCGAAGTACATGATCGCGCCCAGGGCCTTCCAGTCTTCGATACCCGAATCGAACATCACGACCGGCACGCCGGCGGCATTGGCAGCTTTGACGGCGCCGACCAGGGCCGAGGGGCCGGCCGCGGTCATCGCAATCCCGTCGACCTTCGAATCGATGGCGTTCTGCACGAGGACTGCCTGCTTCGTGAAGTCGGGGTCGCTCGAGTACTTCAAGGTGACCCCAAGCTGCTCGGCGGCCTTCTTGGCGCCGGCCCGAATGATGTCCCAGTAGGTGTCACCGGGGGTCTCATGGGTGATCATTGCGATGGTAAGTCCGGAACCGGACGTCGATCCAGAGCCGCCCGGGGCCTGTGGTTGACTGCACGCAGCAAACGCAAGGGCAAACACCAGGCCCGACATCGCAAGTCGACCTCGTGTTGAACGCATGGTCACAGCCAATACTCCTCCTGTCGATCCAACCCGGCGAGTCTGGGTATGCCGCTCGCGGGTGTCAAGACGATGCTGATGCGGTGAAATTGACCAGTGGACGCCCTCCCTACCGTGCTGTCTTGGTCGGAATTTCGCGCTAGATGCCGGGATCCTTGGTGATCTCAGAGACGCTCACCCAGCGCTTCTCGTCGGCCGACCGTTCCATCGTGTCGCACACCGCCTGGACGGCGAGGCCGTCGGTGAAGTTCGGCGTCCAGGCGCCGCTCGGCCAGGCATTCACCAGGTCGACGGCCTGGTTCACGAAGGTCTCGCCGTACCCGATTCCCTGGCCGATAGGCCAGCCGAGCGTCGCATACGGGTGGCTGGGATGCTCGGCGCGGATACGCCGCATGCCGTACAGCCCCGGAGCGTCACCCGCGTCGCCGTACAAAAGCTCGTTCATGCGCGGATAGTCGAACACGAGGGTGCCCCTGGTGCCGTTCACCTCGACGCTGAAGTCGCACGGCCGGCGGACGGCCAGGCGAGCCATCTCGATCGTCCCGCGCGCGCCGCCAGTGAATCGGAGCAGCGCGGACGAGGCGTCGTCGATGGTCACCGGCTGATCGCCGTGGGCCGAAGGCCGCGTCCTGATGAAGGTCTCTGACTGGGCGGACACTTCCTCGATCGGCCCGACCATCCAGAGGGCCATGTCGATCAGATGGCTGCCAAGGTCCGCGATCGTGGTGCCACCAATCGCCCGGTCGAACCGCCAGTCGAACGCGGTGGCCGGATCGGTGAACTCATCCGACAGCCAGATCGCTCGCCAGAGGCGGACGTCGCCGATCGTGCCATCGGCGATCATCCGGTGCATCAGGGCGACGGCGGGCACGCGCCGGTAGTTGAACCCGATCGCGTTTCGCACCCCTGCCCGCGAGATCGCCGTCCACGCTGCATGCGCCTGCGCATAGGACGTTCCGAGAGGTTTCTCCGACAGCACCGCCTTGCCGGCGGCCGCGGCCGCCTCGGCGATCTCGGCGTGCGTGCCGGGCGGCGTGCAGATGTCAACCATGTCCACGTCCGCCCGCGCGACGAGGTCGCGCCAGTCTATGGTCCAGCCCTCCGCGCCGTAAGCCGAAGCGGCCGCGGCGACTCCTGCTTCGTCGCGGCCCGAGATCACCTTGACGATCGGGCGCATGGGCAGGCTGGAGACGATGGGCGCCACTCGATAGCCGTAGCTGTGGGCCCGGCCCATAGTCCCGTAGCCCACGATCCCGATGCGGAGATCAGGGACTCCGGTCACCTCGCGCCGCCTCCACCAGGCGAGCGGAGGGGCAGGATGGCCGCGGCGGCTTGCTCGGCTGCCGCGAGCGCCGCCGCCCCGTCATGAATCGACGCGCCCGTCAGCGGCCCGCCCCTGGCGTACGTCGCGAAGCCTTCGGCCTGGCGAACGAGCGCGTCCAGTTGAGCTCGCTCGCCGTCGGCCGGATCCAGGAAGTCGCAGCGGACCGCATCCCGTGTTCCAAAGACCTCGATCCGGGCCATGTCCCCGCCGGGGAAGTAACGACCAACCGACACGAAGGCACTCGTGCCGCCTGACAGGGTCGCGATCGCCTGGGCACTGTCGACGTCCTTCCAGACCCCGACCTCCTCACTGAACGGAGCCGAGACGGCGCTGAGTTCGCCGAATTCCTGGCCACTGAGCCAGCGGATCTGGTCGAACTCGTGGACGCCCATGTCGCGGAAGATGCCGCCGCTATGGGCGCGGAACAGGGCGCTCGGTGGCGCGCCATCCCACTGGAAGCTTGCGAACAGGTGGGTGTCCCCGAGCTCGCCCTGCTCGATTCGGCTACGCAGAGCCCGCAGGGACGGCACGTATCGCCGCCAGTACGCGACTTGGATCGGGACGCCATGGCGCTTGGTGGCCTGGTGGGCCTGCCGCAGCTCCGCGCTCGATAGACCACAAGGCTTCTCACAAAGGATTGGCAGGCCCGCGGCGGCAACCTGGGAGACGAGTTCCAGGTGGAGGTCACTCGGAGCGGCGATGAGCACGCCGTCAATGCCGCCCGCGTTTAGCAGGTCCGCCGCATCCTCGAAGACGGTCCGTCCGCTGGCTGCGAGGGCGGCGCGGGCGGCAGCCACGGGCTCGGCGATCGATGTCACCGCGACGGTCGTGGAACCCGCGAGCGCTCGGAGATGGGTCCGGCCCATGCGCCCTGCACCGATCAGGCCCAGCCGAAAGAGACGCTCGCTCACAGTCCGCGCCTGACGAGGTATTGCCGATTGGCTCGCTGATCCGCGGCCGCTCGCTCGAACCGCTCTTTCGTCCGGGGGAGGGTGTCCTGCTCCACAACGAGCCAGCCGGCATAGCCGATGGTATCGAGCGCTGCCAGGACGCCATCTCCGTCGAGGTCGCCCTGGCCGAGCGCTGGGAAAGCTTCTCGCGACCAGATCGCGGTCACCGGGGCGTCATCCGTGATGATGTCCGTCATCACGGACCTCCGGGCGTCCTTCAGGTGCACGTGGTTGATCCGCGAACCCCACGCGCCGACCGCCGTGACGGGATCGCCCCCCCCGAGAAGCAGGTGGCCTGTATCCAGGCACAGGCCAATGTCGGTCAGATCGAGCACCCGCTCGATCTCCCAGGGCGCCTCTACGAACGTGCCAGTCTCGTGATGGAACGTCGGCTCGTAGCCACGATCGCGACAGCGCGCGACCACGGAAGCAAGGCCGACGCCGAACCGCCGCCATGCATCAGCGTCGAGGCCGACGTTCGGGTCGAGCGCCGCGCGACCCGGGTGATTGCGGCGCTCCTCGCTGCCGGCGTCGGCAAGGGTGGGGCGGGGTGGTGGGCCGACCCGATTCGCGGCGACGGCGTCGAAGACGTCAAACATCGCGTCAAGTCCGGGCAGGGCGCCACGGAGGGCATCGTGGTCCGCATAAGGGAGCTCGAGGTACGCTCCCGTCAGGCCCAGCCGGCGCGTGGCGAGCCGCTCACCGAGCTCGGAGCCGTTGCCGAGGTATCCAACCGGGCCAAGATCGATGCCGGCATAGCCCGCGGCGGCAACCTCGTCGAGGACCTCGACACCGTCCGGCACGTCCGCATCGATGCCGACTGTCAGCTCGAAGGCTCCATAACTGACGGGGGCATTGGCTACGGCAATGCCGTTCGCCGTTGGAGAGCCGGTCTCCATCACGGCGTCCGCGTCGGGTGGTCGATCGGGCGACCCGTCTGATGGCACTCGATGATCGCCTGGCAGAGGGCCACGTCGCGCAGGGCATCGGCCCCCGTGGTCGGAGGCTTCGTTCCCCTGACCACGGCGTCATGGAAGGCGATCAGCTCGTTCTTGAAGCCGCTTTCGTACGACGTGATCTCGCGGGACAGGGTGGATCGCGCGGTTCCGGCTTCACCGCTCTCGATCTCGAGGATGGTCGGCTCGCTTCGGAGGAAGGGTGATGGAAACGACAGCGTGATCCGTCGAGCCGGGGCGTACAGCGCGAACTCCATCTTGTAGCTCGCGATGCCCGGCAGGTCGATCCAGTGAACGGCCACCGGCAGATCCCCGAAGCGCAGCATCACGGTGACGCTGCCCTGGCGGAGGTCGACGTAGTCGAGGCGATCGGGCTCGCCGAGGAGACCGCGAATCGTGTTCAGCTCGTGCACCAGCGTGTCGAGCAGGACCGACTGGTAGGCCCACCGCAGGAAAGGGTCCGCGTTACCGATGGCTGCCGCGATGCTGGCGTCGGCCTGCGAGCGGAGGAGCTCGACCGTTTCCTCGGCCGGACGGGCGGCGGGCGCCAGCGGGTAGTGGGCCACGTACGGCTGCAAGGGTGACTCGAGGGTCGTCACGCGCAGCAATCGAGGGTCACTCAACTCCGCGGCCTCGTCCACGAACCGTTGGTACGCCGGGTCATATCGCTTGTTGTAGGCCACCATCAGGGTCACGCCTGCAGAGTCTGCCGCATCCACCATGGCCGCGGCTTCGAGCGTGGAGAAGCACATCGGCTTCTCCACGAGAACGTGCAATCCTCTCTTGGCGGCCTCGATCGCCATCGGCGCGTGGCTCCCGCCGGTGAGTACGAGCACGGCGTCAATTGGTTCGCGCACCAGATCGCGCCAGTCGGTCACGACCTTGGGGATGCCATAGCGCTCGGCGCTGGCCGCCGCGCTCCCGGGTGCGATGTCGCAGAGCACGGAGACCTCGAAGCGATCGGACAGTTCGCGTAGATAATGCAGATGCATCACCTGTGCGATGAGACCCGCTCCGACGACTCCCACCCGCACCCGGGCCGGGGTCAACGTCGCCTCGGTCCTCGTCGCGCGGCTCGATGTCTCGATGGGAGGCCTCCAAGTCGAAAGTAATGCCAACGAGGCGTGGCATTCGGCCCAAACGGCCTGCCTACGATAACATGGCTTTGCAACGATGCAATAGGTTTCGAGGAGGTCGGGCTTGCGGCTCGCGCTGGTCACAGAGGGAATGATTCACCGATCCGTCGGAGACCTGATGGATTGGCTCGATGGGCACGCTCCCGACGTGCGCGACCTTGAGATCGGGACGGGCGGTTACTCGCCCCTCGGGCACTCACCGCTCGAGCTGTCGACAGCAGAACGGCGCGCCTGGCACGCGCGCATCACGGGCCGCGGCTTTCGGATCGCCGCGTTCAATGTCTCCGGGAACCCACTCCATCCCGGCGGCGCGATCGGGCAACGCCACGACTCGGATCTGCGGCGGACGATCGTCCTCGCGGCCGAGCTCGGGATCGATCGGATCGTCGCGATGTCCGGCACCCCTGCGGCCGGGCCCGCGCCGAGCTCCGCGCCACATTTCGCGGCGAACGCCTGGCTCCCGGATTACGCCGGCATCGCCGACTGGCAGTGGGAGCACCGGGTGCGCCCGTACTGGGAGGAGATCAACGAGTTCGTCACCAGAACGAGTCCAGGGCTCATGGTCTGCCTTGAGCTGCACCCTGGTGCCCACGTTTTCAACGTCGCCACGTTCGAACGGCTCCACGCCGCGGCCCCCGGAATCGGGGTAAACCTGGATCCGAGCCACCTGTTCTGGCAGGGGATGGACCCGCTCCGGGTCATCGAGCGGCTCGGGTCCAGGATCGGCTATGCCCATGCGAAGGACGTCCGCTACGCTGATGATGAACTCGTGTTGAACGGCGTGCTCGACAACCGTTGGCCCGGTGATCCCATGCACATCCCGTGGGACTTCGCGGCCGTTGGCCACGGCGCTCACGACATCTGGTGGTGGCAGGCGTTCGCGGCCGCGCTCTCGCGCGGCAGCTGCTGCAGGGCCGCGCGACGACCATCGGGGTCATCGCTCGCGACCTGTCCAACCCCTTTTTCGCGGAGATGGCCGCGCTGGTCCAGCGAGAGGTCGCACGGTTCGGCTTTGCGGCCATGTTCTGTGCGACCGAGGGTGACGACGAACGCGAGGAGCAGGCGATCGGCCTGATGCTCGAAAACCGCGTCAGCGGTCTGGTCTTCCTGTCCTACCTGGGTCGCCCGTCGGACGTCGAGAAGAAGATCAATGGGCAGATCCCGGCCGTCTTCGTGGCCGCGGAGGAGCCCTGGGCGGACTCGGTGACAGTGGACGAGCGTCGCGGCGGGGAACTCGTCGCTCGCCATCTCATCGAGCTCGGCCACAGCAGGCTCGCCTTCGTCGGGCCGCAGCAGCCCGATCGAGCGGACGCACGGCGCCTGGAGGGATTTCTGCGTGCCGCTGCAGATTCCCGTCTTCGCCCGATGGTCGTCTCCTGGGACCCGCCCGACGGAGCCGTGACGGTTGGCGGCGCGATCACCGACTGGCGCACGGTCCTCCGGGGACCAGGGGCAGCGACCGGGATCTTCGCCGACAACGACTTCGCCGCGATCGACCTGTTGGACGTTGCCGATGCACTGGAGATCCGGGTCCCCGGCGACCTTTCGATCGTTGGATTCGACGATGTCGACATGGCCCGCCTCCGCCGAATCAACCTGACGACGGTGAGCCAGCCCCGTGAGGCCCTAGTCCGGCTCGGGGTCGAGGCCCTCCTGGGTCGCATCGAGGGCCGGATCGTGGGCGATCCGCATCTGACCCTGGCGAGCGTGGTGCTCAAGGTGCGGGGATCCAGCCGCCCACCCCATTGAGCCCGAACCCCGGATGGTCCCGCGCCCTGCCGGCACCCAGAATTGGAACCTTGCAAGGGCTCCATGGCCAACTTATAGTGGGAACTCCGGTACGCATTCGCCATTTGGCCGGCCTCATCACGGCATTGGGTCGGGAGGATGGAACGGAACATGCGCTCGTGCGCGAGATGCAGGAACCCGGGTTCCTCGTCGCTGGCGGTTCGTCCGACGGTGGTGATGCAGCCGGCCCGTGCTCGACCTGAGCATGGACATGATCGACACTGACGGCCCCGCCGCGATAGTCGCGGCGGTCAAGGCGGTGGCCGGGGGGAGCCACACGTGAGACGAACGCGCAGGAGAGCTTGAAGATGCCCCAAACCGAGCGCCTGACAGCCGCCCAGGCCGTCATTCGCTTCCTGACGGCCCAGTCCGTCGAGCGCGACGGCGAAGAGCACGTGTTCTTCGGGGGGATGTTCGGGATCTTCGGGCATGGCAATGTCGCCGGCCTGGGCGAGGCGCTCGAGGCGACGGGTGAACGGTTCCGCTACCACCAGGCGCGGAACGAGCAGGGGATGGTGCACGCCGCGGTCGCGTATGCGAAGCGGCATCGGCGCCTCCGGGCGTTTGCGTGCACGACATCGATCGGGCCGGGTGCGACGAACCTCGTGACCGGAGCTGCGGTAGCCACGGTCAATCGGTTGCCGGTGCTGCTGCTGCCGGGCGACCTGTTCGCGAGCCGCCGGGTTGCGCCCGTACTCCAGCAGCTGGAGCGCACGGACAGTGAGGACGTGTCCGTCAACGACGCGTTGCGCCCGGTGTCGCGATACTGGGACAGGATCAATCGACCGGAGCAACTCGTGAGCGCGCTACCGGCAGCGATGCGCGTGCTCACATCGCCGGCGGAGACCGGTGCCGTCACGATCGCCCTGCCGCAGGACGTGCAGGCCGAGGCCTGCGACTACCCGACGGCGCTGTTCGCGCCGCATGTGCACCACAGTCCTCGGGCTCGACCCGACCGGGCCGCGCTCGGCCGGGCGGCCGATGCGATCGCGGCGAGCAAACGCCCCCTTGTCATCGTGGGCGGCGGTCTCCTGTACAGCGATGCGAGCGAGGCGCTTGATCGGTTTGTCCGTCAGTTCGGGCTGCCAGTCGCGGAGACGCAGGCGGGAAAGGGCTCGCTGCCCTGGGACCATCCCTTCCAGATGGGCCCGATTGGCGTGACCGGTGGGTTGGCCGCGAACCGCCTCGCGCGCGACGCCGACCTCGTCCTTGCGATCGGGACGCGCCTCACCGACTTCACGACCGCCAGCTGGACCGCCTGGCAGGATCCCGGCGTTCGATTCGTGGCCCTCAACGTCGCCGAGCTCGACGCGACCAAGGCGGCCGCGTTGCCGCTGGTCGGCGATGCCCGTGCAGGCCTCGAGGAGTTGGCCGACGCCTTGGCAGCGCGTGGCTGGAAGGGTGTCGATCCGGACCGTCGGGCTTTGGCGGACAAGCTCCGCTCCGCCTGGAACCTCGAGGTCGATCGGGTGCATCATCTCGCGGGTCCGGACCTCGTGTCGCAGCCGGAGGCGATTCGCCTCGTGGGGGAGGCGGCCGAGATGGACGGTACGGTCGTGTGCGCCGCGGGCAGCCTGCCGGGAGATCTCCACAAGCTGTGGCGGGCCCGGCGACCTGGTTCATACCACGTGGAATACGGCTATTCGACCATGGGCTACGAGATTGCCGGCGGCCTTGGCGTGAAGCTGGCCGCGCCAGAGGACCAGGTCTTCGTCATGGTCGGCGACGGCTCGTACCTGATGCTCTCCAGCGAGATCGCGACGGCCGTCCAGGAAGGGCTCAAGCTCATCGTGGTCCTGCTCGACAGTCACGGGTTCCGGTCCATCGACAGCCTGTCGAGGGCCGGCGGCGGACGCAACCGGTTCAACACGTTTCGTCGGCGGGACCCGGCGTCGGGCGAACTGAACGGCGACAACCTGGCGCTCGATTTTGCGGCAAATGCCCGAAGCCTCGGAGCCGACGCCATCGTGGCGCACGGTGCCACGGCTTTGGAGGCTGCTCTCGGCGCAGCTCACCGAAGCTCACGCACTACGGTCATCGTCGCGGAAGTGGACCCGAGCATCGTCGTTCCGAACTACGAGGCCTGGTGGGATGTCCCGATCGCGGAGGTCTCGACCTCGGATGCCGTTCGGGATGCCCGCGCCGCCTACGAGGCGCACGTGGCCACCGAGCGACGCTTCGTTTGAAGACTCGATGAGCACGCTTCACCGCCGGGCTGCGCCGGCTGCGACCGACGGCGCGACACTCCGGATCGACGCGGGCACCGAGGCCGCCGATCTCGGTGGTGCCGGCTGGCACTGGATCTCGTTCTCGGCCCACTCGCTTGAGGACGGCGCGTCCATCGGTCGCCCCGGCGACAATCGCGAAGTCGCCGTAATAGTCCTCGAGGGTGCCGTCCGGATTGAAGCAGGGGGTCGGTCGTACGCGGACGTCGGCAGCCGGGCCTCCGTCTTCGATCCTGCGCCCGCGCCGGTTCTCCTGGTCGAACCCGGGCTGCAGATCGAGGTCACCGCGCTGGGTCCGGCCACCATCGCCATCGCGGCCGCCCCGGGAGGCGACACGCGCGTGACCCGGCTCATCGAGCCCGCGGCGATTCGGGTCGAGGCTCGCGGCGCGGGACAGACGGCGCGGACCGTCCATCACCTCCTCCCGCCCGAGGCCGCGGCGGGCCGACTCATCGTGGTCGAGGTCCTTACGCCGGGCGGGAACTGGTCAAGCTATCCACCCCACAAGCACGACACGAACGACCCACCCCGGGAGTGCCTCCTCGAGGAGCTCTACTACTACCGGTTCCGCCGGCCGCAGGGTTTCGCGTTCCAGCGTGTGTACAGCGCGGATCGTTCCCTGGACGAAGCCCTCACCCCGATGCACGGCGACGCCGTGCTGGTTCCTCGTGGTTACCATCCAGTTGGCGTGCCGGCGGGCTATGACTGCTACTACCTCAACGTGATGGCCGGCCCGATCCGGGAATGGCGGTTCACGCTTGACACTGACCACGAATG
>JACPNV010000061.1 GCA_016185305.1 Actinomycetota bacterium | reverse complement strand
GTTTTCGGTTACCTCTGAAGGTTTGGCTTGACCGACGCGGGGGGGGTGGGTTGTCGAATGCGGGGGCGGTGCTGCATGAGTCGGCGGGAGGGTGAGCGGGTCGGCGCTGCGATGTTCGGGTGGGGTGCGTGTGCTTGTCGGTGGTGTCACGGGCGCGTGGCCTGCGGGTCATGTTCGAGACGGGGGTCGTGTGGTGGCCGGTTCGTCGCGTCGTGGTCGTTCGGTGGTGGCGGTGGGTGTGGTGGTCGCGGTGCTGGGTGCGTCGCTGGTGGCGGTGCCGCGGGTGGCGGCTGCGGCGTCGTCGGGGGTGGCGTCGACGGTGCCGGTGGCGGCGCCGGTGGGTGGCTCGGGTGGTGTGTCGCGGCCTGATGTGGTGTCGGCTTCGTTGTTGGCGCGCCGGTCGGGTGTGCGGGTGTTGATCGAGTCGGAGACGACGGCGTCGTCGTTGACGTATGTGAATCCGGATGGGACGTTCACGTCGGAGTTGGCGACGGCGCCGGTGCGGGTGCGTCAGGGTGATGGGGTCGTGGGCGGCGGTCGACACGACGTTGGTGGCGTCTGTTGGGGTGGTGCGCCCGCGGGTGACGGTGGCTGACATCGTGTTGTCGGGTGGCGGGTCGGGTCCGTTGGCGGTGGTGTCGTCGGCGGATGGTTCGCAGAGTTTCTCGTTGTCGTGGCCGGCGGTGTTGCCGGTGCCGTCGTTGTCGGGGAGCACCGCGACGTATGCGGATGTGGTGGGGGGTGTGGATCTGGTGGTGGAGGCGACGTCGGCGGGCGTGTCGGAGCGGTTCGTGGTGCGCCGGTTGCCGGCGGCGGGTTGGGTGCCGTCGTTCGGGTTGTCGCTCAGGGGTGTGTCGGCGTCGGTGGTGTCGGGTTCGGTGGTGTTGCGCGACGGGTCGGGTCGGGTGGTGAGTTGGGCGCCGCCGGCGTTGATGTGGGATGCGGTGCGCAGCGCGGAGTCGGGCGAGCCGGTGAACCAGGCGCCGGTGGGTGTGGCGTTGGTGGCCGGTTCGGGTGCCGGCGTGTCGTTGCGGGTCACGCCGGATGCGGCGTTCCTCGCTCGTCCGGGGTTGCGGTTGCCGGTGACGATCGACCCGAGCCTGAGCTTGTTCGCGTCGACGGACACCTATGTGCAGTCGAGCGACAACGCGAGTCATGATGGCGACGGCGTGTTGAAGTCGGGGTATTGCGCGGCGAGCGTGAGTGGCTGTTCGAATGGTGGGGCGGGGATCACGGCGCGGACGTTCGCGAAGTTCGACGTGTCGGGGCTCGTGGGCCGTCATGTGTTGTCGGCGAATTTCTCGGCGTATGAGAACTGGTCGCAGTCGTGTACGGCGTCGGAGGTGGCGGCGTATCTGGTGACGTCGTCGTGGAACGGTGGGGTGACGTGGGGGACCCAGCCGTCGGTCGGCTCGACGAAGTATGGGGCGGTGTCGGTCGCGTATGGCAACAACGCGAGTTGCCCGGCGAACTGGGTGAACATGAACGTGACGAGTTTGGTGGCGTTGTGGGCGGCGGGGACCGCGAACTACGGGTTGGCGTTGAAGGGCACGAACGACACGACGAACGGCGCGACGTGGAAGAAGTTCGCGCCGGTGCCGGGGTTGCAGGTGACCTACAACAGCTATCCGAACGTGGCGACGACGTTGGGGTGTGGCTGTGCGACGGCGGGTTCGACGAACTATGCGGCGACGACGACCCCGACGTTGCAGGCGAAGTTCTCGGATCCTGACGGCGGCACGGGTTACGGCCAGTTCCAGGTGTACACGGCGGCGGGTACGCAGGTGTATCCGGCGGCGGGGACGTGGGCGAACGGTACGACGGTGAACTCGGGGGCGTTGTCGAAGTTGACGGTCCCGTCGGGGAAGCTGTCGAGCGGTTCGGCGTACAAGTTCCGGGTCCGTAACTATGACGGTACGGACGCGGCGCAGACGATCTCGGGTTACTACTCGTTCACGGTCGATACCGCGGTGCCGGCCACGCCGTCGATCTCGTCGACGTCGCATCCGAACCAGGCGACGTGGTATGCGGCGACGACGTTCAACGCGTCGTGGTCGGCGTCGGATGCGATCTCGGGGATCAACGGCTATTCGGTGGTCCTCGACGCGAACGCGTCGACGGTCGCGCCGGCGACGGTGTCGCAGACCGCGGCGAGTTACAGCGCGGCGGGCGTCGCGAACGGCGTGTGGTATCTGCATGTCCGGGCGCGTGACAATGCCGGGAACTGGGGCACGACCGCGAATTTCCGGTTCAATGTGGGTGCGAGCGCGTTGATGAAGCCGGTGGCCGGGTTCCGTTCCGCGAAGCGGTTCGCGCTGTTGGCGGCGGCGTCGGCCGGGCAGACCTCGGCGACGTTCCAGTACCAGGTCGGTGCGGGTGCGTGGACGACGATCCCGACCGTACCGTCGGGTGCGGTCGCCAAGGCGGCCGACAACTCGGTGGTGTCGGCGTGGCCGGTGACGATCACCGCGGGGCAGACACCCGAGTTGGTGTGGGATGCGTCGTCGATCAGTCCGTCGCTGGCGGGTCAGGCTCTGGCGGTGCGGGCGTTGTTCAACGACGCGACGACCACCGCGCCGGTGGCGGTGGCGTTGGATCCGACGGCTTTGTCGGTCCAGTCGAGTGGCGTGGCGGCCGGTCCGGGTTCGGTGAACCTGTTGTCGGGGAACCTGACGATCGGCGCGACCGACGCCACGATGGCGACGGCGGCCGGGCCGGTGGCGGTGGCGCGCAGCTACAACTCGCGCGACCCCAACGCCGGCAGCGGCGGGCCGTTGGGTGCGCCGTGGGTGCTGTCGTTGCCGGGCCAGGACCTCGGCTACCAGCGACTGGCGGTGACCGCGAACGGCGTGACGGTCTACGACGCCGACGGCGTACCGATCGTGTTCTACGGCACGACGACGTTCACGCCCGAGCCGGGCGCGGAGGCGCTCACGCTGCGCAAGGCAGGCGCGAGCTACACGCTCGGTGAGCTCGACGGGACGGTCACGACGTTCGCGTTGGCGACCGGTTCGACGAGCGACTACCGGCCGGTCACGATCCAGTCGGCGGCGTCGGCGGGCACGGTCAGTTACAGCTTCGCGGTGGTGGGTGCCACGACTCGGCCGTCGGTTGCGATCGGTCCCGTAGCGGCGGGCGTGGATTGCACCGTCGCGTTGGCGTCCCGGAACCGTCAGTGCCGGACGCTCGAGTTCGCCTACACGACGGGTGGCCGTCTCGATTCGGTGAACCTGGTCGCGTTCGAGGCGCTCTACGGTCAGAGCCCGGCGTGGACGACCACGAAGGTCGCCCAGTACGACTACGACGCCAACGGCCGGCTCGCGGATGTCTATGACCCGCGGATCTCACCGAACCTCAAGACGGTCTACGGCTACGACGCGAACGGCCGGGTGGTCACGGTGACACCACCGGGGATCCAGCCGTGGTCGGTCGGTTACGGCACCATCCCAGGCGATCCGGATCCGGGTCGGGTGTTGTCGGTGGCCCAGACCGGCCCGAACGGGACCGCGACGACGAGTTTCGTCTATGGCGTGAGCCTGGCGTCGCCGTACGCGATGACCCCCGCTGATGTTGCCGGTTGGGCGCAGACGGATCTGCCGACTGACGCGACCGCGGTGTTCCCCGCCGACGAGGTCCCCGCCAACCCGCCGGCCGACTACAACCGGGCGACGCTCTACTACCTCGACCGCAACGGCGCGACGGTGAACGTCGCCGACCCGGGCGCGAACATCACCACCACCGAGTACGACCCGTCGCCGTCGGGGTCGCCCGCCAATGTGGTGCGGACCCTGACCGCAGCGAACCGGGCCCGTGCGTTGGCGGCCGGGGCCGGTTCGGCGGCGTTGGCGGTCAAGATCGATACCCGCACGGCGTATGCCGCCAACGGTATCGACGTGACCGAGACGTACGGCCCGTTGCGGCAGGTCACGCTGGCCGACGGGACGGTCGTGGCGGCGCGGGCGCACACCAGCTACGTCTATGACCAGAACAAGCCGGCTGGGGCGTGTAACTCGGGGCCGTGTCATCTCGTGACGACCAAGACCGACGGGGTGCGCGTCGACGGTGAGGCGACCGACCGGGAGACGAGGGTCACCACCTACGGCTACAACGACGACCCGAACAACCCGAACAGCGGCTGGACGTTGCGCCAGGCGACGTCGACGACGGTCGACGCCACCACCGGCGGGTTGAACCTCGACACGTTGACGTTCAGTGATCCGGTGACCGGTAACGAGACGCAACGCACGCTGCCCAAGGGCACCGCCAGCGGCGCGGATGCCTACACGACCAAGAAGCTCTACTACAGCGCGGATGCGAGCGCACCGGACGCCGATTGTCGCAACCGGCCCGAGTACGCCGGCCTGGCCTGTAAGACCCTGCCCGGCGGGCAACCCACGACCGGCCCGACCATCCCCACCACCTGGACCACGAACTACGACCGGTACTGGAATCCGACCCGGACCGTCGAGACGTCGGGGGCGGACAGCCGCACGACCGTCACCGGCTACGACGCCGCGGGCCGCACGGTCCTCGAGTCGCAGTCAGCGACGCTCGGCACCGCGTTGGCGGATGTGACCACCGGCTACGACGCGGCGACGGGCCAGGTCGCGACGACGAGCGACGGGTCGGGGACGATCAGCCGCACCTACGACTCGATCGGCCGGCTGGCGTCGTATCAGGACGCGGATGGCAACACCACGACGTATGGTTATGACGTGGTCGGCAACGTGGTGTCGCGCCTGGATGCGAAGTCGTTGATCTTGTACGGCTACGACACGACCATCGACCCCCGCGGTTTGCAGACGTTGTCGGCTGATTATGCGACGGGGACGTCGGTGGCGGTCACCTACGACCCCGATGGCCGGCCGGCGACGGTCACCTACGGCAACGGGCTGGTGCGCACGAACAGCTATGACGAGACCGGCGCACTCGCCCGGGCGGCCTGGGACGTGTCGTCGGCGTTCTGTTCGTCGGGGTGCAACTGGTTCGATTTCACGGTGGGTGAGTCGGGGTTCGGGCAGGTCCGCACCGACGTGTCGCAGTTGACGGCCCGTGATTACAGCTACGACCCGGCAGGTCGCCTGGTGCGTGCGCAGGACATCGTCTGGGGTGGCTGTCAGACCCGCGACTATGGCTTTGATGCGAACACGAACCGGACCAGCCTGACGGTGCGGGACTCGACACCATCGGATTGGTCGTGTCCGACGGCGGGTGGGGCGACGACGACGTCGAGCTACGACGAAGCCGACCGTCTCACCGGTTCGGGCTACGGCTATGACAGTTTCGGGCGGACGTCGAGCACGCCGGGCGGTTTCACGTTCGGTTACTACAGCAACGATCGGGCCCGTACGATCGGTGACGGGACGAACAGCCGCACGTTCGGTCTCGATGCGGCCCGGCGGGTCCGTACCGTTGCGGACACGACCGATGGTCAGACCCGCATGAACCACTACGCCGCTGATGGTGATGTGCCGGCGTGGACGGCGGAGAACACCGCCGGTACCGCCTGGACCCGCTATCTGGATGGTGCGGGAGGCATGGCTGCGAGTATCGATCAGGCGAACGTCGTGACCTACCAGCTGACGAACCCGCGTGGTGATGTGATCGCCACGGCCGGGGTGGATGCGGCGGGCCCGACGTTGCTGTCGGTTGCGAACACCGACGAGTACGGCCAGAACCGTACGAACAACTCGTTGCGCCGCTACCAGTATGTCGGGACCGCCCGACGGTGGACCGACACGGCGACGAACACGGTCCTGATGGGCGCCCGCCTCTACCAACCCGCCACCGGCCGGTTCCTGCAAGTCGATCCGGTCGAAGGCGGCAGCGCGAACAACTACGACTACGTGTCGGGCGACCCCGTCAACCAGACCGACATCAGCGGCGAGGGTGGCTGTCCGCCGTGGCTGCACCGCAAGCGGCACGACGGCAGCCACTACTGCAAAGGCAACGCTGTTGCGAGCCCGGTCGCC
>JACPNV010000084.1 GCA_016185305.1 Actinomycetota bacterium | reverse complement strand
GTCGCCGCCGTGCCGGTCATGCCGGCGAGCTTGTCGTAGAGGCGGAAGTAGTTCTGGAGCGTGATCGTCGCGAGGGTCTGGTTCTCCTCTTTGATGTGCACGTTCTCCTTGGCCTCGACCGCCTGGTGCAGACCTTCGCTCCAGCGGCGGCCCTCGAGCACGCGACCCGTGAACTCGTCGACGATCTTCACCTCGTTGCCGGCGACGATGTAGTCCTTGTCGCGGTGGAACAGCTCCTTGGCACGTAGCGCCTGCTGGATCTGGTGCACGAAGTTCTGGTTGACGTTGTCGTAGAGGTTCGTGACCCCGAGGTGCTCTTCGACCCGGTCGATGCCGTCTTGGGTCGGCACGACCGTGCGCTTGGCCTCGTCGACCTCGTAGTCGCGGTCGCGCTGGAGACCACGAGCGATCTGCGCGAACTGCACGTAGAGCTTGGCGGCGTCGCTCATCCGGCCGGAGATGATCAGTGGTGTTCGGGCCTCGTCGATCAGGAGCGAGTCGATCTCGTCGACGATCGCGAAGTGGTGGGCCTTGTGCTCGCGGCCCCGGTTGCCCCACTGCACCTGCTCCTCGATGCTCACACACATGTTGTCGCGCAGGTAGTCGAAACCGAACTCGTTGTTCGTGCCGTTGATGATGTTGCAGTCGTACGCCCGCCGCTTCTCGTCGGGGCTGTCCTCGAAGCCGGGCACCACCACGCCGACCGACAGTCCGAGGGAACGGTAGATCTGGCCCATCCAATCGGCGTCGCGCTTGGCGAGGTAGTCGTTCACCGTCACGAGGTGCACGCCACGGCCGGTGAGCGCGTTGAGGTAGGCCGGGAGCGTCGCCACCAGCGTCTTGCCCTCGCCGGTCTTCATCTCGGCGACCCAGCCGAAGTGGAGGCACGCTCCGCCCATGATCTGGACGTCGTAGTGGCGCTGGCCGAGTGTGCGCCGGGCGGCTTCCCGGACCACGGCGAACGCCTCGGGTAGCAGGTCGTCGAGGTCCTCGCCGTTGTCGATCCGCCGACGGAAATCGGCGGTGTGGGCCGCGAGCTGCTCGTCGGAGCAACGCTCCATGGCCGGCTCGTGCACGGCGACTTCGGGAACGAGCGATTCGAGCAGCTTCACCTTGCGGCCCTCACCGGCGCGCAGGATCCTCTGGAGCAGGCTCATCGCTCGGCGAGGCTACCCGGGTCGCGGTCGCCCCCCGGACCGTGCTCCACCGTCGTCCCGGCCTGCGACGGGCGATTCCGCGGGGTCTGCGAGCCCTTCCGTGAGGGCGACGATCGCGGCCTCCGTACGCGTGCGGACGCCGAGCTTCTCGAGCACGAACCTCACGTGGTTCTTCACCGTGTTCTCGGCGATGAACAGCTCACGCGCGATCTCGCGGTTGCCCAGACCCCGAGCGACGCAGCGCAGAACCTCCCGTTCGCGCACGGTGAGCCGCGCCGCCGGCGGGACGGCGCGCGGCGTCTCGAGCGCGCGCTCCACGATGCGCGCCGTCAGGTGCGGCGTGAAGACCGCACCACCCTGCGCGACCACGCGCACGGCGTCGGCGACCTGCTCGGCCGGCGTGTCCTTCAAGAGGTAGGCACTGGCGCCTGCGCGCAGCGCCGCAAAGAGGTGCTCGTCGGCATCGCTGTCGGCGAGCATCACGACACGCACGCCTGGGACGGAACGCCGGATGAGGCGCGTCGCGTCGATGCCGTCGCACACCGGCATCTCGAGGTCGGTGACGACGACGTCGGGCACGACCCGCTCGACGAGCGCGACCGCCTCCTCGCCGTCGGCCGCCTCC
>JACPNV010000072.1 GCA_016185305.1 Actinomycetota bacterium | reverse complement strand
CAGCAGGCGCACGCGCACGGGCGGGCCGTCCGGCTCCGGCAGCTCGCTCGACATCACCACCGGCATCCAGTAGCGGCGCAGCGTTTCGCCCATCGCGGTACCGGGGCCAACGTGGGTGATCAGTTCATTCTGTTCCGCGGAAAGCATAGTTCGACCTCCCCGAGATGCTGCGGCTATGATACCTCCTCTCTCGGGTGGCGCGATCAAGATTGCTCCGGCCTGTTACAATCTCATCTCGTTGGACATGTGAGCATTGCGCTACATGCGTGCGCCCCGCGCGAGCAGGTCGTTCAGTGCCGTACTGTCGAGGGGAGCGGCATAGTAAAAGCCCTGCGCCACATCACAGCCGAGCGCACACAAGGCCGTCGCCTGCTCCGCACGCTCGACCCCTTCGGCCACGGTCTGCACACGGAGTGTCTGGCCCAGCTGGATCACCGCCCGGGCCAGCATCGCCTGGCTGAGATCCTCGCCCATCGCCGCGATGAACGAACGGTCAATCTTGACGATGTCCATCGGGAAGCGGTGCAGACAGCTCAGCGATGAGTAGCCGGCGCCGAAGTCGTCGATCGCCAGCCGCACACCCAGATCGCGCAGCTCGTGCAGACGGGCGATGGTCGCATCGCTGTCCTGCATCATCACGTTTTCGGTGACTTCCAGGATCAGGCTGGCGGGCTCCAACTCCGCGCGGGTCAGCGCCCGTGCCACATCCTCGACCAGTCCCGCGTGCTGCACCTGCCGGGCCGACAGGTTGACACTGATCTGGAAGGGCGAGTGGCTGGGAAACCGCGTCTGCCAGATCCGTGCCTGCCGGCACGACTCCTCCAGCACCCAGCGGCCGATCGGCACAATCAGGCCGGTCTCCTCCGCCAGGGGAATGAACGCGGCCGGGGGCAGCAGGCCCTGGGTGGGGTGCTGCCACCGCACCAGCGCCTCAGCGCCGGTGATGCGGCCCGTGTCGATCGCGACGGTCGGCTGGTAGTGCACCACGAACTCGTTGCGTTCGACCGCGCGCCGCAGGTCGGCCTCCAGTTCGAGGCGCTCCAGCACGGCCACATGCATGCTCGACTCGAACAGGGTGTAGCGGCCCTTGCCCTGGCTCTTGGAGATGTACATGGCCGCGTCGGCGTTGCGCAGCAGCTCGCCGGCCTGCTCGGTGGACGGGCTGCTCAACGCGATACCGATGCTGGCGCCGACGACCACCGCGCGGCCGTCCAGCGTGAACGGTGTCCGCAGCGCGGCGAGCAGCCGGTCGGCCGTGGACACGGCGTCGGCCACCCCATGAACGCCCTCCAGGAATACGGCAAATTCGTCGCCTCCCAACCGCGCCACCGAGTCGGACGGCCGCACGTTTTCCACCAGCCGTCCCGCGACGGCCGCGAGCAGCCGGTCGCCCGCGGCATGGCCGAGACTGTCGTTGACCGTCTTGAAGCCGTCGAGATCGAGGAACAGCACCGCGTGCGTCTCGCTGGTGCGGGCCGCGCGGGCGAGCGCGTGGTGGACCCGCTCCTGCAACAGCGCCCGGTTTGCCAGACCGGTGAGCGCGTCGTGGAAGGCCTGTTGGACAAGCTGGGCCTGCAGCTCCCGGCGTTCGGTGATATCACGGCAGCTGGAGACCAGGCCCGCCACATCCGGGTCGTCGAGCAGGTTGGTGAGGGTGATCTCCAGCCAGCGCCAGGAACCGTTGGCGTGGCGCGCGCGCAGCTCGACGGTGCGGGGGCTGCCCGGCTCCCGGCGGACGGCGGCGAATACCCCGTTCCAGCCCGCGACATCCTCCGGATGGAGGGAGGCGGTCAGTACTGTCCCAACCAGCGACTCGGGCGTGTGCCCCATCACCCGCGTGATCGTGGGACTGATATAGCGGATCACCGCGTTTTCATCCACCACCGTGACGACATCTGACGCATTCTGGACCAGTGAACGGAACCGGGCCTCGCTCGCCCGCAGGTTCCTGGTCAGCCCGGCGCTCTCGAGAGCGAGGGCGACCACGCGGCTCAACGATTCCAGGCCGGAGGCAAACTCGTTCGGCAGTGCGCCCGGCGTCGCGACCACGATCGCGCCGTGGCTCTGTCCCCGCGAGGCGAGCGGACAGACGAGAACCTCACCGCCCGCGAACGCGGCAGCGCCGGCCCCCAGCGCCCGGGCCAGCCGTGCCGCCTCGTCGCCGGGCAGATCCGCGACCACACCGGCCTCAACCGCGACGACGGTGACGGGCAGTTGTGTCATGTCGATGACAGCTCCGCGCGCCTGCTCGGCGCCGAAACCAGCCGCGACGGCTACCGTCATCGCTTCGACCGGGCCGTCCAGGACGACGGTGAGCGCCGCTGGTGTCTGCTCCAGCAACGCCGCGACGGAATCGAGGGCGACGGCATGGATCGTGCCTCGGTCCTGCGCCGCGACCAGGGCAGCGCCGGCGGTCGCCAGCACGCGCCGGCGGGCTTCACTTCGCTCGTGGCGGAGAAGCGCGCGGGTGAGGGCGACCTGGATTGCGCTGATCAGCGTCAGGCTGGGAACCTGTGCCAGGACGAATGGGTCGCCGAGGGCCCAGGGACCATGCTGTGACAGACCCACCGCACTGATGTAGCCCGGTATGATCGCTGCCATCGCGGGCGCGACCCGCCGCCACGAGCCGTACAACCCGTTCAGGTATGTCGCCGCGTAGACCACCGGCAGCGCCATCAGCGGATCGGTGAGAGCGAGGCCGAGCAGGACCAGCACGGCGAACTCGATGATACTGCCCGGCGCCGAGAGATGGTCGCGCCGATACCCGCGTAGCCACCGCCACCCGAGCAGGCACAGCGTTGCCATGGCGGCGAGACGAAGCGGCCACGGCTCCGTCGAAGCCCAGATCAGCAGTGGAACCGATAGGACGATATTGGCGAGCGCCGCGACCAGGACGGTCCAGCGCAGGCGGGCAAGGGCGCCCTTCGGCGGGGCCAGGGCCGCCCACCCGTGGTGACGGAGGGCAGGATCTGCCGGCAACAGAGCGCGCGTCGCGCTGCCGTTCGGCGAGGCAGTAAAGTGCGGGGTATCGTCCGTCATACTCCAGTATCGAGACTCTCGCCCGCGTCCTTTACAGAAGACTCACGGCCGGCGTCTCAAACCGGAGGCGAGGCATGCTATGTGAGCACGGCGGCCTCGTAGGCGGCGTGGCCGGTCTGCTCCTCGGTGAAGATCCGCAACTGTTCCACCCAGCGATGGGTCTTGTCGTACATCTCGCGCGTGTACGGCTCGAACACAATCCGCTCGCCGGTCCCGAAGGCGCGCACGTCGACCATGTCGTGGTATTGAGCCGGCAGTTCCTT
>JACPNV010000071.1 GCA_016185305.1 Actinomycetota bacterium | reverse complement strand
GGCGGCTGGTGTCAGCCTTGACGTTTCAATCCTCACCCACGCCGGAGCGCGGGTGCCATCGCAACTCGGCCCGCCGGTGTCTACATCCACATCGTTTCAATCCTCACCCACGCCGGAGCGCGGGTGCCATCCGCCGCGATCGCCAACCTCGGCGTGATTAGCAACCCGTTTCAATCCTCACCCACGCCGGAGCGCGGGTGCCATCCTCCCTGGAACATCGTCAGGTCGACGTTGCCGTTGTTTCAATCCTCACCCACGCCGGAGCGCGGGTGCCATGGGGTCTCTAGCCCCTCGTTTGCCCGTTACGGGCTGTGGTGCAGACACTTTACCCTCCACTGTGCCACTTGCTGCCGCAGATTCGCTGACCCAGGTTGGTCGTCGCGCTGGCAGTGGCTGCCAACCGACGCATCACTCGACAGCCAATGCCACTATCATCGCTCACTCTGGAGAGATCAAGCGATTTTCGGCGCGGACCCGGCGTGTGGCCGTCCAGCGCTTGTGGTCCGCGCTCGCTACACGATCAGCGGTCCCGTCGCCAGATCGATGCGGTGGTCGATACCGTAGACGCGTACGTTGCGCTCGCGCGGCTCCACCAGGCGATACACCCGCAGCGAGTCCTCGGTCTGGTCGATCTCCGCCAGCAGCCGCTGCATCAACCGCTCCAGTTGCGCCTCGGTCAGCGCGCACTCGAACACCGATTTCTGCACCCGCTGGCCGTACGCCTGACACGCCTGCGCCACCCGCCGCAGCCGCCGCCGACCCGCGCTCGATTCTGTCGCCACGTCGTACGCCACCAGCACGTCCATCGAGCGCTCTCATCACGCTAGCTAGCGCGGCACATGCGGCACGTAGTCCGCCATATCCTCGCGCAGATGTCGGGCGAGCAGCCGCGCCTGGATGTGCGGCACCAGCCCCACCGGCACGGTCCGCTCCAGCAATCGATGCGATACTTGTTCCTGCTTGCGCTCCTGATACGCTGTCACCACCGCCTTGCGCCCAGACTCCGACAGCAGTACCGCACCACCCGGCACGATTTCAAAATGCTCCGCCGTCAGTTGGCGACGGTTCGCCAGCCGCAACGCCAGCCGATCCGCCAGCCACGATCGGAACTCTTCCATCAGGTCCAGCGCCAATGCTGGTCGCCCTGGTCGGAGCGTGTGTAGAAACCCGACCTGTGGGTCCAGCCCCACGCCCTCCAGGGCGGAGGCGCAGTCGTTGCGCACCATCGCGTACAGAAACGACAGCAGCGCGTTCATCCGGTCCAACGGCGGTCGCCGCGAGCGATGCCGGAACCCGAACGTCTCCCGATCCGCCACCATCCGACCGAATAGCTCGAAGTAGACGCGGGCGGCGTCGCCCTCGATGCCGCGCACCCGGTCCAGGTCATTCTCGGCCTTCAGTTCTGGCAGCCAGAACGCCAGTTCCTCCGCACCGACCCGCAACGCCTCCGCATCGCCCGCGTCCCGCGCCTCGCGCGCCGCCCGCAGCAGCACACCCCGGCTGCTCTGAATCTTGCCCGCCACGATGCAGCGCGCCACCCGCACGCACCGCGCCGCGTCCGAGAGGGCGAGATGTTGCGCGCGCCGCAGCAGCACGTTGCCGCTGGTCGGACCCTCCACTCGCGCCTTGAACCGCCCCGCCCGACTAAACAGCGCGATCGAGCGGCCATCCTCGGCGCAGCGATGGATCAGGAAGGAGCTGAGGCGCACGTCGCCCATGCACACCAGCGCGCCGATATGCAGCAGCGGCGCGCGCAGCCGCGTCTGTCGCTCGATCTCGACCCGCACCGTATCGTGGTCCAAGTTCAGGTACGCGCCATCGGTCATGATGTAGAGGGTGTTCAGCAGTTGCAGCATCGTGCGCCCCCTTGGTTACTCGTCCTCGCGCGGCTCTGCGGTTGGAGTGAACAGCACCGACCGGAACGCACCGATGCGGTGGTTGTTGGAGACCACCGACGGCAAGCACGATTCCAGCAGCGAGCACTGCGGACAGCGCGCGTCGTTCGGCGCAACCGGCAGCCGGTCACCCGCGAGCATCGCCCGCACCGCAGTGATCGCTGCCTCGGTGGTGCGGCGCAGCGGATCGTCTATCGGCACAACCCGGCGGCGGTGGGAGCCGTGATAGTAGACTGCTC
>JACPNV010000070.1 GCA_016185305.1 Actinomycetota bacterium | reverse complement strand
CGCCGAATCGGTTCCAGCAGTTCGGGAAACGACGCCTGGATGCCGCCGAACCGGGCCGGGAGCAACAGCCGAAACAGGTCGGTCTGCCTGAACTCGCTCACCGTTTCCGCGGGCAGGCGGCGCAGCCGTTCGGCCTCCTCGGCGCGCTCCGCCAGTCGCGCGACGAATTCGTCGGTGATCCCGTGCGTCGGGCGAGCGTCGACCGCGGACATGGCGCCGACCGTACCATACTATTTTGTACGGTCGCGACACGTTGCCTAACCTATTGAAGCAGAACGGCTCTCAGCCAAGATCGTAGGAATCCCGCGACACGCGGAAGTAATGGCCGGTGCTGCTATCGGTGCATGTCATGCCAGACGGTTCGCTGTCGCACGTGAGTGTGCCCGCCGACATGGTCTGGCCGTAGTCGAGTGTCGGCTCGCCGGCGACGCGCAGGGTGTCGCCGTGGCAGTGGATGGCGGCCGGTTGGCCCTGGGTCAGGACGAAGCGATTGCCCCAGGCGAGGTGTTTGCCGCACTCCGGGGGTGGCGGTGGCTGGTAGTCGAAGTCGCTGATGTCGCACGCGACAAAGGCGCTGTCCAGGACGCAGTAGATGTTCCCGGACGGGGATTGAAAGTTCAGGGTGTCCGCGCGTGCGGTCGCAGGGGCCGCGATAGCTGCCGCGACCGTGGCGCCGATGACCAGCGTCTGCCTTGTGAGCCAGGGGATCATTTGCTGAGCGTAGGCACAGATGCTGTTCGTCCGGGCGCAAAAGGACTACAACTGCACCATGGAAGCGAAAATGATCGGGGCGGTCACGGTCGCGGTGGCGATCACCGCGGTGGGCCCGGCGGCGATCGCGCATGCGGACCCGTTTTACCAGTTTCAGTCGCCCTCGGGAGACGTCACCTGTGTGATGGCAGCGTTCCAGGGCGACGCCCCCCGTGCGTCCTGCGGCGTCGTCGACCCGACGTATGTGATGCCGCCGCGCCCGCAGTCCTGCATGGGAGCGTTCGGCGATCAGATCGACATGGCCCAGGGCAGTTCACCCGCCATGGTCTGCCACACGGATACCACTCGCGGCATCGGACTGCCGACGCTCCAGGTTGGTGAGACGCGTTCCGTGGCTTCGCTCACCTGTAAGAGCGAGCCCGCTGCTGTCACATGCACCGACTCGACGACTGGTCATTTCTTCCGCATCTCGCGTGAGGCATACAACCTGAAATAGAGCAACCGCTCTGTTATGCTGTCCGAATGCCACGTCCCCGCGTTCACGACCAGGATCGGATCCTGGATGCCGTCGAACGGCTGGCGGTGCGGTCCGGCCCGGCATCGGTCACGATAAGAGCCGTCAGCGAGGCGATCGGTGTATCGAACGGCGCGCTGTACCACACATTTGGTTCGCGTGCCGGACTCGTGGGGCGCGCGTGGCTGCGGGCCGGACACCGATTCCTCAGCGCGCAGGGCGATTTGATCGACGCAGCCCCCGAGGGGGACGGCATTGCCGCCGTGGTGGCAGCGGCCGAGGCGCCGGCCGTCTTCGCCGAAACCTACCCGGAGTCGTCGCAGCTACTGCTGACGGTGCGCCGCGAGGAGCTACTGGGTCCCGATACGTCGCCAGACATTGCGACGCAGCTGCGCGACCTGGACCGGCTGCTGGTGGAAACGATGATTCGGCTGGCCCGCCGCCTGTGGGACCGCAAGGACGCGGCGGCCGTCGATGTCATGACGACCTGCATCGTCGATCTACCGACCGCGATCCTCTTGCGGCGCAACCGGATCAACGACCCGGATGCCCGCGAACGGCTGCGAGCAGCCGTCAAAGCCGTGCTCGACGTCGGGGCGCCCCGACGCAGGACCAGAGAAAGGGCCACGACATGACACCGACATTCAGTTGGGACGACAAGATCGCGATTCTGAACCTCGGCGAGGACGAGAATCGGTTCTCCCCGGAGTTCCTCGACGCGATCAACGAGCAGCTCGACGAAATTCAGCAGGCCGGCGCCGAGGGCCTCGTCACCACCGCGGGCAACAAGTTCTACACCAACGGACTGGATCTGGACTGGCTGCGCACGCACTCCGACCAGACGCAGTCCTACGTCGCGCGGGTGCAGGCCCTGCTGGCTCGTGTCCTGACCTTCCCCATGCCGACCGCCGCCGCGGTGACCGGGCACGCCTTCGGCGCCGGCGCCATGCTCGCCATGGCCCACGACGTGCGGGTGATGCGCGCCGACCGGGGGTTCTTCTGCTTCCCCGAGGTCGACATCCGCATTCCGTTCAGCGACGGCATGGCCGCCCTGATTCAGGCCAAGCTCACGCCCCGCGCCGCGGTGGCCTCCATGACGACCGGTCGGCGGTTCGGTGGGGAAGAGGCCGCCGAACTCGGCATCGTCGATGCCACCGCCGCCGAGGCCAACGTGACCGCGGCGGCGACCGACCTGTTGCGCCCGCTGGGCGGCAAGGACCCCGGCACGCTCGGCGCGATCAAGCAGACCATGTTCCGCGCCGCGGCCCGGGCGTTGACCGACGTCTGAGCAGTCGGTGCGGTAAGAACCGCGATTGTTACCATCGCGCGGTGAGTGACCGCCCTGGTCGCCGGGGATCCGTTTCACGGCGCGACGTGCTGAGATTCGCGCCGGTGCTGCTCGGTGCGGGGGCGCTCATGGGCGCGCCACGTGCGTCCGCCGGCCTCGCCGGGTCGGCCGTCTTCCTCGACCCCGGCCACAACGCCGTGAACGACGCCTCGATCAACCAGCAGGTGCCGAACGGCCGGGGCGGAACCAAGCAGTGCCAGACGTCCGGCGCCGCCACCGACGGTGGCTATCCCGAGCACGCGTTCACCTGGGCGGTCGTGGCGCTGATCAACGAGTCGCTCAACCAGATGGGCGTTCGCACCCAACTGTCGCGAGGTGACGACAACTCGGTCGGCCCCTGTGTGGACCAACGCGCGGCGGCGGCCAACGCCATGCGCCCCGACGCGATCGTGAGCATCCACGCCGACGGCGGACCCGCATCCGGCAGCGGCTTCCACGTGAACTACTCGAGCCCACCCTTGAACGACGTCCAGGCCGGCCCCGCCGTGCAGCTGGCCACCATGATGCGGGACGCGTTGTCGCAGGCCGGTTTTCAGCCGGCCAACTACATCGGGTCGGGCGGCCTGTACGGGCGGGACGACCTCGCGGGGCTGAACCTGGCCCAATACCCGGCGATCCTCGTCGAACTCGGCAACATGAAGAACGCCGACGACGCCGCGCGGATGCAAAGCCCCGACGGCCGGGCGCGGTATGCCGCCGCGGTCACGCAGGGGATCGTCGCTTACCTCAACGCCAAGGCCGGCCAGCAGTAGCCGAGCGGTCGCTCAGCCGCCGAAGCCCCTGACCGAAGGCGTTGCGGGCCCACCTGCGTCGAGGTGGCTGGAGGCGAAGGCGACGCCTTTGTCGATCACCGCGCCGTCGTCGGCGTAGGTGTTGTGGGCGGAGAAGTTCATGCCGTCGGAGCAGACCGGGTCTTCGGTGGCGCAGACCTTGATGGTCTTGTCCTGATACGCCGGGCCGATGGCCACGGGGGGTTCGCCGAGGAAGTTCATG
>JACPNV010000069.1 GCA_016185305.1 Actinomycetota bacterium | reverse complement strand
GCCGCGCGGTATGGCTTGCCGGCGGGCGACGTTCGGTGGCGTAGCGTCAACGGGTACCTTTACGTTTCGGTTGATCCCGCGGATCCAGAGACGTTCCCCCAACTGGAGGAGGCTGCTCGCGAGACGCTCGAGTCCAGGCGGTGGCGCGAGGAGGCGCAGCAGTGGTTCGGCGTCGCGCGGGCTCGCGTGATCGAGGGCAACCTCGCGCTTCAGGCGGTCGACCTCGACATGCTCGACGACCGGCGGCTGGCCCGCCACGTCCAACACCTCGTGGCCAACTTCTTGTCCGTCGCCCCTCTCCACTTCGAGCACCTGTCGTTCGAGCTCGCGGTCGGCGAGCTGGTTCGTGCGGGCGAGGTGTGGGGCCTCACGGTCGACAACGTCGCAGGACTGGTCCGCGGTCCGGTTGCGGGTTCACCGCCCGTTGCGCCGAGCCTCGACCGGGTCGCCGCCGCGCTTGCCGTCGCCGGCGTCCGTGAACCGGCTGATCTCGACGACGTACGAAACGCCAGCGGCGACGCTCGTACAACAGTGGACGACTACTTCTCGCAGTTCGGCTGGCGAGTCAACCGCTTCGATGTCGACGAACCGGTGTTGATCGAACGGCCCGACCGCATCGTCTCCGACATCCGTGCGCTGATCGAACCGACCGCCGACACGACGGCGGCCGAGCGCCGTGAGCGCGAGCGCCTCGCCATGCGAGATCGCGTTCCGCAGCGCGAGCGCGAGCAGTTCGACGAGCTGGTGGCTGCCGCTCGCTCAGCCCGCCGGTTGCGCGACGACGGCCGCGGCGTATGCGTCGACTGGCCGCTCGGCTTGATCCGCAAGGGATTGCTCGAGGCTGGGTCGCGATTGCTTGCCGCCGGGCGGCTCGACGAGAGTCCCGACGTGTTCGAGGCCGCACCGATGGAGGTCGTCGACCTGTTGTGGGGGAAGCGAGCACTCCGGCCACGGCGCAACTCGCGGCGCGCCGCCAACTGCGCTTGACCGCCGCGACGGTGGAGCCCCCGACCGAGCTTTGCTCGTGGCCCGCCCCGCATGCCGATGCGCCTCCAGCGGAGGCGCTGCCCGAGCATGCCGCGCGACTGGCAGAGATCTGGGCTGCCGCGCCGGCTGGGGCTGTTCACATCCTGCCCGAATGAAGCGGCATACACTTCGCCCCGATGAGGGGCCAGCGTTCGAGCTCGGTTGAGAGGGCTGGCGACACGAGCCGGAGGGTGAATGACGATCGATGAGGTCGTGCCGGCAACGGCGGGGCCGGACGAGGAAGAGGTAGAGGCGGCGGAGGCGGCGAGCATCCGCGACGTGCGGCTCGCGAAGATCGAGCTCCTCCGTGATCGCGGTGTCGACCCGTACCCGAACAAGTTCGAGTCCGACAGCGCGTGCGGCGACATACGGTCCCGTTTCGGCGGGCTCCCCGCGGGCGAAGAGACCGACCATGCGGTTCGCGTCGCTGGCCGCATCATGTTGGTTCGCAGTCACGGCAAGCTGATCTTCGCGTCGCTCCGAGACCGGTCCGGTGAGATCCAGCTCTTCATCTCCGAGGCGGTGCTGGGCGAGCAGCGCCATCACGACTTCGCCAGCATCGTCGATCGTGGCGACTGGATCGGCGTCGTGGGCACCGTGATGGTCACGCGAACGGGCGAGCTCTCCGTCAAGGTCAGTGAGTTCCAGATGCTCGCCAAGTCCATCCGGCCGTTGCCGGACAAGTGGAAGGGCCTGACCGACACCGACACCCGCTACCGCCAGCGCTACGTCGACCTCATCGCGCGGGACGACACCCGCCGCACATTCGAGATCCGCTTCAAGGCCATCGAAGGCATTCGTGATCATCTGCGATCGCTCGGCTACTACGAGGTCGAGACGCCGGCGCTGAGCCTCATCCAGGGTGGCGCCACCGCCCGGCCCTTCATCACGCACTACAACGCGCTGAACATCGACAGCTACCTGCGCATCGCCCTCGAGCTGCCGCTCAAGCGACTCATCGTGGGCGGGCTGGAGAAGGTCTTCGAGATCGGTCGCGTGTTCCGCAACGAGGGCATGGACACACGCCACAACCCCGAGTTCACGATGCTCGAGGCCTACGAGGCGTTCGCCGACTACCGCGACATGATGCGGCTCACCGAGGAGTTGGTCGTCGCTGCCGCCCGGGCCGCGCTGGGCACCACGATCATCCCGATCGCCGGCAACGACGTCGAACTGGCCGAGCCGTGGCGGCGAGCGACGATGACCGAACTGATCAAGGAGTACGCCGGTGTCGAGATCAACCCGGCGATGCCGATCGGCGAGGCCCGCCGCATCCTCGACGAGAAGGGCGTGCACTACGAAGACAGCTGGGGCGCCGGCAAGCTGACGGTCGAGATGTATGACGCGTTCGTCGAGGAGAACCTCATCGAGCCGACGTTCGTGATCGATCACCCGAAAGAGGTCTCGCCGCTCGCCAAGTCCAAGCCGGGCGACCCGACGCTGACCGAGCGCTTCGAGCTCGTCGTGGCCGGGCGAGAGCTGGCCAACGCCTACAGCGAGCTCAACGATCCGATCGACCAGTTGGAGCGGTTCGAGGACGAAGCGCGCGCCAAGCAGCAGGGCGATCCCGAAGCGGGCGATGTCGACTACGACTACATCCGGGCGCTGGAGTACGGGCTGCCGCCTACCGGTGGGCTGGGCATCGGCATCGATCGATTGATCATGCTGCTCGCCGGCGTCGACACCATCCGCGAGGTCATCCTCTTCCCGACGCTTCGCCCCGAGCACGGAGAGGACGACTCGGTGAAGGAGGCCGCTCAGGCAGAACGCACGTCGCTGGCGCCACACCGCGCGGCCATCAAGTTCCGGGGCAGCCCGCACTCGCGAACGCCGTGGCGGGTGCGGCTGGTCGCCTTTCTGACGGCGGTGACCGGCGTCTTCTACCTGTTCTCGCTGTCGCCGGTGCTGTCGACGCAGTTCGAGGCCGTCAATCGGGCGGTGCTGTCGCCCCGGCTGCGGGGCGCCGGCGCGGGCCTGTCGGTCCTCATCGGGGTGGTGTTGATCTACCTCGCCAGCCAGCTCCGGAAGCGGAAGCGGCGGGCATGGTCGCTGACGCTGCTGATGTTCATCGGCGGCGCCGCCGTCAACATCGTGAAAGACCTCGACCTCTCGAAGATCGACATCAGCATCGACGACACGCCCGAGATGCTCGCGATCGTGATGGTCGTCATCCTCCTGCTCGTTCGGAAGGACTTCAAGGTGGCTGGCGACCCACCCTCGTGGCTGACGGCGATCAAGTTCATCCCGGCCTACCTCGGTCTCGTCCTGGTCGTCGGGTTCGTCGCGCTCTACTCCCAGCGCGACGCCGTCCAGCCGTCGCTGTCGTTCGGGGCCTCGGTGCGAACGATCCTGGGTGGGCTCGTCGGCATCGACGGTGCCTACACGTATGTGCCAGATTCGTCGTTCGCGACCGCGTTCCCTGGCGTCCTTCTCGCACTGGGCATCATCGGCCTGGCCGTCTTCGTGGTGCTGGCGTTCCGGCCGATCGTCGCCCGGGCCACCCGTCCCGCAACCGACCTCGGCGACGCCGAGAAGCTGGTCCGCGACTTCGGCTCCGATACGCTGGCGCCGTTCACGCTCCGGCCCGACAAGAGCTTCTTCTTCTCCTCCGACGGCCGGGCGATGGTCGCCTACGCCTATCTCGGCCGCACCGCGCTCGTCTCGGCCGACCCGGTGGGCGCGCCGGGGTCGATCGACCTCGTGCTCGACGAGTTCTTGAGCTTCTGCGAGGGTCACGGATGGGACGTCGCGTTCCTCGCCGTGCGCGACGACCAGCTCGACCGCTACCACGCCCGCGGCCTGAACTCCTTCTACCTTGGCGACGAAGCGATCATCGACTGCGTCAACTTCAAGCTCGAGGGCCCGGCGATGAAGGCGGTGCGCCAGGCCGTCAATCGCGTCGAACGTGACTATGACTTCACGCTCGTCAAAGAGAGCGAGGCCGAGCCTGAGCTCGTCGACCGGCTCAACGAGATAAGCAGCAACTGGCGCAAGGGCAACGACGAGCGCGGGTTCACCATGACGCTCGGCGAGGATGTCACCGGTGAGCGACCCGACTTCCTGCTGGCTGTCGGTCGGGCCAAGGCCGGCGGCAAGGTGGTCGGCTTCCTGCGGATCGTCCCCGCCTATGGCAAGGAGATGAGCTACACGCTCGACTTGATGCGTCACGACCCTGAAGCGCCGAACGGCATGACGGAGTTCTTGACTGCCCAGACCGCCATGGCTCTGAAGGGTCGCGGCGTGGCGCGGCTGTCGATGAACTTCGCGGCGTGGGGTCAGCTCTGGCACGACAACGTCGACTTCACGGCGGGCATGCGCGTCCTCAAGTGGTTCGTCGAGAAGATGAACCCCTACTTCCAGATCAAGTCGCTGTACGAGTTCAACGAGAAGTTCGACCCCGACTGGTTGCCCCGTTCGATGGTGTGCACGTCACCAGCGGCGCTGCCGAAGGTCGGTGTGCTCTTCGGCGGGGTCGAGGGGTTCGTCGAGGTTCCCGTCGTCGGCCACTACCTCGTGCCGAAGGTGCTCGAGTCGACTTCCGCGGCATCGACCTCGACCGCGTCGGGCTGACGGAGTGCCTCAGGCTCAGGCGACGGCGATGTGCTCGTGCATCGCGGACGAGCGGGAGAGCTGAACCGTCGCGACGAGCATCGCGACCAGCGAGGCAACGATGACCGCCCATTCGAGTGCCGAGGTGACGGTGAGCTCCTCGCCGAGGACGATCGCGCCCAGGCCCATGGCCACGACGGGCTCGAGGACGATCAGGGTGGGGAGCGCTTCTTTGAGGTCGCCCGCCTGGTAGGCCGATTGCTGGGCGACGAAGCCGACGGTGAGAGCGACCGCGAGCACGTAGGTCTCCCAGCTTGTCACGAGCGGAAAGACGCCCTCGATCATGCCCTTGTCGAAGACGTCGACGACCGACTTGGTGAGGGCGGCCGCCACGCCGAACAGAACCCCCGAGGCGACAGCGAGCAGCAGCGCGCGTGTCCGGCCCGCGCGGGCTGAAGCCAGCACGAGGCAGCCGCCGGTGACGATGCCGATGATGAGGAGCGACGGCAGCCAGGCCGAGAGCGGCGCGGTGTCGACTCCCTCGGTCGGGTCGCCCAGCTCGATGAAGAGCGCGAGCGCGACGGTGAGCAGGATGGCGAAGGCCCAATCACTCGCAAAGACCTGGCGCTTGGTGATGGCGAGCCCGAGCGGCAGCGCGAACAGGAGCGTGGTCACGAGCAGCGGTTGGACGATGAGCAGCGATCCCACCGCCAACGCCGCCGCCTGCACGAAGTAGCCGAGCGTGTCGCACACTCCGCCGAGCAACCAGAGCGGTTTGCGGATCAGCCTGAGCACGACGCGGCCGCCCTTGGCCTCGTCGTCAGGGATGTTCGATGCCACCCGTTGCTGCAACACCGACGCGAGGGCGAACAGGAAGGCCGAGCTCAGTGCCAGGACGATCGCGAGCAGATCGTTCTTCACTTGGGGTGCGCGCCTTGCCGAGCGGGACGCGCCCGCCGCGCGACACGCCCGCCGAGCCCTCCGGTCGATCCGGTGATGCCCAGCATGGGGTGTCAGCTCGTCAGCGGCGCGGGACGGGAGACACCAACACCACCTTGCGTCGACCCGCCGTAGCGCTGCCGCTCGCGGTCCAGATCGAGCGGCCTGATCGTCGAGCGGCTGGCCCGCGCCTCGTCGTCGATCAAGTCGGCAGGCAGCAGCCAGCTCACCTCGAACTCGAGATCGTCAGGATCGTGCGCGTACAGCGCCTTGGTCGTTCCATGGTCGCTGGCGCCGACGAACGAGCCCTTTCGCTGCAGCTTGTCGCGGACCTCGGCGAGCTCGTCGAGCGTGTCGACCTCCCAGGCGAGGTGGTAGAGACCAACGGTTTGCGTCCCAGCTTCTGAGGGGCCGGCATCGGCGCCGATCGTGAAGAACGCGACGTCATGGTCGTTGGTCGAGCCCGGCGCTTGCAGGAAGACGCCGCCAGGAAAGCTGAACACGCGGACGAAGCTGAGCATCTCTTCGTAGAAGGTCGCGGTTCGCTCTGCGTCACGGACATACAAGACGGCATGGTTCAAGCGGTAGACCGGCATGCGTGCAGCATACGGCCGCGGCGTGGATCCGGGCGTGGCCGCCGACCGGCGTGACCGGGCAGGCTCAGGCGGGTGCGCCGTGACGGCCCTCCCCGGCCGCGAAGCGCTTGGCACCTTCGAGTGTCTCTCCTGAGCCGATGGTGTCGAGGCCGAGTCGCGCCTCGATCGCCATGGCGTCCTCCAGGGGCTCGCCCCACTGCCGATAGCTCGACATCCGGTCAGAGCGCAGGCAGTTCTGAGGGAGACCGGCGAGCTCGTGGGCCAGTGCCAGCGCGGCGCCAAGCGCCTTGCCCGGTTCGACCAGACGGTTCACCAATCCCATCGACGCGGCCTCGTCGCCGCTCACGCCGCGGCCAGTCAGGATGAGGTCGAGCGCGTGGCTGTGGCCGATGAGCCTGGGCAGCCGCACCGTGCCGCCGTCGATCAGGGGAACGCCCCAGCGCCGGCAGTAGACGCCGAACACGGCATCGCGAGCAGCCACACGAAGGTCGCACCAGAGCGCGAGCTCCAACCCGCCGGCGACGGCATAGCCCTCCACCGCGGCGATGGTCGGCTTCGAGAGCAGCATGCGGGACGGACCCATGGGACCGTCCACCGTCATGTCTTCGACGGCCCGGTTGCCCTGCCCGCTGCTCACCGCCTT
>JACPNV010000081.1 GCA_016185305.1 Actinomycetota bacterium | reverse complement strand
CGCATGGGGCCTCCTTCGGTCGATTCGATCTTCATCCATACGACGCCGATCGATCCCGAAATCGACAGGCGGGCGTATGATGCCGGAAATTGCCTAACCCCCGGGCTTGTTCGAGCGCGGGCTTTGCCCGCGCAATCCGGCTCTGGGGGGAGGCAGCGTAGCGGGCGAAGCCCGCGGAGCGTCGGAAGGGGGGCGAAGCCCCCTCCGAGTAATCGAGGAGGGTCGCATGGCGGTGAAGGTCGGGTTCATCGGGGTCGGGAACATGGGCAACCCCATGGCGGGCAACATCTTGAAGCAATCGTTTCCGATGACCGTGTTCGATCTCAATCCCAAGGCGATGGAGAACCTCGTCCAGGCCGGAGCGGCGAAGGCCGGCTCGGCGGGGGAGGTCGTCGACAACTCCGAGATCGTGCTCACCTCGCTGCCCGCGTCTCCCGACGTCGAGGCGACGTATCTGAACGCCGGCGGTCTCGTCGACCGCGCCAAGCCCGGGACGATCCTGATCGACCTGAGCAGCGTCCTGCCCTCGACCCCGCGTAAGATCGAGCCCCGCGCCAAGGCGCGCGGCGTCCACTTCCTGGAAGCGCCGGTGAGCGGGGGCGTGAGCGGCGCGCGCGCGGCCACACTCGCGATCATGGTCGGCGGCGACGCCGAGCCGCTCGAGCGCGCCCGGCCCGTGCTCCGCGCGATCGGGCCGAACATCTTCCACGTCGGGCCCGTGGGCGCCGGCAACATCGCGAAGGCGATCAACAACATGATGGCCTGCGTGAACAGTCTGGCCATGATGGAAGGCCTCGCCGTCGGCGTGAAGGCCGGGCTCGACCCGATGACGGTCTACGAAGTGGTCAAGGCGTCGAGCGGTGGCAGCAAGGCGCTCGAGCGCATCCCGCGCGCGCTGATCCCGCGCGACTTCGAGCCCGGCTTCAAGGTCGCGCTGATGAACAAGGACCTGGACACGTTCACGGCCATCGCCAAGGAGCTGCACGTCCCGATCAGCTTCGCCAACGTGGCCCAGCGCTACCAGCAGATGGCGCTGGCCGCCGGGCTCGGCGAGCAGGACACGAGCGTGGTGATGACCCTCATCGAGCAGCTCGCGGTCACCAAGGTGCCGCAGGGCAAGGCGGGTGCGTGATGAAGTTCGGACTGCACTCGGTCAACCTTCACACCTGCGGTCATCCTGACGCGGCGGCGCGCATCGGCCGCGCCGCGGAGGCCGCCGGCTTCGAATCGCTCTGGGTGGCCGATCACGTGGTGCTGCCTGATCCGCCCGTGGCCGGACGTCCGATGGCGCCGGACATGCGCCTGCTCGACCCGATCGTGTCGCTCACGTTCCTGGCCGCTCACACCACGCGGATCAAGCTCGCCACCGGGGTGATCATCCTGCCCCAGCGCCAGGCCGTGGTGCTGGCCAAGCAGCTCGCCTCGCTCGACGTGCTCTCGAACGG
>JACPNV010000021.1 GCA_016185305.1 Actinomycetota bacterium | reverse complement strand
CCGTGGCCTCGGACTGGGCGGCGCCGAGGGCCACGCCGGGCTTGAGCCGGCCGATGGTGGCCCAGAAGCGCGAGTCGCGGGCGAGATTCTCCGGCGCCTCGGCCGGGAAGGGCAGCCAGACGTCCACGAACTCCGGCTCGCGGAAATCCTCGGGCATGACGCCGATGACGGTGGCCGACTCGTTGTTGAGGGTGATGGTCTCGCCGATGATGCTGGCGCGCGCCGCGAAATGCCGGCGCCACGCCGCATGGCTCAGGAGCACGGCACGCGTGGTCCCGAGGTTGAACTCGTCGGCCTTGAAGCCGCGGCCGAGCAGCGGCGCCACGCCGAAGACCGGGAGGAAATCCTCCGTCACCAGCCCGCAGACGAGCTGGACGGGATCGGCCCCCGCCGGCGCATAACCCGCGAAGTCGGGCCGGAAGGCCGCGAGCGCGACGTAGGAGGACGCGCGCTCCTTGAAGTCGCGGAAATCCGTGAGCGACAGCGCGGGCTGCGTGAGGGCCTTGGCGGCGTTGAGGGATTTAACGCCGACGAGGCGCTCCTGCTCCGGGTAGGGCAGCGGGCGCAGGATGATGGATTGGAAAATGGAAAAGATCGCGACGTTGGCCCCGATGCCGAGCGCGAGCATGGCGACGGCGAGCAGGGCGAAGCCCGGCGAGCGGCGCAGGTGGCGGAAGACGGCGGCGAGTTCGGAGAGGAGGCGGTTCATTGCGCCGCCAAGGTAGCAGGTCGCGCGGTCCGCCACATCGCCCGGAAGTCACCGTCAGGGTCATGCCAGAGGGTGACCTAAGGTCATGTTCTCCATCTTTCTCTTAATCGTAATCATTCTCTTTCTCTCGTGTGTGAGATTCTGGAGAAAGATTACGATTAAGAGAAAGAGAAAGATTCAACAAATGCTAGATCAGGCCCAGCTCGCGGGCACGGAGCGCGGCCTGCGTGCGGTCGAGCACGCCGAGTTTGCCGAGGACGTTCGTCATGTGGTTCTTCACCGTGCCCTCGGTGATGCTCAGCCGCGAGCCGATCTCCTTGTTGCTGCAACCGTCGGCCAGCAGCTTGAGCACGGCCAGTTCGCGCTCGGAGAGAGGGTCGGCCAGGGTCTGGGGCACGCGCTTGCCTTCGCGGACGGAGAGACGGTTCAGCTCGGCCATCATGCGCGCGGCGACCGAGGGTTCGAGCACGGAGGTGCCTTTGGCGGCGGCGCGCACGGACTCGTTGAGTTTCTCGGCCGAGCAGGCCTTCAGCAGATAGCCCAGCGCCCCGGCCCGCAGCGCCTCGAAAATCTCCTCGTCCTCCTCAAAGGTGGTGAGCACGACGACCTTGGCTGCGG
>JACPNV010000080.1 GCA_016185305.1 Actinomycetota bacterium | reverse complement strand
CCGGAAGGCGCTTGCCCACCGACCACGACTTGTCGATGCGAACCCCGCAAGCGCCTAATTGCCTGGGGGGCAACGCCCCCACGCACTCTCCGCTGACGCTCCGAGCGCTCCCCATCACCGGCGGGCTCCCTGGCGGTCGCGCCGCCGGAAGGCGCTTGCCCACCGACCACGATTTGTCGATGCGAACCCCGCAAGCGCCTACTGTGCCCGGATGGCCGGCGACCAGCTTCTCGTGATCGTCGATGCCGACACGCTGGCGGGATGGCGGCGGCCGACATCCTCACTGAGACAGCTCCACGAGGCCGTCGAAGCGCTCAAGCGCCAGGCACCGGAAGCGGTCGTCGCGGTCATCGCCGACGCATCGCTGAAGTGGGCGCTGTCGGAGGACGAGCGCGAGCTCATCGAACACGACATCGTCAGCGGCGCGCTGCTCTTCGCGCCAGCAGGCTGCGTGGACGGCCATGTCGGCTTCATCGGCAAGGTCGTCGAGAAGGCCAAGGCGAACGGCTTCACCACGGTCGCCATCACCGATCAAGCGGTACCCCATTGCCCCGTCGCCAGGGTCAGCAAGAACCGCGAAGGCCAGTGGGTGTTCGACCTCGATGCTCGCACGGCGGTGCCCACCAAAGCCATTGCTGAGCACATGAGCCGCGGGTCGAGGCGCCGTCGTCGCGGCTAGTAGCCCCGAGGCGACGAAGGAACCTTGAAGTCCCGCTCAGGGACCGACGGGGGCATGGTAAAGCCTTCGGGCGGGGTCCAACCGCTCGACGCGAGGTCTTCCAGGACGTGGCTCATGTTCAACAGATCTTCCTCGTACCGGAACTTGCCGCCGCCCGCGTACACCAGTCTCGAGAACCCGGACTGCTCGTAAGGGGTGCCGTCATCCCTCGTGCCCGGGAGTCGCTGCGTCCACTTGATCACGACGTCGTCACCCTCGATGGCACAGAACTCGATGGGGAACGTCCAGTCCTCCAAGCCAACCATGCTCTCGCGCAGAAAGGTGCGGATCTCGACCACGCCTTCGATCCGGCCCCACGCAGGATCGATGTACACGGCGTCGTCGGTGAAGAGGTCGGCGAGCGCCGTCCACGTCTCGTCGCCCCTCCCGATCGCCTCGCGCAACGCGCAGTAGCGGTCGACGGCCGCTTGCACCTCGTCTCGTGAGCTCACCACCGGATGCCTCCTCTACCCTCGACCCGAACCCTCGAAAGGACCCTTGCCCATCTGCTCGCGCACCGTCACGACCGTCGGGTTGGTGAGCGTGCGGCGTTGCCAGTTTGCCCCGTCGACGACAAGGGTATGGCCGGAGACGAAGCGGGCGTACGGCGAGGCGAGAAACGTCGCAGCCCACCCGAGCTCGCGGGTACGTCCGACCCGCATGGCCGGCTGGCAGCTGTCCTTCTCGTGTGTGCGGTCGAGGTTCGAGCGGATGTCGGCGGTCATGTCTTCGTGCGGCATCAGCCCGGGCACGAGGCCGTTGACCTGAATGCCATAGGGACCCCACTCGACAGCCAGCGTCTCGACCATGTTCTTGACGCCCGCCTTGGCCGCGGCCGAGTGCGCGAAGCCAGGGCCACCGGTCCACGCGTAGGACGCGCCGACGTTGACGATGGAAGCCGCCGTTCCGGCCGCGATGTGCCGGCGGGCGAGCTCGCGAGCACAGAAGAACGTGCCGTTCAGCGTGATGTCGACGACGGTGCGCCACGCGTTGGCGCTCATGTCCTCCGCTGGAACCGGGAAGTTCGCCGCCGCGTTGTTGACGAGGACGCGGGGGCGACCGAGTTGCTCCTCGATCGCGTCGAACGCGGCGGCGATGCTGTCGGCCTCGCGGATGTCGCATGAGACGGTCGCGCACGCAGCACCGAGCTCGTCCATCGCCGCCCGTCCCGCGGCGAGGTGCTCTTCCTTCCGGGAGGCGATCGCGATCGAGGCGCCGAGGCGAGCGAACTCCGACGCGATGGCCTTGCCGAGACCGGTGCCCCCGCCGGTGACGAGCACGACGTCGCCGTCGAACGTTCCGGCGGGCAGCGCGGATGCACCAACATCTGGCGGTTCGGGCAATCCCATCTCAGCCTCGTTTGTACATCGGTTCGCGCTCCTCGGCGCGGGACGCCTTGAACTCCGCGAAGTCGTGGGGGGTCGTGAGCACCGTCTGGGCAAGCAACTCCTCGTGCATCGAACGGAGAACTTCCGGCGTCGCGAGATGGCCGATCACCCGGCGAGCGAGCTTCACGGCCAGGGGCGGTGCGGCCGCGATCTTGGCGGCCATGTCACGAACGGTCTCGTCGAGCTCACCGGCCGGTACGACCCGCGACACGACGCCGTAGGTGAGCGCCTCGTCAGCCGGCAGCACCCGTCCGGTCAGCACCATGTCGCTCACCAGCCCGTGCCCACACATCTGGAACAGCCGGCTCACCCCACCGGTGTCGGGTATGACCCCATGGGTCACCTCCGGCAGCAAGAACCGCGCCCCGACGGCTGCGACGCGGATGTCGCACAGCAGCGCTCGCTGAAACGATCCGCCGATGGTCCAGCCGTTGCACGCCACGATGATCGGGATGTCGAGGTCGAGGACCTGCTGGATGCCCGAGTGTCCCCGTTGCATCAGCTGGTGATGGGTCAGCTCGGTGCGGTTGGTGCCGATGGCCGCAACATCGCGGCCGGAAGAGAACGATTTGGGTGCGCCTACTCTTCGACGACGGTCCAGGTGGGGTGAATGCGTTGTTGTTCTTGGGTGATGTGGTGGTCGTAGCAGGCGTCGAGGTCTCCTGAGCAGTAAGCGGCGCGTAGTTTGAGGAGGGCTTGGGCGGTGGGTT
>JACPNV010000041.1 GCA_016185305.1 Actinomycetota bacterium | reverse complement strand
CGGGTTAGCGGATCTGGGTTTTAGGGGTTTGGCCGCGTTCGGTGGTCCCGTGTCGCCGGGTGGGGCGGGCTTTCCAAGTGCCAGTGGATCTTTCGTGGTCGGCGGATAGGTAGGTCTGGTGTCAGCCGAAGGCGGTGCGGATGGTCTGCCAAGCGGTGGCGATGATCGCTGCCCAGCGCCAGGTGGCGTCGATACGCAGTCGTAGCTGGCGGGCTCCGCGGGTGATGCGGGCGGCTACGTGCAGGACCCGGTAGCGGAAGGTCGTGATCTCGGTGCGGGCCAGGCCGGGGTGGTTGGTGAAGCCGAGCAGCCGGGTCCAGGTGACCAGATCGGCGGCGGCCAGCACGATTTCCAGCCAGGCGGCGTTGGCGTCGAACGCCTGGCAGGGCAGGTTACGCAGGCCGGTGGCTTTGAGTTCGCGGATGCGGTCTTCGACGCGGGCGTGCTGGCGGTGCCGCAGCTCCAGGCCGGCGACTTGGCCGGGCACCACACCGGTCGCGGTGTCGGTGATGAAGGCGGTGACCCGCATCCCGTCGGCGTCGGTGAACCGCAACTGCGCACCGGGGTGGGGTCGTTCCTTGCGCAGGATCAGTCTCGTGCCGGCTGGCCATGATGAGAGGTTGACCAGGTCGGTGGCCTCGGCGATCCAGGCGCCGTCGCGGATACCGCCATCGGTATCGATCGCTGGATACCAGGCGTTACCGAGGTTGAGGGTGTCCACGGCGTCTTGCACGCGCCAGTCGACGGGGTAGCCGAAAAAGAACCCCACCCCCGCGGAGCGGCAGGCCGTGGCGAAATCATGGGTGGCCCCCGCGGTGTCGCAGCGCACCAACACCTTCGGAGCATCCGCATCGCAGCCACGTCCCGGGTCTGGCCGCCACGCCGCGGGCAGCGACGCCAGCGCCTGCGCCAAGACGGTGATGTGGTCGGCGGCGGTGTTGGAGCCGGCACGGCCGGTGCGCAGCAGCCCCGCCAGCGCTTCACCACCGGCGATCTCGGGGCGGTCGAGGAAGGCCAGCAGCGGATGGTGACCGAAGGTCTTCTTCCAGGTCGGCGCCGCCAGCTCTTTGTTGTCGGAGTGATCAATGACCAAGGTGGCGTCGATGTCGATGTGTAACCACTCACCCATAGCGGGGGCCGCTCCCGCCGACCAGGCCGCTGCTCGTGCGCCACTGCGGGCGGCGCGGATCCCGGGCAGATGCCCCGCATCGATCCGCTCATCG
>JACPNV010000059.1 GCA_016185305.1 Actinomycetota bacterium | reverse complement strand
TGTCGGGACCGGTGGACAGATCCATGGCGGTGTCGGCGCCCCACTGCGTGGCCCACGAGAGCTTGTCGACCTCTTCCTGGATCGACGACGTCACCGCCGAGTTGCCGATGTTGGCATTGACCTTCACGAGGAAGTTGCGGCCGATGATCATCGGCTCGCTCTCGGGATGGTTCACGTTGCTCGGGATGATGGCGCGGCCGCGAGCGACCTCGTCGCGCACGAAGGACGCCTCGACACCTTCTCGTGTCGCGATGTACTCCATCTCGGGCGTGATCTCGCCGCGCCGCGCGTAGTGCATCTGGGTGACGGTGCGGCCGGGCTTGGCGCGATGGATCGCTCGGTCGCGGCCGTTCCATTCCCGGTTGGCTTCCTCGGCGCTCGAGGATCGGCGGGCGCGGGCTCGCCCGTCGTCGCGGACGGTGGCCCGGCGGCCTTCGATCTCGTCGACGTCGCCGCGCCCGATGATCCACGAAAGGCGCAGCGGGTCGAGACCGACGACGGGATCGCTGCCGGGCCCGCTCGTGTCGTAGAGCAGCACCGGTTCGTTCGCTTCGCCGTCGGGCGAGTCGGCCAGGCGGACCTCGGTGAACGGGACGCGGATGTCGTCACTGGGGCCGTCGATGTAGACCTTGCGGCGACCGTTCTTCCGGGTGGGGGCGTCGAGTGGCACGGTCGCGTCGATGTCGTCGACGGTGGATCGGTCGATCGTGGATCGGTCGGTGGTGGTCATGCCGGTTCCTCTCTCTCGCCGCGCAGGGAAGCGAGCTGGTTGATGTCTGCGAAATGGTCGATCGGTCCGTGGCCGGCGCCGAGCTTCCAGGGGGCGGCGGCGGCGAGCCCGCGGTGGACGAACTGCTTGGAGCGCTCGAGCGCGTCCGCTGGTGGGTGCCCGAGCGCCAGGTAGGCCGCGGTGGCCGCGGCGAACGAGCAGCCCGTGCCGTGGTTGTTGCGCGTGCCAACCCGTGGGGCGCGCAGCTCGAGCACGCAATCGGGGCCGACGGCGATGTCGATGGCCTCGTCGTCGGTACCGAGGTTGCCAACGGTTTGAAGGTCGCCGCCCGTGACGACGACCCAGCGCGCCGCGGTGCGGTGCCGGAGCTCGTTGGCCGCGGCGATCTGTTCGGCCGGTGTCGTGATGCGGCGGCCGAGGAGCACGCCGGCTTCGCGGCAGTTCGGCGTGATGACGGTCGCGAAGGGGAACAGGTCGGTGAGGTAGGTCTGTTCGGCGAGCGGGTCGAGCAGCCGCGCGCCGGAGGACGAGACCATCACCGGATCGACGACGAGGTTCGGGAGCCGCCCGTCGTGGGCGAAGTCGGCCACAGCGAGGATGTTGCTCGCGGTGGCGAGCATCCCGGTCTTCACCGCCTCGACCGGGAGATCGTCGAGCACGGTCTCGATCTGGAGGTGCACGAACCCTGGCGCGGTGGCCCGCACGCCGCGAACCTCGGACGTGTTCTGCGCGGTCATGGCCGAGATCACGCTGGCGCCGTGCAAGCCGAGCGCGGCGAACGTCTTGAGATCGGCCTGGACGCCCGCTCCGCCTCCCGAGTCGGACCCGGCGATCGTGAGCGCGACGGTCGGCGTCGGGCTCGCGGCCTCACTCAAGGCCGAGCTCCCTCGAAGTGTGTCCAAGAACTGCGGTCGGCCAGGGCCTTGGCTGATGCCCGCGGATCGCCAGAGCCCATGACCGAGCCGATGACGGCCAGCCCGCCGGCCCCAGCGCGGATCGCATCGCTGGCGTTCTGTTCGTCGACACCACCGAGCGCGTAGATCGGTATGTTCGTGGCCCGCGTGATCGACGGCAACCCGGCGACCCCGGCCGAGTCGCCGTTCGTGGGCTTGTGCCCGGGCTTGCTGATGGACGCGAACACCGGCGACAGCGTCACGTAGTCGCAGCCTTCGGCCTCGGCGGCCTGCACGTCCTCCAACGAGTGGCAGGAGCGGCCGACGATTGAGGGACGTGGGTCGGGGAACGGGTCGGCGGCGGCGAGGTGCACGCCGTCGGATTCGATGGCCGGATCAGACGCGACGAGGAACAGCCCGCCGACGTCGTGGAGGATCGGGCGCAGTTGGTCCGCGAGCACCGCTCGAGGGGCGCGCGGCAGATCCTTCTCGCGAAGCACAAGCGCTCGCGCCCCACCCTCGACTGCTGCGGTGATGACGTCGACCAGCGGCCGCGGCGCGCAGAGCGCGCGATCGGTCAGCACGAGGAGCGGCGGGAGTGAGCCCGTCACGGCGCCCCCCGCCGTTCTTTCGTCAATGGCCCATGGCAGGCGTAGGTGGCTGACGAAAGAAGCGGGTCGGGGGACAGCGCCGGCAGGCCGTCGAAGGTGGTCGACGCTTGCGCGTAGAGCCGGCGGGGGATCCGGCCGGCGAGGTGGGCCAGGCGGCCGGCCTCGACAGCGTGCTTCATCGCCAGCGCCATGCGAGTCGGGTCGAGCGCGCGCGTCACCGCGGTGGCCAGCAGCACCGCGTCGCATCCGAGCTCCATGGCGAGCGCGGCATCCGAAGCTGTGCCGATGCCCGCGTCGAGGATGACCGGCACGCGAACGAGCTCGCGGATGATGGCGAGGTTGTACGGGTTGCGGATGCCGCTACCGCTGCCGATCGGCGAGCCGAGCGGCATGACAGCAGCACAGCCGACCGATTCGAGCCGGCGGGCGACGACCGGGTCGTCGGTCGTGTAGGGAAGCACGACGAAGCCGTCGTCGACGAGTTGCTCGGCCGCGTCCACGAGGTCGGTCACTTCGGGCAGCAACGTGTCTTCGTCGCCGATCACTTCGAGCTTGATCCAGTCGGTCTCGAACGCGTCGCGGGCGAGCTTGGCGGTCAGCACCGCTTCGGCAGCGGTGAAGCAGCCGGCAGTGTTCGGCAGCACGCGCGCGCCGGTCCGCTCGATGACGTCGAGCACCGACCCGGGGGCCTCGGGGTCGATTCGCCGCAGGGCGACCGTCGTCATCTCCGTGCCCGACGCGATCAGCGCGTCCTCCAGCACGTCGAGACCGGGCGCGCCGCCGGTGCCCATGATCAGCCGCGAGTTGAACGGCTCGCCTGCGATGACGAGCGGGTCTGGTAGCTCCGGGGGATGCGCCCCCGACGTGCCCCTCGCTGCTTGTGGCCGTGCAGGCTCCATGGTCATCCTCCTTGCGCCGCTTTGAGCATCTCGACACGGTCGCCGTCGGCCAGGTGATGCTGTGGCCACGCGCTCTTCGGGACGACTTCGGCGTTGACGGCGACCGCCACACCTTTGGGAGACGCGGCGTGCCGGGCGACGAGCTCGGCGACGGTGGCGTCGTCGGCCAGCTCCGCGGCCAAGCCGTTGAGCATCACCCTCATGCCCGCACCGCCGTGAACCGGTCGGGTGTGAACGGATCGACCACTGGTGCCGGCGGAGCACCCTCGATCATCGCGACCACGGCCTCGGCGGTGACCGGCGAGAACAAGACGCCGTGGCGGTAGTGGCCCATGGCGACGATCACAGTGGGCGCGCCGCACGCGACCGGGCCGATCAGCGGAGCGTTGTCGGGCGTGCCCGGCCGCAACCCGGCCATCGCTTCGACGAGCTGTGCCTCGGCGAGCGCCGGCAAGAGCTCCCACGCACTCGTCAACAGCTCGCGCACTGCTCCGGCCGTGACGGTCGCGTCGTATCCCTTCTCCTCCGAGGTCGCTCCGATAGCGATCTCGCCATGGTCCCGCGGGATGACGTACACGTTCTCGGCCCGGACCGTCTTGGCCGGGAACACCGCCGACGCCGTGGCCTGAAGCCGGACGATCTGCCCTTTCACCGGTCTGATCGGCAGCGTCACCGGATCGCCGTCGACATCGATCCGCGGTTGCCACGCGCCCGTGGCGACCACGACGGCATCGGCAGAGACAACGAGCCCAGACGTGAGCTCGATGGCTCGATCGCGGCAGACATCGACACGCTCGTGCACGAACGAGACGCCTGCCCGCCCGCACGCGTCGATCAGCGCGCGCACATACATCCGGTTGTCGACCTGGTGGTCGTCCTCGAGCCAGAGACCGCCCCGCACCGCCGGCGACAGCGCCGGTTCGAGGTGGCGGGCCTCCCGCGAGGACACCCGTTCGGCCCGGAGGCCTTGGCGCTGCTGGACGTCGAGCAGCGCCAGCAACGCAGCCAGCTCGTCTTGGTCGCGCGCGACCACGAGCGTGCCGTGCCGCGTGTAGCCGGGATCGGCGCCGGCTGCGTCGCGCACTTCGGCCGCCCACGACTGCCAGCGAGCCGCGGCCGCAACCCCGAGTGCGGTGATGGTCTCTTCGCCCTGGTAGGCCTCCGCCACCGGGGCGAGCATTCCGCCGGCCGCCCACGACGCGGCCCGGCCCGGATAGGGGTCGACCAGCACGACCTCGTGGCCCCCGGCCGCGGCGCGCCACGCGATCGCCAATCCGATGACGCCGCCGCCCGCGATCGCCACCTTCATCGCGCGCCCGCGGTTTCGGCGGCTGACAGCGCGTCGAGGAAGAGGGACGTGGCCTGCCCGGGGTCGTCCTCGCCGAACACCGCGGCGACGACGGCGACACCATGGGCGCCGGCGTCGAGCAACTCGCCGACGCCATCGACGGTCACCCCGCCTATCGCGATCACCGGTAGAGACACCCCCGCCGCGATGGCCGCGATGCCGGCCACACCCATCGGCTCGGGCAGTCCCGCCTTCGTGGAGGAGTCGAACACCGGGCCCGCGCCGACATAGGAGGCCCCGGCCGCCTCCGCGCGCCGCGCATCGGCGACCGAGCGGCACGTCGCGCCCACGATCGCGGCCGGCCCGAGCACGCCGCGCGCCACCTCGATGGGGAGGTCATCTGCTCCCAGATGCACGCCATCGGCGCCGACGGCGAGCGCGAGGTCGGCTCGGTCGTTGACCAGGCACATCGCGCCGGTCGCGCGGCACCGGGCTCGCACCCGCCGGATGATCGCCAGCCGCTCACGATCGGTGCCGCCTTTGAGCCTCACCTGCACAGCCGGTGCGCCGGCGCCGAGCGCGGCGTCGAGCCCCTCCAGCTGACCGGCGCGCAGGCCGGGTGGCGTGATGAGGTGCAAGCGCCCGAGGGTCAACTGACCAATCCTTCTGGGCTGCGGCCTCACGAACGATCCCTGCGCCGGCATGACCCGGATCAGGTTCGAACGGTCAGGGGCCGCAAGCCCCTCTCTCAGCCCGGTGTGCCGGACTCCCGTTGTTCGTCCCCGCCACCTTACCGTGTTCGGGGTCGATGGCTCGACGGCGAGGGCAACGGCGTGTCGAGCGGGCTCAGGCGCGCACCCGTCGGGCGACGAACAGGTTGGGCGCCTCGGTCACGACCTGCCAGTACTTCGGGTTGGCGAAGCTCGAGAACGCTTGCTTTTGGGCCGAGCCCGGTGCGGCGCTGAGTCCCGCCGGCGCGTCTTGCAGCTTCGTGGGATCCTGCAACGCCTCCTGCAATGTCTTGGCGTCGTTCTCGTTGAGCGCGTCGGGGCGAAGGATGATCCAGTCGGTCTGGTCGGGGTTCGGCCGGTTCTCGCCCTTCACACCCCAGTTGGAAGGAAGCCACGGGTTCGGGAACGTGTAGATCCGCTCGCGACGCGAGAGTTGGGGGACGAAGTTGAACGCGGCGCTCACCCCGTCATCGGGCGCCGGCATCGCCATGGCTGCGTCGTAGGCCGCTTGCTCGGGGATCGGGTTGAGCTGCCATACGCCGGTTCGGTACTCCGGGCTCGCCGGTCCCGTGCCCCAGTTGACCCCGGTGTAGAAGGCGCCGAGCGCGACCAGTCCCAGCGCGACGCGGCGAAGGGGCAGCCGCCGGAATCGAGCAACACCCTCGATCGACGCGAGCGTGACGGCCAGCAACGGGATGGCCGCGTAGTGGACGCGCGTGGTCCACAAGAAGTTGCCTGTGCCGAGCAGGTTGATGAGCGCCTGGGGCAGGCCGACCAGCAAGGCGAGTGGTGCGGCGAGCGAGGTGAACCCGTACGACGACGTGAGGTCGAGGAAGTAGCGCTTCGGGTTGGATCGATCGAACTGCTCGCCCACGAGCTCGGGACGCTCGATGGCGTTGCGGGCGACCTCGGTAGGCGTGGCGCCGAGGCTGCCGAACAGCCCTTCGGTGAAGGTGCCCTCCGGGCTGAACGCGGGGATCACGAGTCGCATCGCGACGAGGAACCAGATGAGGCAGGCCGCCATCGTGTAGCAGCCAACCCGCCTCGTCTTGCCGGGACCCACCCGGCCGGTGACGGTGCGGGTGCCGCGGATGGCCAGCACGGCGCCCACGAACACGCCGGCGAGGGCGATGTCTTCCTTCCAGAGCAGCGCGAAGAAGAGCCAGCCGGCGTACGCGCGCCATCTGCCCTTGAGCGCGGCGAGGTACGCGAACATCACGAAGTTGATCGCGATCACCTCGGGGTGAAACGTCTCGCGCACCATCCATTGCGCGGCGTAGTTGACGAGGTAGGCGAGCGCGAGGATCAGCGCGTGCCACTCGTTGCGGAGATGGTGGCGGGCGATGCCGAAGACGGCGAACACGCCGGCGGAGAGTGCGCCGATCATCGACACGTTGAGGAACGTGGGCCCCGCGCCCAACCAGTAGAACGGCACGTAGAAGTACAGCGCCGGCGTGGCATGGAAGCCGAACACGGGTAGCCCGCGGACGGTGATGAGGTTCTTGCCGTGGGCGAGCAGCCAGATCGCTTGATCCCAGATGCCGAGGTCGTGGTCGAACGTGCCGAACCGGTCCTGCAGCGTGCTGACGTGGGTGATCGAGATGCCGGCCCAGATGGCGGTCACCACCACGAGCACGGTCATCGGCCGGATGGACGTGACACCGCGACCAGCCTCTTGCACGTAGCGGTGCGATCGCAGCCAGCGGAAGCCGACGCGCCAGTCGGTCACCGGTGCCGCGTTCTCGGTCTCCAGCCCCGCGATCACCGGCCGACCGTAACCGTTGGCCGCGCCGGCGCACTCTTCACGTGCTCAGTCGGCCAGCCGCTTCTCGAGCTCGTTCAGCTCGTCGCGCAGCTCGGCGGGCAGGCGCTCACCGAGGTTCGCGAAGTGCGCCTCGATCAGCGGGATCTCGTGGCGCCAGGCTTCGTTGTCGACCTCGAGGATCTTCGCGATGGTGGCGATGTCGAGGTCGAGCCCGCTCGTATCGATGGCATCGCTGCTCGGCACCCGGCCGATGGCGGTGTCGGTCGCGCCCGCGCTGTCGTCGAGCCGTTCGATGATCCACCTGAGCACGCGGCTGTTCTCGCCGTACCCCGGCCACAGGAACGACCCGTCGTCACCCTTGCGGAACCAGTTGACCCAGAAGAGCTTGGGGAGCTTGCCCGCTTCGGTGGCCCGGCCGATCTCGAGCCAGTGCCCGAAGTAGTCACCCATGTTGTAGCCACAGAACGGCAGCATGGCGAAGGGATCGAAGCGAAGCTCGCCGACCTTGCCGGCCGCGGCGGCGGTCTTCTCGGACGACATGATCGAACCGAGGAACACACCGTGCTGCCAGTCGAACGACTCGGTCACCAGCGGCACGTTGCTGGCTCGGCGCCCACCGAAGAGGATCGCCGAGATGGGCACGCCCTTGGGGTCTTCCCACTCCGGTGCGATCGACGGGCACTGGCTGGCCGGCGCGGTGAAGCGGGCGTTCGGGTGCGCGGCGGGCGCGTCGGAGGCGGGCGTCCAGTCGTTGCCCTTCCAGTCCTGCAGGTGCGCGGGTGCCTCGTCGGTGAGGTCTTCCCACCAGACGTCGCCCTCGTCGGTCTTGGCGCAGTTCGTGAAGATGCTGTTCTTGTCGAGCGTGTGCAGCGCGTTCGGGTTGGTCTTCTCCGACGTACCCGGCGCAACACCGAAGAAGCCCGCCTCGGGGTTGATGGCGCAGAGGCGGCCGTCGTCGCCGAACTTCATCCACGCGATGTCGTCACCGACGGTCTCGACCTTCCAACCGGGGATGGTCGGGATCATCATAGCCATGTTCGTCTTGCCGCACGCAGACGGGAACGCGGCGGCGACATACCTCTTCTCGCCGTCGGGTGGCGTGATGCCGAGGATGAGCATGTGCTCGGCCAGCCAACCGTCGTCGCGTGCCATGGTCGAGGCGATGCGCAACGCGAAGCACTTCTTGCCGAGCAGCGCGTTGCCGCCGTAGCCCGAACCATACGACCAGATCTCGCGCGTCTCGGGGAACTGCACGATGTACTTGTTCTCGGCATCGCACGGCCAGGCGACGTCGTCGCGGGCCTTGCCGTCGGCGTCGACCAGCGGGTAGCCGACCGAGTGGACGCACGGCACGAACGCACCGTCGGCACCGAGCACGTCGAGGGCCCCCTGCCCCATGCGCGTCATGATCTTCATGTTCGTGACGACATAAGGCGAATCGGTGAGCTGCACGCCGATGTGGGCGATCGGCGAGCCCAGCGGCCCCATCGAGAACGGCACCACATACATCGTGCGGCCCCTCATGGCGCCGGTGTAGAGCTTGGTCAGCTCGTCCTTCATCTCCACCGGCGATGTCCAATTGTTGGTCGGGCCGGCGTCGATCTCGTCTTTCGAGCAGATGAACGTGCGGTCCTCGACCCGAGCGACGTCGCCCGGGTCAGACAGCGCCAGGAAGCTGTTCGGACGCCGCTTCTCGTCGAGCTTCTCGAACGTGCCGCTGTCGACCAGGAGCTGGCAATGGCGCTGGTACTCCTCGTCGGACCCGTCACACCACTCCACGGCTTGCGGCTCGAGGATGTGAACCCATCCCTCGACCCAGGCGAGCAGCTTCTCGTTGGCGGTGTTCGCGGTCATGGGTCCTCCGACGGCGGTGTCGATCTCTGGCGACACGGGCAGCCGCCGCTCTACTAGGCGATGGGGGCGGAGTCATCCATCGGGGAGATGGACCAGAGGTCGCCCCTTCGGTCCCGTCGATGGTAGTGACCGGGTTCGCGCCGCGAACAATCCGCGCCCGGTCAGCCGCCTTGGGGGTGTTGCCGATCGCCAGGATGGGCCGCCGGGAACCCGGGGGTGCCCATGTCGATCTCGGAGCCGATGCGAAGCCGCGTCGCGTGCTCGCGCTCGTCGAGATCGAAGATCACTCGCTGACCCTGGCGAAGCATCCGGAAGATCGAGCCTTCGAGTGCGTCGCCCGCCAGCTCGAACTCGGCGAGGTCGGTGTCGCGCACGACCACACCATCACCGGCGGTCGGGTCGTAGGCCTTGATGACTCCCTGCACGCTAGTGGACGGCCTTGTGCACCTTGCCGGCCTTGATGCAGCCAGTGCAGACGTTCACGCGCTTGGGAGTCCCGTTCACGATGGCCCGGATCTTTTGGATGTTGGGGTTCCAGCGGCGCTTGGTGCGGCGGTGGGAGTGGCTGACCGCCATGCCGAACGACGGCTTCTTGCCGCAGATCTCGCATACCGATGCCATGGGAACACCTCTCGGGAACGGGTTTGTGGCGGACGAGCGAGGATAGTCCGCCGGCGGCTCGCTTCCCAACCGAGGCTACGATCACCGCGGATGGGCGACGCCGGCCGTTCTCGTGGTGATCATGGACCCTGACGGGAAAAGTCCACCACCGGCTCGCCATGTCGGGGCGCCAGTGCTCGATGCTGCCAGCTTCGAGCAGACGATGTGCGTCTACGCCGAGGCGTTGCGGGCGCACCGCGAGGCCATCAACCGGCTGAACGTGTACCCCGTCCCCGACGGCGACACCGGCACGAACATGGCGCTCACGGCTGAGTCGGTCGTCGACGAGCTCGGCAGCCGCGGTGGCGACGACGAGATGGGCCACACCTGCAAGGCCATCGCCCACGGGTCGCTCATGGGCGCCCGCGGCAACTCGGGCGTCATCCTCTCGCAGATCTTGCGGGGGATCTGCGCGGTGATGTGTGAGCAACCGTTGGCGGACGGTTCGACCTTCGCCCGCGCGCTGCGACAGGCTAGCGACGCGGCTCGCGAGGCGGTGATGAAGCCGGTCGAGGGCACCATCCTCACGGTCGTGCGCGAGGCCGCGGACGCGGCGGAAGACACCGCCGGCCAGGGTGACGATCTCCTCGCTGTCGTCGAAGCGGCGCGCGATCGCGCCGCGGTCGCGCTCGAGCAGACTCCCGAGCTGCTCCCGGTGCTGAAGGAGGCCGGCGTCGTCGACGCCGGCGGTGCCGGGCTCGTGCTCTTGTTCGACTCGTTGCTCAACGTCCTCGACGGCCGCCCGCTACCCGAGCCTCAGATCGACGAGACCCACGGCGTCGTGGTCACGGCCGATCAGCTCGAACGCGTCCACGCGGGTGGCCACGGAGCCGGCATAGCCGACCTTCGCTACGAGGTGATGTTCTTCCTCGAAGCACCCGACGACACGGTCCCGGCGTTCAAGGGGGTGTGGGCGGGCATCGGCGACTCCATCGTGGTCGTCGGAGGCGACGGTCTGTGGAACTGCCACATCCACACCGACGACATCGGCGCGTCCATCGAGGCCGCGCTCGACTGCGGCCGTCCCCGCCAGATCCGCGTGACCGATCTTCTGGAGCAGGTCGAGGAGGAGCGCTGGGTGCGTGAGGCCGAGGCCGAACCCGATGCGCCGCCGAACGCCAGCGATCCCGTCACGACGGCAGTCGTCGCCGTCGCGACCGGTGCTGGCATAAGCCGCATCTTCTACTCGTTGGGCGTGCAGCGGATCGTGAAGGGCGGCCAGACCATGAACCCCTCGACGGCCCAGTTGCTGGAGGCCGTCGAGTCTGCGCCCGCGGACGACGTGGTGATCCTGCCCAACAACAAGAACATCATCCCGGTTGCCGAGCAGGTCGACGCGCAGACGGCGAAGACGGTGCGTGTCGTGCCGACCCGGGGCATCGCCGAAGGGTTCGCGTCGTTGCTCCAGTACGACCCGGAGGCCTCGGGGCACGACAACGCCAAGGCCATGTCCGAAGCGGCCGGCGATGTCGTGGCCGGCGAGGTCACCCGAGCCGTCCGTGAGTCGGCGTGCGAGCTCGGGCCGATCGCGGAAGGTGACTGGTTGGGCATCTGCCGCGACGGCATCTGCTCGGTGGCACCCGGGCTCGACGACGCCTGCGTCGAGCTGCTGGATGCGATCGTGTCCGACGACCACGAGATCGTCACGATCATCGAGGGCGACGGAGCCACGCCTGCGGCGACGAGGCACATGGAGGTCTGGCTGCAAGAGCACCGTCCCGGCGTCAGCACCGAGGTGCATCACGGCGGCCAGCCGCTGTACCCGTACCTCTTCGGCATCGAGTGAGAGTGACTCACCGGGCGCCCCGCCACTTGGGCCGCCGGCCGCGCTGGAAAGGGCACGCCGGATGGCCCGGAACGGTGGCGCTCCGCAATCGGGCCGCCGGCCGCGCTGGAAAGGGCACGCCGGATGGCCCGGAACGATGGCGCTCCGCGGGTGCGGCGCTGAGGCGGACGGTGGTGATGCTGTCATACGCCCCGGGTAGCGTCGGGGCGATGGCCCGCCGGCTCGCCACCCTCGCGTCGACACCAGTCACCGAGCTTCGTGGCGTCGGCGCGGCTCGAGCCGCTTCGCTCGAGGCGGTCGGCGTGACCACGGTGCTCGACCTGCTCACGTACTACCCCCGCCGCTACCTCGATCGCACGCGTGAGGCGAGCGTGCACGATCTCCACGAGGGCGACGAGGCGATGATCGTCGTGACGGTCCGGTCGGTGCGCAGCGTGCAGCCGCGCAACCGCCGGGGCAAGCGGTTCGTGATCGTCGAGGTCAGCGACGGCTCCAGCTCGCTGTCGCTCACCTTCTTCGGCCAGCAGTGGCGCGAGCGCCAGCTCCGTCCCGGCATGCACATCGTGATCTTCGGGAAGCTCGAGGTGTTCCGGGGCAAGCACGCCATGACCAACCCGGTCGTCGATCTCATCGGCGACAAGACCGGTCGCATCATCCCGATGTACCCGCAGTCCGAGAAGCACAAGCTGCAATCGCACGAGGTCGCGGCGCTGCTGCCCGAGGTGCTCGCGCGGGCGGGCGAGTTCGCCGAGCCGGTGCCCGCCGACATCCGGCGCCGCCACGGGCTGGTCGATCGCACGACCGCCTTCCACGACATCCACGAACCGGAGTCGATGGCGGAGGCGCACCAGGCGCGCACGCGTCTGGTGTTCGACGAGCTGCTGCGCGTCCAGCTCGAGCTCGTCCGGCGCAAGCGCGAGCTCGAGCGCACGACGGTCGGCATCGAGCACGACACTGCCGGCCTGGCGTCGACCGCCGGTGAGCCCGGCCAGGCCGACCCCGGCTCGCTCGTCGCTCGCTTCCTCGGTCGCCTGCCGTTCTCGCTCACGCCGTTCCAGGCCAAGGCCATCACCGAGATCGCCACCGACCTCGCCGGGCGCCACCCCATGCACCGGTTGCTGCAGGGCGACGTCGGTTCCGGCAAGACGGTCGTCGCCGTCGTTGCGTTGCTCATCGCGGTGCAAGGCGGCCATCAAGGCGCGTTGATGGCACCGACCGAGGTCTTGGCCGAACAGCACGCCCTTGGCGTGCGCGAGCTCCTCGAAGGCTTCACCGTGGGCGGCACCGGGTCTGAAGGCACGCTCTTCGAGGCGGCGGGGATGGAGCGCGATCTGCGCGTCGAGCTCCTCGCCAACCGAACCCCGGCCGCAGACCGCCGGCGCATCCAGGCCGGCCTCGCCGACGGCACCATCGACATCGTCATAGGCACGCACGCGCTGATCCAGGAAGGCATCGGCTTTCGTTCGCTCGGCGTCGTGGTGATCGACGAGCAGCACCGGTTCGGTGTCGAGCAGCGGGCCGCCCTCCGCGAGAAGTCGGCAGGCGAGGCCGTGCCCGACGTGCTCGTCATGACGGCCACGCCCATTCCGCGCACCGCGGCGATGACCGTCTACGGCGACCTTGATGTGTCGACGATCGAGCAGCTCCCGCCCGGACGCTCGCCCATCGACACCGTGTGGGCCCGGCCGGGTCAGGAGGAGGCCGCGGTGTGGAAGAAGGTGCGCACCGAGGTCACCGACGGCCGCCAGGCCTACGTCGTCTGCCCGCTGATCGAGGAGTCCGACAAGTTGCAGGTCTCGTCGGCCCAGGCGGTCTTCGACCGGTTGACGGCGCCGGGCGGCGAGCTCGAAGGCCACAAGGTCGGGCTGCTCCATGGCCGCGTGCCGGCGGCTGAAAAAGAGCAGACCATGGGACTGTTCCGGTCCGGTGCGCTCGACGTCCTCGTGGCGACGACGGTGATCGAGGTGGGCGTGGATGTCCCGAACGCGACGGTGATGGTGATCCTCGACGCTGACCGCTTCGGCATCGCGCAGTTGCACCAGCTCCGCGGCCGCGTCGGTCGCGGCTCGGCCGAGTCGGTGTGCTTCCTCGTCTCCGATCCGAGCACCGCTGAAGGTGACGAGCGTGCGCTCGCGGTGGCGCGCCTCGAAGCGATGGTCAAGACCACCAACGGATTCGAGCTCGCCGAGGTCGATCTCGAGCTGCGGGGCGAGGGCACGATCATGGGCGAGCGCCAGAAGGGGCGCAACGATCTCAAGCTCGCATCGCTCCGCCGTGATCGTGAGTGGGTCGGCAAGGCGCGCGACACGGCGTTCGAGATCATCGATCGCGACCCTGATCTCGAGCAGCACCGCCTTCTCGCCGAAGAGATCGCGCTCTTCCTCGAAGACGAAGACCCCGAGTTCCTGCTCAAGTCGTAGGAGAGCAGGCTGTCTGTCACGTGGCTCGCGCCGGAGCGGCTCGTTGCTCACCCGGGAGGCGAACCGGCAGCCCAGCGGCCCGACCAACGATCGCAGTACCATCAAATCCGTGGGTGCGTTCCGGCGGACGGTCATCGCGAGAACGCAACACGGGCGGAGCGGGGGGCTCATCGCCACGGCGAGCGTCGACGATTGGTTCCACGACTTCCAGGTCTCCCTGGAGCTCCACGGCGATGAGGTGACGCACGCGGAGGCCAGGTCGTTCCGCCATCCCTGGAACACGTGCCCCGGTGCGCTCAGCTCGGTGACCATGCTCGACGGGCCGGCCCACCTGCTCGGCCCGAGCATCCTCGCCGCGCCCCGCGACACCACCTGCGTCCACGTGAACGACCTCGTCTGGCTCGCCTCCCATCGGCACCCCGAGCGCCGCTACGAGATCGAGGTCACCCCGGCGGGGGCGACGCTCGGCCGCGACGGGCGGCCGATGCTCGACTGGAAGCTTCACCACTGGGAGATCGCCGGCACCGGTCGCCTCTCGGGCCTCGCGATCTCGGATCCGCGTTGGACCGATCGGTTGGACGAGATCGACGCGACCTTCGATGTCCGCGAGGCCGTGAAGGTGCTGCGGCGGGCGATCTTGGTGGCGATCGGCTACTACACGCTCGATTGGGATCGCATCGAGCGGGGCACTGACGTGCCTGGCGAGGTCATGGCCGGCACCTGCCACACGTTCTCGGCCGGGCGCGTGTCGTCGGCGGTCTGCCTCGTCGATGTTCCCGAGCGACGATCCCGCCCGCGGGGAGCCGACCGCCGGGCTTTCGAAAGCTGACGGGTCGTCAGGTATCGTGGTGGAGCCGAGCACCCGTGCTGGAGACGATCTGTGGACCTGCGCTACTCCGAGTCCGAAAACGAGTTCCGCAAGGAGTTGCGGGAGTGGCTGGCCGAGGTGCTGCCGGCGCTGCCCGCCAAGCCCGGTCCGCACGCGTGGGACGAGCGGCGCGCGTACGACACCGGCTGGCAACGGATGCTGTTCGACGCGGGGTACGCAGGCATCAACTGGCCAACCGCTTATGGCGGCCGTGGCGCCAGCCTGACCGAGCAACTGATCTACCTCGAAGAGACCACGCGGGCGGGCGCCCCGTACGTCGGTGTGAACTTCGTCGGCCTGCTGCACGCGGGGCCGACGATCATGACCGAGGCGAGCGAGGAGCAGAAGGCAGCCCACCTGCCCCGTATCCTCCGGGGCGAAGAGGTCTGGTGCCAGGGGTTCAGCGAGCCCGGTGCAGGCAGCGATCTCGCGTCGCTCTCGTGCCGGGCGGTTCGCGACGGGGACGAGTACGTCGTGACCGGCCAGAAGATCTGGACCTCCTTCGCCCAGGTGGCCGACTATTGCGAGCTTCTCGTGCGCACCGACCCATCGTCCAAGCACAAGGGCATCACGTGGCTGATCTGCCCGATGGGCCTCCCGGGCATGGAGGTCCGACCGCTGCGCACGATCGTCGGCTCGAGTGAGTTCAGCGAGGTGTTCTTCGACGACGTCCGCGTGCCGGTGACCCAAAGAGTCGGCGACGAGAACGACGGCTGGCGCATCGCCATGGTGACGTTCTCCTTCGAGCGCGGAACGTCGTTCATCTCCGACCTCGTCGAGACCGATCGCACCATCGGCGAGCTCGTGAAGCTGGCCCGCCGCGTGACGCGCCGGTCGGCCACCGCGTGGGACGACGTCGCGTTGCGCCGCGAGGTCGGGCATCTCCAAGCCGAGATGGATGCGTTGTGGGCGATGACGAAGCGCAACCTCGCGCAAGCCGACCGCAACGGGGTGCCCGGTGTCGGCGGCTCGGTCATGAAGCTCTACTACAGCGAGCTGCTCCAGCGACTGACCGACGTGGCGATGCGCGTGCTCGGGAGGGCCGGGCTGTCGCGCGAAGACGTCGGCGGCCTCGAATCGGGGGCGTTCGTGGAGGAGCGCCTGCGCTCGACGTCGTTCACCATCGCGGCAGGGTCGAGTCAGATCCAGCGCAACATCATCGCCGAGCGCATCCTCGGCCTCCCGAAGGATCGTTGAGATGGACTTCGAGCTGAGCGCTGACCAAGTCGCCCTGCAGGACGGCGTCCGCAACTTCTGTGAGGGCCGGTTCACCATCGACACGGTGCGCCGGCTCGAAGCCTCGGGCGGCATCGACCGAGGGCTGTGGACCGAGCTGGCCGAGATGGGTGTGTTCTCGCTGCGGCTCCCCGAAGATGATGGCGGGGTCGGCCTCGGCTGGGCCGACGCGGTGCTCGCGTTCGAAGAGCTGGGCCGCGCGCTGGTGCCAGGGCCGCTGGTGTGGACCCAGCTCGCCGCCGGTCTCGTTCCGGGCGCGGCGACGGGCGAGACGATCGTTGGCGGGCTGGATCGCGACGGCGAGGTCGCACTCGTGGAGTTCCCCGGCGCCATCGACGTGCTGCTGGTGCTCGACGAGCACGGCGCGTTCCGTGTCGATCCCCGCTCGGTGGTCTTGCGTTCCATCGACGCCCCCCTCGATCCGTTGACACCGGTGGCCGAAGTGGCGGGCCTGTTGCCGCGGGGCGATCAACTCCTCGACGCTGAAGGTGCCACGGCCCTTCGCTGGCAAGGTGCTGCGCTCACCGCGGGCTACCTGCTGGGCGTGTCCGAAGCATCGACCGATCTCGCGGTGGCCTATTCGCGCGAGCGCGTCCAGTTCGATCGCCCGATAGCGGCGTTCCAGGCGCTCAAGCACCTGATGGCCGACATGCTTGTCCGCACCGAGGTCGCCCGGGGCGCGGTGTATGCGGCCGGCGTGACGCTCGACGATCCATCGGTCGGTTCGGTCGAGCGGGCGGTCGGCTCGGCCAAGCTCACTGCCGCGGAGGCCGCGCTCGGCAACACCAAGACCAGCGTGCAGATCCACGGCGGCATGGGCTACACGTGGGAGGTCGACGCCCACCTCCACCTCAAGCGGGCGTACGCGCTCGAGCCCCAGTTCGGCTCGCGTGACGAGTGGGCCGAGCGCATCGCAGAGCTGCTCGACGCGTTGGTCGCCTGAGCAGGCAGGCGGGCGCGCACCCTCTGTCTCGACGCCGACCAGAGGTGCACAATGGCGCGATGGCCTCGTCTCGCGCCGGTGCGATCCTGAAGCGGGGGTTCCTCCGTCGCTGCCCGGTGTGCGGGCGCGGCCATCTGTTCAAGCACTGGACGAAGATGGTTGCCCGCTGTCCCCGCTGCGCGTATCACTTCCACCGAGCGCCAGGCCAGTGGCTCGGATCGTGGTTCCTCAACGTCTGCCTCGCGCAGATGATCGGGGTCCTGTTCTTGATCATCGCCGTGATCGCCGCGTGGCCCGAGCCGGTGGGCGCCGGTGTCGCGGTTGGTGCCGTTCTCGTCACGGCCCTCTGGGTGCTCTTCTTCTTCCCGTTCTCGCGCACGATCTGGTGCGCGATCGATCTGGCGATGAAGCCGCTGGACTTCGGCGACGACGTGGCTCCAGGTTTCGAGCTCCAAGACGAGATCGATACCTTCCTGGCCGAGCAGACCCGAGCCGGCACACCGGAGAGCGAGCAGGAGAGGGCCGAGCACCCGCCGGGCGATGCTGAGGACGGAAAGGCGCCGAGCTGACGGGGCTCGCCGAGATGACCGCGGGCGGCGGGCGGAATACAGTGCTGGCCTTGGTGGGAGTGACCCGATACGGACCAACACTGCGAGTCAGCCCGCGGGCGCGGCGATGGCTGCCGCTCGCGGTGGCGGCGCTCGCGGTGTCGGCCATGGGCTGCCGGCCGGCCCCGCCCACCAGCCCCCCGAGCAACGCAGCCAACGTCGCGCCGCTGGCAACGAAGGCGCCCCGTGTCGCCGACTACGAGGTGTGGTGCAAGAAGCTCGACGAGCTGCCCAAGATGTTCGATTCCTCGTCGAAGCTCAAGCCGTCCGACCTGCCGGCGCTCGTCGGTCCGTTCACCGAGCTGCGCGATACCGCGCCAGAAGACGTCAAGCCCGACTTCGAGACGTTGCTCGCCTTCACCAACAAGGCCATCGACACGATGAACTCGCAGGACCTGAACACGATAGGCACGTCGCAGGAGCAAGTTCTGAAGTGGGTGACCGACAACTTCGGCCCTGACGGCGTCACCAAGTTCAAGGACGCGCTCACACGCATCTTCGCCGCACAGGCCAACAACTGCTGAAGCGGGCACCGACCCGGTTGATGCAGCCGAACGATCAGAGGACCGGCCGCGTTCAGCCCGGTGCTCCGGCCAGCTCGAGCACCTTCACCAGAGACTCGGGCGTGAACAGCGCCGGATCCACGTGCGTTCCGCCTTCGAGGGCCATGTACTGCGCGGGTCGCCTGGCGGCATCGAAGACAGCCTTGCTCTGCTCGACCGGAACGATCGGGTCGAGCGTCCCGGTGAACACGTAGACCGGCACGTCGAGTGACCGCACCGCAGACTCGTTGTCATAGTTGTCGCGCATGAGCCACTGGTAGGGGAGGCCCGGGCGCTGGGCCCATGCCGCGTCGCGAAGTGAGGTGAACGGGCTGAAGAGCACGAGCGCGTTCGGCGGCTGGCGTGTGGCGACGTTCAGCGCCACTCCGGTGCCGAGAGACGTTCCGACGATGACGAGGTCTTCGGCCCGAGTTGCCCCGAGGTCCGTCGCGGTGGTCACGGCCGCCAGACCGTCTGCGGTCAGGCCGTCTTCTGACGGGCTGCCGTCGCTCTCGCCGAAGCCGCGGTACTCGGCGAGCAGAACGTTGAAGCCGCCGGCCGAGAGCGTTGCCGCCAGCGGCGCGTTGGCGGCACGGTTCGTGGCGTTGCCGTGGAAGACGACCGCAGTAGGCGGCGTGCGACCGCTTGGCCGGAGGGCGGCGGGCAGGTACCAGCCGATCAGCTCGGGTCCCCCTGGAGCGCTGTACGACACCTGGCGCGCACCGGGCAGGGTCGCTTCGATGAGCGGCACGGTGCGGTCCGGCAGGTAGATGAGGCGGTCTTGGATGGCCCAGGCGACGAGGCACGTCAGCACGTACGAGCTCGCGAGCACGATGACGAGCGCGCGGGCGAGCGATCCGGCTGCGCGTCGAGGTGTGCGGCGGCGCGGTGCCGGTGCCTGCTCCGGCTCGCCGTGTTCGGCCACGCCTATGGTCGCTGCTCCGCCCACGGCTTCACGCCCGGAGGTCGTTCACCTTCGGTTGGGCCCGGCGGCGGCTCGGTGTGCCCGCGTCGCCGATCATCCGGTCACGGCGACGTCGTAGGTGACGGTCTTGTCGTCCGGAGCCGGCGTCGATCGGGCGTAGGTGAACACGAGCATCGTCGCGCCGGGCGAGATGGCCTGGAAGGTGAAGAGCTGCGAGCCGGGTGCGCCGATGCCGCCGGGGTTGTCGCTCGTCTCTTCGGCCAACTTCACGCTTTCGCCCTGGGCGGTGTAGGTCCATCGGTAACCGGTCGAGGGGTTCGATTCGAGCTTGATGGTGAACGTCTCGTTCGTCGCGGCAGAGATGCTCGTGTCCGCCGCGCCGTAGGTCGGGCCCGGGGCGAGGGTCGTCCCCGAGGCGCTCGCCGTCGAGCCGCGGGGAGCAGAGGCCGCCGTACCCGGGCTTGGCGGGGTGCTGGTGCTCGGGGTCTCGGCCTTCGAGCACGCACTGACGACGAGCAGCGCGGCGATGGCGGCCACGGCAGCCGCGTTGCGGCGGGAGGAAGTCATGCGCAGCAATGTATGCCGCGCACCGCGTTCCGCCGGGGCGCGACCGTTTCGCTGCTCGAGTAGAACCCGTTCTACACTGGCGGGCCGCGGGCGACCGGCAGCCGGCACGGCGCCCAGCCGCGGAGGAGCTTGCACGTGGACTTCGACGACACCCCGGAGGATGCGGCGTTCCGGACCGAGGCGCGCGCGTTCCTCGAGGCGCACGCCCCGCGCAAGACGGGCACCGATGCCGACTGGTCGCGCGGCGCCATGGCCGAGCACCCGGACGAGCAGGCCGTCTACCACAAGCGCTGCCAGGAATGGCAGGCCACCCTGTATGACAACGGCTGGGCCGGCATCGCGTGGCCGAAGGCGTTCGGCGGGCGAGGCGGCACGCCGGCCCAGCAGATCATCTTCAACCAGGAAGCGGCCCGGTACGACGTCACCAGCGGGTTCGTCGGCGCGGCGCAGCACCTGGTCGGCCCTCCCCTCATGCGCCATGGCTCGCCCGAGCAGCACGCGCGCCACCTCGGCCCGCTGCTCCGGGGCGACGAGCTGTGGTGCCAGCTCTTCAGCGAGCCGGGGGCGGGGTCTGATCTCGCGGCGCTGGCCACGCGCGCCGTGCGCGACGGCGATGAGTGGATGGTGAACGGGCAGAAGGTCTGGACCTCGGCGGCCCAACACGCCGACTTCGGGATCCTGCTGGCCCGCACCGACCCCGACGCGCCGAAGCACAAGGGCATCACCTTCTTCATCGTCGACATGCGCACCTCGGGCATCGACATCCGTCCTCTCGTGCAAGCCACCGGATTGACCCATTTCAACGAGGTCTTCCTCACCGATGTTCGCATCCCGGCCGAGAACGTGGTGGGGGAGGTGCATGGGGGCTGGGCCGTGGCGCGCACCACCCTTGCCAGCGAGGCCGGCATGATCGGCGGCGCGGGCCAGAGCTCGACGTTCGACGCTGTGCTCGCCCTCGCTCGCGAGTGCGGCCGCACCGGCGATCCCGAGATCAGGCTGGCGTTGGCCGACGTCTACCTCCGCGAGCGCATCCTCAAGTTCCACCAGTACCGGATGCAGACGGCGATCATGCACAAGCGGGGAACGCCTCCCGATCCTTCGGTGCTGAAGAACTTCTTCACCCAGAGCCTGTCGAAGCGGGTGGAGCTGGCGATCGCCCTCCAAGGCGCAGCGGGGATGCTGGCGGGCAAGGACGCCATCCACGACGGCTTCTGGCAGAAGCAGGTGGTCGCCCAGTTCTCGTCCCGCATCGGCGGCGGCACCAACGAGGTGCACAAGAACATGATCGGCGAGCGCGCCCTCGGGCTTCCAGCCGAGCCCCGTAGTGACAAAGACGTCGCGTGGCGAGACCTTCCGCGGTCGTGAGCCGAACGCGGGCCCGCGGCGCGGTTGCAAACCATGGCGGACGCGCCACAATAGGCGGCCTATGGGGTCGCTTCTCAGGACCAGGCGGCGGCGCAGATTGTGGATGCGAGGCAGGGCGTACCGCCTGCAGTTCCGGCTCGTCACGCGGGTCGTCTGGTCGTTGCTGCTGGCTTTGAGCGCGGCGTTCTTCCTGCGGGTGCTGGTGGACGCGAGTCTCGAGAGCAACTGGTTCCGGCTGGCGTCGCTCGCCTCGCTGCTGTGCTCGATCGCCGGCATACGGGTCTTGTGGGGTGCCTCGATCATCGCCGGCCCCGATGGTCTGCGCGTCTACCGGCCGTGGTGGCCGCTGCATCGCGACATCGACTGGTACCGCATCCTCGCCACCGACATCATCCCCGGCTTCTGGTTCCTCGAGTTGGAGATGAACTCCGGTGAGCGGCTCGAGCTCCCCTCGGTCGAGCACATGGACGAGCTGTACCAGCAGATCGAAGACTTCCGCACCCGCCTCGACTCCGTGCACTGACCAACGACGAGATGGAACGACGGCGACGGGTGGCTGCGGTAGCGGCATCGCTGGCGCTGGTCCTCCTCTTTGCCGCATGCTCGTCCAGCTCGACCGGCCCAGCCACCAGCGCCGATCAGAGCGGCGGGCTTCCAACCCCGAAGGGGAAGGGTCGCACGGCGGGCGACACCGAGGTCAGCTTCGACAGCGGCGGGGTGACGGTCCGCGGCAGCCTGCGCATGCCCGCGGGGGCGGGCCTCGTGCCGGCCGCGGTCATCCTCGCGGGCAGCGGCCCGACGGACCGGGACGGCAACAGCACGCTCGTCCCTGGCGAGATCGGGACGCTTTCGTTTCTCGCCAAGCAGCTCGAAGCCGACGGCGTGGCATCGCTGCGGTACGACAAGCTCGGCGCCGGCAAGACCGGACTGGGTCCCTACGCTACGAAGCCCAACGAGATCGACTTCAACGTGTTCGTGCAGGAGGCGCGGGACGCGCTGACCTTCCTCGCCGCCCAGCCTGACATCGACACGACCAAGCTGTTGCTCGTCGGCCACAGCGAAGGCGGGCTGATCGCGCTCGTCGCGAGCGTCGACCCGCGGGGTGCACCGGGCGCGACCGGGCTGGTTCTCGTCAACCCGGTGCCGATGCGGTACCTCGACCTCCTCGCCGCCCAGATCCGCCCGAAGGCGGACACGAACACGATGGTGCTGGCGCAGCGCGCCATCGACGCCGTCCGCGCCGGCCGGGCGCTTCCCGCTGGCCTCCCGCCCGCGCTGTCATCGTTGTTCTCCCCGGCGACGGTGACCTTCCTCCGCCAGGCCGACCAGGTCGATCCGGTCTCGCTCGCCGGCACGGTGGATCCGTCTGTCAAGGCGTTGGTCGTCTGTTCGGACAAGGACATCCAGGTGCCGTGCGCGCCGGTGCAGGCGTTGGCGAATGCGTTCCCCAGCGACATCGCGACCTTCGTCTCGCTCGCAGGCACCGACCACGTGCTGAAAGAGGTCACGGCTTCTGATGGCACGGAGTACACGCGCTCGTTGCCGTTCTCCACGCAGATGAAAGACGAGTTGAAGCAGTTCGTCGATCGCTGGCGCGGCTGACGGGCTCGATCAGATCTTGGCGTCGCGGCCTTCCCAATACGGGTCGCGCAGCTTGCGCTTGTAGAGCTTGCCGTTGGGATCGCGGGGGAGCTCGGGCAGGAAGTCGATGGTCTTGGGTCGCTTGAACTTGGCGAGCTGGCCTTCGCAGAAGGCGAAGATCTCGTCGCGCAGCGCATCGCCGGCCGCGATGCCCTCCGCAGGCTGCACGACCGCCTTGATCTCCTCGCCCCAGTCCTCGTGGGGGATGCCGAACACGGCGACGTCACCGATCTTCGGGAAGGTCAGCAGGACCGACTCGATCTCGGCCGGGTAGATGTTCACGCCCCCGGAGATGATCATGTCGCTCTTGCGATCCTTCAAGAAGAGGTAGCCGTCGTCGTCGATCAGGCCCCAGTCGCCGACGGTGAAGAAGCCTTCCTTGCGATTGGCCTTTGTCTTCTTCTCGTCGCCCTTGTACTCGAAGTTGGCGAGCGCCAGCGACATGTAGACGGTGCCTTCGACGTTCGGGCCGACCCACTCGCCCGTGTCGTCATCGTGGATGCGGATCTCGGAGCCTGGCCACGCGACGCCGACGCTGCCCGGCTTGTTCAACCACTCCTGCGCGGTGATGATCGTGCCGCCACCTTCGGTCGCGGCGTAGTACTCCATGATCGCGTCGCCCCACCACTCGATCATGCGGCGCTTGACGTCCGGCGGGCAGGGGGCGGCGGCGTGCACCATGCAGCGCGTCGATGAGCAGTCGTAGCTGTTCCGCACCTCTTCGGGCAGCGCGAGCATGCGGTGGAACTGGGTGGGCACCATGTGGGAGGTCGTGACCTTGTGCTCGTCGATGAGCTGGAGCATCCCCTCGGGCGTCCACTTGTCCATGAGCACGACCTTGTGGCCCATGTGCAGCGCGTTGGCCATCCACATGAGCACGGCGGTGTGGTAGAGCGGCGAGCCGGTGATGTGGACGTTGCCGTCGAACGGTTGCACACCGAACATGCCCTGGAAGCCGGAGTACAGCTCGCCGAGCACGTCAGGGTCGATGTCGACGAGTGCTCGCTTCACGCCCTTGGGCCGGCCGGTCGTGCCCGACGTGTAGTGCATCGGGTTGCCGGCGATGCGGTTGCCCGGAGCGCTTGTCGGCTGGCCGTCCTTCAACGCATCGAAGGACCGCATGTCGTCGATCGTGCCGACGGCGAAGCGGGCCTCGGGCGCGACGTTCTCGACCTCGGCGAGCGCTTTGGTGATCTCGTCGGCGTGGAGCCCGCTGCCGACGAAGACCTTGGCGTCGCTGTCGTTGACGATGTACGCGATCTCCGGGCCGACGAGGTGGTGGTTGATCGGGGTGAAGTAGCAACCGATCTGCAGGGCGCCGAGATAGAGCTCGACGAGCTCGATCGAGTTCGGGAGGACGCAGGTGACGGTGTCGCCGGCGTCGACGCCGAGCGCCCGCAGCCCGTGGCTCACCTGGTTGGCCGCCGCGACCAGCTCGCCGGCGGTGCGCTCCTTGCCATCGGGGGTCACGAGTGCCACCCAGTCTGGTTGGGCGGTGGCCAGCCGCCAGAAGCCGAGCTCGGTCATCTCGTTGCCCTCCATCGTTGGATCTGACGGTGCATCAGGTTAGGGAGGGGCCGGCGAGCCCGGCAAGCCGGCGAGCGGCCGGCACGCTGGGAGACCTGCGGGCCACGTTCGGAGGTTCTGGCCCCTCTTGTTGTCTTTCATGTCGGGTCGGGCTAGGTTGCCGGCCGTACCGGGAAGCGAGCGATGAGCAGGTGAAGGGCATGCGGGGTCGACGAGCAGTTGGGTGGCTGGGGGTTTCGATGGTGGGGGCGGTCGTGGTGGCGGGTTGCGCCGGCGCGTCGCCGGAGGTGGGGTCGGGCCGGCCGAGCGACCGCAGCGCGGTGCGGCCGACACCGGCGTCGGGCGCGCCCGGCTCGACGGAGGCGCCCGCCGATACGGCGCCGGCGACCACGGCGCCGCGGTGGACGCCGGAGCAGCAGGTGATCGTGGATGCCTACCTGCGGGCCCTCGACGGCGAGCACCGGGCGGACTACGTGTCGAACCCGGACGTGCCCGGGTTCATGGAGACCCACCTCGACCCGCTGCGCCAGAAGATCCGCAACACGCTCATCCAGCGCAAGATCGCCAAGCAGCAGGCGAAGTTCCCCGAGAGCTCGGTGTACCGGGTCGACGTCGAGCAGGTCGAGTTGGTCGACGGCAACACCGCCCGCATCACGACCTGCACCGTGGACGATGCCGTCGTCTACGAGGTGAGCACCGGACGGGTGGTGGACGACAAGGTCTCCACCGCGCGTCTGGAGGGAACCCTGCGGCTAGACGGCGGCGTCTGGAAGCTGGCCGAGCGGACGATCGTCAACAAGAAGGATGGGGTGACCACATGCGACGACTGATCGCGATGGTCCTTCTGGCGCTACTGGCCATGAGCGCAAGCCCGGCATTCGCCGACAGTGAGACTGCCGAGGGCAAGAACACCGGCACCGGTGGTCAAGTGGTCGCCGGTCAAGGCGGAACCCGCCCGGGCTCGCCGCCGACGACGACGAATCCTTCGGCGGGCTCCGGTGGTGGCGGTTCGAACAGCTCGCGGTGGGAGTGCACGTACTTCTCGCTGACTGATGCGAACGAGGCCGAGCCGGCCGAGCCTTCGACGCTCCAGGCCGGCGACCGGGTGTTCCTCTCCTGCTTCGATCCGGCCACGGGCGACTTCGCCCTCGGCGACGAGATGATCTGGGATCCGGCGCAGCCGGTGCCCCAGGTCTCGCCCGAAGCGCTCGCCCGCTACGCCTCGGCTCAGCTCACCTTGCCGCTCCCGGCGCCCCAGACGTCGCCGCCGTCGGACAGGCTCCAGACGGTGGGCCTGTTGACGTGGTTGCACGTCACCAACTTCGCAGGCGATCAGCGGACGGCGACGGCCGGCGCGGTGTCGGCGACCGTCTACGCCGAGCCGGTCGAGGTCCGGTGGGACATGGGCAACGGCGACACCGTGTCCTGTGGCGATGCCGGTGCCGTGTACGGAACAACCGATTCCACCAACTGCAGCTACCTGTTCATCAACCGCTCGACCGGGCTCGCTGGTGGTGTCTTCGACGGAGGGGTGACCATCACGTGGCGCGTGCGGTGGGACTCGAACATCGGGCAGACGGGCGATCTCGGCACCGTCAGCCGAACGACTCCGATCGCCTGGACCGTCGTGGAGTACCAGGCGCTCATCCGTTGACCTGCCGCTGCGACCGGCGGCCAGTGATTGACTCGGTCAACTGATTCGGTCCGGGGATTGGCGGCGGGGGAGCGCCGGGTTACAGTCACGCCGAACGCACGATTCGAGGGGGACGCCATGCGCGCAGCACTGCTTCACAACATCGGCGACGAGACGGTCGAGATCGTCGACGACATAGAGATCGGAACGCTCGGCCCGACTGATGTCCGTGTCGAGATCAAGTCGACCGGCGTGTGCCACTCGGACTTGCACGGGATGAAGGGCGACCTTCCCCAGGGCGCGCCCTTCGTGCCCGGGCACGAGGGTGCCGGCGTCGTCGCCGAAGTCGGCGAGGCGGTGACGCAGGTGGCCGTCGGAGACCATGTTGTGGTTGCCTGGTCGCCGCCGTGCGGCAAGTGCACGCAGTGCGTCGACCTCAAGTCGCCGCACCTGTGCATCATGATCCAGTTCGCCATCGCCGGTGTCCCCAAGTTCACGCGCGGCGACGAGCAGATCTTCGGATTCGCCGGCACCGGCACGTGGGCCGAGCAACTGGTCCTCCCGCAAGAGGCCTGCATCAAGATCGACGACGACGTGCCGTTCGAGATCGCATCGCTCATCGGCTGCGGCGTCACCACAGGCGTCGGCGCCGCGATCAACACCGCCAAGGTCACGCCCGGCTCGACGTGCGTCGTGTTCGGCTGCGGCGGCGTGGGCATATCGGTGATCCAGGGCTGCCGCGTGGCTGGTGCCGCGACGATCGTGGCCGTCGACCTCAACGACGACAAGCTGAAGACAGCGCTGTCGTTCGGGGCGACCCACTCCTGCAAGCCCGACGAGCTCGATGGTCTGAAGGGCGAGCTGACCGGCGGCGCCATGGGCTTCGACTACGCGTTCGAAGCCATCGGCCTCCCGCAGACCGTCCGGGCCGCCTACAACGCGGTGCGCCGTGGCGGCACGGCGACGATCGTCGGTGCCGGCAACATGATGACGACGGTCGAGTTCAACATGTTCGAGCTCTTCTTCGACGAGAAGACGATCAAGGGCAGCTACTACGGGTCAGCCGACGTCCGCTCCGACTTCAACCGCCTCCTCCGTCTCTGGAAGGCAGGCAAGCTCGACCTCGAAGGCATGATCACCGCCCGCATCGGTCTCGAAGGCGCCAACGACGCCATCCAGCACATGATCAAGGGCGAGACCATCCGTACCGTCATCGAGCTCTGAGAGCTCACTCGCCCGCAACGGCGGGCGATCGTGCAACTGACCTGCCCCATCTGGCGGAAAACTGAAATCTGTTCTATTCTGCCCCAACAGTCGTTTGGGCCCTGGATGCAGCCTCCGCGCGCGTCACGCCGGCCCATCACCGGATGGACGAGGAGGACAGATGGCAGACCAAGATGTGCTCCGGGCGCCCAATGTCGTGGAGTACCCGTTCAGCCGAACGACCGGTCCCGTCATCGGCGCCTTCTTCACCGCGCTGCGGGAGGGCTTCATCGTCGGCATCGTGGCCAGAGACGGCACGGTCATCGTCCCGCCGGTCGAGTACGACCCGCACACGTCGGAGTCGTTGACCGAGCTCGTCGAGGTGGGCGACACGGGCGAGGTCAGGAGCTGGGCATGGGTTGGTGAGCCGCTCGACGGGCAGCCGTTGGGCCGGCCCTTCGCCTACGCGTTGATCAAGCTCGACGGCGCCGACACGCCGATGGTCCACGCGGTCGACACCGGTGGCGACCCGTCCAAGATCAGCACCGGCATGCGAGTGAGGGCCAAGTGGCTGCCGGCGAAACCGGCCGGTGCCAGCGAGGAAGAGCAGACCGATCCGAAGGGTGCGGTCCGCACGTACCGCGAGGGCCACATCCTCGATATCGAGTGCTTCGTCCCGGGGGGCCAGGCGTGAGCGACATCCAACTCCCCGAACGTCTCGAGGGTGTCGAGCCCGTTCGATCGATCCGCACCTTCGCCAGCCTCACCTACCAGTACACGCCGGGCCGGGCCGCCTCCCGCTTCTTGAAGGAGGTCGAGAGGAAGCGGCTCGTCGGCCAGCGCTGCCCCGTCTGCAAGAAGGTCTACGTGCCGCCCCGCGGCTCGTGCCCGACCGACGGCGTCGCGACTGAAGAAGAGGTCGAGCTCGGCCACACGGGCACGATCGTCTCGTTCTGCGTGGTGAACGTTCCGTTCATGGCCAACCTCATGGAGATCCCCTACGTCGGTGCGCTCATCCAGCTCGACGGCTCAGACATCCCTATCATGCACCTCATCCAGGAGGTGCCCTACGACGAGGTGCACATGGGTATGCGGGTCGAGGCGGTGTGGGTTCCCGACGGCGAGATCAGCCACACCCTCGAGTCGATCAAGTACTTCCGTCCCAACGGCGAGCCTGATGCCCCGTACGACTCGTACAAGGAGAATGCGTGATGCGTGACGTCGCGATCATCTCGTTCGCGCAGACCAAGCATCAGCGGGCGGTCTCTGACATCAACGAGGTCGAGATGCTCATGCCGATCCTCGGCGAAGCCCTCGATGGCGCTGGCGTCAAGAAGGACCGCGTTGACTTCGTCTGCTCGGGCAGCTCCGACTATCTCGCCGGGCAGCCGTTCTCGTTCGTCATGTCGCTCGACGCGTTCGGTCCGTGGCCACCCATCTCGGAGTCGCACGTCGACATGGACGGCGCGTGGGCGGTGTACGAAGCCTGGGTGAAGATGCAGGCCGGCAAGGCCGACATCGCCCTCGTCTACGCCTACGGCAAGTCGTCACCGGGCGACATCCGCAAGGTGCTGAGCCGCCAGCTCGACCCGTACTACCTCGGTCCGTTGTGGGTCGACCCGGTCTCGCTGGCGGCGCTGCAAGCGCGAGTGGGGCTGGAGGCGGGTGCGTTCTCCGCCGAGCAGATGGCCGAGGTCGCCGCGGCCAGCCGGCGCAACGCCAAGGCCAACCCGTACGCCCAGCTCTCGGGCGACGCCGAGGTGGCCGCGCTGTTGAGCGAACCGGAGTTCGTGGCGCCACTGCGCAAGCACGATTGCCCGCCGATCTCCGATGGCGCCGCCGTCGTGGTGCTTGCGGCGGACGGCGCCGCACGCGAGCTGAGCGAGCACCCGGCCTGGATCCGGGGCTTCGACCATCGCATCGAACCGCATGCGCTCGGCAGCCGTGACCTCACCACGTCGGTGTCGACCAAGCAAGCGGCCGCCAAGGCCGGTGTTGGCGACAAGCCGGTCGACCTCGCCGAGCTCCACGCACCGTTCACGCACCAAGAGCTCATCCTCCGGGATGCACTTGGCCTGAGCGATGGTGTCTCGATCAACCCGTCGGGCGGCGCGCTCTGCGCCAACCCGATGATGACCGCCGGCTTGATCCGCATGGGTGAGGCGGCGAACCGAGTCACCAACGGCGAGGCCAGCCGAGCGGTGGCGCATGCGACCTCCGGTCCGTGCCTGCAACAGAACCTCGTGTGCGTCCTGGAAGGCGAATGATGGGAAGCGAACGCGTAGCCATCGTCGGTACCGGCCAGACCAAGCATCAGGCCACGAACGACGGATCGATCGCTGGTGTGGTGCGCCAGGCGGCAGAGCGCGCGCTCGAAGACGCGCAGATGTCATGGGCCGACATCGACGCCGTCGTCATCGGCAAGGCGCCCGACTTCTTCGAGGGCGTGATGATGCCCGAGCTCTACCTGGCCGACGCGCTCGGCGCGGTGGGCAAGCCGATGTTCCGGGTGCACACCGCGGGGTCGGTGGGTGGGTCCACGGCGATCGTGGCGCAAGACCTCGTCGCCGCCGGAATCCACGAACGAGTCTTGACGGTTGCGTTCGAGAAGCAGTCCGAGAGCGAGGCCATGTGGGCGCTGTCGGTGTCGATGCCCTTCCAGCCGCCGATGCACGCCGGCGCGGGCGGCTACTTCGCGCCGCACATCCGCTCCTACATCCGCCGCACGGGTGCGCCCGATCACATCGGCATCCTCGTTGCGCTCAAAGACCGATTGAACGCGCTGAAGAACCCCTATGCCCATCTGCACGAGCACGAGATCACCTTCGACTCGGTGAAGGAGTCGATGATGCTCTGGGACCCGATCCGCTACTCCGAGACCTGCCCCTCTTCCGACGGTGCGTGCGCGCTGGTGATCACCAACGAGAAGGGCGGCGACGCGGCGGCGTCTGACGGTCGCCCACCGGCATGGGTGAAGGGCACCGCGCTCCGCAGCGAGCCGACGATGTTCGCGGGCCGCGATCAGGTCAACCCGCGAGGCGGCCAGGAATGCGCGTGGGACGTCTACAAGCAAGCTGGCATCGCCCACCCGCGCGACGAGATCGACTGCGTCGAGATGTACGTACCGTTCTCGTGGTTCGAACCGATGTGGCTCGAGAACCTCCACTTCGCGGGCGTCGGTGAGGGATGGAAGATGGTCGAGAGCGGCGCGACCCAGCTCGACGGCGATCTCCCGGTGAACATGTCGGGCGGCGTGCTGTCATCCAACCCCATCGGTGCCAGCGGCATGCTGCGGTTCGCGGAGGCCGCGATGCAGGTGCGCGGCCAAGCCGGTGAGCACCAGGTCGATGGCGTGCGGACGGCTCTCGGCCACGCGTATGGCGGCGGTTCGCAGTTCTTCGCCATGTGGATCGTCGGCGCCGAGAAGCCCTGATCCGGCCATGGACTGCGGACGGCTCGAAGGGAAGGTCGCGCTCATCACGGGAGCCGCGCGCGGCCAGGGCGCCGCGGAAGCGCGCCTGTTCGTGTCCCAAGGCGCGGCGGTGATGCTCACCGACATCCTCACCGAAGACGGCGAGGCGGTGGCCAAGGAGCTCGGTGACGAGGCTGCCTTCACGACGCACGACGTCACCGACGAACAGGCCTGGGCCGATGCAGTCGGCGCGGCGGTCGAGCGGTTCGGGCGGCTCGACATCCTGGTGAACAACGCCGGCATCGTGCGGTTCGCGAAAGTGCAGCACGAGACCGTCGAGATGTTCCGCAGGGTCATCGACATCAACCTCGTTGGTGTGTTTCTCGGCATGAAAGCGGCGACGTCGGCCTTGCGCGACGCGGGTGGGGGCTCGATCGTCAACATCTCCTCGACGTCGGGGCTCGGGGGGACGCCCGGCACCGCCGCCTACGTCGCCAGCAAGTTCGCCGTGCGGGGCCTGACCAAAGCGGCCGCCATCGACCTCGGCCCGTACGGCATCCGGGTGAACTCGGTACACCCCGGCTCGATCGATACGCCCATGATCCGCACGATCGGTGGCGAGATCGATGACGACCTGCCCACCGAGGCGTTCGATCGCTTCGTCGACCGGCTCCCGATCAAGCGCCTGGGCACTCCCGACGATGTGGCCCAACTGGTGCTGTTCCTCGCGTCGGACGAGTCGTCGTACTGCACCGGCGCGGAGTTCGTCGTCGACGGCGGGCAGACGACCGGCGACCTCGGCCTTCTCTAGCCTGGCCCTTCGCGAGATTTCCGGATCGGGCCGGTATCGCGCCCGCGATTCCCGCCGATTGCTCCAGTGACTTCTATCCGAAGAAGGTGCATGGCAGGGCCTCGCTCAGCGGGGTCCTGCCCCTTTTTCGATCTTGGTCTCCCGGGCGGCGCGGACCGAAGATGTTCGCCTTGGCCGTATCGGCGAGGGTGGTCTGCACCGATCTCTTCATGATGCGATCGACCCATCGGCACGATGAACTCGATACCGGGAGTTCCGGCGCCGTGGCCGTGATCGTCGACGATCTCCGAGTCGCGTACATCCGCCCGATCCCTCGGGTGATCGAGTACCAGCATCTCGAAGCCATGTTCGAAGTTGGTGTTCCGTCCGAGAAGATCAGTTCGCAGCATCGTGGTCGCGCCGCGCTGCTCGCAGGTGGCATCGGCGGCGGTCTGGTGATCGCAACCGGTGGCCTTGCGGCGGCTGGCGTCCTGCCTGACCTTGTGCAGCGACCGATCTCCTCCGCGGTTCGCCCTCTCGGCATCCACATCCCCCAAGGCGCGGACGACCGACCGTCCTCGCCTCCGGGGACCGAGGTGCCGGCCGGTGCGCAGGGGGGTGTCACGTCACCCGACGACACACCCCCCTCGAACCGGTCGCGGGACGGGTCGGGCGACCCGGCCAGCCCCGGTCAGTCCGAACAGGCTCCCAGCTTGGGCGGCCCGAACCCCGGAAACGCCGAGAACGCGCCGGGTCAGGCGAAGCAGCCCGGCAACTCCGAGAACGCGCCCGGCCTCGGGGGACCCAACCCCGGCCAGGCCTTTGGGGGCGCAGCCCGAGGCAACTAGGACTGCGGTCTGCTCCTGGGACAGTCCCAGATGATCATCGCTGGTGGCAAGGCCGGTGACTTCATCACCCTGCCGGGACAGCCGAGAGTGTTGAAACTCGTCGAGTGATCGGTGTTCGTCATCACCAAGTGCTGAAGGTCATTCAGATCGGGCGGGTCGATGGGCCCATTTGCCGCTCTGCCGGTATCGATCCCGACCCACGAGGCGATGTTTGGTGGAGATGAGCGATTTCAGCACCAGGCGCGCAACTCGTGGGACCTACGGCCTCGACGAGGCTGTCGATGATCTCAAGCGCGCGTGCACCGAAGCACCCTCACCGGCGGCGGGAACGAGCGAAGCCGATCGTCATCATTATCTGTTCGGAACCCCCCGGACGGGGGGACCCGGCTAGTTCCGCTTCACCGCAATCGCGGTATCCAATCATGCACCAAGACTCGGAGATCTCAGAGGTCCAGAACCAGCGCCGTGGGCGGCTCATGGCGAATGTGCGAGCCGCTCGCTCCCGTCTCGCGCGCGAGCGCGCCCGGGGCGACTCTGGGGGGGCAGTCATCGAGCTGGCCCTCTTGTTGCCGTGGCTCGCCGTCCTCGTGTTCGGCACGATCGATCTGGGCCGTGCGTGGGCGCTGAAGAACCGGCTCACCAACATGGCCCGCGAAGGCGCGAGCTACGCGCAGTTCAACTCGGGGCGCGTGAACTGCTCGAGCGGCGATGACATCACGAAGGTGGCGAAGGCCGAAGATCCGGCGGTCACCGGCCCGTCGGTCGCCGTCCAGTGGTTCAACACCTCCGGAGTTGCGGTTTCCACTCCTACATGCGCCAGCCCGGCGACGTCCGGTTACATCATTCGCGTCAAGGTCACCAAGACGATGACGATCATCACGCCGTTGGTGTCCAGGATCACCGGCAACCCGGTGACCGTCGGGGGATTCGAATACGTCGCCGCGCAGGGGGCAACATGAGCGAGCGATCCGTGACCCGGAGGATGCGCGGCGACGGCGGCGCGGCAGTGGTGGAGGCGGCCTTCGCCATGCCGCTGGTCCTGTCGCTGGTCATGGCCCTCATCGACTTCGGATTCGTGGAGCTGAAGACCTCGCAGCTCTCCTCCGCTGCACGAGATGGTGCCCGGAAAGGCATCGTCACCTCCTACACGACGGCAGCGGGCAGCGTCTCCGGCGGGGCCGCCTGCCCGTCCACGTCCTCTGACTTCGCGTCGATCTGTACCGCGGCCCGCTCGCGACTTGCCGGCACATCGCTCGACAGCATCACCGTCCAGTGTCGCCAGGGGATCTCGACGACCCCGATGGCGTGTGGTTCAGCCGTGAGGGGCGTGGATTCGATCTACGTCTCGGTGTCGCTTACGCACAGTCCACTCACCATCATCGGGCGGACCTTCATCGGCAACACGAAGACCTACTTCTCGTCTGCGCAGATGATGCTCTGATGGGTTGGAAGAAGGTGGTTCCCTTGAACAGCCATCCGCGGCGGGCATCGAGTTCGCCGCCGCCGGGCCCCGACGCTCCAGGTGCGACGGTACGCCTTTCCGGCGATGCGACTCGCCGTGGTCGGCTCATGGGCGATGACGGTGTGACCATCATCTGGATGGCGCTCCTGCTCGTCGTCCTCCTGATCTTCGCCGCCCTCGCCATCGACGGCGGGCAGGCCTACCAGTCCGGGCGCCAGTCGCAGAACGCAGCCGACTCGGGCGCCATGGCGGCGGTTCGCATCCTCGACGGCATCCTCTTCGATCAGAAGACGAACTACACGAGCATCGCCAGCCAGGCCAAGACGATCGGTCGGGCGAGCGGCGCGGACAACAGCACCGGCGGCGTGCGGTGCTGGATCATCTCGTTCCCAGACTCGAGCGGCAACACCACGAGGATCTCTCCTGGCTCCGACACCGATGGCTTGGACATGTGCTCGACGACGTACGGCTCGACATCGGTCCAGTCCTGGGTCAACAATGCCAACCCCCCCGCGGGCGGCGTCGAAGTTCGGTCCAAGGCCACCCGGAAGACCTACTTCGCCGGCGCCGCCGGTTATGCCCAGACGGCGGCGACCCGCCCGGCCAAGGCCTTCAGCTACTCGTTCGGGGGCGGCACCGGCTCACCCTTCGTCGTCTGCGGGGTACGGCAAAACGCGAGCCAGGGCAACGACTTCTCCTACGACCTGCTCGACAAACAGGACTTGCATGTGTGGGGCACGAGGCAAACCGACAACAAGAACGCCCTCAAGTTCATCTCGTCGGACGGCGTTCCGGCCTCTTGGGTCGGGAAGTACAAGTACTACACGATCCAGGACGCCCAGGTCCCCTCGTGCGGGCTCGACTCGTCGACGTTCAAGGGCAAGGGCGACGGCAAGTCGATCGGGACCATGCCGTACTACACCGGCATCACCACCGGCAACGGCTTCGAGAACACGATCTCGCTGGCGGTGGCCGGCATCACGCCGTGCCAGCCAGGCGACACGGAGTTCAGGGGCTGCGCCATGCTCATCCCCATCGCCGACTTCGGAGGGGGAACCGGGTCGTCCAGCTACGACTCGACGGGCGCCGTGCTGAAGTGCACAGGGAAGAGCCAGACCGGGGTTTGCGACCCGGGCTACACGAACAGCTCCTACGAACATGTCGTGGCTTGGACCGCGTGGATGGTCTACGGCGATGGCAGCGGCAGCTTCAACTACGGCCAGTTCACCGACGACAAGGGCGTCAACCTGGGAGCCAACGGCAATCCGGTCGGCAAGAGCTGCGACAACCCGATCAAGCAGCAGGGCGGGGGAAAGCCGCAGTACTGCGGCCGGCTGCTCGGGTCGGTCATCGTGTCGGGTGGCAACCGCGGTGGTCCGCCGGGCGCCGGCCAGCCCCGAATCATCGGTCTTGGCGAGTAGCGAGCGAGCACTGGGCGGGGGTCTGCGCTGTTCGCAATGAACGGCCCGCCGTCATAAGGCGGGGGCAACCAGAACCGAGCAGTTCCGCGGGTGGAACGCTCAGAGCACCGGAGAATGGAGCAAGCGATGCACATCCCTACGAGACCTCGACGGGTAGGCCGCGCCGCGGCGGTGTTCGCCGTCGGCGTCCTCGCCTTCTCGCTGTCCGGCTCTTTCGGCTCGAGCGCCTCGGCGGCCGAACCCATCGAGGTTCGCGTCGGCGACTCGACCATCGTCGAGGGCAACCCCGGGCAGAACGGAACGGCCAGCTTCGGCGTCCGCTTGTCCGCACCGGCCGCCACCGACACCTACGTCTACTTCCACACCGTCGCCGGCAGCGCTTCGCCCAAGACGTCATCGAACCCCGGCGGTGACTTCGCCCAGAAGGCGGCGCCGACCAGCAAGATCAAGATCGCTCTCGGCAAGACCGTGGGCAACATCGGCGTCGCGGCCTATCCCGACACCGCCGTCGAGGGCGACGAGTCGTTCACGGTGGTGATCGACTATGCGACGACGACCGTCGGCGGGGCTCCCGACCCCGGTTACACGATCGCTCGAGGCACCGGCACCGGCACGATCGTCGACGACGACCCCGCGCCCGGCTCGGCGACGATCGACATCGGTGACACGGTCATACCCGAAGGCAATCCCACCCAGAAGGGTCCGGCCAAGCTCAGCGTGCGCCTCTCGCAGGCGATGGCGACCGACGAGTACGTCTACTTCCAAACCGTTCCCGGCAGCGCCACCGACGGAGTCGACTACGCGACGAAGGCCCCCACCAGCAAGGTGAAGATCGCGCTGGGCAAGACCGCGGCGACCATCACGACCCAGGTCCTTCCCGATGTCGACGGTGAGCAGAGCGAGGCCTACACCGTCGTCATCGTCAAGGTCACCCCGGTGATCGGCGGCGCCCAAGACCCGCTCGTCTCCATGGGCGACACGGCGGGCCAGGTGACCATCCTCGACGACGACGTTCCCGACATCGTGCCGGACGCCCCGACCGGCGTGACCGCATCCCTGGGCACGACTCTGGGGGATGCTGACGTCTGGTGGACCGCACCCGCGCCGAACGGGGGATCCCCGATCGACTCCTATTCCGTCGAATACACCACCGATGGTGGCTTCAACTGGTGGCCAGCAGGCTCGGTTTCGGCCCCGACGACCTCAGGCACGTTCCTGTGCGGCCCGGGTGGCACGACCTGCAGCTACCGCGTCATTGCTCACAACGGCGCGGGCTACAGCAGCCCGTCGTCGGCGAGCAACGACGTCACCGTGCCGTCGTTGACCGCCCCGGGCGCGCCCGAGAACTTCGACGTGCAGCCTCATCCGCTCTTCGGGCTTCCTGATGTGGTCATGTCGTGGGACGCACCATCATCGGGAGGCGCTCCCGACGGCTACACCATCGAGTTCTCCAACGATGACGTGACCTACGCCCTCTTCGACACGCCATCGGAGAACCCCGTGACCTACTCCCTGGCACCGGGCACGTACTACTTCCGTGTGAATGGCTTCAACGGCGCCGGTGACGGTCCACCGTCGAACGTCGTCGGTCCGATCACGATCAGCGGTGGCGAGTAGCCGTCACCGAGATCGCCGCCGTGCCGAGGTGGGCCGATCCAGTCGGGGTCGGCCTACCCGGCTGTTTGGGCACCGAGTCGGAGAACACGAGATAAAACGATGTCACCGTGATCGGAGACGACTTCGCGCAGGTGCTCGCCGGCGCTCAAAGGGGGGACCATCCCGCCATCGAGGTGATCTACCTCGACGTCGCGCCGCTCGTCCTCGGCTACCTCCGGGCCAACGGGGCGTTCGAGCCGGAAGACATCGCCTCCGAGGTGTTCATCTCGATGATGCGGGGATTGCCTTCGTTCCAGGGCGACGAGACGAACTTCCGCTCGTGGTTGCTCACCATCGCCCACCGGCGCCTCACCGATGCGATCCGAAAGCATGGGCGCCGGCCGGAAGAGCCGGCACCGCTCGACGAGCTCGGCAATCGAATGGTCGTGCTCCGCGACTCCGAGAGCGAAGCGATGGCCCGCCTTCGGTCACAGGGGGTGCTCGAGGCGATCGATCAGCTCACCCCCGATCAGCGATCGGTGCTGATGCTGCGGGTGCTGGCCGATCTCACCGTGCCGGAGATAGCCGGCATCGTGGGCAAGCCCGAGTCCGCGGTCAAAGCCCTGTTGCGACGGGGCCTGGCGTCGCTCGGGCGCCTGGTAGGAGAGGCAGAGGGACAGGAAGGGGGCTCGGCCGGACGTCGTGAGTAGGAGGGTTTTTCCTCTTGGGGAGTATCTTCCCTGCGTGAGAGGCCGATCACTAGGACAATGAACGAGGGTCACGAGGGCAGCGAGCACGCGCGCAGCGAGCAGTCGACTCGCGCCGCCTTCGACGATCTTCGGCGCGCCTTCATCGTCCCGGTCGAGCCTTCCGTGGCACAGCAACATCTCGACGCGATGTTCGCGACCGCCGGCGACCGATCCGACACCGTCGCCGCTCAGCGCTCGCGGCGGAAGCGGAAGCTGTTGGCGGCGGCCGGTGTGAGCGCCGGTCTCGTGTTCGCCACGAGTGGGCTCGCTGCTGCCGGGGTTCTCCCCGAGCCCGTGCAGCGCGCGATCGCCCGCGCCGCCTCTCCTCTTGGTATCCGTCTCCCGGACGGCTCGAGCCTCCGACCCTCGTCCCCGGACGGGAATGGAAACCAGACCGGACCCGACGGAGGCGGGGGCTCTTCCGACCAAGCCCCCGCCTCCGACCGGTCATCGACATCGACGGCACCGACGTCGACGTCGCCACCGGGCAACTCGGAGAACGCGCCCGGCCAAGGCGGCGAGAACCCCGGTAACGCCGAGAGCGCGCCTGGTCAGCAGACAGACCCGGGGAACTCGCAGAACGCGCCCGGGCTTGGAGGGCCGAACCCCGGCCAAGCACCGAACGGGCCGGGCCAAGGCGGCCAGAACCCCGGCAACTCGGGCAACAGCAATGCGGGCGGCAACGGCAACGGCAATGCGGGCGGCAACGTGACACCGACGACCCCGACCCGACCCACGACACCGACTCCACCCACGACCCCGCCGGCAAGAGGTGGTGGCAAGAACAAGTAGCCGGTCATTCCGAACGCGGCCGCACGATCTCGGCTCGGCACAGTCCCAGCCCCCGCTCCCGGGCCGCGCGTTCCCGCGGGTGCATCCCACCGAGTGCGTTCGTCGCGTAGCTTTCCCGCATGGAACCTCGGGGAAATCGGCAGCTCTGGATCGTGCTCATCGTTGCGGCCGCGACGCTTCTTGCGGCGTGCTCGTCATCGTCCAACCCCCCGACCGCGCAGGGAGGGCCGATGCTCGCTTCGACGACCACCGCGAAGCGCCCGCCGTTGCCGCCAGAGCAACAAGGTCTCGTGCTCGACGAGGGATCGTTGCGCCTGACGGATCTCGGTGAGGGCTGGGCCGAGCAACCCTACGGCAGCGCCCGATCGCTCGATATCGATACGATCAGCGATCTGGGCGCGCAGGAAGCTTGCAAGAAGCTGATGACCTCGATCATCGATGTGAAGGCCTTGGAGAAGAAGAACTCACCGCTCTTCGAACAGCCTGCGAAGCTCGTGCAGAACAGTGCTACCTATTTCGAGGATGCTGATCCGGCCCAGAAGCTCCTCGTCCAGCTCAACCGGTCCGATCCGAGGCTGTGCCTCGACAAGGCGTTCGAGCAATCCTTCCGGCGCCAAGCCGACAAGGTCGTGCCTGATGGCGGCCAGATCACGTCGGTACGCACGCAGTCCCGCTCGATACCGCCTATCGGCGACTTTCGCTCGTCGTTCGAGATCACGGTCGACACGATGAAGGATGGCGCGCTGCGTTCGTTCTACTTCACCCGGGTGGCCGTCATCGTCGGCCCGGTCGTGCTCGACTTCAGCTTCCGGTCCGAGGGCCAGCCCTACCCCCAACCAGAGACGGTGATCGAGCCCGTGGTCAAGCGCGTCGATGCCTGCCTGGCCGGTTTGCCACCGTGCGGATCCAATCCGACCAGCTCGGTGCCGAGCTGACGCTCGTCACGATCTCGAAGCCGCGGTTCTCGACCCGGGCGAGTTGGGGTCGGCAGAGGTTCAGCTGTCGAGACGAAGCACGCGGATGGCGTTCTCGCGGAGGAACTTCGGCCACACCTCCGCGTTGAACGGCACGTTGGGCATGTCGGCCATGATGCGCTCGTAGGTCAGCCCGGCGGGGAAGTAGCCGGCGTACAACACCTTGCCGGCGCCGCGCGTGTTGGCGTAGTCGACGATCGCCTTCGGGTAGTGCTTCGGCGCGAATGCGCTCGTCGAGTAGTAGAGGTTCGGCCACTTGAGCATGAGCTTCACCGCGAGGTCGGTCCACGGCTCGGCGCCGTGGCGCATCACGAAGGTCAGCTCCGGAAAGAACCAGCACACCTCGTCGATCAGCTCGACCTTCTGCGGAGCCATCGGCACGCGCGGGCCAGGCACGCCGGTGCAGCAGAAGATGGGGATGCCGAGCTCGACGCATTTCGCGTAGATCGGGTAGTAGCGCTTGTCGTTGATCGGCACCTGGTAGCCCGCAGGGAACGTCGTCGCCGCCTTCACGCCGTAGGTGTCGTGCATCTCGACGAGGTAGCGCACCGAGTCCATGCCGTCGTTCGGGTTGATCTCGACCGACGCGAAGAAGCGGTCGGGGTGGTGCTTCAGGGCGCGGATCGCGTCCTCCCGCTCTCGCCGCACGCCCACCATCGCCCGCTCGATGCCGTAGCGATCCATGTTGTCGAGCACGACCGCGACCGTGTCGACGTTCTCCTCCGCTTCGTCGGGAAGATCCTTGAACATGTACTGCGCGGGGAAGCTGAACTGCTCCTTGCTCTCCTTGTCGCGCAGGATCGGGTCGAGGAAGCGATAGACCTCACGCCGGTCCTGCTTGGGGAAGCCGACCATCGTGTCGATGATGCCGATGCCGGTGTAGGGGGGCTCTGGCATGGCTCGCATCGTAGAACCTGTTCTGGTTCAGGTCGAAAGCTCAGCCCGCCGTCAAGTTGGCCCGGCCGGTGATCAGGTACGCGCAGTGATGTTGGCCCGAGACGATGTGGGCGACGCGCTCGACATCGGCATCGGGCAGCACCGTACGGATGAACTCGATCTCGCTCGTGCACGCGTTCGGGTGCTGCTTGGCGACGCTGAGGATGGCGCAGTTGTGCTCGGTGATGCGGAAGGTGCCGTTGCCCAACGATTCGTACTCGGCGAGGTAACCGTCCTCGTCGAGGATGTTTGCGAGCTCGCGGACCTTGGTCGCGAGCGACTCGTTCGCCGCGAGCCGTTGCTTGGCGTTGGCGGCGCGCTGGTCGCGGCGGCGCACGAAGATCTTGTCGACGAGTGTGCCGTCCTCGTCCGCGAGGTAGCCGAGCAACTCGTTGGTGAGCTCGCCGTAGGCCTTCGGGAACAGCGTTTCGGCCTCGGGCGTCAGGCGATACCGCAAGCGGGGCCGGCCCCGGCTTCGCCCCGACCCCGACGGGTCTTCGTCGTCGCCACTCGGCTGTGCGGCCACGAGCCCTTGCTCGGTGAGCATGGCGAGATGCTGCCGGGCGCCGCTGACGGTCATGTGCAGCGACCCGGCAAGATCGTCCACGGTCGCCTCGCCTCGGCGCTTCAATGCGTAGAGCACCGTGCGTTGATGCTCGGAGACGGCCGGTGCGTCTGTCGGCACGGAGGTCATGCTACAGGTGGACCGAAACCGGGCTGTCGCTGTCGCGCAGGATCAAGTGCACATCGCCGAACTCGTGCCAAAGGTACCCAGCGTGCAGCGCGTGCTCGTAGGCCAGCCGCAAAGGCTGCCGGCCGGCGACGGCTTCGAGCATCAGCAGATGCGATGCCTCCGGTTCATGCCAGCCGGTCAGCAGGCCGTCGATCGCTCGGACACCGCGCGTTGGCGTGATGATGACCTCCGCCCACCCGTCCACCGGATGCACGATGCCGCGCTCGTCGGCCGCGGCTTCGACCGCGCGCGCGACGGTCGTGCCGACGGCGATGACGCGGCCCCCGTGGCGGTGCGCGTCGTTCACCCGGTCGGCGGTCGAGCGAGGAACGGCGAACGGCTCGGGGTACGGCGGCTCGTGCGTCTCGGGACTCGATACGCCCGTGTGCAACGTGATCGGGGTGACGCCCACGCCGCGGGCCACGAGGTGGGTGACGAGGTCGGCGGTGAACGGCCGCGACGCGCTCGGCATCTCGGCGCTCCCCGGGTAGATGGCGAACACGCTCTGGTACGCGTCGATCGGCCACCGATCCGGGACGTAGCCGTAACGAATGGGCCGGCCGTGGTCGGCCAGCCAACCATCGACGGAGGGCGGCAGCTCGACCTGCGCGACCCAGAGGCGATGCGAGCCGGGATAGGGGCGGAGCAGATGCACGGCGTCGCGCCCGTCGTCCACGAGCAGGGTCTCGCCCGGCTGGACGGCAGCGAACGGCCTCGTCGTGCCGTGTGGTCCATCCGGCAGCCGAACTTCGATGACCCAGAGGTCGGCTGGCAACCGGGTCGAGAGGTGGATGACGACGGGATCACCGGAGCGGCGCCGCGCGTCGAAGGCAGCGGCGAGGGTGCGGGACGTGTTCACGACGAGAAGATCGCCATCGCGCAGCACGAACGGGAGATCGCGGAACTGGTGGTCCACCGGAGCGGCGCGTCCCTCGCTCACGAGGAGGCGTACGGCATCGCGGGATCCGGTACGTGCTTCGGCCGGCTCGTGTGCTTCGAGGGCTTCGGGCAGCTCGAAGCGCACGGGACGCCCGATGATCGGATCTGGGTCGCAGCAGATCGCGGATCGACGATCTATTGTCGTCGTCGTGCAAGGCGCCGCCGCGCTCATCGCGCGCCGCCTCCCGGCAGAGGTACGACGTCGCGAGCGAGGTACCGGCCGCTCGCGGGACGGTCGTGGATCAGTCGCACGATGCCGGGCACGCTCATCTCCGGCTCGGGCCGGTCGGAGATGTCCTCGCCCAGAAAGGCGGCTTGGTGCATGTCGGTGCGCATGTCGCCCGGGTCGACCAACCACACCGCGACGTCGTGCTGCTCAGCGCCGAGCACGCGGCTGAGCTGTTCGAGGGCCGCCTTCGTCGAGCCGTAGCCGCCCCAGCCCTCGTACCCCTCGACCGCGGCATCCGACGTCACGTTGATGATCGCGCCTCGCGACGCGACAAGGTGAGGGAGGGCGAGCTGGATGAGCGCGAGCGGCGCGACGACGTTGACCTCGAAGAGCTCGCGCAGGTCGTCGAGGGGGAATGACGCGAGGGCGGGGAGGGGAGACGGGCCGAGCCCTCCCGCGTTGTTGACGACGAGCTCGATGCCTCCCTGTGCTGAGGCCCGGTCGATCAGCGCTTGCCGGTGGTCCGGATCGTTGACGTCACCCGGTAGGGCGGTGATCGAGTCGGGGCGGGCAGCCGCGACGGCCTCGAGCGCATCGGCATGGCGGGCGTCGGCGACCACGGTCCACCCTTCGTCGGCCAGCGCCAGCGCCAGTGCCCGCCCCAGACCCTTCGATGCTCCAGTGATGATCGCGTTCGCCATGGCAGCCCTCCTCGGGAACAGGTCCTCGGATAGTTATAACAAGTAATCACTGATTTTAACAAGAGGGAAGGTGGAACCGGCGCAGCCTCTACCCTGATGGCGTGTCCGGGACAGCCAGCGTTCGGCGCACCATCGCCGTGATCGAGGACGAGGACGCGATCGCGTCCGCGGTTGCCGCCCGCCTTCGTAGCGAGGGCTACGACGTCGAGATCGCGTATGACGGCCCCACAGGGGTCGACCTCGTCAACTTGTGCCGTCCCGATCTCGTCGTCCTCGACCTGATGCTGCCCGGGCTCGACGGGTTGGAGGTGTGCCGGCTCATCCAGAGCGAGCGCCGCGTCCCTGTGCTCATGCTGACCGCGCGCGACAGCGAGACCGATCTCGTCGTCGGCCTGGCCGTCGGCGCTGACGACTACCTCACCAAGCCGTTCAGCCCTCGCGAGCTGGTAGCTCGGGTGCAAGCGATCCTCCGGCGAGTCGACGAGAACGACAACGGCGACAGCGCGGACGACGAGGACGGCAAGACCCTCGTCGTCGGTGCCGTCGAGCTCGACCTGGTCACCCGCCGGGTCCGGCGCGACGGCGAGCTCGTCCACCTCACACCGACGGAGTTCGACCTGCTCGGCTGCCTCGCGTCCCGGCCTGGTGCGGTCTACACACGCGAGCAGTTGCTGCGTGAAGTGTGGGGCTACCGCGACGGCTCTGGTGCTCGCACCGTCGATTCGCACGTGCGCGCGTTGCGCCGCAAGCTCGGCCCTGGTGTCATACGCACCGTGCATGCCGTTGGATACGCCGTCGAGGATGGCGCCGGTGGATGACGGTCCGTCGCGGCGGTGGTGGGACCTCCGCCCGCTGGATCGGCTCAACTCCGTCCGGATGAAGTTCGCGATAGCGATCGTCCTCGCGGTGTTCGTGAGCGCGATCGTGAGTCAGGTCGGCTTCAAGCTCGACATCCCCATCGAGCTGCGACCGATCATCGCGATGGTCATCTCGTTGCTGTTCGTGCGCTTCGTCGCGCATGGGCTCACGGCGCCGCTCCGCGAGATGGAGCGCGCCGCGACCAAGATGGCGAAAGGCGACTACACCCAGCGCGTCCGTGCTACCGGTCGCGACGAGGTGGGGCGGCTGGCCACCGCGTTCAACGCGATGGCGAGCGAGATCGAAGAGGTCGAGCGCCAGCGCAAGGACCTCATCGCCAACGTCTCCCACGAGCTACGAACGCCTCTCTCAGCCCTCCAGGCTCGGCTGGAGAACCTCGTCGACGGGGTCGAGCCGACCGATCCCGACATCTTGAAGACGATGCTGGGCCAGACCGAGCGGCTCGGTCGCCTGGTGTCTCAGCTCATGGATCTCTCGCGGCTCGAGTCGGGCACGCTGCCGTTGCATCGCCAACGTTTCCCGCTGACCGTGCTGGTCGACCAGGCCGCGGATGAGAGCCGGCTGTCGCACCCCGACGTCGACGTGCGCGTGGTCGTCGATCCCGCCGATCTCGAGATCGAGGCCGATCCGGAGCGGCTTCACCAAGTGCTGGCCAACCTCCTCGAGAACGCGGCACGCCACACACCACCCGGTGCGCCCATCGAGATCATCGGGCGCGAGCACGACGGTTGCGTCGTGGTGGAGATCGCCGATCACGGGCCGGGCATACCCGATGGAGACCGAGCGCGCATCTTCGAGCGCTTCTACCGCGCAGACGCGTCACGTGTCGCCGATGGAAGCGGGGCGGGTCTTGGCCTCTCCATCGCGCGGTGGATCGTCGATCTGCATCACGGCACGATTCGGGCGGAGACACGCGAACCGAGCGGTTGCCGCATGGTGATCGAGCTGCCGCGAGACGACGACTTGGTGGGCGCCGCGCCGATTCGCGCCGCGCGCTGACCGACCGAGCGGCCGCGCGGCCGACGGATGGCCGTCCATCCACACGCGCAGGTTTCACGAGATCTGCACAACGCCCCTGGGACTTCTTCACGGTTTGCTCCGTACTGTCGCTCTCGCAGGCGCACCGGCTCGGACTCAGATGCTGCCGGTGCGGCAGATCGGAGAGGAGACGACGGTGGAGAAGACCGACACGACCGCCGATCCGCGCGCGCTGCCGCCGCCGCCGTCGTGGCCGCTGCCGTTCGTGGACCCGCGCGTCGATCCGGCGGCTGTCGGAGCTACCGCATGGCCGCCGTCGCCCGGTGTCGCCGGGCCCTGGCCGCCGCCGTCCGATGCTGGTGGGCCCGGTGGGCCCGGTGGGCCCGGCGGCGTGGCGCGGGACGAGCCGCCCCACCTGCCCCCGCCCGATCCCGTGGTCGAGCCTGACCGGCGCGCGCTGGTCGTGCTCGTCGCCATCGGCGTAGCGATCGACCTCATGCTTCGCACGAGCGTCTATGGCGTGGCGGCGGTCGTCGCGGTGACAGTGATCGCGCTCGGGCTGGCGTTCAGCGGCCGGCTGGCGAACCGATGGGCCCAGGGCGCGGCGCTGGCCGCCCTTCCCTTCGGCGTGTTTCTCGTTCTGCGTACGAGCCCGTGGCTGGTCGCGCTCGACCTGAGCGTGATCGGATCGCTGTTCGTGCTTGCCGCCATCTTCGCCTCCGGGGGAGCGCTGCTCGACGTGCGCGGCTTGGAGCTCGCTCGACGAGTGGGAAACGCGTCCATCGGTGTCGTGCTGGCGCCGTCGTTCGTGTTCGCTGCCGTCGTCGCCGCGCTTCCGGTCTTCGCACCTGGGCGCCGCGAGCGACGAGTCGCGATCGCCCGGGGTGTCGGTCTGGCACTGCCGGCCCTCGTGGTGCTGGGGATGCTCCTGGCTTCCTCGGACGCGGTGTTCGCTTCGCTGTTCCGCGTGCCGCTGGAGGTCGACTCGATCGCAGCCAACGCGTTGCTTCTGCTGCTCGGCCTGTGGGTTGCGGGCACGCTCTTGCGAGCCGCGTCGGCGCCAGCCCCTACGGCCCTTGCCGAGTTGCGGAAGCCATTCGGCTCGATCGAGGCGCGCGTCGTGCTCGGCGGGCTCATCGTCCTCTACGGCGTGTTCGCCGCCACCCAGGTCGCGACGGCGCGCGGGGGCGCGGAGTACGTGATCACGACGGCGAACCTCACTCGAGCCGAGTACGCGCGGTCAGGGTTCTTCCAGCTCCTTGCCGTCGCAGTCCTGACGCTCGTGCTCCTCGTGGCCATCAAGTCGATGGCTCGTGTCGAAGACGAGCGCCGAGCACGCCGGAGCTTCGTCATCATGAGCGAGGTCACCGTCGTCCTCACGCTGGTGATCGTCGCGGTGGCGATCCTCCGCATCAACCTCTACGACGAGGCGTACGGGATCACCATGTTGCGCCTGTTCAGCCTGGTTGCTGCGTGGTGGCTCGGCGCGGTGTTCGGGCTCGTGGGCCTGGCGCTGGCGTTAATCGGGCGTGGGAAGCACTGGCTGCTCGGCGCCGTGCTGATCAGCGCGCTGGTGGCGGTGCTGGCGTTGAACGCGCTCGATCCAGAGTCCTTGGTGGTGCGCCACAACGCCGATCGTTTCGAGGCCAAGACGTTGGCGGATCGGGGCGCGGACTTCGACGTGTCCTACGCGGCCACGCTGTCAGACGATGCGGTGCCGGCGCTGGCGGCGGCGCTGCCGCGACTCGACGAGCAACGGCAACGTGCCGTGGTGGCGCAGCTTTGTGGCCGCGTCCCCCGGCGTGTCGGGGAACCGCCCCCAGGGCTCCCCGAGCCCAGAGGTGGATGGATCTGGAATCGATCCGCGGTCGAGGCTCAGCTCGTCCGGCAGGAGATCTGCACCTGACCAGGTCTACGCGTGTCCCGATTGCTCTTCTGCGGCCTTCTTCAGCTCGGCGACCGCGGCGGCGAAGCCGTCGACGATGTCCCAGACGTCAGGGACGGTGTCGCCACACGCGATCACCCCGATGTCGACGTTGCCCATGTTCGACAGCACGGTGATGTTGATGCCAGAGCCTTCGATCAGCGGCCCGAACGGGTAGATGCCCTTCACCTGCGCGCCCGCGATGTACAGCGGGATGGGCGGGCCGGGGACGTTGGAGATCACCAGGTTCTGCACCGGTGGCAGCGCACCCGAGATGCGCGGGTTGGAGTAGAGACGCATCGCGAGGTTGTAGACGCCGGGGGGTGTGATCTGCGCCATGTCCTGGATGAGGTCGACGCCCATCGCGTTGTGGACGGCCTTTGCATCCTTGGTCTCTTGGTGGATGTGCTCGAGGTGTTCGGCGACGTCGTCGCGGTCCATCGGCAGCCGCACGAACATGTTCGAGACCTGGTTGATGCCTTCCACCTCGGACTGGCCGTGAACGGAGACGGGTACGGCGGCGATCAGCGGCCGGTCGGGGAGATCGTCGTGGTCGGCGAGGTAGTTCCGCAGCGCCATCGCCGAAGCGACGAGAACGACGTCGTTGACGGTCGTACCGAACGTGGACTTGATGAACTTCAAGTCGTCCAACAGCACCGCACCGAACGCGACGACCCGGTTCGCCGTCACCGGCGTGTTGAGGATCGTCCTCGGTCCAGAGAACGGGAGGGCGACGTTCAGCTTCTGGTCGGTGCCGATACCGGTCATCCCCCGGGCCATCTCGAAGAGCGACCCGGCCGCGCGGCGCGCGGCCCGGACACCTCGTAACGGATCGGTGACCCGCGCGACGACGGCGCTCGCGTAGAGGCTGAGATCGGACGGGACGGCGTCTGGCGTCCACGGTTCGTCAGGCGGTGGTGGGCCTTCGGCATCGGGCTCGAGGTCGAGCAGGTGCGCCATCATGTCGGCGCCGGTGACGCCGTCGATGCACGCGTGATGGAGCTTGCTGACCAGTGCGATGGTCCCGTCGTCGAGTCCCTCGACGACATCCATCTCCCACAGGGGAAGGCCGCGATCGAGGGGCCGGCTGGCGATGTCGCTCACGACCTCGGCGAGCGCGGCGCGGGTGCCGGGCGGGTGGACCGTCACGCGATGGAGGTGGAGGTCGAGGTTGAAGTCCGGGTCCTCGATCCACACCGGATGGTCGACACCCAACGGCACCTCGACCGCCCGGCGGCGCAGCATCGGCATCAGGTGGAGGCGCGACGCGATGAGGTCCTTGATCGCCTCGAAGCTGTACCCGCCGGCCATCGTGGACGGGTCGAGCATCAGCACGCCCGACACGTGCATGTGCCGTGTCGGCGTCTCCATGTACAGGAACGACGCGTCCATTCCGGATAGGCGTTGCATGGGCTCTCCGCTCGATCGTTCAGCCGGTGCCCGTCCCGAGGATCGAGCCCGACTGTCCTGACGCCGCGTCAGATTAGCGGGCCGGTGCTCGACGGGCCGAATCGCGCTACTCGACGAGGCACGCGGCGGCCCGTGAGCTCAGGCCGATCGTCCGCTTGGCCTCCCGGATGATCTCGCGGTCGCGGCCGTTGGTGAGATAGCCGAACGAGACGCCCGAGTCGGGGTCGGCCCAGGCGATCTGGCCGGCCGCGCCGTCGTGGCCGAAGGTGTGCGGCGACACGCCGTAGCCGAAACCCCGAAGCTGCGCGTCGGGCGGATCACCCGCGACCATGAGGCCCAGGCTGCGGTGCGCGGGGTTGCCCCGCAGCGGATCGGGGAAGTCGGCACGGACCTCCGCCGCCCACTGCACGTGCTCGGGCGGCCAGAGACCGACGGGATCGTGCAGCACGCCCTGGCAGTAGAGGGCGAGGTCGGCGGCGGTGGCGACGCCACCCGCGCCAGGCACACCGATGGACCGCACCTCGGGCCGGTTGAACTGCAGCAACGCCTCGTCGGTCACCTCGCCCAGCAACTCGGCGAGGTCGAGCTTGTAGCCCATGACCGCCTCGATGTCCTCAGGTGTCGGTAGCACGCCGGTGAGCACGAGATCGTTCACGTCGTCCTGCTCACCAACGGCGGGGCCGAGTTGGAAAGCCGACAGACCGAGCGGCCGCGTGATGCGATCCTCGACGAAGCGGCGGTAGTCGGTGCCGCTCACCCGCTCGATGATCTCGGCCAGGACCCAGTGGGCTGACGTCGGGTGGTACTCGAACCTCGTGCCGGGCTCCCAGTTGAGCCGCCACTGCGCGAACCGTTCGAGGCGCGAATCGCGCCGCGAGGCGGTGTCGTTGTTCATCGGCGCCCACGGGAACCCCGAGGTGTGTGTGAGCAACTGCTCGATGGTGATGACTTCCTTGCCGTTTGTGCCGAACTCAGGGATGAGCTCGACCACCATCTGGTCGAAGCTGAGCTTCCCTTCGCCGGCGAGCAGCCACACCGCGCCGGCGATGAAGCCCTTGGTGCACGAGAACATGACGTAGCGGCTGCCCGGAGCGGCGGCGCCCAACGTCTCGAACAACGCGAGCTTCCCGTTGCGGCCGATCGCCAACTGGCACGACGGCACCGTGCCACTGTCGACTTCGCGGTGGGCCCGCTCCACCAACGTGCGGAGCCTGACCGGGTCGAGTCCGAGCGCCGAGGGATCGTGAACCTCGTAGTCCATGGCACGACGGTAGTTGCCAGGGGGGCCTGCGCCCCCGAGCACTGCAGCAGCTCGCCCATCCCCAAGAACCCGCCCTACTGTGCGGTCATGCAGCGGTTGACGGGATTGGACGCAGGATTCCTCTACATGGAGACCCCGACGCTGCACATGCACACGATCAAGGTCGCGATCCTCGACCCGGGCGCCGGTGAGCCGGCGAGCAGCCTGAACATCGATTTCGTCCGCGAGCAGATCGGCCGGCGGTTGCACCGCCTGCCGCCCCTGCGCCGCCGCATCGTCGAGGTGCCGTTCGGCTTGCACCACCCCGTCTGGATCGAAGACCCGCACTTCGACATCGGCTACCACGTCCGGCGCGCCGTCGTGCCGTCGCCGGGTGGCGCCGCCGAGCTCGACGCGGTCGTGGCCGACATCGCCAGCCGGCCGCTCGACCGCCGGCGCCCGCTGTGGGAGATGCACGTCTGTGAGGGCCTAGCCGGGGGGAAGGTCGGCGTCGTGGTCAAGATCCACCACGCGGTGGCGGACGGGGTTGCCGCGGCCGCGCTCCTCGCCAACGTGATGGCGTCCGATCCCGCGGAGGAACAAGGGGTGGACGGCGGACGAGGAGCGGCCGGCGCCTGGCAACCCGAGCCCGTCCCGGGCCGCCGCGAGCTCGTTCGCGAAGCGTTGCTCGATCAGATGCGCCAGCTCGTCATGCTTCCGATCTTGCTGCTACGGACCGCCGCCAACCTCGTGGCCCTGTTCCGGCACAAGCGGAGAGCAGACGTCACGACCCCGAGGCCCGTGCTCGATGCGCCGCGCACATGCTTCAACCACGCGCTCACCGAGCACCGCGCGTTCGCCTCGACGTCACTGTCTCTCGCGGAGGTCAAGCGCATCAAGACCGTCTTCGGCGTCACCGTCAACGACGTGATCCTTGCCGCGACGGGCGGCGCGCTGCGCGCCTATCTCGCGCAGCGGGGTGAGCTTCCCGCCAAGTCGTTGATCGCAGGTGTGCCGATCTCGGCAGACAAACCGGGTGATGAACCGCGACTGGCGGGCAACAAGGTCTCGAACTTGTTCACCTCGCTCGGCACTGACGAGCCTGACCCCGCGCGGCGCGTCGAGAAGATCCACGAAGTCACCCGAGAGGCCAAGCTCATGCAGGAGCTGATCGGTGTGGAGACGATGCAAGAGTGGGTGCAGTACACGCCGCCGCGGCCCTACGCGTGGGTGGTGCGGTTGTGGTCGCGGCACCGCGTCGCCGAAAGGCTTCCGCCGCCGATCAACGCAGTCGTGTCGAGTGTGGCCGGTCCGCGGCAGACGCTCTACGTCGGGGGCGCGCAGCTCGAGCACCTCTACTCTGTCGGTCCTGTGCTCGAGGGGATCGGCCTGAACGTCACGATGTGGAGCTATCTCGACCGGCTCGACGTGGGCGTGATCGCCTGCCGCCACGCGCTTCCCGACGTGGACCGCGTGGCGGCCCTCCTGCACGACGCCCTCGCCGAGCTGAGCGCCGCGGCCGACGAGCGCGAGCGGGCGTCGCAGATTCGCGGTCGCACCGCCTTGAGGTGCAATCCTGTGACTGCACCCGAGGGTGTATGAAGACCATTCGATGAAGGCCAGACCCCACCGAACCGCGGACGTGCCCGAACAGTCGACATCACGCCTGCCCCTCCTGGCTCCGCAGCAGCCCGCGAAAGGCGCGCCGCAACCGACGGCCGAGTCTCGATCGCCAGCCGGCAGCGGCGAGCCGGCCGAGCCGGCGGCTCGTCGCGTGATGCGGCGCCGGGCTCGACAGGAGCGGGGCACGCTCGCCTGGACCATGGCCAAGATCCTCATCATCGCCTCCTTCATCGCGCTCGCGCTTGGTGTCTGGCTCGCCGCCAGCCCCGTCCAGAACCCCGGCGTCCAAGACTGCGGCGCGCCGCTCGCGTTCGTCATCGTGAATCGCACGGACGTGAAGGTGGCGCCGGGGTCCGGGCCGAACGCGGGCGCGCTCATCCTGCAGCCGACCTGCCGCGAGCGGGTCGACAGCCAACTGCTGCGGGGGATGGTCGCCTTCGGCGCGTTCTTGGGGCTCGGCCTGCTCGGTTCGGTCATCGGGTTGCTCGACGATCGCTGGCGGTACCACAAGGCGCCGCGCCTGGAGAGCCTCCTGCGAGAACCACCGAAGGATGCACCCGGTCGCTTGCGCCCCCCGCCGGTCGTCGAGGAAGAAGAGCTCGGTGTCGCGCTGCCACCGATCGAGGGACCCGACGTGATGATCTTGTTGTCGTTGACGGCTTTGACCGTCGCCGTCCTGTTGGCGTTCGGGGGGTTCGATGACGTGATGGATGCCATCGGGTCGGTGGGCACACTCGGGCTCGTCGCGGTCGGTCTGCTCTCCGCGTCGACGTTCGTCCTCGCCGGCTTGCAGACGGTGTTCGCCGAGCCTGACCCCGACGGTGTGAAGCTGCCGGCGGCGGCCGAGCTCAGCCTCGCGGCCGCATCCGCGGAGCGGCTGCTGCCCGGCCTCGGGCCGCTCGGCCTCGATGCGCACGCGCTCTCCGCCGCCGGCGAGCCCAAGCATCTGACCCTCCGGCGGCTCGACGCGCGTCAGACGCTCGCGATCTGCGTCCATCTGGTGCTGCTCGTCGTCGTCTTCGTCGTGGCGAGCGTGCCGTCGCGGCCCGAGGTCACGTTCCCATCGGGGTGGTGGACGTTGGCCGCGCCCGTGGCCGTCTTCGGGTTGGTCGGCCTGTTCCGAGCGCTCGGCCGCTACCAGCGGCTCGTCGTGCCGCCATCGTTCGACGCCGTGCGCGAGGCGATCGAAGCGTCACGGCAACGCACGATGGGGATAGCAGGAGGCGCGCTCGCGCTGACCATCGTCAACGCCACCGCATTCGTGCTCTCCCTGTCACTCGTCGCCGCCATCGATGGCGGGTTGCCGGCGAGCGCGACTGTGGCTCGCCTGGCGCTCGTCTACCTGGTCTCGTGCGTCGCCGGTGCCCTGAGCCCGACGCCGGCTGGCATCGGCGCGTTCGAGCCGTTGGCGGTGCTCGGTCTGCTGTTGTCCGGGGTCGACGCCCCCACCGCCGTCGCGGGCGTGCTCCTCTTCCGCGCCGCGACCATCTACCTGCCGTTCCTCATCGGCCTGATCCCCTTCATCCGGCTCAGGCGCCGCGGGGTCATCTGAGAACCCCCCCGTTCTTGCGTCACTGGCCTATGGCAGGCGTGGGTGGCTGACGAAAGAAGCGGATTGGAGGGCTACTCGGTGGTGCGGTGCTTGCGGGACGCGGTGGCCTCGTTGGGAACGAACACGGGCTGACCGCCCGCCAGGTCGGGTGCGGCCGGCGCCCACACGTCGTGCTCGGCGTGGGCCGGTTCGGCGTAGAACTGCGCGTACCACTTGCGGAACTTCATGAACGGCGGGTCGGTGTCGGCCAGGGCCGGGCGGCGCAGGTGCGCCTTGTTCTCCCACACCGGGCGGTCTTCCTCGAACTGCTTGCACACCTCGTGGACGAACGCTTGGCCGACGCTCGAGGTCGCCTTCTCGTCTCCGAGGCTCTTGGTCTTGAACGAGAACCGGACCTCGCAACGGTTGGCGTCGACGGGGATCGCCGCCCCCAGCAGGAACGTGTCGACGATGCCGGAGAACCGCGTCACGCCGAAGCCCGGACCCTGGTTGTCCACGTCGATCCGGCCATCGACCACGCCTCGAGGCGTCGGGAACCTCTGCACCGATCGCATGTGCGCCGTGAAGCCGTCGGCTTCGTAGGACTCGATCTCGGGAACGATCTCGGTGTTGTGCACGTAGCGGAAGTGCGGACCGTCCACCGCGTTCTCGGCGAGCTCTTGTGCCGCCGCGTTCACACCGAAGTGCTTGTCGGTCCAAGCGCTGTAGCTCGGGTCGGTCATCTCCGCGGGGATGTCGAGCTCGTACAGCGGCTGGGCGCCGTCGGGGTGGAACCACACCGAGACGATGTGGTCGCCGATCTCGCGCACCGGATAGGAGCGCACCGAGGCCTTGCTGTTCGTTCGTGTGCTGTAGGGGATGTTCGTGTTGGTGCCTTGGGCATCGAACTCCCAGCCGTGGAACGGGCACTGCAGCTTGCAGCCGTCGACGACCTTGCCCCCGTAACCGAAATGACCGCCGAGGTGTGGGCAGAAGGCGTCGTTGACGTGGATCTGGCCATCGTGGTCTCGCCAGAGCACGAGGTGGCGTCCGAAGTAGAACCGCGGGAGCACGTCGCCCGGCTTCACCTCTTCGGACCACGCGATCTGGAACCAGCCGAACGGGATGCGGAACGGGTAGCGGTAGCCGTCCGGCTCTGGCACCACGTGATCGAGCGGGCGTGGGCCGGAGCCGGCCTGGGGCGGCAGCACGTCAGTCATCGAGCTTCAGCACCTTTCTGGCGTTGTCGCGAAGGAACCTCGGCCATACGTCGTCGTTGAATCCGACGGTCGGCAGTTCGGAGAAGATGCGATCGAGCGTGAGGCCCATCGGGAAGTAGCCGGCGTAGATCACCTTGTCGGCGCCACGGGTGTTCGCGTAGTCGACGATCGCCTTCGGGTAGTACTTCGGAGCGAACGCGCTCGTCGAGTAGTACAGGTTCGGCCACTTGAGCATGAGCTTGACCGCGAGGTCCGTCCACGGTTCGGCCCCGTGGCGCATCACGAAGGTCAGCTCGGGGAAGAACCAGCAGACCTCGTCGATGAGCTCGACCTTCTGCGGCGCCAGCGGCAGCCGCGGCCCGGGCACGCCGGTGCACACGAAGATCGGGATGTCCAGCTCGACGCACTTCGCGTAGATCGGGAACACACGCTTGTCGTTGATCGGCACCTGCGGGTTGCAGCCCGCAGGGAAGAAGCCCACCGCCTTGATGCCGAAGACCTCATAGTCGCGGACGATGTCTCGCACCGCGTCCATCCCGCGGTTCGGGTCGACATGGCCGCATGGGATGAAGCGATCAGGATGGTCCTTGACCTCGGGACCGGTTCCGACCATCGCCATGGCGATGTTGTGGTGGTCCATCTGCTCGAGGGTCCACCCGACCGGGTCATCGGCTTCCTGCGGGTCGTGGGGGATCTCCTTGAACATGTACTGCGCCGGGAACTCGAACTCCTCCAGGCTCTCCTGATCACGAAGCTGCGGCTTCATGAACTCGTACCAGTCCTCACGCCGCCCGCGCGGGACGCTCAGCATGGTGTCGATCACACCGACATCGGATGGGAAGCCCATCGGAGAGAGACCACCTCACGGCTCGGCTGGCAGGGTGCCCGCTGGTGCGCTGAGTATAGAACCGGTTCTAGTTTTGGGAAAGCTGGGCGAGGGTCCGCGCTTCCCATCACCGTCGGCGCAACGCCTACGCGCTCGTCACCAACACGTTCGAGAACGTCGCCGTCCCATCCTGCAGGAGGCCCATCTTTCCGGTGGTGAAGCCGGTGTCCGCGCCGCCGACCGTGGCGCCGCCGACCGAGCACTGCAGGGCGCTGCCCTTCACCGTGAGGCGCATGGTCACGATCTGCCCGACCGGTACCGTCAGCTTCGCCTGGCCCGCGGGGAAGAAGCTACCGGCACCGTTCTTGAACACGCCGAGCCCGAGCTGGCTGCCGTCGATCTTGCAGAAGTAGTAGTTGCTGGCGTTCTGGTAGCGGACGCTGATCCCGGCGGTCCCGTCGGCATCACGGCGCACGCCGGCCAACACCGTCACGTCGGTCCAAGACGTCGATCCATTGGCGATGCGGCCTTCCTGCCCCAACGGCTGGGACCCCTGCAATGCCTTGGCGGTGCCGCTTGCGACGACGACCCAGGTTCCCGAGTCGATGGTCCAGCCGAATGGTTGTTGCCCGACCGCGTCGGCCGAGAAGTTGTCGGCGAAGAGCTGGCCGGGCCTGGTCGAGGTCGTCACCGGCAGGGTCGTCGTGGTGGTCGTGCTGGGCACGACCGGGGAGGGAACGGTGAGCGACGTGGTTGGGAGTGACGGCACGACGGTCGATGGAGGCTTCGGCGTGGTGGTCGAGCGGAGAGCCGGCGTCGAGCCGAGCCCACTCGCAGCGGGCGGTGAGGACCCGTCGCTGGCATCCACGTCGTTGTTGCGCCGGGAAGGGAGCGCGACGACCACCGCGACGATGACCACCAAGGCGGCGATGCCTGCCCCGAGCATGGGGACGAGCAAGCGGCTCGTCCATGGCGGCCGTGGGGCGTCGGTCGGAAGGCGCAACCTGTCGATGCCAGGCGGGATCGGCTCAGACTCGATCTCCGCGAAGTACGACTGGAGGCGCCGTGTGATGCCGTCGTCGTGCTCAGCCATCGGCGAGCTCGGATCGGAGACGGGCGAGCGCCCGGCTCACATGCGTGCTGACCGTGCCGGATCGACACCCCATGACCTTGCCGCACTCGTCGATGGTGAAGCCGTAGTGGAAGTGCAGGAGCACGGCGGCCCGTTGCTCGAGCGACAGGCTCTTGTAGGCGGCGTCGAGGTCGAGGTCCGATGGCTGTTCACCAGTGCCCAACGCTCTAGCTCCCTGGGGGCTGCGCCCCCACGCACTCTCCGCTGACGCTCCGAGCGCTCCCCATCGCCGGCGGGCTCCCTGGCGGTCGCGCCACCGGCTGGCGCTTGCCCCATCCACAACAAATTGTCGATCCGTTGGCCGCACGCGCCTATCGGCGCCGCTCGTGAAGTACTTCGAGCCGAGGTCTTCGAACGCGGTGCCGAGCTGGCTGATCGGCTCGGTCCCTCGTTGGGGCTGGTGACGAAAGCACTGCCGGAGGCAGATCTGGCTCAGCGAGGTCGATCGCTTCACCGGGTCACGCCGGCCGTTCCATCTCCGCCAGGCGTCGAACATCGTGGCTCGTACCACGTCCACGGCGGCGTGCCGGTCGCGCAGCACGGAGTAGGCAAGACGATAGAGGCGCCGCCTCTCACTCGCGAAGACGAAGTCGAAGTCGCGTTCAGGACTTGGATCGGACGACGGAGTCTTGTCGGTGTGGGCCACAGGCGTGGGGCATTGGTTGTCAAGCGGCGGGCACTCGCCGCGAACCGTAGGGAGGGTAGGCCCCGGTGCCGCCGACGATCCCGCTCAGCCGCGCAGGGTCGCTCAGGCCGGTAGCAGGCCCCCGACCTGATCGAGGATCGCTTTGAGCGCGGCTTCTCGCGCCTTCAAGCGATGCTTGAACTCGTGGTTGTCTGTGTCCGCGATCTCGAAGCGCAGGTCGCGGAACGCGCCGCTGAGCACCTCTTGCAGCAGACCGGCATCGTCGTCCGTCAGGTGAAGATCCATGGTTGCGCAGGTTACCTGCGGAGCTCTGCCCGAAAACATCCGGCGCCCGCCGGAGTTGGCGGGCGCCGGATGGTTGGGGGGAGCCAACCCTCGGGATCCGGGCAGGGGATCCGTGCGGGGTCTGTTGTTCGTTCAGGCGGCGTTGGCTATGCGTTCGTAGGGGAGCCCGGACTGGATCTCCATCACCCAGGCTTCGAGCTCGAGCTCGGAGGCCCGCCGGCGAAAGCTGGTGCCGACGAACGGATCGAGTTGGCTGGCCTCCGTTCGCAGGTTCGCGGCCCGGCGCCGATGAGCGGCAGCCCGGCTCAAGAGCTCGGTGTCGACTGCGACGGTCTGCATCTGTCCCCTCCGATCGTTCCGGCGGCCGGGTTCGGGGCCGGTGGCGTTCACCGGATGGAACGATCGTCGGTCCGAAAATGCTCCCGCCCGCGGCGTGCCATCAGTCACGGGTGAGGAGAGGAGACGGCAGCGGGTGCGGCAGGGGCGGGCAGGTTCAGAGGTTGGGATGGGCGAGCAGCTCGCGCCAATCGTCGGGGTCGACCATGGACGAAGGCGTTTCGGCGACGAAGTCGACCATCACGTCCGCGAAATGGTCGGGTTCCTCACAGTGCGGGAAGTGGCCCGATCCCTCGAAGACCTCGAAGCGGCTACCGGGCATGGCCGCGTGCGCGGCGTGGCCGTGCTCGATCGGGATGATCGGGTCGCGGGTGCCCCATACGATGAGCGTGGGCATGTGCGCGGCGAGGTACAGGCGGTCATGGGCGCTGACCGACTGCCCGCCGAGATCGATGACGGCCCGCAACGTCCGCACGAAGGCCACGCGGTTCTGCGGCTCGGTGAGCGACACGAAGGCCCGCCACCCCTCTTCGACTTCGGGGGCCCGCAGGCCGGCGCGGCGCAACAAGAGGCTGACGCGGTTGCCGACGTCGCGGGCGAACCGGTTGAAGATCAGGGGCATCACGTACTCGCCCCCGGGGATGGTCAAGAGCCGCAGGATGACGCTGACCTCTCGCCCCAGCCCGCCGCTCGCCACCAACACGAGGCGCTCGACCCGCTCGGGATGCTGGTAGGCCATCTGCATGGCGACACCGCCGCCGAGCGACTGCCCGACGACGGTGGCCCGGTCGATGCCCAGAGCGACCAGGAAGTCACGCATCCCCGCGGCATAGTTCCCGAGCGAGTAGTCCGTCATCGGTTTGTCCGAGCGGCCATGGCCGATGAGGTCGGGAGCGAGCACGGTGAAGTGCTTCGCCAGCTTGGGCATCACCGCTTTCCATGTGGTCGCGCTGCCGGCCATCCCGTGGATCAGCAGGATCGGCGGTCCCTGGCCGGCCTGCCAGTATCGGATCTCGTGACCGTGGAGGGTCACGAACTTGGGTTGCACGGCTCCGCACGGTAGCCGTGGCGCGGCGCGGCTGCCAGGAATGCTCCCAGCGTCGGGAGCATCCGGCAGGATGGCGGGATGCAAGCGGCGAGAGCACGAGCGCTGGTCGACGAGGCCCGCATCGCACGGCTGGCCACGACCACCAGGACAGGACGGATCGATCTGGTGCCGATCACGTTCGCGCTGGTCGACGATCGGCTGGTGACCGCGGTCGACCACAAGCCGAAGACCACGACACACCTCAAGCGGCTCGAGAACATCGCCGTGAATCCCGAGGTCAGCGTCCTGGTCGATGGCTACGACGACGCAGACTGGTCAAAGCTCTGGTGGGTGCGGCTCCGGGGTCTGGCGCAGGTCATCGACGATGGCGCGGTGTATGAGTCCGCGCTGGATGTACTCACGAGCAAGTACCACCAATACGCCGACGTCCGGCCCGCAGGTCCCGCCATCGTCGTCGAGCTCATCCGCTGGCAGTGGTGGTCAGCTTCGGCTTGATCTTGGCGGTGGCAATTGAGTAGCGGTTACTCAGGCACCGCCGTCCCGGTGGGCTGATGATGAGCGAGATCGCAGCGCAGGATGATACGGAAGGGCAGGCTCCATGAACGCGGCCAAAAAGATGTGCATGATCACCGCGGTCGGCCTGTTCGGCCTCGCCGCCGTGTTCGCTGTCCTCGGCGTCACCGGCGGCAGCTTGCTCAAGATGACCTGGTTCCTCATCGCCGGGAGCCTGGTCTTCGGTGGCCTGATCTGTGTCGCCACCGGCTATCTGATCGGCGGTCTCGGGGGCGACAGCAAGTTGCTCCAGACGGGCATGCCCGGCACGGCGGTCATCGTGAGCCTGCAAGAGACCGGCATGGTGATCAACTACACCAACCAGGTGCTGAACATCGGCTTGCGGGTGCAGGTCGGGTCGGGCACGCCGTATGACGTGACCGTGCGGCAGGCCGTTCCGATGATCATGCTGGCCCGTTGCATGCCTGGTGCGACCATCGGCGTGAAGGTCGACCCCAACGACCGGGCCAAGGTCGTCATCGACTGGTCGATGGTCTCGGGCGTCACCGCGGTCGGCACCGTCGGCCCACAGATGGCTGCGCCGCCGCCGACAGCGCCACAACCCGCCGGCGTCCAGTACCCGAACCCGCCTCAGTAACCGGCCCGAGTGGGTTGGTCCAGGTCACAAGGCCGCGCGGATGTCGGTCTGCGGGTCGCAGATCCTTGACTCGGAGCGCTTCGCGGCGCCCACTAGTGTCGTCGTGTCATGCCGAGCGACGAATCAGAAGGACCCGGCCCGTCTCCCGGTGCTGCACCCTACGGCGGCGACGACGCTGTTGCCGGCCTGCACGAGACCTGCCCGCGGCGTCGTCCGCCGAAGCGAGGGCGAACCGGCCTGCAGCGCGCCGTGCTCGTCCTCGGCGCGATCGCGGTCGTCGGTTTGGTGCTCGTCGCGTCGGGGATCTGGTATGTGACGAACAAGCTCGACTCGATCGAGCGGACGGATGTTCCTGTCGACGTGGCTGTCGACGAATCGCCGATCAACATCTTGGTTGTCGGGTCCGACAGCCGCGAGAACGTCGCCAAGAACGACCCGGATGCCCAAGCATTCATCGCGGGCCTGGGTGGTGACTCGGGCAAGCGGTCAGACACGATCATGGTCGTCCGCATCAACCCGAAGACCGAGATCATCGACATGCTCTCGCTGCCGCGCGACCTTTGGCTTCCGGTCGCCGGGTCGACCGAGAACTCCCGCATCAACACGGCGTACAGCGAGAGCCCGCAGAAGCTGATCGAGACGATCAAGGCGTTCTTCGGCATCGAGATCAACAACTACGTCGAGGTCGACTTCAAGGGGTTCAAGGGCATCGTCGATGCGGTGGGCGGCGTCCCCATGTACTTCGATCGGCCGATGCGAGACACGAACTCGGGCCTGCGAATAGACGCGGCCGGATGCACGGTGCTGGACGGCGAGCAAGCGCTGGCGTTCGCGCGTTCCCGAAAGCTCGAGTACAAAGACGCCAGGACCGGTTGGACCACCGACCCCACCGCCGACATCGGGCGCATCGACCGCCAGCAGTTCTTCGTCCGCCGCATCTTCGACGTCACGCGGCAGCGCGCGCTGTCGCCTGACCTACGGGTGGCGAACGATCTCCTCAACGTCATGACAGCCAACGTCCAGGTCGACCGGCAGATGGACGTCAACCGCATGGCAGAGATCGGGCGGAAGTTCGCGAGCAAGTCCAGCGACCAGATCAAGACGTGGTCGTTGCCGGTCATGCAGTACACGACCGCAGACGGCGCGTCGGTCGTGCGGATGGCCGCCGATGACGCAACCCCGATCCTCGACGTGTTTCGGGGCTTGACCCCGGACGCGTGGCCCCCATCCGCGATCAAGGTGACGATCGTGGGCGCTGCCGGCCGGTCGGGACAGGCCGCACAGGCCGAGCAAGCGATGAAGAACATCGGGTTCACCGTGGCCGGCTCGAGCGATGGCAAGACCGCGGTGAAGCGAACGACCATCAGGTACCCGGCCGGCTATCGCCGCATGGCGATCGAGGTCGCCCGCTTCCTTGCGAACGGTGCCGATGTCGTCGAAGACAAGACGATCTCGAACTTCACCCTGCAGGTCTCGCTCGGCTCGGATTTCACCACAACCGTGCCTCAGGCTCGCCCGCTGGAAGAGGCAACCAGCACGCCGACGTCCTCGACGGTGGCTGCACATCCGGGTGACTTGGCTGCCATGCCCGCCAAGCCGACGACGACCGTGCCGACGACCTCGTCGACCGAGTACGTCATAGGTGGCGACAAGCTGGTCGGCGTCGTCCCCGGCCAGCCCCCTCCCGGCGTGACGTGCTGAGCGATCGGTCTGCCGGAGCGAGGCGCTGGTTCCGAACCTGAGCGGTCCGCGCATGGAACACTCGTGGGCATGAGGGCACGAGCGGACACGGTGGATCGATGACGTCGTTGCGGCCCAACGACCTGCCGTTGCACTCGCCGTTTCCGCCGATCGCCGATTACGCGTTCCTGTCGGACTGCGAGTCGATGGCGTTGGTTGCGCCAAGCGGCAACGTCGAGTGGCTGTGCCTGCCGAGGATGGACTCGCCGAGTGTGTTCGCGGCGATCCTCGATCGTCACGGCGGCGGCTTCCGACTCGGCCCCGCGGACGTGCAGGTGCCCGCGGCTCGCCGGTACCTCCCCGGCACGATGGTGCTCGAGACGAGTTGGGGCACATCCACGGGCTGGATCATCGTCCGCGATGTCCTCCTCGTCGGACCGTGGCACCACGAGGGTGAGCTGTCGCACACCCACCGGCGGGCGCCGACCGACTACGACGCCGATCATGTCCTGCTGCGCACCATCCGCTGCGTGAACGGTGAGGTGCAGGTGATCCTCGACTGTGAGCCGATGTTCGACTACGGGCGCGTGCCCGCGTGCTGGCGCTACACCGACCAGGGCTATCACCAGGGCATCGCCACGGCCGATGGCATTGACATCGAGTTGCGCCTGACGACCGATCTGCGTCTCGGGTTCGAGGCCGAGCGCGCGGCCGCCCGCTCGTTGCTGAAGGAAGGCGACTTCCGCTTCTGCGCACTGTCGTGGAGCGAGCACGACCCGCCCTTCACCTACGACGAGGCGTACGAGCGACTGGTCTGGACTGCGCACCATTGGCAGCACTGGCTGGCGCGGGGAGACTTCCCCGACCACCCTTGGCGCAGCCACCTCGAGCGCAGCGCGCTCACGTTGAAGGGGCTCACGTTCGGCCCGACCGGTGCCCTCGTCGCCGCGCCCACGACATCGTTGCCCGAGACGCCGGGCGGAGAGCGCAACTACGACTATCGCTTCACTTGGATCCGCGACTCGACGTTCGCGCTGTGGGGCCTCTACACACTCGGCTTCGATTGGGAGGCCGACGACTTCTTCTTCTTCATCGCTGACATCGCGGAGCGAGATGAAGAGTTGCAGATCATGTACGGCATCGACGGTGAGCCGAACGTCGAAGAGCAGGAGCTCGGTCATCTGCACGGCTACGGCGGGGCCAAGCCGGTGCGCGTCGGCAACGCCGCGCACGGGCAGCGCCAGCACGACGTCTGGGGCGCGGTGCTCGACTCGGTCTACATCCACACCAAGTCGACCGACCGTCTCGACGATCGCATCTGGCCGATCCTCAAGCGCCAGGTCGAGTGCGCCCTGAAGTACTGGCGCGAGCCCGACGCCGGCATGTGGGAGGTGCGCGGCGAGCTGAAGCACTTCACCTCGTCGAAGCTCATGTGCTGGGTGGCGGCTGATCGGGGTGCGCGGCTCGCTCGGCTTCGCGAAGAGTACGACCTTGCCAGCGAGTGGGCAGAAGCCGCAGCCGAGATCCATGCCGACATCTGCGAGCGCGGCATCGACGGGCGTGGCGTCTTCACCCAGCACTACGACACCGACGCGCTCGACGCCTCGTTGCTCCTGATGCCGATCGTCGGATTCCTGCCGCCGGACGACCCGCGCATCCGGGCCACCGTGTTCGCGATCGCGGACGAGCTGACCGAGGATGGGCTCGTGCTGCGCTACCGGGTCGACCATACCGACGACGGCTTCAGCGGCGAGGAGGGCAGCTTCACGATCTGCTCGTTCTGGCTGGTGTCCGCCTTCGCGGAGATCGGCGAGCACGATCGAGCGCATCAGCTCTGCGAGAAGCTGCTCTCGTTCGCCAGCCCGCTTCACCTCTATGCCGAAGAGATCGACCCGCGCAGCGGCCGGCACCTCGGCAACTTCCCGCAGGCGTTCACCCACCTGGCGTTGATCAACGCGGTCATCCACGTCATCCGCAACGATCTCGACAAGGTCCGGCGAGAAGATTCCCGGCTCTGACACGGGCGTGATCTGACCCCTGATCGGAGGCAACGGAGTTCCTCGCCACCAGACGGCGACGCTACGCTCGTGCGTTCCGCCCTCGTAGCTCAGGGGATAGAGCAGCGGCCTCCGGAGCCGTGTGCGCGCGTTCGAATCGCGCCGAGGGCGCCAGCGGAAATAGCGGTTGGGAAGAGCGTGGGAAGGCCGTCGGAGGATCACTGCCCGCAGAATCGACCGGCCGTTCGGCGTCCGGCTACTCGGCTGGCCGATCGGCACCATGGACATGGCAAGTGGGCCGGAACGACCAGCGAGCAACCATGCGAAGCCGACGACGACGAGGTGGGTCACCGCGAGGATCACGGCGACCTCAAGCGCAAACTGCCACGCCGGGACGTCGCAGGTGCCGGCTCGCAATCGATCTGGGCCCCAAGCGTGACGACGCTGGCGGCAATCGGCCCGCCGACCAGGAAGGCGAAGATATGCCGACCGAAGGCTCGACCGGCTGCGAGCCGAGCTCTACCGTTTGAGCGATGGCTGGCGTGCCGCGATCGCGCTTGATCCGTCTGGAAGATCCTTTCGGGGCTGTACTCGTGCTCACGGAGTACGACCTCAGCGACACGGAGCAAGAGCTCGTAGTCGTGAAGGACTACACCGCTGGCCATCGGGTGTCCGTCGTGCTCAAGTACCTCCCTGATGATGACCGGCAGGCCGTGCTCGATGACCTCGATCGAATGGTCAGCACGGACCGAGGCGAGCTGTGGGAGTTCGAGCCAAACACCTTCCTGCTGACTCCACGCCACCCGACCTCGTCGGGCGAGGGGCCAGGATCTGGGCCAAGCGGAGATCGCGAGCCGCGAGTGCCGAACCGTCCCCTCATGTCGGGTGCGGCGGCCCTGCCGTTGCCAGATGACACTCAGTCGGCCAGATATAGCGGCCGGAAGCTCTGAGGCCCGCTCCTGCGCTCGAGCCTTCAGACCACTGGGCCATCGGGTAACCGCCGGTGGCGACGAGTTGTTCGTCGCGCTTGACGCGAATGCATTCCGGCTTGTGGACATCGTTGGCCAGCCAACGTCGAAACGCTGATCTCATCGCCGCGTTCGTCGACCGCATGCTTGAGGTGATGCGCGCACGACGGGGTTCCCGATGCGCGACGCGGAGGCGTCGGGGCTGGTGCCTGATGGGGTTCCTTCTGGCCTTCCCGCGCCTGCCCATCGACGAGGTCCTTGATCTGCGCGACGAGATCAAGACACCGGTCGTGCGATTCCGGGGCGAGATCAGCACGCTTGCGAAGGCGTTCGAAACCAGGTCCATCGACGAGACCTTCGATGCCGAGGTTGAAGATGCGTGGCGCCAGACGGTCGCACCTTCCCTCAGCACGATCGCCAGCGCCGCGGTCTGGCGGTTACTACGGCGTCGTTACTGCTCATCGCGTCGAAGTTGCTCGAGCTCCGGCAGCGCTTCGTGGTCTTTCTCGCGATCAGCGAATCGTTTCGACTCGATGATGTCGTCCAGTCCGGCGAGCCTGACCTCGATCGTGTTCACCACGATGTTGACGGCTCGTGGCTCGAGCTCGTCGTAGGCCAGCCGGCCGCCCTTCAAGTCCCGAAGTGTTCTCAACACGTCGAGATCGCCGGCGCTGGTTCGCCAAGTCGAGATCTCCATTCCTCGGAGCGCCTTTGCGTCCAGAGCGAGCGGGAGCGCACGAGCCTCGTCATCGCTGAGGCCGCCGACTCGGAGGAACGCATCGAGATCCTTGAGAGCTGCTGCAAGTCGCGCGAGGTTCTTGTCGTCGTCCTTGGGGAGCACGTCGATGTCTTCGGTGCGCCGCTCCGCTCCGTGGAGCCGGCAGGCAACGCCACCGACGAGGAGGTATTGCACGCCGCGCCGGTCGAGCGCCTCGACGGCGCGATCGACGTCGAGCGGGGGATGGTCGGCCACTGCGCTCAGGACGCCTGTTCGGCCGTCGCCTGCTCCCGCCGCAGCTCTTCGAAGAACTCGATCACCGCTTCTGCCGTGTCGAGCCGCCGCCCGTCGTTGGTGATCGATACGTCGTCATCCGTCGCGGGACCGCCGCCCGCGACGTACGCAGTCGCCTCACCGGGGCCGAACACGCGCTTGGGGGTCATCGGGTTGAAGTGTACTGGCGACGGTGATCGCGTCCCTGAGCCGCCAGTGGTTCGCATCAAGGGAAGCTTGCGCAACTTGCCGGGCTGCATCGGACCTACCGGACTGACCGCTCGTGAATCACGGTCAGTGGACCCCGCAGGCGCGGGGCCCGCCTACATGCTCCTGCGGTGGTGGGCGCGGCCCGTGTTCAGCCGCCGGACTCGTGGGCGAGGGGAGATCCCCAGACCGCGCGCTTGACGGTGTCGATCTCCTCACCGCTCAGTTGGCCGAGGATCTCCCCGGAATCGATGCCCTGGCGTTCGATCAGACACTCGACTAGCTCCGACTGGCTCCGACTAGCTCGCAGGACAGTCAGAAGCGTCGGAGGTCCCGGAGCGTGAGAGCTTGCTCCAAAACCGCGGCACCGACGGCCCCGAGTTCGCGCCGTTTCGCGAGGCCCTCGAAGATCGCCAGGTAGTCGATGACCCTTTCGGCGAGCATCATCGCGGTTCGTCCGTACGTGCCGCAGGCACGTGATGGTTGGTGTTGGACACGCTGGTCAACGAGCGCTCGTCAGGCGCGTGTCGGTCACGAAGTGGTCACAGACCACACGGACCAGCCCGGCCGAGGCCGGACTCCGCATCAGAAGCAAAGTGCTAGCTTCGGACGAACGCCCTCGTAAGAGGACGATTGCGGACTGGGACGAGCATGTCGTCACGATTTGAAGGCAGCTTGAAGCAGTGTTCGAATCGCGCCGAGGGCGCTCGCGAAGTTCCGTCCTCGCCTTACGGTTGATCGCCATGACCTCCCTGCCTCTGCCGCTGCTTCCGGACAACGCCTCGGTCGGCGACGACGGGCAGTTGCTCATCGCCGGCTGCAAGCTCGTCGAGCTGGCGGAGGAGTACGGCACGCCGTTGTTCGTGTATGACGAGGAGATGCTTCGCGAGCGCTGCCGCGAAGCCGTTGCCGCCTTCGGATCGGGCGTCGACTACGCCACCAAGGCGTTCCTCTGCAAGGCGATGGCTCGCCTCGCCCACGAGGAGGGCATGAAGCTCGACGTGTCGACCGGCGGCGAGTACGCGGTTGCCCGGGCGGCAGGGGTTCCCGCCAGCGCACTGGTGCTGCACGGCAACAACAAGTCGGTGGCTGAGCTGCGGCTCGCCATGGAGGAAGGCGTCTCGCGGGTGATCGTCGACTCGTTCGACGAGCTCGATCGGCTCGAGCAGTTGGTGGACGAGGGTCTCGAGGCTCCGAAGGCGCTCGTGCGCATCACGCCTGGCATAGAGGCCCATACCCACGAGTACGTGCAGACCGGACAGGACGATTCCAAGTTCGGCTTCGGTGTGCACACGGGGGCGGCAGATGAAGCCATCCGCCGGGCCCAGGCATCGACAGGTGTTCACTTCTGGGGCTTGCACGTGCACATCGGCAGCCAGATCTTCGACGAGGAGTTCTTCGACCGTGCCGTGACCGTGGTGGCGAGGCTGCTCGACGGAACCGGCGCGCGCGAGCTGTCTGTCGGAGGCGGGCTTGGTGTCGCGTACATCGAGGGTGAGGCGGCGCCGACCTTGACCGAGTGGGCCAAGGCGACGCGCGCCGCGGCCGAGCGGGCGGGGGTGACCGCGAGGATCGTGGCCGAACCCGGTCGCTCGATCGTCGCCGCGGCCGGCGTCACCCTCTACACGGTGGGCACGATCAAGCACATCCCAGGGATTCGTACCTACCTGTCGGTCGACGGTGGCATGAGCGACAACCCCCGCCCGGTCCTCTACGGCAGCGGCTATGAGACGTTCTTGCCGCGCGAGGTCGAAGCCGATCGGCCCACCGTCGTCACCGTGGTGGGCAAGCACTGCGAATCGGGCGACGTGCTCGTGCGCGACGGGCACGTGCCCGCGGACATCCGCGTGGGTGACATCCTCTGCACTCCCGTCACCGGTGCGTACGGCCACTCGATGGGCTCCAACTACAACAAGGTGCCGCGGCCCGCGGTGGTGTTCGTGCGCGATGGGGAGGCGCGGATCGTCGTGCGGCGCGAGACCTACGACGACCTCATGCGCCTCGACGTGTAGCGCCGACGGCTCAACGCTGCACCACGACCTTGTCGCACGCGGGCTGGCCGTCGCTGGCCGCCGACCGGCGAACGACGGCCCGGCCATTGGCTACCTGCGGGGGATCGGCGATGCCGTTCACCTCGTCAGCCGCCGATGCCGGCCATCCCGAGAAGCGGGTGATCGTCCCGTCCGCGGGGTGATAGGTCGCCGGCGTCAGGACACCGCGGCACTCCCAGTCGCCCAGCAGCAACTGATCGCCCCGGACGCCGAGCGACAGCCGTTGCGTCGGACCTCCCGCGAGGGGACGGCTGAGCGTTGCCTGCGCGGGATCCCAGGTGAGCCGCTCGGCGCAGCCGTCGCCGTCGGTGTCGGCGTCGAACACCGTCACGGCGGGAGACGGCGCCGGCAACGCCGCGCACGTTCGGCCGAGTGTCGTCTCCGTGGCGCGGAGCGCCAGCACCAGGCCCGTGGACACGGCTGCGGCGCCGGCGACGAGGGCGGCGCGCTCGAGTCGGGACGGGCGCCGCCGGCCTGCTGCCGCGTCACGGGCCGGCCGCGGCCCGACCTCGATCGTCGGCTCGTTCCAGCCATGAGCACCAGCTTCGGAAGCCTCAGGTGTGTGGTCGTACTCGTCGGAACGATCACGCGCCTGAGGGCGGCGCAGCGCCGCGAGCAGCTCGCCGCCGTCGGCGGGCCGACCCCGAGGGTCGGGATCGATGGCCTGCCGGAGAAGAGCGATCAACGACCGATCGTCGGGATGAGCACGCCGCTTTGGGTCGGCTCCGGCGTGGAGCGCAGCGTGCGGTGCCTGGCCGGTGAGGCAGCAGAGCCCGATGACCCCCCAACCGAACACGTCGGCCGCGGGGGTCGCCTCGTCACCGCGGACCACTTCGGGCGGTGCGCACCCGAGCGTCCCGACGGCGCGGAGCCGGGGAGCTTCCGCGCCGGCGCCATCGATGCGATGTGCGCCGTCGAAGTCGGTGAGCCAGATCTTGCCGTCACCTTGCAGCAAGAGGTTGCCCGGCTTGATGTCGCCATGGACGAGCCCGCCCCGGTGGACGCGGGCAAGCGTGTCCGCGAGCCGGTGCAGGAGCTGGCGGGTGTGGGGCCCTGACCACGGCCCGTTCTCTTCGAGGACCGTGGCCAGGCTGCCGCCGGCCGCGAGCGTGAGGACGAGCGCGGAGCCGCCGTCGTCGTCGATGAGGTCGAGCAGCGGAACCACACCGGGGCAATCGCGCAGTCCGGCCAAGAGCGTGGCCTCGCGGCGGATGCCTTCCATCGCCGTGGTGGTCGAGCGACGGGGGACCTTCACGGCGACCGCGACCCCGTCGGCGACACGGTCAGCGCGCCAGACCACCGACGTGCCACCGCGGCCGATCACGTGACCGAGCCGGTAGCTTCCCGCGCTTCCTTCGCGGATCGCGGCCCCGCTCGCGAGGCGGTCGGGCGCCGTCATTGGGCCATCGCAACTTGCACGATCTCACAGCGGCCGCTGTTGATGAGCACGCCGCGTCCCGGCGTGCTGCTCGGGACGACCAGTCGGGGGAGGCGTACCGACCACAAGTCGCCGTCCACGTCGCCATCGGGCTGCAGCGCCAGACCGGTCCGGCTCGAGCGAAGCTCGTGCACCCAATGGCCATACGCCGTGCGAAGGCGCCCCGCGTGCACGGCTGCGATGACGTGCACGCGGGGAGGCGCGCCGGCGACGGAGCTGGACAGCGGCGGCAACTCGACGCGGTCAGCGTCGTCGACCAACACCAGCACCCGCCGATCGGGGCGCGTGACCGCATCGTCGATGTTGTCGGCGCCGTGCCCGAGCACGGCGCAGCCGGCCGCCCGGCCGGCCTCGGCGATCGCGGCCAGCGTCGAGGTCCGACCGCTCCTGGCCGGTCCGGCGACGACTACGTGCTCGCGGTCGTGAAGCCGGAGGAATGCTGGTGTGAGATCGCGGTCGCCTACCGCGATGGGCAGCGACAGGGCGCGGGCCGATCCGGCCATCTCTGCGGCGGGCGGCGGTACGGCGACGTCTGCCCAGCGCACGCGCACCGGGAGCACGCCGATGCGCGCGGGTGGGTCCTCGGGTGGAGCTGTCGCTCGTGCCACCTCGGCGACGGCATCGCTGAGCCCACCATCGACGCGGGCCACCTGCATCTCGAGATCGGGCGCGAAGAAGCCCCGCCCGGGAAGTTCCGGAAGATCTCCGGCACCGACACCGGACACACCGAGCATCCCATAGTCATAACGATCGGCAAGGCGGAGCAGCACGCGCTGCGGTGCCAGCTCGGCCAGGCGGGCCGGGATCGAAGCAGGCGAATCACCGCTGAGCGCGAAGTGCACGCCCACGCCGGTCCCGTCGCGGAAGGCGCGTTCGAGGTCGTCGAGGCTCTGGCGCGACTGTTGCTGTTCCAGCGCGAGGCGCAACGCGGTGATTCCGTCGATGAACACAACGATGCTCGGCCGGTCGGGCGCGCCCTGCGCGCGCCGCTCGTCGATCGTGTCGACGACGAAGCGCAGGAGGCGATGCTGGCGTTCCGCTTCGTGGGCGCGGATGTACGCGCCCGTGTGGGGCAGGGCGTCGAGCGAGGCCAGGTCGCCGTGCCCGAGATCGATGACGTACATCTGGTAGCGGTCGGCGTCGAACCGCGTCGAGAGTGCGAGCGCCACCGTCGCGAGGGTGGACGTCTTGCCGGCGCCCGGACCGCCATAGACGAGGAGATTGCTCATTGCTGGCACCCACGACCAGATCGTCTGGCGCTGGCGTTGCGGCTCGTCGACCAGCGCGATCGGTGCGCCGAGCGCAGCCCCGTCACGCGCCTGGATCGGATCGTCCTCCGACGGCGCGAGAACACGGGCCAAGGGAAGGTTCGCCGGGAGTGGTTCGATCCACGGCCGCCGCGGCAGCGGAGCGTTCCGCCGTTCGTGCGCCTCGGCGATCGCGTCGACGAGATAGTCGAGGTCGGAAGGTTCATCGCGTGGTGCCCGAACGGGATCGCCGTCAGAAGGTGCCGGATCGCGCGGGCCCTCGAGCCACCACGGCTGCCGGTGGTGAACACCGGATCCGGCCTCAGCAGGGTCGACCGACCTGCCGGAGACGAGCGCCGTCTGGAACGTGGCGAGCTCGCTCTCGCCGAGCCGCGCGATCGCACGGCCGGGGCACGCGCGAGGAAGGCCGGCGGCGTCGGGTGTGCCGACCACGTCGTTCGAGTCAGCGCGATCGAGCACGCGCAAGGCGATGCGCAGGTTGGTGTTCGTGCGGATGTTGTCGTTGATCACGCCCGACGGCCGTTGCGTAGCGAGGACCAGGTGGACGCCCAGGCTGCGGCCGCGCTGCGCGATCGACACCAGCGCGTCGAGGAAGTCGGGGAGCTCGGCTGCCAGCGTGGCGAACTCGTCCACGATGACGACGAGCCGCGGGAGGGGCGGGGCCGAGCCCGCGACGGCGCTGGCATGGTAGGCCGGCAGATCAGATGATCCCGCGTCGCGAAGCAGGCGCTCGCGGAGCGTCAGTTCAGCCTCGAGGGAGATGAGTGCCCGCTCGCCGAGACGCTCGTCGAGATCGGTGACCATGCCGACCGTGTGCGGCAGCCGGGCACAGGCATCGAATGCCGCGCCGCCCTTGTAGTCGACCAGCACGAAGGTGACGGCATCGGGCGCGTGGGTCGCGGCCAGCGAAGCCACCCAGGTGCGGAGCAGCTCGCTCTTGCCCGATCCGGTCGTACCCGCGATCAGCGCGTGCGGCCCGTCCATGCAGAGATCCAGCGAGAAGTGACCGCCAGCGGTCGCACCGACGACGGCACCGAGCCCTGGCTGCTCGCTCGACGATGACCAGCGGTCGTCGATCGAGGCTGGGGTGGCCGGGCCGGTGCCGAGGGTGCGCAGCAGGCTGACGTGGGACGGCGTGGTGGTGGCGGCGTCGCGGTCCAGCGGGTCCGCGAGGCAGGCCATCGATCTGGCGCAGTCCGCGGCGATGCGGTCGCCGAACCCGTCGGTGACGAACGGGATGGGGCCAGCCGGGGTCTCGAGGTCGCGCAGGACGGCCCGCCCCACGCCGTCGGCGACCTCGATCACCCACCGGCAGCGAGCGGGAAGGTCGCGCTGGCTCGTGGCCGTCACGATCGCGCGCACACCAGGACGCAGACTCAATCGCCGCAGTTGCGGACCGGCCGCGGCAAGCGGCTCGCTCCGGTCGAGCACCAGAAAGGTGAAGCGGGCCGCTTCACCTCCGGCCGGTGCGCCATCGTCGGGGTCGGTGACGATCCTGTCGAGGGCTGCCGCCACGCGTTCGGTGGACGCCTCGTCGTGGGCGAGGAGCGCTCCCGCCGTGGGGTGCGAGCTGTGAGGCAGCCAGTCGAACCACGTCCAGTTCTCGACCGACTCGGCGTCGCCGACGATCGCCATCGGCACGTCGGCCGGCCCGTGCAACGCCGCCATCTGGCACGCGAGCCATCGGGCGACCGCGAGCGCAGGCTCGCGGGGTCCCACGATGCCAAGCCAACCATCGCGGAGGTCAACCGTCAGCGGGACGTCGTCGAGAGCGCTTGCCTTGGCGATCAGCGCGCGCACCTCATCTCGCGGCTCGGGGTGCGTCTCGGCCACGATGCTCGGCCAGCGGGTGCTGCCGACGCCGAGACGGAGGTTGGCGAAGTCGGGATGGGTTGGGCGCCGCTCCCACAGCGAGGGGCTCATCTCGCGGGACCGCCGGACGACCATCGCGGGATCGGGGATCGTGTCCCAGCGACGCGCCCGCTCCGCGCGTGCGGCGTTCGCCAGCGCTCGCGCGAACTCGTCGAGCGTCTCGTGGTAGCGCCGCCTCGTCTTGATGCCGAGCACGCGGTTCTTGCGCCGGGACTCCCACCATTGCGCCACGAGCATCACCGGTGAGAGGAGGGCGAACAGGGCCAGCGCCGGCCCGAAGACCATGGCGAGCACCCCGCCGAGCACGAGTGGCACGAGGATCATCGTCCAGCTCAAGGCGGCAGTCGTTGCGCCGGGCGCCGGTGCGGCCGGCGGAACGAGGGGTGCGGGTGGTGCGGCCGGTGCCGGCCGGGGAGGTCGGTTGTGGGGGATCGTCGTCGAAGCCGGCGGCGCCAAGGGCATGGGGCGGGATCGCCGCGCGGCGATCGAACGAAAGCAAGCCGGTTGGTCTGGCGAATCAGTCGGTGGGACGCGGACGCGGAGCCACGCCGCGCCGAGCGCGATCGGTTCGGGATCGATCGGTTGTGCGTCGAAGAGGAAGGAGTCGCGCCCACGCCGGCAGCCGTTGCGTGAGTCCAGGTCGGCGAGCGACACCTGACCGTCGATCGTGACGTCGAGTTGCGCGTGCACCCGGGACACCGAGGGGTTGGCGATGCAGATCTCGTTGAACGGTGACCGGCCTATCCGGTGGCTGCCGGCGCCGAGCCGGAAGGTCTCACCCGCCTCCATGCCTCCCACGACGTCCAGCTCGATCGGCGCGTGCATCGCTGGCATCGGTGGTGCCGTATCGATGAGTGAGCCTTCGACCAGCCCGGCGTGGCTGGCCGGCGCGGATCGATCGACTCGTCGGCCGTCGATGTTGACCGGCATCGCGGGCTCGCCGCTCGAAGCGTCACCAACAGCCGCCGCGACGAGCCCGCCGATCGTTAGCCGTTCGAGCGAGCCGGTGTCGACTTCTACGTCGGCGGCAGCAGTCGACGTGATGACGCGCACTCGCATGGGCACCAGCAGGGCAGAAGGAGGGAAGAGCGAAGGGTGCCAGGCCAGCCCGCCCGAGGTTGGCAGGGGGACGGGCGGGCCGGACTGGCGAACGGGGTCGGCGGCGGAGGTGGCGTCGGACGGGAGATGACGGGACCGCGACCCCGCGAGCTTGACCGTGCTCGGGCGAGCTCAGGCGTCGATGCCGTTGAGGGCGAGGTTGGAACGGCGCCGGTTCTCGTTGACATAGCGCGCCTGCTCTTGGAGCGCGGCCACGAGCTGGCGGAGGTTCTTCACATACACGGTGTCCCACTCCGTGCGGAACTGGTCAGCGATGCGGCCTTGCCAGTTCACGCTCCCGGGTGCGCCGGCCCCGCCGACGAGGGCCGAGATCTCGACGATCAACTGGTCGACTTGGGCCGCTTTGGCGTCGAACGCCCGCTGGAGCTCGGTGAGCTGGGCGAGGTTGGCACCGACGGTGTCGAGGGGCATGGCGGGGATCCTTCCGGGGTGTGGCGGGGTGGGCGGGCAACGCTGCTTGAAGGGCTTGACAGAGGGCAGAGTAAACTGAGATAAGTAGAAAAGCAAGGAAAATGATGGAAACAGTTGAGAATCAGTTGGAAAGCAGTTGGAGAGCAGTTCGGAAGTCGTCGTGGAGAGTCCTGAACCACAAGGAGGCGCAGAACGATGGGCGACAGCGAGATGGTGCAGATCCAGTTGCGCCGGGCCGACGATCTGGGCCGGTTGCTCGCGCAGGCGTCGGGCGACTACCTGACGATGACGTCGACCGTCGAGCGCTACCTCGACGTGGCTCGCGCTCGGTCCACCGCCAGCCTCACGCTCTTGAAGATCGCCGGAACGGTCGCCGACGAGAGCCGAAGGGTCCGCGCCGTCGTGGCGGAGGTGCGCGACATCGAGTCGGGTCTCGCCGAGAACCCCTACGACGACCTCCGCATCGATCACACCCCCTATGACTCGCCCTTCGCGAGCGACGAAGACGCGGTGGCGGCGGCGCAGGCCGCCAACGATGCCTACCGGCGAGGAGACCTTCGGGAGTTCACTCGCCTCAACGAGCTGTGGAGCACCGAGGGCGCCTACGCCGCCGAGCTCGCCCAGGAGTTCACCGCCAACGACGTGCTCGACGTGCTCGGCCGCTACGACGAGGTGCGCCGGCAGATCGGCATATCGGTCGACGCCAGGATCACGAAGGCCGCGATGGTCAACGTGCTGCAGTCGCTGAGCGTCGCGTCCCGCATGGGCGCGGTCGTGCCGAGCTTCAACGAGCTGGCGGACGAGATCGACCGCGAATCGGCGGGCGACGACCCGAGGAGGTACAAGCCGCTGGCCTACCTCTTCGAGCCCGATGTGCAGTGGTCGACCTCCTTCCTCGTCGAGGCCGGCACACGGTTCGTGCTCCCCGCGAACCGAGACGTGCTTGCGCACGGCGGCGACGGCAGCCTGTACGCGCTCGTCGGCGACGGCACCGACACCCGGGCGCTCGTGCTCGACAAGATCGCCGCTGACCGCGACGCGTCGGCTGCCGTGCTCCGCAACGACCTCGACGAGCTGTTGCCGAGCAGGCTGAGCTACGGCGACAGCGGCAAAGCGCTGGGCAAGGTCATGGTGAGTGGCACGTCGCCCGATGCCGCCGGCGGCTCGGTGAGAGCCCTCGAGGTGATCGACTGGGTTGGCGACCATCGCGACCTGCAGCCCGAGGCCAAAGCGGTGCTCGGAAAGGTTGCGGCGCCGTACCTCGGTTCGTTCCGCGACCTGAGCTACAAGACCGTTCCCCTCGACGACCCGATCTCGCCGCTGAATCCGGTGCGCGCCCAGGCGTACCTCGACTACGCAGCGGAGACGATCCAGGGGCGCGACGACCTTCAAGATGCCCTTGTCCGCTGGAGCGATCGCGAGCTCGGGCAGATGGCGGCTGCTGGCTACGACGCCAGCAAGCTCCAGGTCATCGGCAACGTCGCGGGCAACGTCGCCACCGGCCGCTACCGCGGGGGGCTCAAGATCGCGATGGACGTCGACCAGTCGATCAAGGACGAGAAGAAGGTGGTGAACGCGTTCGTCTCGGTGATCGCGGACAAGCTGGAGTTCGGGTTGGGTCCGGTGGCGACCTTGACTTCGAGCGAGCTGATCGACCGGGGCTATGCCCAAGAGCAGCTCTCGAACATCTATGCGCGCGACGCGTCCAAGCAGCTCGCGCTGCAGGGCATCATGCTCGACACCCTTGCGGTGCAGAAGCTCTGGCAGTCGCGCGGCGAGAACCGAGTCTTCGACTCGCTCCCGCCCCCGGCCCCGCTGGTCGCGCCCGATGGTCGGCTGCGGACCTTCGGCGAGCTGACCGACCCCAGCGATCAGGTGGCGATGCGGCGCTGGCTGAACCAGCTCGATGCGGCAGGGGTCGTTCGGCTCGGGAGCATCGATCGTGGTTCCGCCGACAGCGGTGTCGGGCCGTAGGCGGGTCAGCTGGTGAACCGGGGGACGGCGATGGCGGGGATCAGCGGGACGTCGGCTTGCATGGCGTTGGCGCGCAGCTCGCAGTCGAGGGCCGCGCTTTCGAGGCTGTAGCGCACCGAACTCATCTTCGCTCCAGTCAGGTCGTCGCGGATCTGGTTGACGACGGCGCGGAAGTCGTCGGCCTTGCGACCCCTCCACGTGCCCGGGCCATCGCCACGTATCGCCTGTTCCAGCGGGTCGCCCACCTGCGCGGCCAGCGACCGCAGCGCTTCGGCCGCGTCGCGGAGCGTGCCGATGTCGCGCTCCATCCGGGTGCGGTACTCGATCAACCGATCTCTCTCGCGGTTGCGGCGGTCGGCTTCGGCTTGCTGTCGGGCGGTGTCTTCGGTGGCCGGCATTGAATGAAAATACTAGAAAATTAGTGAAATGCAAGAACGCGGTTGCTGGATGCCCTCCAGCGATTCCCGCCAGGGGCATCACCACCAGCGAGTACCCTCGGCGGCCGTGCATGCGTCGGTACGCCTCGGGTTGCTGGGCTGCGGGACGGTCGGCTCCGCCTTTGTCCGCCTGATCCACGAGCAGCAGGACTACATCGAGGCACGCACTGGCTGTCGCGTCGAGGTCGGACGGGTTGCTGTCCAGAACGCGAACCGCGACCGCGGGGTCGACCTGCCGGCGGACGTGTTCACCACCGATGTCGCACGTGTGGTCGATGCGCCCGACATCGACGTGGTCGTCGAGGTCATGGGTGGGATCGAGCCGGCCCGGTCGCTCGTGCTCGACGCCGTCAAAGCGGGCAAGCCCATCGTGACGGCGAACAAGGAGCTGCTCGCCAACGTCGGCGCGGAGGTGTTCGCCGCGGCCGAGGCCGCAGGTGTCGACCTCCTGTTCGAAGCGGCCGTGGCGGGTGGCATCCCCCTGGTTCGACCGCTGCGCGAGTCGTTGCTCGGCGAACCGATCCACCGGGTGATGGGCATCGTCAACGGCACGACGAACTACATCCTCACGCGCATGACCGAGGCCGGCGTCGACTACGCCACCGCGCTCGCAGAAGCGCAGTCGTTGGGCTACGCGGAAGCTGATCCGACGGCCGATGTCGAGGGGTACGACGCCGGCGCCAAGTGCGCGATCCTCGCGAGCATCGCCTTCGGTGCTCGCGTCGTGGCGGGCGACGTGTACCACGAAGGCATCTCGGCCATCGCGGCCGCGGACATCGGCTACGCAACCCGCAAGGATCTCGTGGTCAAGCTGCTGGCTGTCGCCGAGCGCGAACCGAACGAGTCGGGAGCGGGGCGCACGCCCGTCATCGGTGTGCGCGTGCATCCGGCGATGCTTCCAACGACACATCCGCTGGCGGCGGTGCGCGAGAGCTTCAACGCGGTGTTCGTCGAAGGCGCGGCGGTGGGCGATCTCATGTTCTACGGGCGAGGAGCCGGCGGCGAGCCGACGGCGAGCGCCGTGCTGGGCGATGTGATCGATGCTGCGGTGAACCTGCGGAAGGGGTCGCACGCGACGGTGGGCACGCTGGGTGAGGCAACCATCAAACCCATCGACGAGCTCGTCACCGCGTACTACATCCGTCTCGAGGTCGTCGATCGTCCTGGGGTGCTTGCGAGGGTGGCCGGCATCTTCGGCTCGAACCAGGTGTCGATCAGCTCGATGGAGCAGCACGGCCGCGGCGAGGAGGCCACGCTCATGTTCATCACGCACGAAGCGCGCGAGCACGACGTCCAGGCGACCCTCGGCGCACTGCGCGAGCTCGACGTCGTGCACCGGGTCGGCAGCGTCATCCGGGTGCTCGAAGGCGACCTGTGAACTACGTCAGCACCCGTGGCGTCGATCATGGCCTCGACTTCGGCGCCATCTTGCTGGCGGGGTTGGCCCGCGATGGCGGGTTGTTCGTGCCCGAGTCGTGGCCCGTGCTCGACCTCAGGGCCTTCGAGCGGTTCGCGGGCGGAACGTATGCCGACGTGGCCCTCGAGGTCATGTGGCCCTACGTCGACGGCTCGTCGTTCGATAGCGACGAGCTCGGCTCGATCGTGGCCGACGCGTACTCGACCTTCGACGACCCCGACGTCGTCCCGTTGCGCGATCTCGGCGACGGGCTCTACCTCGCCGAGCTGTTCCATGGCCCGACGCTTGCCTTCAAAGACATCGCCCTGCAGCTCGTCGGGCGCTTGTTCGACGCCGAGCTGGCCCGCCGGGGCCAGCGGGTCACGATCGTCGGGGCGACGTCGGGCGACACCGGTAGCGCCGCGATCGAAGCCTGCCGCGACCGGGAGGCGATCGACATCTTCATCCTCCATCCCGAAGGGCGGGTGTCGGATGTGCAGCGGCGCCAGATGACGACCGTCGACGCACCCAACGTCCACAACATCGCGATCGCAGGCACGTTCGACGACTGCCAAGACCTCGTGAAGGCGTTGTTCGCAGACACAGACTTCCGCGATCGCCGGAACCTCTCCGCGGTGAACTCCATCAACTGGGCCCGGGTGATGGCCCAGATCGTCTACTACGTGCGGTGCGCCGCGCAGCTCGGCGGAGGGACCCAGCCGGTGTCGTTCGCCGTCCCGACGGGCAACTTCGGCAACGTCTTCGCCGGCTACGCCGCGCAGCGCATGGGGACACCGATAAGCCAGTTCATCATCGGCAGCAACCGGAACGACATCCTGACCCGCTTCCTCGAGTCGGGCACCATGGCGATGGCCGGCGTGAAGCCGACGCTCAGCCCGGCGATGGACATCCAGGTGTCCAGCAACTTCGAGCGACTGCTCTTCGAGCTGTGCAACCGCGATGGCGCTCGGGTTGCTGAGCTCATGACCGAGTTTCGTGGTGAGCGGCAGTTCTCGGTGACGGCCGACCAGCTTGCACTGCTCCGCGAGCACTGGGACGGTGCGTGCATCGATGACGACCAGACCAAGAAGGTCATCGCGGCGACCTACGAGCACTACCGCGTGATCGTCGACCCGCACACCGCGGTTGGCCTTGGTGCCGCGCAGGCACGGCGGCGCGACGATGGCGTGCCGGTGGTCTGCCTCGCCACCGCGCAACCCGCGAAGTTCCCCGACGCGGTCGAGGCCGCGATCGGCGTCCGGCCGGCGTTGCCCGACCGACTCCGCAACCTTCTCGAACGGGACGAGCGGTTCGACTCGTTGCCAAACGATCTCGCCGCCGTGCGCGACCACATCGAGGGCGTCCTCGGATGAGGCGCGAGCCTGATCATCCGGCGGTCGTGTCGGCGGCGCCCGGTCCGTCGGCCTTCGAGGACCGGTGGGCCGAGCTCGAACCGGAGTTCCGCCATTGCCTCGAGCTCGCGTGGAAGAGCGCGCAGTCGGGCAGCCTCGGCATCGGGTCGGTGATCACCGGCGCGGGTGGCGCCGTGGTCGCGACCGGTCGCAATCGCTTGTTCGAACAGCACTGTGGCGACGACCAGCTGGCTGGCAGCCCAGTCGCACACGCCGAGATGAACGCCCTCGGCAAGTTGAAGTCCGGGCGAAGCCACCGGGATTTCACGTTGTGGACGTCGCTGGAGCCATGCCTGTTGTGCGCCGGTGGCATCAGGCTGGCGCAGATCGGCACCGTCCGCTTCCTTGCCGAAGATCCGTTGTGGTCGGGCTTGTCGGGCCTTCCCGCGCTCGATCCGTTCATCGGCGCCGGCTGGCCGCGCATCACCGGACCCGCCGACGGCGAGTTCGCCGCCTTCGCCTTGCTGCTGCCGCTGCACACGAGCCGCTTCTGGACGCCGGGCAGCGAGATCGAGCTGGCGTGGCGTGCGCATGCGCCGGCGCTGGGCGAGCTGGCGACCGAGCTCGTCGCCTCGCACGAGCTCGTCGCACTCGCAGCGAACGGCACGCCCGTGGAGGAGGTGCTCGGCGAGCTCTGGGAGCGCTTGCAGTTATCCTGCGGCCGATGAAGTACGTCGTTTGCGTACCCGATGGCTGCGCCGACGAGGCGGTGGCCGAGCTCGGCGGCCAGACCCCCCTCGAGGCGGCATCGACGCCCGTGCTGGCTCGTCTCGCGGCTCGGGGCGAGGTCGGCCGGGCCGCCGTGATCCCTGCGGGCATGCCACCAGGCAGCGACGTGGGCAACATGGCGATCTTCGGCTACGACCCCGCCGAGTTCCACACCGGCCGGGCGCCGATCGAAGCGGCGGCCCTAGGGCTCGAGCTCGGGCCCGACCAGGTCGCGTATCGATGCAACCTCGTGACGGTCGGCGATGATGGGACGATGGTCGACTTCGCCGGTGGCCATCCGACGTCGAGCGAATCGCGTCCGGTCATCGAGGCCCTTCAAGCCGAGCTGGGCGGCGACGGCATCGAGTTCCACCCCGGTGTCGAGTACCGACACATCATGGTGGCGCCAGGGTCGTGGTCCGACGCCGACTGCGTGCCGCCGCACGACTTGAGCGACAAGCCGGCAGTCGTGCCAACGGGCAGCGCGGCCGGCGGGCTCGTGGATCTCATGGATCGCTCGCGCGCCGTCGTCCGCCGGTTCGGGTTGAAGGCCAACCAGATCTGGCTGTGGGGCCAGGGGTTCCAACCGCAGATGCCGAGGTTCGCGAAGATCTACGGGCTCGAGGCCTCGCTGTGCAGCGCCGTCGACCTGGTGCGAGGGCTCGGTGTCCTGACCGGCATCACGTGCGTCGATGTCGAAGGGATGAGCGCCGGCTTCGACACCGACTACGAGGCGCAGCGCGACGCGGCACTCGAGTCGCTGCGAGATGGCACTGACGTGTTCATCATCCACGTCGAGGCTACGGACGAGGCCGGACATGCGGGCAACGTCGACGAGAAGGTGAAGGCGCTCGAACGATGGGATCGCGACATCCTCGACGGTCTCGTGGAAGGGCTCGACGAGCTCGGCCCGTGGCGCTTGTTGCTGTTGCCCGACCATGCCACGCCGCTGCGCCTCAAGACGCACACGCCCGACCCCGTCCCCTACCTCTTGGTCGACTCTGCCGTCGACGGACCGGGCGGCTCCTACACCGAAGCGGGCGTCGCCGCCTGCGAGCCCGTCCCCGGCCACCTGCTCATGGCGAGGCTCGTGCGACACCGCTGAGCACCACAGCGGATCAGGAGAAGCGGGTGATGAAGCCGCGGCGGCGGAAGGTGCCGAGCATCCGGTAGAGGAAGGCGATGCCCAGCGCCAGCGCGGCGATGACACCGATCACCGCGACGGCGAGTTGATCCCACGGCATGGGCTGGCCCGCGAGCAGGTCTCGCGCCGCGACGAAGGCGTGCGTCGTGGGCAGCGCGTACGCGATCGGTTGCATGACGGCCGGCAGCGCGTCCACGGGATAGAAGACGCCCGACAGGGGCATCACGACGAAGAGGATGCCCCACGCGAGGACTTCGGCGGACTGCCCGAAGCGCAGCACGAGCCCGATGACGAAGAACGAGATGGCGAACCCGCTGAAGATCAGCAGGATCGCGATCGGGAACAGACCCCAGCCGACGCTGAGGATGTTGAACGCGAAGAACGCGACGGCGGCAGCACCGACAACAGTGAGACCGACGACGAGCTTCGCGAAGCCGAACAACGCGACGCCGAGGACGTACTCGAGCTCGCGCAGCGGTGTGGTCATCAGGTTCAAGATGTTGCGTGACCAGGTCTCTTCGAGGAAGCCCGTCGACAGGGCGATCTGCACTTGGTAGATGACGTGGAACAGCAAGATGCCGGTGAGCAGGTAGGCCGCGCCTGCCGGCGATGCCGAGCTGCTTCCCGACTGGCGCGCGACGTACACGCCCAGCGATCCGAAGAGCACGGCGTCGACCATCGGCCAGATCACGATGTCGAACCAGCGATGGGGGCTGCGGCGCAACACGAACGCGTGCCGCTGGGCGATCGATCGTATGCGCAGCCAGCTCGAGCCCCGGTCGGGCGGTGGGGCAGGCGCGTCGTGGTCGTTCGGAGCCGGACTCCGTCGGTCGACCGCTCGCACCCGGACGGCCGCCGGTTCCACTGCGCTCGCCTCGATGACGACCCGGTCGGGCAACATGTCCGCGCCGGCCACACCTTCGTCGACGAGCTCGTGCTCGGAGTGGATCGTGCCGGCAAGCTCGAGGAAGACCCCTTCGAGCGAGCCGTGACCGAAGCTGCCGGCAACCTCCGCCGGTGAGCCGTTCGCGACGACGTGCCCTGCAGACAAGAACACGACGCGCTCGCACAGCCGTTCCACCTCCACCATGTTGTGACTGGTGACGAGCAAGGCCGTGCCCTGCTCCTCGGACAGCGCCTCGATGCCGTGGCGCACGCGGTAGGCGACGTCCGGGTCGAGCGACGCCGTTGGCTCGTCGAGCACCAGTAGGCGCGGTTCGTGAAGGATGGCTTTGCAGATGCCGACCAGCGTGCGCTGGCCGGATGAGAGCTCGAGGCACATCCGATCGCCGAGATGGGGGATGTGGAAGCGTTCGAGTGCGTCGGTGATCGCAACCTCGGACTCGTCGGGACGAAGGCCATAGAGCTGCGCGAACAACCGCAGCGCTTCACGAACGCGCAGGCGGTCGGGGAGCGGGAGGTACCCGGCGACGAAGCCCACGCCCCGCATCGCCCGGCTGCGGTGGCGGGGCATGGGCTGGCCGAGCACCGACACCTGCCCGGCATCGGGCGTGATCGCGCCCAGCAGCATGAGCAACGTCGTGGTCTTGCCGGCGCCATTCGGCCCCAAAAGCGCGACGCGCTCTTGGGCGCCGACGTGCAGGTCGACGTCGTCGACCGCGTCGACGCCGCGATAAGACTTGCGAAGGCCCGTGGCCCGGAGAACGTCCCCCATCAAGTCTTCGAGTATGGCCGCGACCCGCGTCGAGCCCCGCTTGGTTTGCCGTGGTTGCTCGCCACGAGATCCCGCCACTACGCTGATCCCGCGGTCGTTGTGGCAGGGGAGAACCAGATCACGGTTCTACCGCCACCGCCGTTCGAGTCCGGTTCCACCGGTCTCAACCCCACCCTCGTCGCTCTGTCGCTGCCGCGTGCCATCGGAGCTGTCGAGGTTGGTTCCAGGCTGCGCCTGGCTCGGGCCATCCGATCCCAAGCAGCACGCCACCTGTACCCACGAACGGATCCCACCGGATTCCCGAAGAGAAGCTGAAACGAGGCACCCGATGAGCGTGGAACTCGAGCGCTCGATCCTCGAACGCAAGGATCGTGACGAGCTGCACCGCATCGCCAACGCCATGGGCGGCAAACCCGGATCCCGTGCCCGCAAGGCCGAGATCGTCGATTTGATCCTCGAGCTGGCCGGAGTCGACGGCGCGGCCGAGGTGGTCGAGGCGAAGCCGGCGAAGAAGGCAGCCAAGAAGGCGACCGCGAAGACCGCGAAGACCGAAGGCGAGCAAGCCGCGCCCGCGACGCCGGCGACGGCGGGCGGGTCCAACGGCAAGGCCCGAGACGACGAGGTCGAGGCAGATGTGGCCGGCCCGCGCGGCCAAGACACCGCCGGCGCCGATTCGGCCGCCGCGGCCCCGGCCGCTTCCGATGCCGACCGTGGTGCCGAGGGCGACGATGGTGGCGGCCAGCAAACCCAGCGCCCGCACGAGCAAGGCCAAGGCGCGGACGGCGAGACGGGGAACCGCCGCCGACGTCGCCGCGGTCGCAACCGAGATCGTGAGGCGCAGCCACCAGGTCAGACCCAGGACGAGCAATGGCAGGGCGAGCCCGTCGAAGTGGCCGGGATGCTCGACCTTCGTGACGAGGGCTACGGCTTCCTCCGCGTGAAGAGCTACCTCCCGAGCAAAGAAGACGTGTATGTCTCGGTGAAGCAGGTGCGCCAGTTCGGCCTGCGCAAGGGTGATCACATCAAAGGCGCGAGTCGCCCGGCGGGCCGGAGCGAGAAGAACCCGGCGTTGCTGCGCATCGACCAGGTCAACGGGAGAGATCCCGAGCTCACGCGCGATCGTCCGAAGTTCGAAGATCTCACGCCCCTGCACCCCGACGAGAAGCTCAACCTCGAGCTCACGCACGATCCCAAGGTGATGACACCGCGCATCATCGATCTCATCGCACCGATCGGCAAGGGCCAGCGCGGCATGATCGTCTCGCCCCCGAAGGCCGGCAAGACCCGCGTGATGATGGAGATCGCGTCGTCGATCGAAACCAACAACCCCGAGGTACACCTGATGGTGCTGCTCGTCGACGAGCGGCCCGAAGAAGTGACGGCCATGCGGCGGCACGTGCAGGGTGAGGTCGTTGCATCCACGTTCGATCGTCCCGCCGACGAGCACACGATGGTCGCCGAGCTCGCCATCGAGCGGGCCAAGCGGCTGGTCGAGGACGGGCGTGACGTCGTCATCATGCTCGACGGCATCACACGCCTCGCCCGCGCGTACAACCTCGCGGCACCGCCGACGGGGCGCGTCATGTCGGGCGGCATCGATACCGGAGCGCTCTACCCGCCGAAGAAGTTCTTCGGTGCCGCTCGCAACCTGGAGGAGGGCGGCTCGCTGACCATCCTCGCGACCGCGCTGATCGAGACCGGCTCGAAGATGGACGAGGTGATCTTCGAGGAGTTCAAGGGCACGGGGAACATGGAGCTGCGCCTCGATCGCCGCCTCGCCGAGCGGCGGATCTATCCGGCCATCGACGTCGACGCGTCGTCGACCCGGATGGAAGAGCTGCTGTTCGACCCGAGTGTGCTGAAGCAGGTCTGGAAGCTGCGCCGCGTGCTGCACGGACTCAGCGGCGACAACGGCAGCAGCGGCGCAGGGCTCGAGATGCTCATCGACCGCTTGTCCGGGTTCAAGAGCAACGACGAGTTCTTGAAGGAGATCGCCAACGCGTAGTTGTCGCGGCGCACCAGCCTTGCGGCGCCGGCGATCCGGCGCCTGGTGCTGCATGGAGCCGCCCGCCCACGTTGCGATGTCCATCCCGACTCGGCAGACTGGTCAACCACTCGAGAAGACGGAGTAGCCATGAAGGCTGGAATCCACCCCCGATACGTCGAGACGCACGTGGTCTGCTCGTGCGGCAACGAGTTCACGACCCGCTCGACGGCGGGTGATCTCCACGTCGAGCTGTGCAGCGAGTGCCATCCCTTCTACACGGGCAAGCAGAAGCTGGTGGACAGCGGTGGACGCATCGAGAAGTTCGAGCGGCGTTACGGCAAGCGCAACAAGAAGACGAGCGCGGAGGCCGCCGCGACGGCCACAGCTCCTTCTTGATCAGCGGCGGTCCTTGGCGTGCCCGAAGTAGACGCTGAGCGCCGCGCCGCGCTCAACGCCGCCAAGCTCCGCGCGCTCGTCGCCCGCCAGTTCGGCGACGTCGATCCCGAAGAGAGCGGCGCGTTCGCACGCGGTGCGGCGATGTCCGACGGGCGTCGGGCATGGGTCCTTGCTGACGAACGACCGGAGCGGTCGTTGGGTCCTGCCATGGCGTGGGCCTCACAGCGAGGCGCCGCCCAGCTCCACCTGCTGCTCGACGATGCTGACGTCGCCGGCCACGTGGCCCGCCGAGCCGGCCTCTTCCTGTCGCCCGCGTCGGTTTGGTCGGTCAACGGCCGCGAGCTGATCGTGGCCCGGCCGGTAGCTCCGGCCCCGCCGGCCAGACCGAGCGGCGCGGCACTTGCGCTCGCGGCACTGATCGCCGGGGCCGGGGCAGACGTCTCGGTTGAACACGGCGTCGTGACAGGCGAGGTGCTCGGTCTCGAGATCGCCCGCGCGGTAGACGACCCCGACACCGGCGGGGCGCGGCTCGAGGTCGGCGTCGGTCGGCACGACCGGGAAGCCTTTGCCATGGTGCATGGCCACGTACCAGCACCGGAAGCGCTCGCGAGCGTCATCGCGTCGGTTCGCAAGCACCGTCATGCTGGCGCCGATCCCCATCCGCTCAACCAACTGGTCATGGAGCGCTGGCTCCTCGTCAACCTCTTGGCCGGCGGGCTCCCTGCGCCGCTCGAAGGCGCCCGGTTGCAGCGCACCCCGCCGACCGTCCAGCGCGAGAGTGTGAAAGACGTCCTGCCCGCCATCGCGACCGGCACCGACCGCGACG
>JACPNV010000058.1 GCA_016185305.1 Actinomycetota bacterium | reverse complement strand
CGCGGTACCTGGCTCAACGTTCAAGTCCATCCGACCCGGCTGGGCTGGTGGATCTTGATCATCTTGTTCGCGGCGCTGTGGGCGAACCAGCAGTTCCACGCCGAGCTCGTCATGTCGGGCCGCGTCTGAACTGACGCAAGCGTGTGGACGGATGCGGCGGGCTGCCCCGCCCGTGACCGCCCGTGACCCGACCTGACATGGCGGCGCGGCCACAACTACAGTCCGTCGGTCCCAGCACGACGGGCCCGCCCCGCTTCCCCACAGGAGATCGACCCATGCGTCGCCGCGCTCCCGCTCTGTTCTCACTCGCCATCGCCGCCGCGCTGCTCGGCGCCTGCTCCTCGGGCACAGGCACGACCACAACTGACTCGACGGTGAAGTCCGGGAGCGGAGGCGCCACGAGCACCACCATGGGCTCGATGCAGCCCGGCGGAACCATGAAGCCGGGCGAGTCGATGCCGGGCAGCACCGTGAAGCCCGACTCGACCATGAAGCCGGGCACCACCATGGCGCCGGGCAGCAGCATGAAGCCCGGCGAAACCATGCCGGGCATGTAGCGAGCGGACGCCCCCTACTTCAAGAAGGCCTACTTCACTTCAAGAAGGCCTACTTCAAGAAGCCTTCGTAGTTGCGCATCATGAGCTGGCTGTCGATCTGCTTCATCGTCTCGAGGGCCACGCCGACCGCGATCAGGATCGAGATGCCCGAGAACGAGACCTGGTTGCCGGGCAGGAACCTGGTGAGCAGCAGCGACGGAAGAAGCGCCACCACGGCGATGAAGAGCGCGCCCGGCAGCGTGATCCGCGCCAGGATCCGCGCCAGGTAGCGTTCGGTCTGCGGCCCGGGACGGATGCCGGGGATGAACCCACCTTGCTTGCGGATCGTGTCGGCCTGCTTGGCCGGGTCGAAGGTGATGGCCGTATAGAAGTAGGCGAAGGCCACGATGAGCAGGCCGAACACGGCGATGTGCCACGGCGAGTCGGGCTGGATGAGCGAGCTGTTCACGAAGTTCTGGACGCCCTGGGCCCAGGCCTGCTCGGGCGGGAGCATGACCGCCAGAAGCTGCGGGATGTAGAGGACCGAGCTAGCGAAGATGATCGGTATGACGCCCGACTGGTTCACCTTCAACGGGATGTAGGTCGATTGGCCGCCGTACATGCGCCGCCCGACGACTCGCTTGGCGAACTGCACCGGGATCCGCCGTTGGCCTTGCTCGACGAACACGATCGCGACCAGGGCAGCGATGAACACGGCGATCGTCGCCGCCAGCGCCAGCCATCCCGCCGCGGCCTTGATCGACCCGCCCTGGCCGGGAAGGGTCGAGACGACCGAGGCGAAGATCAGCAACGACATGCCGTTTCCGATGCCCTTCTGGGTGATCAGCTCACCCATCCACATCAGCAATGCAGTGCCGGCCGTGAGCGTGAGCACGATGAGCAGCACGTGCCAGACGTCGAACCTCGGGATGATGTTGGTCGTGAACGGGCTGTTCAAGAAGCCGACGGACTTCCCCGGGGTTGAGCCGGTGTAGAACACGAACGACAGACCCGTGGCCTGCATCGCCGCGATGGCGACGGTGAGATAGCGGGTCCACTGGGTGATCTTCCGTTGCCCGACTGCTCCCTGGTTCTGCCACTGCTCGAGCTTCGGGATGACCACGGCAAGGATCTGCATGATGATCGAAGCCGTGATGTACGGCATGATCCCGAGCGCGAACAACGACAACCGGGTGAGCGCGCCGCCGGAGAACAGTTGGAGGAAGGCCAAGACGCCGCCGGTCGCTGCCTGGCTCTGGAGCTGCTGCAACGCCGACAGATCGATGCCCGGTATCGGCAGGTAGGACCCGAACCGGTACACGGCGAGCATGACGATGGTGAACAGCACCTTGTTCCGAAGCTCAGCAACCCGAAGGATGTTGCGCAGGCTCGACAACATGACCGTCATCTCCGCGGTGTGGGGGGCTCGGGCTGCAACTGCCCCGAACAACGACCGTGCAATAGTACTGCGACAGGTTGTCATAGATCGACTGCGGCTTGTCAACGCGGCGAGCTCCTGAAAGAGAGACCATGAGCCCAACAACGCGACTCGCGGCAGTGTTGCTCGTTGCGACCGCACTCGGAGTCACCGCCTGCGGCAGTAGCCGTGCGAGGACCGCAGTGACCCGCGGCGCGAATCGGACCGTCGACGTCGCCATGATCGACAACGCCTTCCGTCCCAATGCCCTGCAAGTCAACAGGGGCGAGACAGTCGTGTTCCGGTTCAAGAACTACGGCACCAACACCCACGAGGCGCTCATCGCCGACGAGGCCACCCAAGAGCAGCACGAGGGTGAGATGGCCACGATGGGAACCGGCACGAGCATGGCCGGCACGATGGGCACCGACATGAACATGGACGCCGGCGATGCCGGCGGCATGGCGAACATGGCGGGCGGCGACACCGAGGCGGCGTCCGGCCCGATCACCATCGAACCGGGCCAGTCTGGCGAGCTGACGCACACGTTCGCCGAGCCCGGGACGATCTTCATCGGCTGCCACGAACCGGGCCACTGGACGAGTGGCATGAAGGCCACCGTGACCGTGGTGTAGATCGTCGTGCGTCAGCGCGAGAGCATGCGCCCGACAGCGCCCATCAGCTCGTCGACTTGATCCTCGGGATCGTCAGGACCGCCCTTGCCGCCGACCAGGCAATGGCGCGCGTGGTCATCGAGCAGGCCGAGTGACACCTTGTCGAGCGCGGCGCGGATCGAGTTGATCTGGGTGATGACGTCGATGCAGTAGCGATCCTCGTCGACCATCCTTGAGATGCCGCGCACCTGGCCCTCGATGCGGGCGAGGCGGTTGAGGAGTTGCTGCTTCGAGGCGCTGTACCCCCTCGATGGTTCGGCCATGCTCGTCTCTCCGTCGCCGGGTGAATCGTTCCACGCAGGTTTGACATCATACCCTATGGGGGTATCATCCCTCTGCCCCGACACCGATCACCGGGACCATGAGGGAAGGAACGAAGATACATGCAGACCGCGACCTACCACGTAGACGGGATGAGCTGTGGCCATTGCGTCGAGGCCGTCACCGCCGAGCTCGTCAAGCTGCCCGGCGTGCAGTCCGTCGACGTCGACCTCGGCTCGGGCGCTGTCAAGGTGAGCAGCGACGCCAAGCTCGATGATGCCGCGGTCGCCGAGGCGGTCGACGAAGCCGGCTACGCCGTCCGCTCGTGAGCCCTGGGCTTCGCGCCACGATGTTCGTCGTTGGGCTCTTGATCGTGTTCGCCGCCGCGGTGGGCATCGGGCGGCTCGTCTCGTCTGTTCGTGCAAGCCCGGCCGCGCCCGCCGCCGAGCCGGCATCCAACCGGTGACCCACTCGTCCCACAGGCACCCAACCGCACCATGACTGCACCCACGGAAAGCGACTCGATACCCCTCGACACCGTCGAGCTCCAGATCGGCGGCATGACGTGCGCGTCGTGCGCAGCGCGCATCGAGAAGAAGCTCAATCGCCTCGACGGCGTGCGTGCGACGGTGAACTACGCAACGGAACGGGCTCGGATCGACTATCCCGAGTCGCTCGGGCCCGACGACCTGATCGCGACCGTCGAAGCCACCGGCTACACCGCGAAGCTACCGGCCGCGGCACGAACATCGGCCGATGGCCCGCCTTCCAGCGACGCCGACGACAGGACAGACGCCCTCCGGCGGCGGCTGCTCATCTCGACGGCGTTGACCGTCCCGGTCGTGGCGATGGCGATGATCCCGCCCCTGCAGTTCCGGAACTGGCAGTGGCTCTCGCTCACCCTGACTGCACCCGTCGTCCTCTGGGGCGGGGCGCCGTTCCACCGGGCGGCGTGGACCAACCTCCGCCACGGCACCGCGACGATGGACACGCTCATCTCCATCGGAACGCTCGCCGCCTTCGGGTGGTCGCTCTACGCCTTGTTCATCGGCAACGCGGGCATGGCCGGGATGACGATGGGCTTCGAGGTCGCCTCCTCCGAGGGTGCGGGTGCCAATCAGATCTACCTCGAAGTCGCCTCGGCCCTCACGGTGTTCATCCTCGCCGGCCGGTTCTTCGAAGCGCGAGCCAAGCGCCGGTCAGGGGCAGCGCTCAGAGCCCTCCTCGAGCTCGGAGCCAAAGACGTCGCCGTCCTCCGCGGCGGGACGGAGGTGCGGATCCCGATCGACGACCTGAGCATCGGCGACCGGTTCGTGGTCCGACCGGGCGAGAAGATCGCGACCGACGGTGTCGTGGAGGAGGGCTCGTCGGCGATCGACGCATCGCTGCTCACCGGTGAGAGCGTTCCGGTCGAGGTGACCGCGGGCGACGACATCGTGGGCGCGACGGTCAACGCCGGCGGCCGGCTCGTCGTCCGGGCGACCCGAGTCGGTGCCGACACCCAGCTCGCGCAGATGGCGCGGCTCGTCGAGGAGGCGCAGAACGGCAAGGCCCAGATACAGCGTCTCGCCGACCGCGTGGCTGGTGTCTTCGTCCCGGTCGTGATCGCGCTGGCTGTGGCCACGCTGGGCTTCTGGTTGGGCATCGGAGCATCGCCTGAAGCCGCGTTCACCGCTGCCGTCGCCGTCTTGATCATCGCGTGCCCGTGCGCGCTGGGCCTGGCGACGCCGACGGCGCTCATGGTCGGCACCGGGCGCGGCGCGCAGCTCGGCATCCTGATCAAGGGCCCCGAGGTGCTCGAGTCGACCCGCCGGATCGACACGATCGTCCTCGACAAGACCGGCACCGTGACCACCGGCAAGATGAGCCTCGCGAGCGTTGCGCTCGTTCCCGGCATCGATCGCGCAGAAGCGCTCCGCCTGGTCGGATCGCTGGAACACGCGTCCGAGCATCCGATCGGCCGCGCCATCGCGAGCGCGGCGGAAGCGGCATCCGTGGCGCTCGCACCGGTCGAAGACTTCGTGAACGCCCAAGGGCTCGGCGTCACGGGAACGATCGACGGGCGCGTGGTGGCGGCGGGCCGCGCCCGGTTCGTCACCGACGAGCAACTGCCGCCGGCCTTGCTCGCGGCGGTGAACGACGCCGAAGCAGCCGGGCAGACCGCGGTCGTGGCGTCATGGGACGGTGCTGTCAACGCCGTCTTCGTCGTCGCCGACACGATCAAGCCGACGTCGGCCGAAGCGGTCGCCCGCTTCTGCGCGCTCGGCTTGCGCCCCATCCTTCTCACCGGCGACAACCGGGCCGCCGCCGCGTCGGTCGCGACGTCGGTGGGCATCGACGAGGTGATCGCCGAAGTCCTTCCCGGCGAGAAGCTCGATGTCATCCGCCGGTTGCAAGACGACGGCAACGTCGTGGCCATGGTCGGCGACGGCGTGAACGACGCGGCCGCGCTGGCGCAGGCCGATCTCGGCCTGGCCATGGGCACCGGCACCGATGTCGCCATCGAGGCAAGCGACCTGACGCTCGTGCGAGGCGACCTCCGCTCCGCGAGCGACGCCATCCGGCTCTCCCGCCGAACGCTGGCAACGATCAAGGGCAACCTCTTCTGGGCGTTCTTCTACAACGTCGCCGCGCTGCCGCTCGCGGCGGCCGGCCTGCTCAACCCGCTCATCGCCGGTGCGGCGATGGCCCTGTCGAGCGTGTTCGTCGTGTCCAACAGCCTCCGCCTCCGCCGGTTCGAACCGGAATCCGGGCGGTCGGGCGCTGTTCCGTCGGAGGTCGCCGCGACGGCTACCGCCGCGTGATGAGCTGGTCGACCGGAGCGAAGTCGTCGCGGAGCGGTTGCGCATCAGCGATGAACGCAGCCACGCCGGCGTCGTCGACGATCGGCGTGCCGTCGGCGGCAGGAACGGCGCCGACGCGGATCGGCGCGTCGCTCGCGACGAGGACGTAGTTCCCGACAAGACCGCCGTCGGGTGGAACGACGACAGCGACGTGGTTGAACACCGAGGCGAGCGTTGCGAGCTCGGCCCGGACCAGGTTGCGGGGTCCGCCATCGATCATGTTCAGGGCGTAGACAGCGCCAGGACGCATCGTTCGCTTGATCTCGCGGATCATCTCGATCGTCGTGAGATGCCACGGCACCGCGAGTCCCCCGAATGCATCGCCGATGACGGCGTCGTAGCGACCCGCGGGCTCGCCGGCGATGCTCATCCGCGCGTCGCCGGTACGGACGCGAAGGTCTCGGCCGAGTTGGAGACCGAGCTCGCTTCGATCGATCTCGACCAGCGACGGATCGAGCTCCAAGACCGTGCTGCTCGAGCCCGGGTGCCGAGCCGCCAGCCATCGCGGGAGCGTGAAGCCGCCGCCGCCGATGTGGAGGGCATCGAGCGACCGGTTGCCGTAGGTCGCGTCCACGACGCCGGCGAGCAAGCGCGTGTACCGGAACTCCAAGAAGAGCGGATCCTCGAGATCGACGTAGCTGTGCCGGAGGTTGTCGAGCGTGAGCACGCGCCCGGAGCTTCGCTGGGGATCAGCCGTCACGGTGACGCAGTAGTAGGCCGTCTCGTGCTCGCACGGCTGGGGCGCGACGAACGCGACGGCCGTCGCGATCAGGCTCGCGGAGATGGCGAGAAGGGGGCTCGTCTTGGTCAACGCCATCCAGAGCACGGCGCCGACGACGATCAACGCGATCCCCAGCCCGACGACGATCGGGCGCGTCGGTAGCGCGGCGACGAGAACGAACCCGGTCAGGAACGTGCCCAGCAGCGCACCGGCGGTCGCCGCCGCCGACAGGCCGCTACCAAGCGTCCGGCGAGTATCTCGATCACGAGCACTGCCGCCGAGCAGAAGAAGACGAGCGCGGTGCCGGCCCCGGAAGCCGCGAACCGGTGCGCGGGGTCGCGATGCGCCGGGTCGGATCGTGACGGGTCGTCCTCCCCGCCGCGCTCGTCGTCCCCAGGTTCTGGGCTTGCTTCGGCCGGATCCGGCTCCGAGGGCCGGTTCCCGCTCATCGCCTCGCACGCAGGGAACGTCGTGACATGGTGCTACAGCGTGTCGTAGTCGGGGTTCGGGGCGCAACGCGGCCACGGTGCCCACCCGACCTCGAACTTGGCGGCGGGGCTGGAGTCAGTTGATGAGGGCTTGGGCTTCGCGGACGGTGAGCGCGGTGGCCGAGGACCGGGTGATTGTGCCGAGGTCGCCGCCCTGACCGGTGGTCGCGGTCCACGACACGTCGAAGGTGACCGTGGCGGTCACGGTGTAGGTGCCGTCGGGATCGTTCACCGTCGACCGGTCGATGTAGGTGTGGGTGCAGTCGCTGGACTGCTCGCCAGGCCGGCGGCCCAAGTCATAGGCCGCACCCGGCCCGTCACACACCACGGTGGTGCCGTCGCCGAGGTCCCATCGCACGTCACGAGGCGACGCGGTGACCGTCGAGCTCACGCCGCCGACCGTCGCGGTCGCCGACACCGGCTGCCACGGATCTTCGATCCACAACCACGTCGGGACCCCGACCAGTTGCCGGCCCGCCGGCGGGTTGACACCCAACGCCGGCTCGGGCGGATCGAGCTGGGCCTCGGCGCGCTGGCGGGCCGTCTGGGCCAGCACCGCCGGCGGGATCGGCGGCAGGCCGGCCGTGTAGACGACATCCTCGTCGACGACCAGCGCACCGGTCACCGGATCGATGCAACGCAACCGGTAGGTGTTGCCCACCGTCGGGTTCGCCGCCGCCGCCACCAACTCGAAGTCGAACACCGGCACCACCCCGACCACGTTGTAGGTGCAGTGCAACGCCGGGCCACCGGAAACCGGCGCCGCCGGAGCCGCCGGAGCCGCCGGCAAGACCTGAACCTGCGCGCCGCCATCGGACACCTCCGTCGTTGCCTTCCCGCCTTCGGTCACCGCGCCCGATGCGGTCTGCGCCCGCGCCGAGGACCCGGACCATGACGCGCTGATCGTCGCCAGAATCAGACCTGCTGCCATCAGCCGTCGCATGTTGTCTCTCCTGGCCATTGCTTGAGTTGCTTCACGTTCGCGACCCGCCACTGATCGTCGGCCTGCTGCAAGGTGACCTCGAACAGGTTGGTCTGGACTGTGCTGTCACGAACCTGTCCATCCGCGGCGATGACTTGGCCGTCGTCGATCGAGCAATCGAGCAGCGAGGCGGATGGCCCATCGACGACGACGCGGGACGGCTCGTGACGCCCACCCTGCCCCTGGGGCTCGCGAAACCGGACCCCGTCCGCCTTGTTCTTGGTGATCGACGCTCTTGCCTTCTCGAGAGCAGCGCCAGTGACGAACCTTTCGAGATCCGCGAACTCGGGGTCGGGCGGATCATTCGCCCTATCCCATGTGACCCAAAACGAGCGATACGCCGCGACGACTTTTTCTTCTTCGGTCATCGGCTTGGTCGTGGCCACGGCGCTGGCCCTCGTGGTGGCCGGGCTCGCGGAGCTCGCCGGCCCCGTGGCCCCGGCCGCGCCGGTTGGCTCGCTGCGCCCACAGGCCGACAGCACGAGGGCACCAGCTACCAACATCGCCGCGAGTCGCGCCGTTCGCTTGTTCCCCAACACGGCATCCTCCCGATCGATGCGGCGCTCGTCGTGACTGCGCAAGCTACCCGCAGGACATGAAACGGCACAAGAGGGGTCGCTATGATCGAGGTCACACCGGCCCAGAAGGCGATCTGTTGGCGACAGCCACACCGGCGTTGTTGCCCCGGGCCCGGGCAGGGCGGATGCTCCCCGGTCTCCTACCACGGTAGTAGGGTTTGCCCATGCCTCGTGGGAAGCCGTCACCAAAGCTGGCTATCACCGTCGACCCCGACGAGCCTGCCCATCGCCGACACAGACAAGTTCGGCAAGACCTACCGACGCGCGGGGCCGATGTGACCTACCGCCGCATGCGGTTCGGAGCGCACGTGATCGTGGCGCTCACCGGTTCGGGTGGCCGTACATTCTGCGGATGGAGAACCGGCCACACCGGTAGTCCTGATCGCTAGTACGCCGTTCGGGCGGTCTTGTGCCTTCGGCTCGCGAGGAGGGCGCCAACGCCGATCTCGGTCCGAAGCTAACGCACCAGCCGCACTGCTTAGCGTTCACGATGCGCGGGTGCGGGGGTGGAGGATGGTGTAGGTGTAGGTGCCGTCGGGGTTGCGTGCGATGGTGGCGCGGTGTTCGTGGAAGTCGTCGTGGTGGGTGTCGCAGGCGGGGATGCCGTTGTCGAGGTCGGTGCCGCCGTTGTCTTGCCAGCGGTGGTCGTGGTGGATGACGTCGGCGGGGTTGGTGCAGCCGGGCACGGCGCACAGGGGGCCGTCTCGCTCGAGGATGGCGCGGCGTTGGGGGGCGGTGAACAGTCGGGTGCGGCGGCCGAGGTCGAGGACTTCGCTTTGGCCGCGCATGATGACCCGGGCGAGGTAGCTGGTGCAGATGAGCTGTTCGAGCAGGGCCCGGCGTATGGGGATGGTCTCGCCGTTGGGCCGGCGCAACTCGCGGC
>JACPNV010000040.1 GCA_016185305.1 Actinomycetota bacterium | reverse complement strand
GCCCCAGATGTTGCCAGGTCCGAGCGCTACGAGCACGTGAACCTCCGGGCCGCGCGTTCCACGCCGTGGTTCGTTGCGCAACTGTTCTGGCGTAGATGCCTCAGTCGTGTTCGTCACGCGCCGAGCAGTTCGATGCGGCACCTCACAGCCGGGGCCATCACACTCGCGTCAACGACGAGTACGGTCATCGCGCACCGCGCCCGCGGCTTCCTTGAAGGTCACGGACCCACCGGCGCGCGCCCGCCCGAGTCGCAGTGGGTCGGCGGGGCGGGCACGTCGAGCGCGGGGTTGCGGTCGAAGAAGCCGAAGGGAACGAGCCAGAAGCCGGTCGACTCGACGGGCATCACCGGCCAATCCTCCGGGCGCACGATGTGGGTGAGCCCGAAAGCGTGCCAGACGACGAGGTCGGTGTTCTCGATGGGACGGTCGCGCGCGGTCCACGCCGGTAGCCCCCCGCCGCCGCCGCTCTGGTTCGGATAGCGGCCGGCGGCGTGGATCTCGTCCGGCGCGTACGGCGTGACCCACAGGTTCTTGGAGGCGAACGCCGCTCGCTCGTGCACCCGGCTCTCGGGCCGGGCCAGCATGGTCGGCGTCGCGGCCGGGAGGAGCTTGTAGGAGACTGGCTCGCCCACACCGTTGCGGACGCTCGGGTTGAAGATGCGCCACGTGCGGCTGCGTGCCGCATCGACGACGCGCTGGGCCTCGTGTTCGGTGCGGAACACGGTGGACTCGGTGTGGAAGCCGTTGTGCTCGGGGTTGGCGGGACCGGGCTCGTCGGGCACCACGTCGACCTCGGCAACCGAGTTGGCCGGGCCGTCCACGCACATGTCGAGCCGAAGGCAGAACAGATGCTGGTGGTGAGCGGCGGCCACGCCGGGCGAGACGAGGTTGGCGTTGCCGAGGTCGGCTTGGCGCGCATCGACGGGCACACCCATCGACTGGATGATGCCGGTCAGCTTCACGTCGAGCTGGATCGACCCGTCGAGGTAGAAGTACTGTGCTTCCAGAGGATCGAGTAGTCCTCCTCGTGCAGGCAGATGGCGTTGGCCGTCACGTGGCCCTCGCCGTCCTCGCCGGCGAGCACGGCGTCGAAGTAGTGGATCACGCCGAGGCAGTCGCATCCGAGCTCGAGCGAGTTGGCCATGCGCCCGAGGCCCCATTCGCCCACGTCGAACGCGTTCTTCCAGCGCTGCGACTCCGCGGTGTGGCCGTACGGCACGACCATCTCGCTCACCGCGGCCCGGTGCATGATCGGCCGGACCCGTCCCGCGTCGGGGTCGTCATAGCCGACGTCGTGGAGGACCAAGCCTTCGACCGGGTCCATCGACACGCGCAACCGCCAGCGCTGCCACCGAACGGCGTTGCCGTCGACGGTCCAGCTCGGGCCGTCGGGTTGGGTGATGTCGATGGGCTTGAGGTCGGCACGCACGCGACCGGCGTGTTCGGGGTAGTAGCTCTGGCGCGTGCGGGGCACGGGCACGTCGCCAGTGTCGAGCACCGCGAGGACCTCCGCGTCGCCGAGGTCGACGACGACCATGAGGCCCTCGATGGGGTGCGCGTAGCCGTTGTCGTCAGGTTCGTCCCGCCAGTAGAAGATCACCTTGGTGAGGCGACGCCCATCCTCATGGGCCGTGCCGAAGGTGCCGTGCGGCCAAGGGTCCATCTGGATCTTGTCGAGGTCGTCGCCGGTGAAGCCGCGACGAGCCATGGCGTCGATCCAGCCCGCGTGGCTGCGAACCGCCCCCATCGCGTCGAGGATCTCGCTGATCATCAAGTACGGGCGCTCGCCCTCGACTTCGACGTAGGAATCGATGCGTCGCGTGGTCACGTTGATGATCGCTTCGGCGAGCGTGTTGCGATCGACGACGACCACGGCCCACGCCCGCCGATCGATGGGCGTCCCGCTCTCGACGAAGCCGTGCCACTCGGCGTGGTCGGGCTCGAGGCGTGACAGCACCGCGAAGACCGGCGACTCCACGTGGCGCTCCGAGCGGTAGATCGCCGCGGCGTCGCGCAACTCCTCGGCTGAGAAGGGGTCGAGCGGATGGCTCATGGGATACCTCGCAGGAATGACGTGAGCGCAGTCGCGAACAGGATCGGATCGGTCGAGCCGCACAGCTCGCGGGCCGAATGCATGGCGAGCTGCGCCACGCCCACATCCACGATCTGGATGCCGAGGCGGGCGGCGGTGACCGGCCCGATGGTCGAGCCGCAGGCCATGTCGGTCCGTGCGACGAACTCCTGCCACGGAACCCCTGCGTCCTCGCACGCGAGCTTGAACCGCGCCGAGGAGATCGCGTCGGTCGCGTACCGCACGTTGCTGTTGATCTTGATCACCGGCCCTGCGTTCATCACGATGTGATGGTCTGGCTCATGGCGCTCCGAGTAGTTGGGATGCGTGGCATGAGCGCCATCCGCCGAGACGCAGATCGATGCGGCCAGCGCCCGGTGGTACGCCTCACGATCACCGCCGCACGCGGCGACGATGCGCTCCACGACGGTGGGCAGGATCGTGCTCGCCGCCCCCGTCGCCGACTCTGACCCGATCTCCTCGTGGTCGAACAGGCAGATGACCGGCACCGCATCGGCGCGCGGGTCGGGGTGGTTGATCGCATCGATGAGCGCGGTCGTCGCCGCCCAGCACGAGACCAGGTTGTCGAGCCGGGGCGCGCTCACCAACGCCGCGTCGGCGCCGAGCACGGTCGACGGTGTCAGGTCGTGCACCATGACGTCCCAGGCGAGCACCGCGTCGTCCGACACGCCGAGCTCTTTGGCGAGGAAGCGCGCGAACCCGCCCTCGTCGACGGCACCCAACCCCCACACCGGCACGAGGTGCTGCTGCGGGTTCAGCGTCAATGAATCGTTGACAGTCCGGTCGAGGTGGATGGCAAGCTGCGGGATGCGAAGCAACGGACGGTCAACACGGAACAGCCGGGTCTCGGGCGATCCCCCGTTCCTCACAGTGACGCGGCCCGAAAGGCCGAGGTCGCGATCGAGCCAGGAGTTGCGCAAGGCACCGCCGTACACCTCGACGCCGAGCTGGCGGTAGCCGGCCCGGCCAGTATCGGGGCGGGGCTTGATGCGGAGGTTGGGGCTATCGGTGTGGGCGCCGACCATCCGGAACCCGGACACGCCCGCGGCCGGAACTGCGAAGGCGATGAGGGTTCCGCCCCGAACGACCAGGCACCGGTCGCCCGGGCCGAGTGACCAGGTGTCGCGCTCGTCCAGCACGCGAAAGCCGCCGCCGGTGAGGTGGGCGGCGACCGTCTCGGCTGCGTGATAGGGGGAGGGCGACGCGTCGATGAATCGGAGCAGATCGCGGACGGAGCTCACCGCCGGCGAATCTAGCTCTGGGTGTCGCAGAACCTCGCTTCGGCCGCCGCTGGATCGGCGGGCAGGACGACGCGTGTCCGCCGCACCGCACCGCCGAGGTTCCGGAGGAAGCGCCCGGGAGACAGGCGGTCGTTCGCCGCCGCCAGCACGTCGGCCAGCTCGCCGCATCCCAGCGCGCGGCGCGCCGAGCGAAGTGCCCGGCTGTCGTCCTCTTTCGGCGCGGCATACCGGGCAAGGATCCAGACCGACGGCAAGTTCTTCTCGTGTCCCGGGCGTTCACGGCTGCTCGTCAACTCCAGCCGGGCCGCGAGCGGATCGGAGAGGCCATGGGGGTCGACGACGGTGACCTCACGACCCGCCGCCACCCCGTACACGCCGATGTTCCGGTAGGCCAGAAACGTGCCCCGTCCTGCCGGCGATTGCGCCGACCCCTGCTCGCCACCGAGGTCATAGACCACCGCGTCCGGCCCGATGGCGCGAGCTTCGGCCAGGTGCTTGCGGGCATCGGTCACGAGGAAGCTGCCCGCGAAGTCGGCGAGCGTCACCGGCGTGTCGTCGCCGGCTGCTCGCTGCCAGAAGCCACGCTCGTCAGCGATGCCGCGGAGGCTGATCTCACGGGCATACGGGAGCGACGCCCGGCTCGCGGCGCTGCCCCAGCCGAGCAGCGCCACCAGGCACACGATGCTCAGCGCCCCACGCCAGGCCCGGCCGTCGACGATCGGTAACACGCTGATCGGCACCACGCTGATCGGCAGCACAGCGGCGAACACGGCGGGCAGGAGGAAACGGGCGTGCATGAAGTCGCCGCCCAAGCGGAGCACGTAGACGAACGAGAGGAGCGCACCGGCCACCGGCGCCAAGGTGACGACGATCCGGCTTCGGCGGCCCTCGGTGCGGCCGGCGGGCACGAGCGCGGCGAGGATCGAGAGGAGGACCAGTGGGACGGCGAGCCAGTAGGGCTCCACGAAGTCGACCAGGTAGCCCCAACCCTGGCTCCAGTTGGCGCTGCCCGCTGACTTCGCGATGGCGGTGTTGGGCACGATCGCGCCGTAGAAGCCCATGCGGAAGATCTGCCAGGCCGCCGGGACGGCTGTGGCCCACAGCAACGAGACCCCCCGGTCGCGCCACCGGCCTCCGCTGGTCCACCACAGCGCGGCGAAATAGACGACCGTGAAGATCGCGAGGTTCGGGCGCACGAGCGGTCCCAGTCCGATCAGCACGCTCAGCCACCACGGGCTCTGTGGCATCGGCTTCTCCGTCGTGCGCAGGCGCCGGGCCAGCGCCCAGAACCCGCCGGCGATCCACGCCAGCTCGAGGCTCGACTCGAGCCCCGAGGTGGCGAACCACCACATCGGTGGGAGCAGGACGGCGACGACGATGCCCGCGGGCCAAAACAGCCCGCGCTGGCCCCGCGGGCGGTGGAGGTGCGCGGCGCCGGTCTGGGCCGCGAGAACCGCGAGCCCGGTGAGCACGAGCCCGAACACCACGGCGATCCACTCGATCGGCAGGAGCCAGCCGAACAGCAATCGCCCTGCGACGAGCAAGGCCGTCCAGAGCGTTCCCGTCGCGGCCTCCACCCGCTCGGAGCCGTTGAACACCGGTCCGTTCCCCGCGAACACGTTGTCGACGACGCGGAAGTAGATGAACGCGTCCTCGGTGACCCACCGATGCGTCCACGCGCCGAGCTCCAACACGGCGACGGGGATGGCGTAGAGGGCGTACTGCCACCGGCGTCGGGCCGGAGCCGGTTCGACCGCGGCTTGATGGGCCGGCGCCGAGTCATCGAGGGTCGTTGTCGCCATGAGCAGCTGACCATGCTTGCCGTCCCACCCCCGAGATGCCAGGCGGCCCGGGCCGGCCGACCGGCCCCGCTCCCGCAACTGGGCCGTCTCCCGCGCTGGTTTCGGCGCGTTCGGTGGCCCGGTTCGGTACCGCGGACCAACTGGGCCGTCAGGCGCGCTGGTTGTGGCGCGGTGGGTGGCCCAGTTCGGGCTTGCCGAGCAGTGATTCGCCCTTCCGACCAGCGCTCTAGTACTGTCGCGGGACTCATGTCCGGGCCAATGTCGTCCCGGGATCCTCTCTTTCCCTTTCAGGGCACCCGAATGACGGCTTCCAGACGCTCGAGATCCAACCCCGACCTGCCACGCCCGCAGGGCCTGTACGACCCGGCGCGCGAGCACGATGCGTGCGGGGTCAACTTCATCGTCCACATGAAGGGCCTGCGCAGCCACGAGCTCGTGGCGCGGGGCATCGGAGCGCTGTGCAACCTCCAGCACCGGGGGGCGCTCGGCAGCGAGGTGAACACCGGTGACGGTGCGGGGCTGCTGCTCCAGGTGCCAGACGCGTTCTTCCGCGACGTGGTCGACTTCGACCTTCCCCGCGAAGGCGCGTACGCGACCGGCATCGCGTTCTTGCCCCGCGACGACGACAAGACCGAAGACGCCATCCGCGCCATCGAGAAGATCTGCCAGAGCGAGGGCATGCGAGTGCTCGGCTGGCGCGCCGTTCCCTACGACGACTCGATGATCGGCAGCGGGTCGCGGTCGGTCATGCCCGAGTTCCGCCAGGTCTTCATCGCGGGCGACGGTCTGGTTGACGACGCGCTCGAGCGGCGCGTCTACATCGCCCGCAAGCGCATCGAGCACGAGACCGGCGCGGCGGAGGGGTCGACACCCGTCTACTTCCCGAGCTTGTCGACGCGCACGTTCATCTACAAGGGCATGCTCACCACCCCGCAGCTCTCCGACTTCTTCCCCGACCTCCGAGACGAGCGAGTCGAGTCGGCCCTCGCGCTCGTGCACAGCCGGTTCTCCACCAACACCTTCCCGTCGTGGCCGCTGGCTCACCCGTTCCGCTACCTCGCCCACAACGGCGAGATCAACACCGTCCAGGGCAACCGCAACTGGATGCGGGCTCGCGAGGCGCTCCTCGCGAGCGACGTGCTGCCCGGCGACCTCGAGCGCATCTTCCCCATCTGCACCCCGGGCGCGTCCGACAGCGCCACCTTCGACGAAGCCCTCGAGCTGCTGCACATGGGCGGCTACTGGCTGCCCCATGCCGTGCTGATGATGATCCCGGAGGCCTGGGAGAACCACGAGTCGATGTCCGAGGAGAAGAAGGCCTTCTACCGCTACCACTCGTCGCTGATGGAGCCGTGGGACGGCCCGGCCAGCATCGCGTTCACCGACGGCCGCGTGATCGGGGCGGTGCTCGACCGCAACGGCTTGCGCCCGTCGCGCTTTTGGGTCACGAGCGACGATCTCGTGATCATGGCGTCCGAGGTCGGTGTGCTCGACGTGCCACCCGAGAAGGTCGTGCAGAAGGGTCGGTTGCAGCCCGGGCGCATGTTCCTCGTCGACACCAACGAGGGTCGCATCATCGCCGACGACGAGATCAAAGAGAAGCTCGCCTTCGAGCATCCGTACAAGGAGTGGCTCTTCGAGAACCTCGTCGACCTCTCGGAGCTGCCCCACCGGGCCCACGAGCTCGAGAGCCACCTCGAGGTCGTCCAGCACCAGCAGGTGTTCGGGTACACGACCGAGGAGATCAAGCTGCTCGTCGAGCCGATGTGCCGCACTGGCTACGAGCCGATCGGCTCCATGGGCACCGACACGCCGGTCGCCGTGCTGAGCTCGCGCAGCCGCCTGCTGTTCGACTACTTCCAGCAGCTCTTCGCCCAGGTCACCAACCCACCCCTCGACGCGATCCGCGAAGAGCTGGTCACTGCCCTCGGTAGCACGATCGGCCCTGAGGGCAACGTGCTCGACCCCCGGCCCGAGTCGTGCCACCAGATCTTCGTGCCCCGCCCGGTCATCGACAACGACGAGATGGCCAAGCTCCGCCACATCGGCACCTACGAGCATCTGCACGGCTTCGAGTCCGTGACGATCACCTGCCTCTACCCGGTCGCCGAAGGTGCGGCCGGCTTGCGGGCCGCGCTGGATGGCATTCGCCGGCAGGCCTCCGAGGCGATCGCACTCGGCGCCAACATCTTGATCCTGTCCGATCGCGGCGCCAACGAAGCGCTCGCGCCGATCCCGTCGTTGCTCTTCACCAGCGCCGTGCACCACCACCTGATTCGCGAGAAGTCGCGCACGCGCGTCGGCCTCGTCGCGGAGACCGGCGAGGCCCGCGAGGTGCATCACATGTGCCTCTTGCTCGGCTACGGCGCCGGCGCGATCAACCCCTACCTCGCGTTCGAGACGATCGAAGACCTCATCGCCGAAGACGCCACCACGCTGAACGACCCGGTGAAGGCGATCGCGAACTACGTCAAGGCGTGCGGCAAGGGCATCTTGAAGGTGATGTCCAAGATGGGCATCTCCACGGTGGCCTCCTACACCGGCGCGCAGATCTTCGAGGCGATCGGCCTCGGCCAAGAGCTCGTCGACGAGTTCTTCACCGGCACGACCAGCCGCCTCGGCGGCATCGACGTGAACGAGCTGGCGGTCGAGGTCGCCTTGCGCCACCGGCGGGCCTACCCCGACCGGCCGAGCCAGCGGGCCCATCGGACGCTCGACATCGGCGGTGAGTACCAGTGGCGCCGCGAGGGCGAGTACCACTTGTTCAACCCCGAGACCGTGTTCCGCCTCCAGCACGCGACCCGCACCAAGCGCTACGACATCTTCAAGCACTACACGAGGCTCGTCGACGACCAGTCCAGACAGCTCGCCACCTTGCGGGGCTTGTTCGAGTTCACGATCGATCGCGAGCCCGTGCCGCTCGACGAGGTCGAGCCCGTCGCCGAGATCGTGAAGCGCTTCAGCACCGGGGCCATGTCCTACGGCTCGATCTCGGCGGAGGCCCACGAGACGCTCGCCATCGCCATGAACCGCCTGAAGGCGCGGTCGAACACCGGCGAGGGCGGCGAAGACCCCGAGCGCTACATCCCGATGGCGAACGGCGACTCGAAGCGCTAGGCGATCAAGCAGGTTGCGTCCGGCCGCTTCGGAGTCACGAGCGAGTACCTCACCAACGCCGACGACCTGCAGATCAAGATGGCCCAGGGCGCCAAGCCGGGGGAGGGTGGCCAGCTCCCGGGAGGCAAGGTCTACCCCTGGATCGCCAAGACCCGGCACTCGACGCCGGGCGTCGGCCTCATCAGCCCGCCGCCGCACCACGACATCTACTCCATCGAAGATCTCGCCCAGCTCATCCACGATCTCAAGAACTCGAACCCGGCGGCGCGCGTGCACGTGAAGCTCGTGGCCGAGGTCGGCGTCGGCACCGTGGCCGCCGGTGTGTCGAAGGCGCACGCCGACGTCGTCCTCATCTCGGGCCACGACGGCGGGACGGGTGCGGCGCCCATGACCTCGCTCAAGCACGCGGGTGCGCCGTGGGAGCTCGGCCTGGCCGAGACGCAGCAGACGCTGTTGATCAACGGACTTCGCGACCGCATCGTCGTGCAATGCGACGGGCAGCTCAAGACCGGGCGCGATGTGATGATCGCCGCACTGCTCGGTGCCGAGGAGTTCGGCTTCGCGACGGCCCCTCTCGTCGTCAGCGGCTGCGTGATGATGCGCGTCTGCCATCTCGACACGTGCCCGGTCGGCGTGGCGACCCAGAACCCCGAGCTCCGCAAGCGCTTCTCGGGCAAGCCCGAGTTCGTCGTGAACTTCTTCGAGTTCATCGCCGAGGAGGTGCGCGAGTTGCTCGCCCGGCTCGGCTTCCGCTCGCTCGACGAGGCCATCGGCCGTGTCGACGCGCTCGACACCCGCGAGGCGATCGATCATTGGAAGGCCGCTGGGCTCGATCTCTCGCCGATCCTGCACATGCCGATCGTCCCCACCGGAGCCCACCGCCACCAGGTCACGGTCCAAGACCACGGCCTGGCCCACGCGCTCGACCAGACGCTCATCCAACTCGCCGAAGGTGCGCTCGAAGACGCGCAGCCGGTGCAGCTCGAGCTGCCGATCCGCAACGTGAACCGTACGGTGGGCACGATGCTCGGCCACGAGGTCACCAAGCGCTATGGCGGCCAGGGCCTTCCCGACGACACCATCGTCGTCAACTTCCAGGGCTCGGCGGGTCAGAGCTTCGGCGCCTTCGTGCCGCGCGGTATCACGCTGCGCCTCGATGGCGATGCGAACGACTACACCGGCAAGGGCTTGAGCGGTGGGCGGATCATCGTGCGCCCGCCGAAGCTGTCAACGTTCGTCGCCGAGGACAACATCATCGCCGGCAACGTGATCCTGTACGGGGCGACCGGCGGCGAGATGTTCCTCCGCGGGGTCGTCGGTGAGCGCTTCTGCGTGCGCAACTCCGGCGCCGTCGCGGTCGTCGAGGGCGTGGGCGATCACGCCTGCGAGTACATGACCGGCGGGCGCGCTGTCATCCTCGGTCCGACCGGCCGCAACTTCGGCGCCGGCATGTCGGGTGGCATCGCCTTCGTGTGGGATCCCCGTGACGCGTTCTCCGTCCGGCTGAACCGCGAGATGGTCGACCTCGATCCGGTGGAATCGACTGATCGCGAGTGGCTGCTCGATCGGGTGCAGCGTCATCTTGCCGAGACCGGCTCGGCTGTGGCCCAGCGGCTGCTCGACGATTGGGAGCTGGCCGTCGAGCAGTTCGTGAAGGTCATGCCGAAGGACTACAAGCGAGTCCTGGCCGCCCAGCGCAGGGCCGAGGCCGAAGGAACCGATCCCGTCCGGGCCGTCATGGCCGCCGCGGGATGAGAGGTGAACATGGGTGACGTCAAGGGGTTCTTGAAACATACGCGCGAGCTACCGGAACGCCGCGCGGTACCCGTCCGCCTCAAGGACTGGAAAGAGGTCTACGAGCCCTTCCCGATCCACAAGGTGCGCGACCAGGCCGGCCGGTGCATGGATTGCGGCATCCCGTTCTGCAACAACGGATGCCCGCTCGGCAACCTCATCCCTGACTGGAACGACCTGGTCTACCGCGACCGCTGGCGCGACGCCATCGACCGGCTGCATGCGACGAACAACTTTCCCGAGTTCACCGGGCGCCTGTGCCCCGCGCCGTGCGAGGCGGCGTGCGTGCTCGGCATCAACCAACCGGCGGTGACCATCAAGCAGGTCGAGGTCGAGATCATCGATCGGGCGTGGTCCGAAGGCTGGGTGGCGCCGGTGCTTCCGAGCACGAAGACGGGCAAGCGGGTCGCGGTGATCGGTTCGGGCCCCGCGGGCCTGGCCGCCGCCCAGCAGCTGACCCGCGCTGGCCACGAGGTCGTGGTGTTCGAGCGGGACGACAGAATCGGAGGTCTGCTGCGCTACGGCATCCCGGAGTTCAAGATGGAGAAGCGCGTCCTCGACCGCCGGATCAGCCAGATGGAAGCCGAAGGGACCGAGTTCCGCGCCGGGGTGCATGCCGGCGCCGACCTGACCGGGGCACAGTTACGGCACGAGTTCGACGCCCTCGTCCTCGCGGGGGGCGCCACCGTGCGCCGCGACCTGCCGATCTCCGGCCGCGAGCTCAACGGCATCCACCAGGCGATGGAGTACCTCCCGATCGCCAACCGGGTCCAGAACGGCGATCTCGGCGCGCCGACGATCACCGCAGAGGGCAAGAACGTGATCATCATCGGTGGCGGCGACACGGGCGCCGACTGCCTGGGAACGGCCCACCGCCAGAAGGCGGCCAGCGTCCACCAGTTCGAGATCCGGCCCCGGCCGCCCGAGGCTCGCCCCGATGCGAACCCGTGGCCGACGTGGCCGATGATCTATCGCGTGTCCTCGGCCCACGAGGAGGGCGGCGAGCGGGTCTTTGCGGTGAACACCGTCGAGTTCGTCGGGGACGACGCCGGCAACGTGAAGGTGTTGCGTGCCGTCGAGGTCGAGATGGCGATGCAAGACGGCCGGCCCACCTTCGAGCCGGTCGCGGGCGGCGAGTTCGAGCTGCCGTGCGAGCTCGTGCTCCTCGCCATGGGCTTCACCGGCGCTCAGCGGGAGGGGCTGGTGGAGCAGCTCGGCTGCGAGATCGACGGCCGCGGCAACGTCGCTCGCAACGACGAGTGGCAGGCCTACGCGGCCGGGAGCGGCGGAACCACCAACGTCGAGGGCGTGTTCGTGAGTGGCGACATGGGTCGCGGCCAGAGCCTCATCGTGTGGGCCATCGCCGAGGGCCGCTCGTGTGCGGCCGCGGTCGACCGCTACCTCATGGGCACGACTGACCTGCCCTCACCGCTCCGGCCTACCGATCGCCCGTTGAACTAGCTCGCTCGCTGAATGAGCTCGCGGTCGCGGAAGCGTCGCTCAAGCGGCGACGGCTTCGCCGCGATAGCGCTTGACGAGGTAGACGCCGCCAAGCATGGCGATCGGTGCACCGATCGAGCAGACCACGCCGGCGATGAACCAACTGATGAGCTGCCAGACGAGCGCCTCGTTGCTGTGCGAGGTCGAGAGGTTCATCGACTCGCTCAGCGATTCGGCGCCCTTGTCGTCGAGCGCCGACAGCACGGGAATGAAGCCGAAGAACAGCCAGCCGACGATGCCGAAGATGAAGCAGAAGTAACCGAGCAAGCCGATGATGAGACCGAACACGATGCCTGCGGTGATGTTGTTGCCCGTGAACTTGAAGCAGCTGCCGAGGTCGATCGACTGGCCGTTGGCCGTCTGCACCGCGCCCTTGGCGATGGCAACCAACAAGATGCCTTGTATGGCGCCGCCGATGAGACCGATGATGATCCCGAGGAAGTTGAAGCGAAAGCCGCCGAAGCCGCCGAGACCCGTGCCCACAACCACGACCGACGCGACGATCGCAAACGCGACGACGACCCCGATCAGAATGAGCCAGAGAACGATCCACTCACCGATGTTCTGGATGAACTTGTTCCAGGCGAACTGGAACACCGAGCCGAGGTCGGTGCCACCCCCGCCCACGGGGACGCCCGGCTGCTGCGCGCCAGGGGCTTGCTCGGGTGGGTACCACTTGCCATCAGATGCTTGCCACCAACCGGGGCCTTGCGGGCTATCGCTCACTTCGTTCTCCTGTCGATCAAACTTCGAGAGTCCTGAGATCAGATTCGTGGCGTCCGCGAACACTAACGCGAACGATGGCCCTGTTCGCGCCAATCGGCGCGACGGCGCCGCTCAACCCCTGGGCTCCACGATCCCCGCCGTCCGGAGCTGGTGCAAGACGTTGCAGACTGCGAACGCGCTCATGCCCAGTTCGCGGATGATGTCGGCGATAGAGCGCTGCCCGTCGAGCAAAGCGAGCACAGTCCAATCGGTCGAGTTGATGGTCACCGAGTCGCCGGGGAGGTAGCGCACCGGGACCACGACGAGGGAGGTCGACGGGATCGAGTCGGCGATCACCTTCCAGGCCGCGACCCGCCGTTGCGCCTCGCGCACCACGTCGTCGGGGTCGAAAAGGAACCGGTGGCCGAGCAGGTGGGTCGCGCCGGGCGTGAAGGCGAACGCGTCTTTGCTCGGCAGCATCAGCTCGAAGACGGCCCCGATGATCTGCTCGCGCAGCACCCGCTCGACCTGGCTGGCCGGAGCTCCCGCCTCGAGCACCGCTTCGGCAAGCGAGCTCGAGCGGTTGCCGGTGTTGGTGGCCTCCCACCATCCGTCGGAGCTGACGATGCCCGAGCCGATGAAGACCTGTTGCAGCGTCGGGCCGTTCTCGGAGAGGGCCAGCGTGAGCATGCCCTCGTGCAAGACGACGATGCCGGGTGAAGCCCCCGACAGCTCGATCACGCCGGTGCGCCGGCTCCCTGCGAGGAACTCCAACAGCTCGAGGAACGGGAGATCTTCCAGTGAGCCTTCGAGGCCGGCCATGGCCGGCAAACTAGTTGCTGCGGCCTAGTTGCTGCGGCGGCGATGATCCGCCGCCTGCCGGCGTTGCCGGGTCCGTGCTGGTGTTGTGCCGCTGCGCCGCCTGCCGCCTGCCGCCTGCCGGTGTTGTAGTTGTAGGCCAATCGGCTCATTTTGGGTCGCACCTTCGGAAATCGGCCGGGGGGTCCACCGCGCGGGCGGGGGGTTCGGGGGAGAATCTGCCCTGTGTACGGCAGGCGGCAAGGCCCGGACCCGCTCGATGAGCAACCAGGCGACAGCGCAGGGTGGGCAGTCCGCCGGGACCAGAAATCGCGTGTCGCGGTCCTCAAAAAGCGCTGGACCTGGTCGATGGATTCTGGACTTGGCGCATTGACGTATGCGCCAGTAGGGGGGTCAGCGAGGCTGGTCCCAGAACCCGAGAGTGCTCGAAGTCGAGGTTCGTCATGCTCAAGAACCTGAAGGTGGGAACGAAGCTCGTCGCCATCCTCGTGGCGCCGGTCGTCGTCCTGCTGTTGCTGGCCATCATCGGCGTACGGCAACGTCTCGATGTCGCGCAGGCCGCGGATCGGGTGCAGCAGCTCACGCAGTTCGCGCAGGCCGACTACAAGCTCGCGACCGAGTTCGAGAAGGAAGGCATCTACTCCGCGCAGTACATGGCGACGCGCAAGGCGGCCGGCAAGGCCGAGCTCGAGGCTCAGCGGGCGAAGACCGACGAAGCCAAGCGGGCCTTCGACGACGCGGCCAAGAACCTCGACGCCAGCGCGACGTTGTTGCCCAAAGTCAAGCAGGCGACGTCCCGCCTGGTGAACCTCCAGACCAACCGGACTTCGGTGGACGCGCTGCAGGCTGACCCGCCGGTAGCGGTCGACCAGTATGTCAACACCGCGAAGACGCTGTACGAGGTGGACACCAGATCTTCGGAGCGGCGGGGCGGAGCTCGCCCACGTTCTCAGTCGATGCACCGGGTCTGGTCGCCGCCAGCATCCAGCAGGTCGACTCGTTGAACTCGGCCCAGCAGAAGCTGCTCGGTCAGGTGCAGGCGACGGCCGCTGATCTGCAGGCTTCGGCCCAGCGGGAAGCGACCCTCTACCTCACCGGTGCGGTCGGTGCCATTGCCATCGCCCTCATCTTCGCCTTCTTCGTCGCCCGCGCCACCACCGTGCCGCTGAAGCGGCTCACGAGCGCGGCGTACTCGCTGTCGACCGACAAGCTTCCGGCACTCGTGGAGCGCTTGCGGAACCCCGACGAGAGCGAGGGCGAGTCGCTCGCGGAGACGCTCACGCCGATCGACATCAACTCCAAAGACGAGATCGGACAGCTCGCGGACGCGTTCAACTCGATCCAGCAAGTGACGATCGAGGTGGCCGAAGAGCAGGCGGCCCTGCTCCGCAAGGGCATCGGCGACATCTTCATCAACCTCGCTCGCCGCAACCAGACGCTCCTCGACCGCCAGATCGAGTTCATCGACCAACTCGAGGCGAACGAGGAAGATCCCGACCAGCTCGACAACCTGTTCAAGCTCGACCACCTCGCCACTCGTATGCGCCGCAACGCGGAGTCGCTGCTCGTGCTGGCTGGCGCCGAGCCGCCCCGCCGGCGCGGGCGCCCGGTTGCGCTCGCCGACGTCGTTCGGGTGGCCATCGGTGAGGTCGAGGACTTCGCTCGCATCCAGCTGCTCGCGCTCGACGACGCGACCGTTGGCGGCAACGTCGCGGTCGACCTCGCTCACCTCCTGTCGGAGTTGATGGAGAACGCCACCCACTTCTCACCACCCGACACGATGGTCGAGATCGTCGGCCACCGCTCCGATGACGGCTCATACATCATCTCGGTTTCCGACCAGGGCATCGGCATGAGCGCCGAGCAACTCGCCGAGGCGAACATCCAGCTCGCGCGCCCGCCGCTCGTCGGGCTCGCGCTGTCCCGGTCGCTTGGCTTCATCGTGATCGGCCGTCTCGCGCAGCGCTTCGACATCAGCGTGAAGCTGACTGCCTCACCGTCGGGCGGTGTCACCGCTCTCGTGTCCCTGCCGACCGTCATCGTCACCTACGAAGGCGAAGAGCCTTCGGCCGTCATGTCCCAGCGTGCCCTGGACGAGGTCCCGGTGCCGGTCGAGGAGATGGCCGAAGCCAGCGATCCGGCCACGATTCCTGATGCCGCCGTACCCGGAGACGACATGATCGTCCTGCACGACGACGAGCTGGTGGTCGTCGACGAGGACGACGACGATGTCGACTCGCTGCTCGACGAGCTCGTCGACGAGACACCGATCGAGGTGCCTGAGGACGAAGCGTTCGACCGGGGCCTGCAGTCGATCGTCGACGAAGAGCTCCCGCCAGGACCGGTGGAGTCCGACATTCCCGGAACGCCGCCGACCGAGCCGGAGACCACCTTCCCGGAGCCCGCGGCCGAAGCCGAGCCCCTGGCCGCGCCCGAGCCCGCGATTGCCGAGCCGGTGGCCGAAGCCGACAAGGCTCCCGCACCGGCTGGCATCACGGTGGCCGAGCAGGTCACCGCGGCAGCCCGCGCTGAGGCGAAGGCAGCCGAGATGACGGCGGCCGGCCTGGTGAAGCGCACGCCGAAGAAGAAGTCGGCCGACGCCGAGTGGACTCCACCGAACGCCGAGGCGGCGCCGGTCAAGAGCACCGGCCAGACCCACCGATCCCCAGAAGAAGTCCGCAAGATGTTGTCTCGCTATCGTTCTGGCCTCAACCGGGGCAAGATCGGCACGACGCCCACCGACAAGACCGAGTCGTGAGCATGCAGAGCAATCGAACAGGAGCTGAACGACCATGACTGAGCTCAGCGCTGAAGCCAGGAACCTCAACTGGCTGGTGCAGAACTTCGCCGAGCGGGTGCCGGGCGTGAACGAGGCGGTGGTGGTCTCGTCCGACGGCTTGCCGATCGCAACCTCTGCGGGACTCGACAGAGACGCGGCCGACCGCTTCGCTGCGGTAGCCTCGGGCCTCATCGGCTTGGCCTACGGTGCCGCAGGGCGCTTCGGAGGCGGGGCGGTGAACGAGGTCATCATCGAAATGGAGAACGCCTTTCTCTTCGTGACTGGCATCAGCGACGGGTCCTGTCTGGCCTGCGTCGCCAGTGCCGAGTGCGATGTCGGTCTCGTTGGATACGAGATGGCCGTCCTGGTCGACAAGGCTGGAGCGGTCCTTACGCCCGAGATCCGGGCAGAACTGCAGTCAGCACTGCCTCGATGAGGGGCGTGCCGCAAGAGGGTTTGCATGAGCGATTTCGGCGACAGCAACGGAGACGAGGGTGGCGGCGGTGGCCGGTTCCGTCCCCGCTCCTACGTCTACACACGGGGGCGCACGCGCTCCAACGTCGACCTGCCACTGGAGACCCTCGTTCGAGTCACGCCTCAGGGCCAGTCAGCGGCGCCCCGCCTTGCGCTCGAGCGCAAGAAGATCGTGTCGCTGTGCACCGCTCCCATCTCCATCGCCGAAGTCTCGGCGCATCTCAGCATCCCTCTCGGTGTGGCTCGCGTGCTCGTGGGTGACATGACCGAAGAGGGCTTCCTCCAGTCCTACAAGCCGCAACATGCTCAAAACGGCGAACGTCCCGACCTGAAACTGCTCGAAAGGGTGCTCGATGGCCTTCAAGCGCTCTGAGGCGCCAGCCGCCTCAGCCGACACAGCGGATGACAATGCACCGCTCCCGGTAAAGATCATCGTGGCCGGCGGATTTGCGGTGGGCAAGACCACCTTCGTCGGGTCCATCTCCGAGATCGCACCGCTGACAACCGAAGCCGCCATGACGAAGATGGCCGAGGGGATCGACGAGACCGGTGGCACCAACACCGGCAAGACGTCGACCACGGTCGCCATGGACTTCGGCCGCATCACGCTCGGTGCCGATCTCATCCTCTACTTGTTCGGCACACCCGGACAAGACCGCTTCAAGTTCATGTGGGACGACTTGGTGCGGGGCGCCATCGGTTCGGTGGTGCTCGTCGACACGAGCCGCCTCGCCGACTGCTTCCCCGCCGTCGACTACATGGAGACCCAGGGCGTCCCGTTCATCGTGGCGATCAACCTGTTCCACGGCAAGCAGTACCACTCGATCGACGACGTGCGCGAAGCGCTCGCCATCCCCGAAGACGTCCCGATCATCACCACCGACGCACGCGACCGCGCCGCGACCAAGCAGGCGCTTCTCGAGCTCGTCCAGCACGCGCTCATCCGCGCGTCGCTGGCTGCCAGCGGCTGACAGCGATTACGTTCTCGCGCCGATGAAGCGCGTCACCGTTGTCCTCGTGCACTGGAACCAGCCGCTGCGGTGTGTGAGGTCGATCGAGGCGTTCCTCGCGCAGGACGTCCCGGTCGAGCTCGTCGTGGTCGACAACGGGTCCGAGGCGGCCCTGCTCGACCGGCTGCAGGACGAGATCCGCGCGCGGGAATGGACCGTGCGAGTCCTCCCGCAAGGCCACAACAGCGGCTTCGGGCCGGCCGCCAACGCCGGCTTCCGGTGGTGGCTCGGGCACGGTGACGGCGACTGGGTCGCACTCGCACCCCACGACGCGCTCCCGGAGCCGGGCACGCTCGCGACGTTGGTCGCCGCGGCCGAGGCGCAGCCCCATGCCGGCCTGGCGTGCGCGGACGTGGGCGACGGCGAGACACCCGTGGTCGATCCGTACTTCGGCGGCATGACCAAGCCGGCGGAGGTGGGGGAGGGCTGGGAGCCGGCCGACTACCCGCACGGCACGTTGCTCATCGCCCGCCGGCAGTGCCTTGTCGACATCGGCCTGTTCGACGAGCGCTTCTTCGCCTACTGCGAAGAAGCCGATCTCGGCCTGCGGGCCAAGAAGGCCGGCTGGGAGGTCGGCCTGGTGCGCGGCGCACGCGTCCACAATCCCACCATGCGTTCGGGGAGCCCGGCGGTCGACTACCTCATGCATCGCAACACCCTGCTGCTCGTCCGCGAGCACTCCGGGAGCTACCACGCCTTCATCCGCTTCAACATCGCGGGCTGGCAGCTGTTGCGAGGGATGGCCCAACCGTCCAGCCGGGCGTGGCTGTTCTCGTCGACGGGGCGGGCACTCGGCATGCTCGACTTCCTGCGCGGCCGCTACGGCCCGCCGCCGAGCCTGCTGCTCGCTTCAGCCGATCTCGGGGATGCGCCCGCGCTCGACGCCCGCCACGACCGGGCGGACGCGGAGCAGGTACCAAGCTGAGAGCATCACCCCGACCGGCACGCACAAGATGCCGGCCAGGATCGCGAACAGCCAGAGCACGCGGTCGCGTCCACTGAGGCCCCACGCCCACGCAGGGCGCCGGGCCACGTCGAGCAATGCCCAGACCGACAGGGCGAGGGGAAGCGAGGACACGGCGACCACGAGCGTCACCCATGCGAACTCGCCCACGCTCATCAGCCCACCGTAGAGCGTGGGTGGTCAGGCGGCTTCGAGGGCGAGGGCGAGGACCTCGTCGACCGTCTCGACCGCGTGGACGTTGAGGCCCGCGAGGACGTTGGCCGGCACGTCGTCGAGGTCGGGCTCGTTGCGCGCGGGGATGATGGCGTCGGTCATGCCGGCGCGGTGGGCGGCGAGCAGCTTCTGCTTGACGCCGCCGATCGGCAGCACCTTGCCCTGCAGGGTGACCTCGCCGGTCATGGCGACGTTGGGCTTCACCGCTCGATCGGTGAGCAGGCTGACCAGCGCGGTCGTCATCGTGACGCCGGCGGAAGGCCCGTCCTTCGGTACCGCACCCGCGGGGAAGTGCACGTGGAAGTGCCGTCGGAACGCGTCGGCGGGAATGCCGAGCCGCTCGCGCCGCGACCGGATGTGCGAGAGCGCGATCTTGCCCGACTCGGTCATGACGTCGCCGAGCTGCCCGGTCAGCAGCAGGCTGCCGCTCTCGGGACCGTCGCCGTCCATGGCCGTGGCCTCCACGACGAGCACGTCGCCGCCGGCACCGGTGACGGCCAGCCCGTTCACGACGCCAGGCTGCGGGACGCGGTTGGCCTCGTCGCGCCGGAATCGGGGGCGGCCCAAGGAGTCTGTCAGGTTGCCTGGCTCGATCACCACCACCCGCTCGTCGTTCGTGGCGGCGGCGGCCACGTTCGCGGCCGCCTTCCGCAAGAGCTTGGCGAGCTGGCGCTCCAGATCGCGCACGCCAGCTTCGCGTGTGTAGTCACTGGCGACGGCGGCCAGCGCCGCGTCGGTCACGGAGACCTCGCCGCTGCGTAGGCCCGTGCGTTCGAGCAGCCGGGGCAGCAGATGGTCCCGAGCGATCGCGACCTTCTCCTCGTCGGTGTACCCGTCGATGCGGATGATCTCCATGCGATCGAGCAACGGGGCGGGGATGGTGTCGAGCATGTTGGCGGTCGCGATGAACACGACGTCGGACAGGTCGAGGTCGACCTCGAGGTAGTGGTCGCGGAAGGTGTGGTTCTGCGCGGGGTCGAGCACTTCGAGGAGCGCGGCCGAGGGATCGCCGCGCCAGTCGGCTCCGACCTTGTCGACCTCGTCCAGCAAGAAGACCGGGTTCATCGAACCGGCCTCGGACAGGGCGCGGGCGATGCGACCTTCCCGCGCCCCGACATAGGTGCGCCGGTGGCCGCGGATCTCGGCCTCGTCTCGCACACCGCCGAGAGCGACCCGCACGAAGTTGCGGCCCAAGGCCCGCGCGACGGACGCACCGAGGGAGGTCTTGCCGACGCCGGGGGGACCGACCAGCGCGAGGATCGTCGGCACCGGGCGGGCCGGATTGTCACCGCGCTGCGGCCCCGCGCCCTCCCGTTCGGCCGTGGCTCTGTCCTTGCGCAGCTTGCGGACGGCCAGGTCCTCGACGATGCGTTCTTTCACCTCGTCGAGACCGGTGTGGTCAGCATCGAGCACGTCGCGGGCGTGGCCGAGGTCGAGGTCGTCGTCGGTTCGCTCGCCCCACGGCAGGCCGATCACGGTGTCGAGCCACGTGACGATCCAGCCGTGCTCCATGTTCTGTGCCGGCGTGCGCTCCAGGCGATCGATCTCCCGCTCGATCTGGGCGCGCACGTTGTCCGGCACGGTCTTGTCGGCGAGCCGCGCGCGGTAGTCGCCGGTGGCGTCTTCCTCACCGTCCTCACCGAGCTCCTTGCGGATCGCCGCGAGCTGCTGGCGCAGCAGGAACTCGCGCTGCTGCTTCTCCATGCCTTCGGACACCTCGGTGCGGATCTTCTCGCTGAGCTCGGCTTCCGCCAGCGCCTCGCGCGCCCAGGCGATGACCTTCTCCAGGCGCGCTTCGACGTCGATCGTCTCGAGCAGCTCGACCTTGCGCTCCAGTGACAGATCGGGCCACCAGCCTGCGAGGTCGGCCAGCGCGCCGGGCTCGTCGACGTCGCGGAACACGCTGCCGAGGCGCCGGCCCCCCAGGCGCTCGACCAAGGTGCGCACCAGCGCCTTGTACTCCGCCGCGAGCTCACGGGCCCGCTCGGTGGTCGCGGGCTCGGCGACGGCCTCGACTTGCAGCCAGAGGCCCTCGCCGGACCCGACCACCCCGGTGGCGATGCGTGCCCGGCCCTCGGCCCGGATCACCAGCGCGGGCGTGCCGTTCGGGAGCGCCCCGCGGTCTTCGATGTGGGCGAGCACACCGACGGCGCCGTACTGGCCATCGAGCCGCGGCACCAGCACCAGCTCCCCGGCCGTGCCGGCGGCGTCGGCGGCGGCGCGCGCCGACTCGGTCTCAAGAGCGATGGTGAGGACCATCTGTGGAAGGACAACGCCGCTGGTGAGAGGCAATGCGGGCAGGGTCTTGGTGACGAGATCAGACATCGGCGTCTCCATCCGGAAAGCATGATTACGGGATTACCGGGCTCAACTCCAGGAGCGCCCGGAGCATTCCAGCGGTGCCCAGACCGCGCGCGAGAACGAGTTCTACTACTGTGCCCGACGGGACACGGCGGCCACCGAGCCGGCGTGTTGGGAAGGCCAAGTCGACATCGAGAGCAAGCGAAGGGGGCTCGACTGTGCGTCGACCAATCGTGGTGGTTCGAGCGGTACCTGTCGTGGTGTTGCTCGCGCTTGCGGCTGCGTGCTCCAGCAGCGGCTCGAGTGCAAACCAGAGCGCGGCAACGATCGCGGACAACTCACCGGAGGCCAAGGAGACGCCGACTCCCGGCGGGAGCATGGTGATCGGGCTCACCGCCGAGACCAACGGTTGGAACCCGGCGCTGTCCCAATGGGCCGATGCCGGCACGCTGGTGGGCTCATCGATCATGGAGCCCCTCATGTACATCGACAAGGACGGCGGGTTCGTGCCGTACCTCGCCGAGTCGGTGACGCCCAACGACAAGGCCGACGTGTGGACGATCAAGATCAAGCCCAACATCGCGTTCCACGACGGGACGACGCTCTCGGCTGAGGTCGTCAAGCAGAACCTCGACTTCTACCGCCAAGGCGAGGGCGCGCTCTCCGCGCTCGCGCAAAAAGGGCTGTTCAAGGACATAATCGTCAAGGACCCGTTGACGGTCGAGGTGCAACTCACGCAGCCGTGGGGCGCGTACCCAACGGCGGTCTCCGCCGGGTCGGGATGGATGATGGCTGAGTCGATGATCCGCGACCCGCAGGGCTCCAAGAGCAACCCAGTCGGAACCGGGCCGTTCAAGTTCGAGAAGTGGATCCAGGACTCGAAGTTCACTGCCAAGAGGTTCGACAGGTACTGGCAGAAAGACCCCGAAGGACGCCAGCTTCCCTATCTCGACAGCATCGAGTTCCGTGTCATCACCGATGGCGGCCAGCGGGCCGGGTCACTCCGTACGGGCGATCTCGACATGATGGAGACGACGCGTCCCGAAGACATCGACTCGCTCGCGAGCGAGTTCACCGTGGTGAAGGACTACACGAGCGAGCAGACCTTCGTGCAGCTCAACACGGGCGACAAGCCCTTCGACAACGTCAACGCCCGCCGGGCGGTCGCGTACGCGACCGATCGGTCTGCGGTCGCGAACCAGCAGGGCAACAACCTGGGCATGTCGAACTCGCCGTTCCCCGCCAACACGCGCTGGGGCCGAGAGACCGCGTCCGCTCCGGTCATCGGTTTCGACCTCGCCAAGGCGAAAGAGGCGCTCGACTCGTACAAGCGCGAGACCGGCGCGTCCGAGCTGCGATTCAAGCTGACGACGCTGCCCGAGTTGAGCTACCAGACGATGGCTCAGCAGTTGCAGTCCCAGTGGCAGGCGGCCGGCATCACCGCCGAGCTCGACACCGTCGAGCAGACGTCGTTCATCACCCGGCTGGTGACCGGTGATACGAGCGCCACGCTCATGCGCAACTACGGCTATTCCGACCCCGATTCGGACTACTACTTCTTCCACAAGAAGATGGCGGTGGGGAAGGGCCAGCTCAACATCAACTTCACCCAGATCAAGGACGATCAGCTCAGCCAGGCGTTCGACGACGGAAGGCAGGCGACCGACCCGTCCACGCGCCAAGCCGCGTACGCCAAGGCCGTCGAACTGCTCAACGCGCAAGCGATCAACCTCTGGCTGTTCAACACGCCGTACGCCCTGGTGGCCCAGCCGAGCGTCCGTGGTCTCAACCCGGCTCGCGAGACCGGCTTCGGCAGCTTCATGCCCAAGCCCTGGATCGCTGGCCTCTGGAAAAGGAGCTAGCTGTTCCCCAGCCCCTTGACCCAACGAACGTTTGATGGTCAGAATGGCGGGCGTGACCGACCTGCTTGACCCACCCGACATCGACACCAACGACGGGCGCCTCTATGACGACCCGTGGGCGACCTACCGATGGCTCCGCGACAACGACCCGTGCTACTGGGATGCCAGCAACGAGCTGTGGGTGATCTCGCGGCACGAAGACGTCGCCTACATCTCCCGCACTACCGACCTGTACTGCTCGAAGCACGGGGTGCGCCCGAAGGTCGCGGTACCGATGTCGCTCATCTCCATGGACGAGCCCGAGCACACCCGCCAGCGCCGGCTGATCAACAAGGGATTCACGCCCCGGCAGGTGAAGCGGCTCGAGCCTCGCATACGCGACCTGTCGAACCAGATCATCGACGAGATCCAGCAGCGGGGCGAGATCGACTTCGTCGAAGACTTCGCCATGCACGTCCCGCTGATCGTCATCGCCGAGCTGATGGGGCTCAGCCCCGACGGCCGCGACCGGCTCTACAAGTGGAGCGACCGCATGATGGGGGGCGACGGTCACAGCGACGACCCCGACGATCCCCACATCATCGCGGCTGCCGAAGCGTTCGGCGAGTACGTCGAGTACCTCATCCCGGTGATCGAGGAGAAGCGCGCCGACCCGGGCGAAGATCTCATCTCGATCCTGATCGGCGCCTACGACGAGGGCGCGCTCGCCCCCGGTGAAGCCACCGCAGTGGAAGGTCTCGACGAGCTCACCAGCGACGAGCTGTTGATGTTCCTCGTGATCTTGCTCATCGCCGGCAACGAGACCACGCGCAACGCCATCACGGGCGGGTTGAAGGCGTTCAGCGACTTCCCCGACCAGAAGCAGAAGCTGCTCGACAACCCCGAGCTCACCGAGCTGGCCGCGGACGAGATCGTCCGGTTCGTCTCGCCCGTGATCAGCTTCAGCCGCACCGTCACACGCGATCATGTGCTTCACGGCAAGAACCTGAAGGAGGGCGACAAGGTCCTGTTGCTGTACCAGTCGGCCAACCGCGATGACCGCGTGTTCGACGACCCCGACGAGTTCCAGATCGATCGTGACCCCAACCCGCACCTCGGGTTCGGCATCGGTCCGCACTTCTGCCTGGGTGCCAACCTGGCCAAGCTCGAGATCACGCTCGTGTTCGAGGAGCTGTTCCGCCGGCTGCGCGACATCCGGGTGAAAGGCGACGCGGGCATCGAGCGGTCCGACAACGCGCTGGTGCTCGCCATCGAGCACCTTCCCGCGGTCTTCACGCCGGCCGCGACATGACCCGCGCCGCCGCTGCCGATCCGGAGACCGAGCCAGTCGGCAGCCAGCGCGATCGCATCCTCGAGATCGCCCTGCGGCTCATGTCCGAGCACGGTGTGCATGCCATGAGCATGCGCCGGCTCGCCCAGGCGTGCGGGCTCAACGTCGCCACCATCTACCACTACTTCCCGTCCAAGGCCGATCTGCTGAGCCAGGTCATCGGCCAGCGCGGCTACGAGGAGCGACTGCTCTCGGAACGTCCACCGCTCGACCCTGGCGCCTCGGCCGGCGCCCGGCTCGCCGCGCTGGTCACCTGGATCTGGGAGCAGATGAGCGAGCAGGAGGACATCTGGCGCCTCTTGCTGGGTGAGAGCTTGCGGGGCGACGAGGAGGTGCTGTCCTCTGCGGCCACGTTGAGCGCGGCGTTCGAGGCGATGCTCGATCGGTGGCTCGACGGGCTCATCGCCGACCTCCCAGGAGATCGAACCGTGACCGCGCGCGTGCTGCGAGGCACGATCTACGGGTTCTTCATCGAGTACCTGCCCTTGAAGTCGAACGATCGGGCGAAGCTCTTCAAGAAGCGAGCCGCCGAGATCGCCAGCGTCTTGGCCCCCGAGTAGTCAGCGCCGCTTGTCGTACTTCGGGTTGGGTGGGACCGGGCGGGGTTCGGTCTCGGCCGGATCGACGGCACCTGGGTCGGCGAGGATGCCCTGCAACAGGACCTTCAGCACGGTGTCGCCGATGCGGCGGTAGCTGGTCTGGAACGTGCCAGTCGCTTCGCGCCGGCCGAGCCCGTCCCAGACGATGTCGAGCAGCTCGACGACGGCTTCGGCGTCGAGGTCGTCGCGGAGGAAGCCGTCGGCCTTGGCCTTCTCCACGAGCGGCGTGAACTCGTCGACCACGAACCGGTTGAGTCGGTCGATCGCCTCGTGGGCATCGGCGTTGGTCTGCATCCGGCCCCGGAAGCTCGACACCGCCACGGCCGCTTCTGGGTCGACCAGCGCGTAGTCGGACAGGAAGCGAAGCAAGCCGTAGCCCGTGCCCTTTCCCTCGAAGCCCGACTCGCGCAGCCGCTCGAGGTCTTCGGTCAGCAGCTCCTCGGCCAACGCTTCGTAGAGGTGTTCCTTGGTGGCGAAGTAGTTGTAGAACGTTCCGGTCGAGAGGTCGGCCTCGGCGAGCAGCTCGCGTGTCGTGATGCCGTGGTAGCCGTTGCGCATGAGACAGGTGAGCGCGGCGTCCATGATGCGCCGGCGCACGGCGTCTTTGTGCTCGTCGCTCACCTTCGGCATGGGAGCTCTCGGATCATTCGAAAGGGACCTCGGCGATGACCACCGGTTCGGCGAGCAGGCGCTCGAAGGCGGAGCGGTCCCACAGCAGCGGCGTGTCGGGGAGGAAGAGCCTGCCGTAGCGCTCGAAGTACACGAGCTGCTTGCCGAGCAGGAACATGCTGCGATCGAAGCTGGTCTCGCGCACGCCCGAGTCGCGCTGGTCGCGGCGGAACTGCCGCTCAGACCGCCAGCGCTGGTACGGGTTGCGGCGTTGGGGGGCGTCGCTGTCGCCGGCGCCGACCATGTCGCGCATGGTCTCGGTGGTCATGATCATGTCGGACAGCTTCACCTCCCCGAACGGGCGGTGGAAGATGGGCTCGACCTGCATGCGCACGACCGTGATCATCTGCTCGTCGGTCAGGCCCAACGACTCCTGGAGACCAGGGCCCGAAGCGGCCTCGGCGTACTTCCAGACGTCGACCCACGCAGACTCGTCGCCCATCGCGCCTTCGATCACCCGCCGGAAGAAGATCTGGGTGTCGGCGTCGAAGCGGCCGACGATGCCCCAGTCGAGGACACCGAGCTTGCCGTCGGTGGTGATCATGACGTTGCCGGCATGGACGTCGCCGTGGAAGGCGCCGGTGCAGAGCGCGGAGGCGAACCAGGCCTTGACGCAGTCCTGCACGAGGGGAGCAGGATCGACCCCCTGCGCCGCGATCGCCTCGACGTCGTCGACCGGAACGCCGTCGACGAAGGTCATCGCCAGCACGCGCTTGCCGGCGTAGCCGTCGATCGGCAGCGGGATCTCGAGCCGGTCGAGCTCGAGCACCTGGCAGAGATGCTCGAACCACCGCATCGAGCGCGCTTCGTTGCGTAGGTCGAGCTCTTCGGAGAGCTGCTCCTGAAGGCCGCTGATGAGCGCCGGGAACTCGCCGAGCACACCGATGGCGACCTGGTGGCCCAGGAAGTCGAACAGCGGGTGCATGACCGCGAGGTCGACGGCCATCTTGTACTCGATGCCGGGGCGGAGGACCTTCACGGCTACCACGCGACCGTCGGGCAGGACAGCCCGGTGCACGGCCGCGAGCGATGCCGCGGCGATGGGCTCCTCGTCGAAGGCCGAGAAGAGCTGTGACATCGGGAGACCGAACTCGTCCTCGACCGCGAGCTTCACGTCGTGGAACGGGATCGGCACGACATCGTCGAGCGTCGAACGGAACGCGCCGGCGACGTCGTCACCGAACAGGCTGGGCGCCGACCCGATGAGCTGGCCGAACTTGGAGAACGTTCCCCCCATGTCGTCGAACATCTTCCGCAGCGCTTCGGCGATCTCGGCGTTGCTGACCGGCTGGCGCCGCGCGGCGAGACCGAACAGCGGGCCGAGGCGGCGGGCCGTCACCCGCACCGCCTGCCGGAGCCGCCGGCGGACGTCGCTCTTGGTCGGCGTCGGCAGCGTGATCGACCGGATCACCAGCTTCGGCCCGGTGCTCAACGCGTTCGCGGCGGCGGGCGCGTCCAGTTCCGCCGGAACCGTCGCGGTCGCCGTCACAGGAACGCTTCCAGCGCGAGCGCCTTGGCCACATCGCCCTCCAGTGCAACCTGGCCGTTCAGCACCGCGGCGGGTGCGGTGACCCGACCGCTGATGATGTCGGTCCACGTCCCGACGTCCATCGTGAGCGTGACGTCGGCCGGTTCGCCCGGCTTGGTCGGCGCATACTGCACGCCGCCAGGGCCGACGTTCACGAGCCAGTCGCCGGCCCATTCCGTCGACGGTGGTGCCGACTCGTTGGTGACGTTGATGCGGATGCTGGCCGGCTCGATCTGGGCGAGTCGCTGGGGCTCGGCGAGGTTGGCCAGCACCATGAGCACCGGTTCGGGGGCGATCTGCTCGACGGTGCCGAGCGACAGCCGCAGCGCGGTGAGCGGGTCGGCGGTGTCGGCTTCCCCGTCGTCGGGGTCGAGCTCGCCCGCTTCGGTGGCTGAGTCGACGTAGCGCTCGTAGCGCAAGATGCCGAGCTGCTCGAAGCCCTCGCGCACCTTCGGCGTCAGCAGGCCGAGCTTTCGCAGGTTGGGCACGACCTTGGAGAACATGAGCGATCGAAAGGCGGCCATGTCGGGTGAGTCGAGGAACGCGGCCTTGGCCTGGTCGACATCGAAGCCGAAGTGCTCCCACACCTGCACCGGCACGAAGCGATCGCGCATGAGGGCGCACGCTTCGAGCACGAACTCTTCGCGTTCGGCCAGGTCGATGGGGTCCATGTCGTGGTAGCGACCCTGCAGGCTGAGGACGCCGAAGGCCACGTGCCGCGCCTCGTCTTTGCGCACGAGGTCGGTCACCTGCGCGATGACCGGGTTGCCCATCAGCGCGTCGCCGAGGCTGAACGCGGCGAGCGCCACACCCTCGACGAGGATCTGCATGCCGAGGAAGGTCATGTCGATGTGCCGGTGCCCGAGCACGTCGTCGAGCAGGGCGTGCAGCGAGGTCGTGATGGGGTAGTCGAGCTCGCAGAGGTCGAGGTACTTCTGGTAGGCCTCCACGTGCCGGGCCTCGTCGGCCACCTGCTGGGCGGCGTAGTACTTGTCGTCGATGCTCTCGGCACCAGCGCAGATCTTGGCGGTGGCGACGAGTGCCCCTTGCTCGCCGTGCATGAACTGGCTCACCAGCCACGCGTGATCGTGCCGGGCCATCTCGCGGGCGTTGGCCTCGCTCGCGCTCATGAACGCGTGCACCGGGTCGGTGCTGGCGTCCTTGTCGAACTGCATGGCGGCGAACCGGGGGTCGTCGTGGTTCAACGCCGAGATGTCGAACGGAATCGTCCAGTCGATGTCGGTGCTCGCGTTCCACTGGCTGACCTTGGACTTCTCGTACAGCCGGGTGAGCCGGGGACGGCGGTCGTCGTAGTCCCACACGAAGGCCGCCGGCATGGTCATGTCGACGTGATCGATCACTGGGTCGAGCATCTGGTCGATCATCTCGTTGCTCACGCGCCGGTCCCCCTAGCAGATAACGAACGTCGCTCGTTTTTACTCGCCGCGCCCGAGCGGGTCAACGGCCGGAGCTGTGACTTGTGCCGCCTAACGTGTCGGCCCATGGGGGTCCGGGTCGGGTTCTTCGGGGGCGGGCTCATCGCCACCTACCACGGCAAGATGCTGCACGCCGGCGCACCCGATGCCGACATCGCGTTGGTGTACGACCCCGACATCGACAAAGCAGAGCGCTTCGCGGCAGCCAGCGGCGCCAAGGTCGCGGCGACCGAGACCGAGGTGCTCGACGGCAGCGACGCGATCTACGTGTGCACCTGGACCACCGAGCACCGACGTCTGGTCGAGCAGGCGGCCGCGCGCGGTCTACCGATCTTCTGCGAGAAGCCGCTCGCGGTCACCGAGGCCGACGCGGGGGCGATGGTCGACGCGGTCACGAAGGCCGGTGTGGTCAATCAGGTCGGGCTCGTGCTGCGCGACTCGCCGTCGTTCCTGTTCTTGCATCATCTCGTTCGGCAAGAGCGCAACGGTGCCGTCATGAGCGTGGTGTTCCGCGACGACCAGTACATCCCCATCCAGGGCATGTACGGCTCGACGTGGCGGGCCGACCCCGCCCGGGCCGGCGCGGGCACGTTGCTCGAACACTCCATCCACGACCTCGATCTGCTGGAGTGGCTGTGCGGCACCATCACCGGCGTGGCCGCGCAGACCGGTGCGTTCCACCAGATCGCCGGTATCGAGGATCTCGCCGTCGTCACCGTCCGGTACGCGAGCGGCGCGGTCGGCTCGCTCACATCGGTGTGGCACGACCTGCTGGAGCGGCCCAGCCTCCGGCGGGTGGAGGTGCTGTGCGAGCGGGGGTTCTTCGTCCTCGAAGGCGACGTGTGGGGGCCGGTGCGCTGGACCCTTCCCGGTGACGAGGGCTCGGTGGAGGGTGAGGCGCTGGCCGCCGAGCTCGACCGGGCGGGCATCGCCCGCCGCAATCCGGATGCGGCGTTCGTCGAGTCGGTGATGGCCGGCACACCGGCCCACCCCGACTTCGCCATCGCCTTGCGCCCGCATCGCCTCGTCGACGCGATCTACCGATCCGCCCGCGCGGGCGGCGCCCCCGTCAGCTTGGTCAGGGCGTGAGGACGAGCTTGCCGGTGCTGTTGCGGCCGGCGAGCTTGGCCAGCGTGCCAGGCAGCTCGTCGAGCGAGGCGACGTCTGAGACGAGCGGGTGGATGCTGCCGTGTTCCCACATGCCCATGAGATCGTCGTGGGCCTCGGCGACCAGCTCGGGGTGGCGGCTCCGGTAGCCACCCCAGTTCAGGCCGAGCACGCTGTAGTTCTTGACCAGCGCGTGGTTGGTGCGGGCCTCGGCGTAGTTGCCGCCCGCGGCGCCGATCACGACGATGCGGCCTTCCCACGCGATGCACTTGGTCGAGCGGTCAAAGGTGTCGCCGCCGACCGGATCGAAGATGACGTCGGCGCCGCGCCCGTGCGTATGGTCGTTGACCACCGCGACGAAGTCTTCGACGTCGTAGTCGATGCCGATCTCGGCTCCGTGCCGGCGGCACTGCCCGACCTTGGCCTCGCCCCCGGCCGTCGCGATCACATGGGCTCCAACGGCCGTGCCGAGCTGGATGGCCGCCGAACCGACGCCGCCGGCGCCGGCGTGCACGACCAGCGTCTCGCCCGGTTGCAGGTGGGCGCGCCGGCAGAGCGCGAACCACGCCGTCTGGTAGGTGACGTGAAAGGCGGCGGCCTCGGTGGACGAGACGGTGCCGAAGATGGGGAACACGTCGTGCGAGCGCGCGAGGGCGTGCTCGGCGAAACCCCCGTGGGGCAGCATCGGCGACCCGAGCACGCGGGTGCCGAGGCCATGGTGAGCGTCGGGGCCGGCCGCGACGACCATGCCCGCGAGCTCGAGCCCCGGCGTGAAGGGGAGCGGCGGCTTTTCCTGGTAGTTGCCCCGGCAGAGCAGGCTGTCGGCGAAGTTCAAGGCGCACGCCTCGACGCGCACCTCGACTTGCTCTCCGGCAGGCTTGGGGAGATCGACGTCCTCGCAGAGCTGCAGCACCTCGCTGGGCTCTCCGTGCTCGAAGACCTGCCACGCACGCATCGCGACCACGGTACTCCCAGCCCCGGTCGTCATGCGCCGCCCGTGAAGCGTCGTCGCCGAGCGACACCGCGCCCGCAACCTATGCGGCGAGCGCGCCCGCAACCTATGCGGCGAGCGCGCGTGCCGCCGAGCCCATGAGGTCGTTAGAGGCTCAGCGGATAGGTTCGGTCGTCGCGGCTCGTAGCGCCAAATCTCCCGCTCTTGGCGCTGCGCGCCGGGCCGCTCGGGCCACGGCTGCGCCTATCGGCGCAGCCTCTAAGAAGTTGTCGGTGTAGAAGCGCCGGCGGACGTCGTCAGAGGCTCGCCCACCCTCGCCTACCAACAGCTACCATCGCTACGGCGAAATCCACCTGACCCTTCGACTCGGCGCGGCCCTGGCGGTAGAAGTGGCCATTGCAGGGAGAACGTCAACCAAGGAGATCCCCGGGAGGTCCAAAATGGCGAAGCGGGCATTGGCGGCGAACCACCTCCTCGCCCTCATGGTTCTGTCGGCAATGGTCATCGCGGCTTGCGACCCGATCATCATTCCACCCGTCGACCCGAGTACCACCACGAGCTCAAGCACAACAACCACGACCGGTCTGCCCAACGTCGTACCGAGTGGCCAAGGTATGAACGTGCTGGTGATGCTCACCGACGACCAAGGGTGCGACCAGCATGCCACGGCAGCGCGCCCGAACCCGGTGCGGTGCGACACCGTCGATGCATACATGAAGTTCTTGGCTTCGGAGCCCGGTGGGGCATGGTGGAACTCCACCCAAACCCGATACGCGGGTGTGCTCTGTTGCCCGGACCGAACGTCGATCTTGACTGGCCAAACCGTCGCGAACACTGGCCAATACGGCAACAGCGCGTGCGTTCCAGAGAAGTCGGGCGAGTTGCCCGAACCGTGGCGCGCCGCCGGCTACGCGACCGGGTATTTTGGCAAGTACAAGAATTGCTATCCGGGCAATGCTTGCACCAACCCCATTCCGTCTGGTTGGGAACGTTGGGTAGTGGACGTTGCCCAACCAAATGGTTACAACTTCGACTACTGTGACCAGAACACCGGGCCAATAGCCGTCCCAAAGACTGATAACAGCAGTTGGTCGACCTACTGGTACGGCGACCGTACCATCGAGTGGATCAACCAGCAGAAGTCTGCTGGACGGCCGTGGTTCGCCTACTACGCACCATATGCACCGCACGTTGGCGCGGGAGTCCCGACCGATGTCGGTGGGTGGACCATGCCGGCGAACCTGCCCAACTACCGGGAAGGCAACTGTGTAGGAGCGACTGATACGGACGCTTCCGACAAGCCGAGCTTCATTCAAGAGAAGCCCTGCGCTGGCGCGCGCAATACGAGTGAGGCCATAGCCAGCCAGGCTGGTTTGGACAAAGAGTTCAAGAAGCTGTACAACAACTTGGTCGCCACCGACCAGCTCGACAACACCATCATTCTCTTTATTGGCGACAACGGCATGGGCCTTGGCTCACACAGAATCGCCAAAAAGCAGTGCGCTTACGAGGAATGCCTGACCAACCCCTTGATGCTGCGGTTGCCAGGCTCCAGTGGCGGCACGCTGGACCGGATGATCAGCAACGTCGATTACTACGCGACATTGCTGGAGTTGTCGGGATTGAGCACGACATTGCCGACCGACGGGCGCTCGTTCGTACAGCTGATGCGTGGTGACACCACCGGTTGGCGAACCGACCAGTACAGCCGCGATGGTGCTCCCAACAGCACTCCAGCAAATGACTTCGACTTGGTTCGCGACGACTGTGCGGTGCGCAACCCGTGCTTCAAATACACGGAGTATCGCGACGGCGAGAGGGAGCTGTTCAACCTGACCACCGATCCGTACGAGCTCACCAACCTGCTCCCCAACCCGGTCACCGGCTATGCCGGCCAACCCGGCTGGGACGACAACAACCCCGTTGTCATCGACCTAAAGGCCCGGCTCGCGGCCCACGTCGCTACCGGCGTCTGATCGAGACCCCGCTGGAGTAAGAACGTCATGGCTCATCTCCCGAATCGTGCCTGCCCGTGGCGGTACGGTGCCCCGCGCCCGAGCCGCAAGGCTGGCAAGCTGGAGCCAGATGCGCCGTTACAGCACCCTGAACTACTACGCCATCCTCGGCGTCGCGAGCACCGCCTCGAAGGACGAGATCAAGGCCGCCTACCGGGTGCTCGCCCGCAAGACCCATCCCGATGCCGGCGGCAAGCCCGAGCGCTTTGCGCAGATCGCCGAGGCGTGGGAGGTCCTGAGCGACGACGAGGAGCGCGAGCTGTACGACGCCGACCGGAGCCTGCAGGCCCGCGCCGCCCGGCCGTACACGGCCAAGGTGCGCGAGCCGGCGGCGGGCCCGAGCAAGGGCGAGCCCGGCGACGCGGCGTGGGCGGCGGATGGCATGAGCGACACCCAGCGCTGGATCAAGAACAAGCGTCGCTTCTGATCACGGCGAGATCTCGAAGCGGGAGCCGCCCTCTTCTTTGGCGCGGTACATCGCTTCGTCGGCGCGCTCGATGACGTCGGCACTGGAGACGTCGAGGGGGGAGTCGACGACGGCGACGCCGACGCTGGCGGCGATGGACAGGAGGTGCTCGTCGACCATGAGCGGCTCTTCGAAGGCGCGCAGGATGCGCTCGGCCGTCGTGTGCGCCGCGCCATCAGAGACAAGGGGAGCGATGAGGACGACGAACTCGTCGCCACCCAGTCGACCGACACGGTCAGTCGTGCGCACCGCGCTCGAGATCCTGGTCGACACCGTTCGCAGCACCTCGTCGCCGACGGCATGACCGTAGGCGTCGTTGATCTGCTTGAACCCGTCGAGGTCGATGAACAGGACGCCGGCACTCGTGCCGTCGGCGCGGGCGCGGCGCAGCGCCTCGTCGACTTCGGTCTCCAGCGCGGCCCGGTTCAGCAGGCCAGTGAGGTTGTCACGGCTGGCCTTGAACTCCAGCTCGTCGTGCGATCGTTTGCGTTCGGTGATGTCGGTGTGGACGACGACGGCACCGCCGTGCACCCCGCGCAAGGGTGTCGCCCGGACCGTGTACCAGCGGCGAACGCGACCGTGCTCGAGGGGCAGGTCCAACTCGACCGCACCCTCCTCGTCGGCCAGCACACGACGCACGCCGGCGGCGAGCGCGTCGGCACCACCGGGGACGTGGCCCCGCATGACACCGACGTAGTCCAGGCCGCGGTCGGTTGCCAGCTCGGGGCTGGTGCCCGCGGCGCGGAAGCCCAGCAGCTCGGACCAGGCCGGGTTGGCCTCGACGATCGCGCCGTTGGCGTCGAGCACGACCATCGCGCTCGTGACGGAATCGACGATCTCCCGCTGGAACAGGGAGCGATCGGCCACTTCGGCCGCGAACGCCCGCTCTCGGTCGTGCGACCGGATGCGGAGGTACATCACGAAGGCGGCGAGGACGCTGCCGAGGAGGCCGGCGAGCAGCACGATCGCCACGGTGTTGGGCGGGTCGGCGGCGTCGGCGGTGCTCCACACCGAGAGGTTGAAGGTGACGCCGTCGGTCTCGAACGTCTCGTCCTGGCGGAACGCCGCCCGGTCGCGCGGGCCGGCGGTGCCTTCGAGCTGCGCGACCCGCGACAGGTCGTCGCGGGTGGCCAGCGACTCGGTGAGGTTGACCGTCATGCTCATGCCGATGCCTTGCGGCGTTCCCCGTGCGGCCTGGGTGACGACGTCTTGGAAGCGGGCGATCGGCGCGGCCGTCCAGCCGAGTGGCTCGCCGGTCGGTGTGCCCGCGGCCGGCGGCGCGTAGACAGGCACGCCGATGAAGAAGTCCACGTCGAGCAGGTCTTGCACCGGGACCTGCTTCATGTCCTCGGCGAGCTTCTGGACGAACGGGTCGTGCTGGAAGGAACCGACGACACCCTTGCCGGTCTGCGCGGAGACGGCGAGGACGTCGGTGATCGCCTTGATCGAGCTGATCTCCGCGCCCACCGGCAGCCGGAGGTTGGTCTGGCCGGGGACGTACTGCATGAGGAAGTACCGCGGCCACGAGGGTTGGTCCGCGGTGAGGAAGAGCGGTTGCCAGTTCGGGTTGGCGGCGCGGGCCTGGGCGATGAACTGATCCGAGCTCGCCTCGTCGGCGCGCTGGAGGTAGAGCACGCCGACGATCGAGGGGACTCGATCGAACACCTTGGCACTTCTCACGTAGTCCTCGAACTGCCTCGGGGTCACCGCCGGCACGCTCCCGACGAGCGCGCCGAGGTCGTCGAGGCTGGTGAAGTACTTGCTGATCTCGCCCCTCACCCCGGCGGCGGTCTGCGCCGCGGTCTGGCGGAACTGCGCTTCGGCGTCGTCGCGGGCGGTGCGACGGACCGACACCGAGAGCGTGGCCGTCAGGACCAGGGCGACCACGAAGGTGATCGCTGCCAGGACGACGGCCGGGCCTCGCTTCTGGCCCACCTTGTTTGCGTTCGCACGCCGCTCAGGCGCCGCGGGTTCGCTCACGCCACCTCACAAGCACTTCCACCGATTCCGCCGTTCGCTGGGCTGGCCGCCCTGCAGCACGTTTCGCATCGGCAGGATTGTCCCCCATTTTGAGGCTCCAAGCTCGGCAGCAACCGATTCGCAACGCAGGTTCAGCCGGCCGGGCGCCATGTGGTAGGCACACCGGATGGCGCACGGCTACACGACGCAGGGCTCCTGGTTCATCGACGCCGCCGGCCGGCACACGTTGCTGCGCGGCGTGAACTTCGGGGGCAGCACGAAGGTGCCCTACCAGCCCGACGGCGCGACCCACCGACCGATCGATCTGGCCGGTGCCAGAGACGTCAGCTTCATCGGGCGGCCCGCACCCCTCGACGAGGTCGACCGCCACCTCGACCGCGTGGCGCACTGGGGGTTCGACGTGTTGCGCCTCCTCGTCACCTGGGAAGCGATCGAGCACGCGGGGCCCGGCGAGCACGACGAGCCCTACCTCGACTATGTGCGCGAGATCGTCCGCCGTGCCAGCGAACGCGACCTGTTGGTGTTCGTCGACCCGCACCAGGACTGCTGGAGCCGGTTCAGCGGAGGCGATGGTGCACCCCTGTGGACCTTCGAGCTGGCCGGGCTCGTCCCCGAGCGGTTCGTCCCCGCCGGCCAGGCGCTGCTCGACGACTTCGACTGGCCAGCCAACAACCAGCGCGTGGCCGCAGCCACGATGTGGACGCTGTTCTTCGGCGGCGACACCTTCTGCGAAGAGCTCGCCGGCGTGCAAGGCGAGTTGCAGTCGCGCTACCTCGCGTCCATCGCCGCGGTGGCCGAGCGAGTTCGCGATCTGGACAACGTGCTCGGCTATGACTCGTTGAACGAGCCGTCGACCGGTTACATCGGGAAGGCCAAGCGGTTGCTCAAGGGCACCAGGTTCATGATGCGGGTGAAAGACGACTTCACGCCGTGGTCACCCATCGAGTACCTGGCCGCGGGCGACGGCCACAGCATCGAGCGAGACGGTCGGGTGCTCAACCCCGAAGGGCTCAGCGTCTGGCGCGCCGGGTGCCCGTGGCGCCGGGCCGGCGTGTGGGACCTCGACGCCGCCGGTGTGCCCGTCCTCGCGAGCGAGTCGTACTTCAAGGCGCGGGACGGCCGGGAGGTCGACCCGTGGGGGGAGTTCATGGAGCCGTTCATCCGCCGGTTCCGCGACGAGATGCGCTCCGTGCATCCCGGCTGCTTCGTGTTCGTGGAGGGTGAGCCGCTGCAACGGGGCATGGCGTGGGACGACCCCGATCCCCTCATCGTCAACGCGTCGCACTGGTACGACGTCATGACGTTGTCGACCCGCCAGTTCGACCCCAACGGCTACCACGCGCTCTCGGGCGAGACGCTCGGTGGCGTGGACGCCATCGCCGAGGAGTTCGTCGCCCAGCTCACCGGTTTCACCGACCACTCGCGCGAGCACATGAGCAACCGACCGCTGCTGCTCGGCGAGTTCGGCATCCCGTACGAGATGAACGGCGGCGCGGCCTACCGCACGGGCGACTACAGCACGCAGCGCCTGGCCCTCGAGGCCAACTACCGCGCCCTCGACACGCTGTTCGTCCACGGCACCCAGTGGAGCTACACGGCAGACAACACCCATGAGCTCGGCGACCAGTGGAACCACGAAGACCTCTCGATCTTCTCGGTCAGCGACATCCCGAGCGATGCCACGCCTGACGATCTCGATGCCGGCGGCCGCGCCGTCGAAGGATTCTGCCGACCCTACGTCCGTCACGCGGCGGGCACGCCGACCCGCATGATCTTCGACCCCGCGCTCGCCGTCTTCCAGCTCGACCTCGACGTCGACCGCTCCGTCGCCGCGCCGACGGTCGTGTACGTGCCTCGCATCCACTTCGGCACCGAACCGGCGATCGAGGTCTCCGACGGCGGCGTGAACGTGCACGAGCAGCGACTCGAGTGGGCGCACTCGAGTGGCGGAGCGCAGCGGTTGCGCATAGCCAGGGCGTGACCCGCTTCGGCCGGCTCGAACAGCGTGTGCATCGATCCGTCCCTGCTGCGGATTGATGCACAAACTGGCACGGGCACAGGACTAGCTAGCGGCGCGGCAATGGGGCCGGTTCGTCGTCGCCGACGACCACGGCGCTGAGGTCGGCGTCGATCTTGGACGGCGGTTGGGCCTTCTCGGGGATGACGACGGCGGGGGCCGCTTCGAGGTGCTCGCCGGCATCGTCGGTCTTGGGTGGCGGGCGCCACTCCTCCTTGTTGGCGTTGCGCTCCAGCAGGTGCGAGATGACGTCCGGAGGTTGGGGATGGCTGAAGTAGTACCCCTGGGCCAGATCGCAGTTCATGGCCCGGAGCTGGGTCACCTGCTCTTCGTTCTCGACTCCCTCGGCGACGGTGACGATGCCGAGCGCCTTGGCCATCCCGATCACGTGCTCGACGATGGTCGTGTCTTCCCGTGACTGGCCGAGGCCATCGACGAAGGACTTGTCGATCTTCAGCAGGTCGAGGCTGAACTGGCGGAGGTAGCTCAACGACGAGTAGCCGGTGCCGAAGTCGTCGAGCGCCAGCGACACGCCGAGGTTCTTGCACTCGCGCAGGGTCGACCATGCCGAGACCACGTCGTACATGAGAGCGCCCTCGGTGATCTCGAGGCAGATGCGATCCGGGTCGGCACCCGAGGACGTGAGGCACTCCCGAAGGTGATCGACGAAGTTGGCCTGGGCGAGCTGGCGGGCGGAGACGTTGAGCTTGATGTTGAGCGCGGGCCGGTCAGGGAACATAGCCTGCCAGGTCCTCGATTGGCGGCACACCTCGTCGATGACCCAGTTGCCGATGGGAACGATGAGGCCCGTCTCTTCGAGCGCGGGGAGGAACTCGTCGGGATTGACCATCCCTCGGGAGGGATCGTTCCACCGGAGCAAGGCTTCTGCCCCCACCAGCCGTTTGGTCCACAGCGACACGATCGGTTGGTAGTAGAGGCGGAACTCGCCGTTCTCGAGAGCTTGGCGGAGCCGGCGCTCTGCGGTGGACGGCGTGATCTGGTCGCGCATCGAGCGATCGAACAGCGCGTACGTTCCCGCGCCCTTCGCCTTCGCCTGGTACATCGCGGCGTCCGCGTCGCGCAGGACCTCCTCGGGCCGGGTGCACCGCTCCTCGGTGAGGGCCACGCCAACGCTGGCCGAGAGCTTCAGCTTGTCTTCGGCGACATCGAACGGCTCTTCGATCGCCTTGATGATGCGCCGAGCGATCTTCTCCGCCGACGCCGCGTTGGTGACGTCGGGACACAACGCGACGAACTCGTCGCCGCCATAGCGCACGACCCGATCGTTCTGGCCGAGGGCCCCTCGCAACCGGTCGGCGACCGCGGCCATGACCCGATCTCCCGTCTCGTGGCCGTAGGTGTCGTTGATCTTCTTGAACCCGTCGAGATCGACGAAGAGCACGGCAACCCGGCCGTTGTAGCGGCGGGCGTCGCGAAGCATCTCGTCGAAGCCCTCGCCGAGGAACCGCCGGTTCGGGAGGTGGGTCAGCGGATCGTGGTAGGAGAGATCGCGGAGGATGCCCTGGGCCTTGGCGGCGTCGCGATAGCGCCGTATGGCATAGATGCTCGCGCCGGCCGGCACGAGCACGAGCAAGGCGAGCAGCCCGTTGAGGTTCGTCGAGGACAGCCCGTCGGCCCACCGCAGCAGCTTCTCGACCGAGCCGGTGAGGAAGGCGAAGGCCGCGACGACAGCGCTGATCGCCACGATCCAGGCGAGGTCGGCACCCGCGCGCCCGTTCGCTCCGATCGAGTCCGCAAAGCGGCGGGCTTGTTCTTGTTCGCGGTCGACCATCTCCCTCGACCTGTTCGGATCGATCTGGGCACCTTGCATTTGCCGTTCCCGCCGGGCGCGACAAACAAACCTATTCGATGGAACCATCGGTCGCGCGACCAGCGCTGTTGAGGTTCCAGATCGGGTCAGCGAAAGCTCAGGTGCCGTCGACGCGACCCCGGAGCCGTTCTTCGGGGTGCTCGAGCCCAGGGAACTGCGCCTGCACCGGCAGGCCGCGCTGGGTCAGAAGGGTGACCACGTGCTGCTCGACCTCAGCCCAGCTCCGGGCTCGGAGACCGGCCAGCTCGCGGTTGTAGGGCTGGTCGAAGACGATCACCGTCGTACCTGTGGCCCGGAGCGCCTCGATGTTGTGGGGAGCGTCGTCGACGTAGGCGTCGGCCTCGACCTGAGGTTTCTGGCCGAGGAAGCACAGGTCGCGGTAGGGGATGCCGTGCTCGTCGAGCCAGGCGACCGTGTCGCCGACTGCGACCGCGTGGCCCCAGTTGGCATAGAGCCGGTGAGTGATCAGCCTGATCCACACGCCCGCGTCGGAGAGCCGCCACAGCGCCTCGGCCGCCCCTTCGAGCGCCGGCATGGTGCGGAACATGCGGTACTCGAGCACGGCCTTGCGGTGGACCCGGAGGAACTCGCCATCGTCGAGCCCCCATTCGGCGTAGCTCCAACTCGTCTGCTCGCCGAGCGTCGAGGGCTCGACGTCGCGCTCTTTGGCGACGATCTCGCGGAAGGCCGCCGTGTGATCGCCACAGACCCCATCGAGATCGACACCCAAGATGAAGTGTTCTGCAGTCACGGTGACGCCTCGGTCTCATGCGGGCTCACCCGCTCGCCTCGAGAAAGTCGAGGGCGGCGTCGATGAAGCCGAAGTGTTTGGGCGTCGCGAAGTGGTCGACGCCGCGGAGGGTGACCAACTTGGCGTTGGGGAGGCGGTCGAGGAGCGGGTCGGCGGGGCCGGCGAAGTCGCGATCGCCGAGCACCACGAGCACCGGTGCCTCGATGCGGGCCAGGCCCTCGTCGGTGAGCTTGGGACCGCCGGGCCGGCGAAGGTGGGCGGCCAGCGCGACCGGGTCGCTGCCCGGCGCGGCGGACAGTTGGAGGAAGTAGCGCGCCACGGGATCGTCGGGCGGGGCGGAACCTTCGAGCGCGCTCGCGATCAACTCGGTGTTGTCGTCGCGGAACAGGTTGGCCCCCACGCCGGCGACGACGAGCCGGCCGAAGCGCTCGGGGTGCTCGCTGGCCAGGATCAGCAGGGTCTTGGCGCCGAGCGAGAAGCCGACGGCGTCGAGCGGACCATCGGGCAGCGCGTCGTACAGGAGCTGCTCGGCGTCGTCGTAGGCCGCCGGGTCGTGCGGCTTGCCGGCGGTGCCGTGGCCGAGGAGATCGGGCGCGAACACCTCGCGCCCCGCGTCCTCCAGGAGATCGATCCAGCCGTTGTCGCGCCACGTGCGGGCCGCGGACGTGGCGAAGCCATGGACGAGGACGACAGGGGGATCGCTCATCGGCGCGCAGGTTATCGCCGCTACCGTGACCGGGTGCCCGACCCGCCTGCTGAGGACACCTCACCGCCGGAACCGGCCTCGCTGATCACCGTCGCGCCCGGGTGCCAGATCGCGGCGGACGAGTTGCGCTGGCGGTTCGTCCCGAGCGGCGGGCCGGGGGGCCAGCATGCCAACCGCGCCCACACGCGCGCCGAGGTTCGCTTCGACATCGAGCGGTCACCGTCGCTGACCGAGCCCCAGCGGGCGCTGCTCATCGAGCGGATCGGCCCGGAGGCCCGCGCCGCAAGCGACCAGGAGCGGTCACAGCTTCGCAACCGAAGCATCGCCCTCGAGCGTCTCGTCCAGCGGCTGCGGGCGGGCCTGCGCGAAGAACCGCAGCGTCGCAAGACCCGGGTTCCCCGTAGGGTCGACGAGCGCCGGCTGGAGAGCAAGAAGCGCCGCTCGGAGACCAAGCAGTCCCGAGCGTGGCGCGCGGACGAGTAGGTCGCGCGTTCCGAGGCTGTGAGAATCGGGAGTTCGCGCTCAGTTGCGCCGCGGGTACTGCAACGCGATCTCCCGGAACTGCGGCACCAGCCACTTGGCGACCACGAACGCCCCGTCCTTGCCATAGTGGAGGCCGTCGTCACGGATCGCGACATCGTCGATCTTCTCGCGGCACGGTCCCTCGTCGGGGCAGAGCCACTTGCCGAGCTCGATCACCGTTGCCTTGCCCTGGTTGCGCGGATCGGCCGCCACCTTCCGCTCGAGCTCGTTGAACCGATCGACGCGGCTGCGATCGTTCTGGGTCCACTCGGCCGAGCTGACATCGTCGTTGCGCTCGAAGTAGGGCGAGGTGAGCAGCGCGATCGCCGTCCCGCGCGATGCGGCCAGGTCGACGACCTCCTGCAGCTTCGCGGTGAGCATCCGGTCGAACTCTTCGGTACCGAACACGATCCACTGGCCGTCGACCTTGCGATCGAAGATCTCCCACGCGCCGACGTCGAGCACGACGAGGTCGGGCCGGTACTGGTCGATGGCGGCGCCCCACACGCCCTTCCAGTCTCGGCAGGCGTCGCTCGCCGGCGACTCCTTCCCCTTCTCGCGCCGCGGCGCCTCGATCAGCTCGCACCACAAGATGGCCTTGTTCCACAGCACCACGTCGCTCTTCTCGTTGAGCTCACCCTCGAAGCCGAGCCCGAGGTTGTAGCTGACGCTGTCGCCGATGAGCAGGACGCGTGAGGGCGAGCCTGCCGCGCCGTCGCCGGCCCGGACCGATGGGGCAGCCCGGTTGGTGACGTCTCGTTCGGCTTGGAAGGCCAGGGTCGAGCGGGCGTTCGCCGTCACGACCACCATCACGACGAGGGTGATGATGGCGGTGACCGGCAACAGCGCCGGCGAGAACCGGATGCGCGCCAGCGCGCCGTACCGGATCGGTTTCTCGAGGTAGAGGTAGGACACCGTGGCGACCACGAGCGTGACGATGATGCGCAGGGCCAGCAGCCGCAGCCCCGTCAGCCCGGTGCGCTCGCCGTTCAGGATCATCATGATCGGCCAGTGGTAGAGGTAGACCCCGTAGGAGATCAGCCCCAGCCAACGCAACGGCGTGAACGACAGCGCCGAGCGGATCGGGTTGGAGCGCCCGGCTCCGGGTTGGGTTGCCGCGAAGATCAAGAACGCGACGGCGAGCGACAGGAAGAGGAAACCACCGGAGTAGATCCACACCGCCGTGTCGGGTGTGGTGACCCAGTAGTACAGCAGCACCCCGCCAGCACCGAGGCCGAGCCACCCCAAGAGTGCTTGGCTTCGAACCGTCGTGGTGCGCAGGCCACCGGCGACGGCCGCGCCGAGCGCGGCGCCGATCAACAGCGACTGTGCCCGCGTGTCGGTGCCGAAGTACACCCGGGAAGGATCGCCTCCGGGGCCTTGCTGCGCGAAGAGCCATGCCATCCAGAGCACCGAGGCGACGCCGAGGAGGATCGACGCCCAGAACACCGCCCGGATCGAGCGCCGCCAGCGCAGCACACCGAGCACGACGAGCGGCCAGATGAGGTACCACTGCTCTTCGATGGCGAGCGACCAGGTGTGCTGGAGCGGCGATCGGAACAGGAACTGCTGGAAGTAGCTCTGGCCGGTGGCGACGAAGCGCCAGTTCGTGACGTAGAAGAGCGAGGCGATGCCGTCCCACCGGATCTGCTCGAGGTTGTCGGGTTTGGCGAACAGCACCGCGTAGAGCGCGACGAGCCCGAGCGTGACGAACAGGGCGGGCAGCAGCCGGCGGGCCCGCCGCGACCAGAACTCGCCGAGCTTGATCGTTCCGCGCGAGCGCCACTCCGAGAGGAGCAGGCTCGTGATCAAGTAGCCGGAGAGGACGAAGAACGCGTCGACACCGAGGTAGCCGCCGAGCGCCAGCGGCTGGCCGGCGAGGGCGAACTCGCCGTGGTAGAGCACGACCGCCAGCACCGCGGCCCCGCGTATGCCGTCGAGCGCAGGTTGGTGGGGGATGCCGCGCCGGTCGCGCACGGCCGCCGGCCGTTTCGGGACGCGGCGCGCCCCAAACCCGCTCTGCTCGAAATCGAAGAGCGAGTCTGGCTCGGTGCGTGGTGTGGTGAGTGTCAAGCCGCCTTCTTGGCCCGGGACCTGCGGAGCTTCTGGCCGAGAGGGGAGTAGCGGACGATGCAGTAGAAGGCGCGGATGCCGTCCTTCCACCCGATCTTCTTGCCTTCGTCGTACGTGCGGCCGTGGTAGGAGATGCCGACCTCGAAGACCCGCCAGCGCCCGGCGGCGATCTTGGCGGTCAGCTCGGGTTCGATGCCGAAGCGGTCTTCCTCGAGGGTGAAGCTCTGGAGCACCTCGCGGCGGAACATCTTGTAACAGGTCTCCATGTCGGAGAGGTTGAGGTCGGTGAACATGTTCGACGCCAGCGTCAGCAGCCGGTTGCCGATCGAGTGCCAGAAGTAGAGCACGCGGTGGGGGCGACCCGAAAGGAACCGCGAGCCGTACACGACATCGGCTTTGCCTTCGAGGAGCGGACCGACGAGCGTGCCGAACTCGTCGGGGTCGTACTCGAGGTCTGCGTCTTGCACGACGACGTAGGGTGAGCGGGCCTCGGCGAAGCCCCGGCGCAGCGCCGCCCCCTTGCCTTGGTTGTGCGGCTGGAAGAACACCCGGATCTTCGGGTCGTCGAGCTTCTCCAGCAGCTCGCGGGTGCCATCGGTCGACCCGTCGTCGACGATGATCACCTCCTGGGTGAACGGGACGTCGAGCACCGCATCGACGACCGTCTCGATGGTGGAGATCTCGTTGTAGGCGGGGATCACCACACAGAGGCAGGGGGGCCCGCTGCCTTCGTCGATGGGGAACTCGTCGTCAGCCATCTGCCTCAGCATCTCCTGTTGGGCCATCGGGCCGGTCGGGCGGTCGGGCGGTCGGGCGGTCGGACACGATCGTAGGTCAGGGGTGATGCCCGTCCGAAGTATCGGCGTGCCACGCCCGGAACACGAGTTCACGCACCGCCTCCGCCCCGATGAGGAAGACGGCCAGCAGGCCGAGCACGTGGACCCGATCGAAGAGCTGCGGCCAGACGAAATCGGGCGGGAACCGGTGGCGGAACTGCTGGACCAGATAGAAGGCCGCGGCCGCCGCCAAGCAGGTGGCTGCGGCCAGGCCCAGCACGCCGCGTGCGTCGGGACGGCGGTAGGCCCAGACGACGAGTGCGGCGAAGGGCACGATCGTTGCGAGCTGCCACCAGACGATCGGCAGGTTGACGAGGGCGAAGAGCACGACCGGGGCGGCGGCGAGCGCAACCCAGGTCCACGGGAGCGGCAGTCGCCCTCCTCGGCCGGGTAGCACCAGCCGGCGAACCAGTCGGAGGAGGCGACGGCGCCCACCCCCGAAGCCACCGACCGGCGCGGGAGCGGCCGGGTCGTCGGCCGGGTCGAAGCTCGGATCGAAGGGCCGCTCGCTCTCCTCGACACGAGCGGGATCGTGGCGTGCCCGCCGTCGGCTGAAGAACAGCAGCCCGAGGCAGACGAGCAACCCGACGGCCGAGATGCCGATGGCGATCCAGATGATCCGCTGCGGTGCCCACTCGACCCGGATCTGCAGCGATGCGCCGTTGAGGTCGAGCTTCGCCGGGTCGACGTACCAGCCGTTGGCGTAGCCGTTGACGACCTGGGGTGGCCCGAGCGACACGCCGTTCGCGGTCGCCTGCCAACCGGGACTCCAGGACTGCCCGACGACGAGCCAGAACGGACTCGACGGTTCGGCCACCGTGGCGTCATACGACACACGGCCGCTGGCGTTCACCTCCACCTTCGGTGGGTTCGGGATGGACGGATCGGTGCCGTCGGGAGAGGGCTCGATCGTCCGCGGGCCACCGCCCGCGGCGGAGCCGAACACGAGGCGGTCGATGTCGATGCCCGCGACCCCGCCGCTCGCCGTTGTGAACACATGATCGCCGGCGCTGAGGTCGATCGTCGGCTCTGCTCCGCACGGCTCGGCTCGCAGGGGCTCGCGGTCTACCGCGTTGGCGGCGAGGCCGAAGACCCGGAGCGGCACCGGCGTGCCGTCGATGGCCAGGAGATCATCGCGGCAGCCCGTGTCGAAGACCGGCGCGGCTGGCCCGGACCGCAAGCCGGGGATGCCGACCTCGGCGATCGAAACCGGCATGTCGATGGCGTTGTTGGTGTACCAGTCCGTGGTCTTGACCTGGCGCACGCCTTCGACGGCGATGCGGATCTGCGAGCCGGTGACGGTCTTGTCGAGCGGGACCGAGACACGCGTGGTCGCGCCGCGCTGGTCCTTGTCGGGCACGGCCGGGATGTCGACGGTGGTCGCGACCTGGCCGTCGGCATCGATGCGCAGCTTGGTGGGCACCGAGTGCGCGCCATCGGCGACGAGGTCGAGATCGAGACGGTCGAAGCTGATCGGCGCGGGTACGACGTACTCGAGCCACTGGCCTGCTTGCTTGTCGTAGATCGCCGTCCATGCCGTGGTCGGATCTCCGTCGATGGCCATCGCGGCGCGCTGGTTGATCGCGGCCGGCAGGTACGCGGACGATGACGACGTCACGCCGCCTTGGCGTGCATCGGGAACAGCGAGCAACCGGTCGATGAGCGGCTCCGGCGCGTAGGAGGACAGCCGGGCCGCGCCGCTGACCGAGAACGAGCGAGCCGTCGGAAGGTTGACCACCCGCTGGATGCGAGCCTCCTCGTCCGTGCGGACCGGCTCGGCGGGGTTGGAGCGAACCCGGGTGAACAGCAGCGCGAGGTTGCGATCGATGCTCGACGACCCGGCGCGGTCGAGGAGCTGGGTTGGCGGCCGGATCAGCTCGCTGATCGTCACGCCCGGGATCTTCACCTCGGAGAAGCCGACGCCGCTGACGCCGTCATAGCGCGCCTTCGGACCCAGATCGTCCTCGGTGATCTCGATCTCGAGCTTCTTGAACGAGCGCGACGGAAACGAGATGGTCTGGCCGGGCAAGCGGCGCGACTCGAAACCGAGGTCGGCGTCGACCACGCTCGCACCGTCGTCGAAGGACAGTCGGACCTTGGTGATCCACCGGTTGCGGACGAGCGTGAGCGGCTGGGTGAGTGTCACGCGGTCGGCGGTCACCGGCTGGGAGAGGTCGGCCGACAGCCGTTCGCCGACCGGATTGTCGATGGCGCCGACGCGCCAGGCCGTTGCCGGATCGCCGTCGAAGGCATTCGCCGGGCGATCGTCAGGCGTGTAGGTGATCGGGTTGCCGTACGCGGTCGCGGTGACGACACCGCCCCGTTGCTCGGACACGGTGAACGAGCTCTCGCCCGCGGCCGGGAACACCTCCAGCCGTTGGTCGCCGGGGTCGTACCGCGGCGGCGTCTCGCCCGCGCGCTCGGTGTAGCCGTTGTTCTCCCGCAGCGCCCCCCACCGGGCCGCTCGCTTGCGATTGGTGTCGGTGACGACGAGGTCGGCACCGCTGTCGTAGATGCGGTCGAAGTTGGCATCGTCTCCGGTCGACACCTTGGCGTTCTTGCTGTTGTCGTAGGACGCCGACAGGAAGACCGGTTGGTTCGTGCGGAGGAGGCCGACGGTGGCGGCGTCGACCAACCCGTCGGCGTCGCCGGCCAGCAGCATCGGTCGCTCCGCTGACTGGGCGCGAACCATCGGCGGCACCTCCGTGACCGCGAAGTCGGAGAGCAACGGCGCGTCCTTGCCCTCCTGCAAGCGCTGGAGCTCGAGCTCGTCGCGCAGCGGTTGGGGTTCGGTCGCCTGGCTGTTGGTCGGAGGCGTGAAGGCCACCGGAGCCTGCAGGCCCGGGCTCTGGAGCAACAGGGGCCAGGTGTCGCGCGGGCGGGCCGTGCGGTACCGCTCGTACTGCAGATCGGCCCGCAGCACGACATCGCCGACGGCGAACGTGCGGGCGATCGGCGCGAGCGCTTCGGGCTCCGCGATGCCTTCCTGCAAGCGGCGGTCGTACGCGTTCAGCATCGCGGCCGATTGGGGCGAACCCCACTGGAAGAGCTCGCGGGCGACATAGGGCCGCGCGATGAGCCCGGGCGTGATCGGGTCGACCGTGTTGCCCCAGCGGTAGCTGGCGAAGTCCGCGCCCGGGACCTCCCACACGCGCGTGCTCTGGTCACCCGCATCCATGAACGCGAGGCCGTTGCTCCAGTACGACGGGATCTGTTCGGGGCGCTCGAGGTTCTTCGCGATCATCGTCCCGTTCCACAGCGTCGGGATGTTGGCGACGATCAACGCTGACGCGATGAGTGCGATCGGAGCCGTGCGCGCGGGGATGCGGCGGCAGAGCGCCGTGACGCCCGCGCCGAGGAAGACGGAGGTGGCCAGGACGACGACGGGTACGGCGCGCGGCGTGCTCCGCAACGCGAGCCCCGCGTTGGTCTTGGTGAACTCCTTGAAGAAGCCGCCCAGGAAGGGAGGCGTCTCCCATGGATGCCCACCCACTGCGATGAGCGTGCCGAACACCAGGATGATCATGAAGTACGCCCGGTAGCGCCACCGGACGAGCGCGGCGGTGAGCAGCGCCGTGATCGGCAGCACGTAGGAGAGCGCGAGGATCGGCAACCGGTTCGTGTAGTCGACACTCGACTCGACCCACGGGCCGAGCTTGTCGTTCCCGTAGAAGAACCAGTAGCCGAGGCCGCGCAGCACCTCGTTCGCGTTCGACGCGCCCGCGACCGCTCGGTAGGTCTCGGTGTAGCGGATGACGGGCAGGCCGTACTTGCCTTCCGCCCACAGCCCGGCGATCCACCAGAGCGAGGTGACGCCGACGAGCACGGTGATCCGCGCCATGACCGCGAAGGCCTGCCGCCAAGACGCTTCCTTGTCGACCCAGACGGCGTGGACGAGGAAGAGCAGCGGCGCGAAGCCGACCATGATCAGCGCGGTGGCGTTGATGCCGCCGACCGCCAGCACGACGAGCGCGAACAGCGCGGGGTAGAACCAGCCACCCGATCGCAGCGAGCGAGCAACGAGGGCGATGAGCCAGGGAAGGGCGACCCATGGCAGGAGGATCACCGAGATGCGGGCGGAGTAGTCGAGCAGGTAGGGGCTCAACATGTAGCCGAGCGTCGCGACGAGGAGCCCGGCCTGGCGGGCGGCGGCGTGCTCACGGGGTTCGGTGGTCGCGGCGCGGCGATCGCTGTGCCACCGGCCGAGATGGTGATCGCGGGACGGTCCCATGCCACCGAAGTCGATGGTTCGCAGCAGGTACCGCACGCCCATGCCCGCGGCGAAGATCAGCGATCCCATCCACAGCCGCTGCGCGATCCAGTCGGGCACGCGCAACAGGTCGAACAAGAGGTAGAACGGCCCCATCGGGAACAGGTAACCGATGTTCTGGTGGGTGACGGTGCCGAGCCCGATCTGGTTGTCCCAGACGTACGGCGCGTCCGACAGCAGCTTCGCGGGGTCGAGATAGAGGTAGGTCTTGGTGTCGGCGCCGATCTTGCCGGGCTGGGTCAGGAGCAGCGGAACATAGGCGAGCACGGCTGGCACGATGATCGTCAGCCGCTCGCCCCAGGCAGACGACATGCGGGCGCGCCGACGAGGCTTCGGCGGGGGCGGTTCTCGGTCCGCGCTATCGCCCGGTCCTGCCGCGCCGGGCGGAGGCCGGGTTGTCGTCGTCACTGGGGCCGGCGGCCCCTGGCCCGTTGACGACGGCGGTGCGCATCGTCGGCCAGAGACGCCAGTGTGCGATAGGCGCAGGTCTCCCATGTGAGCTCGGCCGCGTGCTTCCGGGCGCCCTCTGCGAGGCGACCGCGCAGTTCGGTGTCGGCGATGATTGCGGTGAGCTGTTCGACCATTTCGCGAGAACTCGAAGCGAGCAAGCCACTCTCGTCGTGAGCCACCGAATCGAGGTGGCCCGTGATGCGGGTTGCGACCGCGGGTGTACCACACGCGGCTGCCTCGGTCAGCGTCATGCCCCAACCTTCGGCGATCGACGCGCTGGCCACGGCCCATGACCGCTGGAACAGCGACAGCTTCTCGGCCTCGGAGACATATCCCGCGAGCCGGACCCAGGAGTGGGCGTCGAGCGAGGAGACGAGATCGCGCAGATGGGGGTATTGGTACCCATCACCGATGATCACCAGTTCGAGACCAGGGTGTGTCCGGCGGACCTGGTGGCAGACGCGGATGAGCTCGTCGAACCGCTTCGGTGGCATCAGCCGACCGGCGCCGACGATGAGGGGGAGCTCGGCCTTCTCACCCCCGGGTTGGAAGGTGCTGTCGACGCCGGGCGGGGCGATCGCGACGTTCTCCGCTTTCACGCCGTAGTACTCGATGACCTCCTGCCGCGACGACGCTGACGGCGTGATGAACGGTGCCTTGCGGTAGAGGGGCGGGGCGACGTGGGCTTCGATGAAGCGCCCGAGCTTGGCGAGACGTTCCTCGAGCACGAGCTTCCACATGTCGCGGTGCACGTGATGGACGAGTACGGAGTTGGCGCAGCCTGCCCACATGGGGCTGGCGTACGGCACGCCGTTCCAGACCTCGAGCAGCGCGTCACGGGGGCCGTAGGCGTTGCGCAGGCCAGCGAGGACCGTCGTCGGGAACACCGCGTAGCGGCCCCCCTTGCGGACGACGCGATAGCCATCGCGCCGGGCTTCGGTCGGATGTCCCTGCGCGAACGACGTGCGAACGGTGACGTCCAGCCCGGCTGCGGCCCAGAGCTCGGCGACGCGTGCGACATAGATCTCCGAGCCGCCGGCCTCGGCGTCGGCCAGCTCGCGCCACGCGATGACGTGGATCCGCCGGATGCCAGCCCGGGCCGCCAGCTCCGCCAGACCGCCGTTCTCCCGATCGTTCAGCGTGTCGGTGATGTGCGAATCCGTCCTTCGCTCACTTGATGCCCGGTCTCTCTGCTCTCCCCGTCAGCGGCGGTCCGATCGTAGTCCAGAAGTCCGCGAGCGTGGCGATCCCGCCGCGCAGGGGCCCGAGGGCGCACGGCTGATGATCGTCCACCGTCAGGGTCCCGCCGAAGCGCCCTTCTGCGACGATGGGTTCTCGCTGCAGTTGTTCGGGGCCTGATCGCCTGCGATGCGACCACGCATCCATGGCAACAACACGTCATCGGTGAGGATGTTGTGGTTCTCGCCCGTTCGCACGAGGTAGGAGACCGGGACGCCCAGGTCGCAGTACCGCCGAACGAGCGCGTCGGTAGCGGTCGGATCGACGATCTGGTCGATGTTGCCTTGCAGCACGAGGATGGGGAGGTCAACGTTCACTTGACCCGCCAGGCTCTCGTTGAACCGCTTGGCGAACGCAGGCACGTCACGAGGTGTCTTGATCAACATGTCGCCGATGGGCCGGTTGTAGAGCGCGGTGATCTCCTGGACGCACTGGTTCTCGATGGCGCCGACGTCGGCCAGCGCTTCCGGTGTGAGCACGTCCTCGAGTCGCAGCTCGGGGTAGGTCTTGGCGAACGCGTACGCGATCGTGACCAGGAGGCCGAACTGCTCGGGCCAGGCTTCGGCCCGCTTCACGAAGTTCGAGACATCTGCCACCGGCGCCGCCATGGCCACGCCCTTGAGGTTCACGTCGGGGGCGTAGGTGGGGGCGATCTCGGCGGCGAACGCGGCGGCGTGGCCCCCTTGCGAGAAGCCCCAGAGGATGACGGGCGATGTTGCGCTCAGCCCCGATCCCCTCACCCGCGTCGCGGCACGAGCGGCATCGAGCATCGAACGACCTTCGCTCGGGCCGACCATGTAGGGGTGCGTCCCTTGCGCTCAGAGCCCTTCGTAGTCGGGAGCGACCACGGCATAGCCGGCCGCGATGAGGTTGTCGATGAGCGGCAATGCCGATGGGCCGTCGCGCGAGGGGGCGCAGACGTCGGCGACACCCTTGCTCGCGTGACCCCAGACGATGAGCGGGAAGCCGCCCGGCGGGGGCTCGGTCATCGGGATGGCGAGCATCGACCGTTCGGCGATGTCGGTGCCATCGAGGGCGGTCGAGTGGTGGTCGACGATCCAGGCCCGTCCGTTGGTCGGTGGCGGGGCCTCGATGGCCGAGATGACGTCGCCGGGTTTGCCGGGCGCGGTCGGTGGCGGGACCACTTCTGGCGGGCGCACGTTCGTCGCGGTGGGAGCGCCGGCGCCGTCGGCCGTCGCCCCGCCGCACGCGGCCGCCACCAACGCGACCGCTCCCACGACAGCGGCCAGCGCGATCGCCGGAGGGACGCGCCTTCGCACCGACTGTCGCTGCCCCAGTTTCACGGCAACCCGTTGTACACGGCCTCGCCGTCGAGCGTGGATCTTCTCGGGGAAGTTGCCTCGCTCTGGCGACACGGGTCTGGCCGCTCAGGACGACGATGACAGCCCCTGGCTTGCGGGGGGCGAGGCGGGTCAGCGATTGTCTGCCCCGTGTTCGTCGCCCGAGTGCTCGTTGCGAGCTTCCTGCTGACCTTCGTGCTCGGCTTTGGCTACGGGAAGGTGTCAGGGGTGCCCTGGCAACGCGACGAGCTCGCCGCGACCGCCAAGGAGGTCGTGACCACCACGTTCCCGCCGCCGACCACCCCCACGACGCAAGCACCGACCACCACCGAACCCCCGACGACGACCGAACCTCCGACGACGACCACGACCGAGCCGCCCCTCCCGCCCGGTGGGCGCCGCCCGACCAGAGACGACCCGTTGCGGGTCGTGATGGCCGGAGATTCGGTCATGGCCGGCCTGGCCCCGCCGGTCAAGGCCGCGCTCGAGCAGGAAGGTACGGCACAGGTGCAGTTCGTGCTGACGCCGAGCATCCTGCGCGACCCGTCGATCCGGTTCACCTGGGAGCAGAACCTCGAGGAGTTCAACCCCGAGGTCATCGTGATGTTTGTCGGCACGTGGGAATCACGCCAGGTCGAGACGACTGCCGGCCAGAAGCTGGGCATCGGCGATCCCAGGTGGCGCGAGAGCTATGAGACCGAGGTCCTCGACCCGTGGATCAACTTCATCTCCGCCCGGGGCGCCAAGGTGGTCTGGATCGGCAGCCCGGTCGTGGCCAGCCCGGAAGCGAACCTCCTCTTCTACACGCTCAACCAGGTCTTCCAAGATCTTCCGAAGCGCTTCCCGAACGTCACCTATCTGGACGCGGCGGCCGCATTGCAGGGCCCGTTCCCCGGGTTCAACGCCATCATCCCGGGCGAAGACGCCCAGCCCATCCGCACCCGGCAGGTCGACGGGCTGCACCTGTGCCCCGACGGCGCCGCCCTCGTGGCCCAGCCGCTCCTGCAGCTCCTCACCGACGAGTGGCAGATCCCGCTGGCCTACGGCTGGCAGTCACTCGATTGGCGCACAGATGCCCGCGTGTACCCGAAGGCGAGTTGCCCACCAGCGACGTGACCGCCCCGCGCGCTGCGCCCCCGCCGTCGCGGCGGCAAGGCCTACGGGGCGCTGGACGGCGGTGTCGCCGACTTCACCGTGCCGTTCAGAGCGGTCGCGATCTTCTGCGCGGTCTGCGGCGTGTCGACATCGACCGTCCAGTTCGCTCCGACCGCGGTCGCGCCTTTCGCGCCGACGTCGGCCTGGAGGAACTTCTGGAGCAGCTCGGGCTTGTCCCATATCGACAACGTCGCTTGCTCACCGTCGATGACACAGATGCTCAGCGTCTTGTCATCCTGCTTGAGCCCCTCGTACTCGAGCGTGCACGGGATGCCGCCTGCCACGAGCTTGCTCTGCAGGTCCGCGATGGTGCCGATGGTCGACAACGACGGCGGTGCTGCCGACCCTGACGGGCCGCTCGGCGACGGTGATGACGAGGTCGACGACGTGCATCCTGCCAGGAAGGCGAGCACGGCCATGAGGGCCACTGCGAGCTTGACAGAGCGGCTCAGCATCGGCGGCGCACTGTAGCGGTGGCCCAGTCACGGCAAGGCATCAACCGCAGCGGCGAGGCTCCACGCCACTGGCCGCCAGCAACCCCGGAAGGTCGCGGGAGAACGCGTCGGCGCCGGCTGCGTTCAAGTGGTTGGTGTCCGCGAACCGGTCGGCCGCGGTGCCTCGCGCGAGGTCGATGAAGGGCACGCCGGTCGCGGTGGCGGTGCTTCTCGCTAGTGCGAGGAAGGCGTCGAACTGCTCTTTGCCACCGGGGTGGAGCGCGGCGTAGTCGTCGGTGACCGGCAGGACGAGGAGAACGACGGAGACCCCCGCGCCCTGCAAGGCCCGCACCAAGTCGGCCTCGGCGGTGAGCAAGCCCGCGTCGAGCTGGTAGTCGTTGAGGAGCTGGCCGGTGAGAAAGGCCTTGCTCGCCGGGCTGCCCGTGTAGCGGAGCGGGCGGCGGGACAAGCCCTCACCGTCCGCGCCCAGCACGCCGGGCAGGCCGCTCGCGTCGAGCGTGGCCGGGCGCTGGCCCGACCGGGCACGCCCGAGCGCGTCCCACAGCAGCGAGGGTTGGCGAAGCTCGGTTCGGCGCTGCAGCAGGGCCGAGCTGCCGACGACCGTCGCCTCGACCTTGCCCCAGAGGCCGGGCCGCGAGAGGGGAGCACTGTCGTAGGAGTCGCGCACCGAGCGAGCGGCCTTCGAGTTGGCGTTCACGTCGAGGCTGGCCAGCGTCAGCACGACGGTCGCGGGGCGGGCGCGCGGAACGACGACCTCGGTCAGCCACCGCCGCAGCAAAGGGGGCGAGGCAGCATCGAGCGAGGCGTTCCATGCGGTTCGGCGGGCGGGGTCGGCCGCGGAGAAGACGGCCGGGACGAAGGCATCGCGCCCCATCGAGTTGCCGGCGACGATCAGGTCGGTACACGTGCCGGCGCGCGCCTCGAGCTGGGCCACCTTCACGGTCGTCGCGTCGTCGGCCCACAGCTTCGGCTCGGGCAGGAACGGCGAGAGTGCCCGCGCCGCGAGCTCGGCCAGCACGAGCACGACGATCGCGATCGCGCCGGTGGCGACCAGGCCGCGGCGCAAGCGCCTAGCTGCCTGGGGGGCTGCGCCCCCACGCACTCTCCGCTGACGCTCCGAGCGCTCCCCATCGCCGGCGGGCTCCCTGGCGGTCGCGCCGCCGGCCGGCGCTTGCCGCATAGCCAACAACTTGTCGATCGCTCTTCGCAAGCGCCTGCGCGGCGCGCCAGATCGAGTGCTCGCTGCTCGCCGTCCACGTGACACGGCCGACGAGCCTACGGTGCTTCAGCGATCGTCCCGTGGCGCCCGGCCATGATGGGCGCAGCCACCCGGCCAACTAGTCTCGGGCCACGATGGCAAGTGACCCTCGCCGGGATCCCACGATCACCCCGGCCGATCACTGGTGGCGAGATTTCCGGGCTCAGCTTGCGGCGGTCGTGGTCGGTGCCTTCGTGCTTCGCGTGGTCGCCGTCGCCCTGTGGTCGCGCGATCTCAACCCGGAGGGCGACCAGAGCTACTACTGGCGGTCGGGGCAGGACCTGGCCGGGTGGCTCGGCTTCGTCTACCGCAACAACTTCGGCGAGCGCGTGCCCACCGCGATCCATCCACCGCTGTACTCGAGCTACCTGGGCGTCGTCTCGTTCTTCGGGGGATCGAGCCCCAACGCGATGCGGCTCGCCACGGCCGGGTTCGGTGCCCTCACGGTCTTGGTCGTCGGCCTGGCCGGCCGGCGGGTGGCCGGCAACCGGGTCGGAATCGTCGCGGCCCTGCTCGCGGCCCTGTACCCGAACCTCTGGGTCAACGACGTGCAGCTTCAGTCCGAGGCGGTCTACTCGTTCACCGTCGCTCTGGTGCTGCTGGCGTCGTATCGCTTCCGGGCCGCGCGCACCAACGCGAACGCCGCGTTCTTGGGGCTGGCGATCGGGCTCGCGTCGCTGGCCCGGGCCGAGGCACTCGTGCTGTTCCTCTTGCTTGCGGTGCCACTCGTTCTGCTGCGCGGCCGCGGAGAGGCACGCGAGGTACCAGCACGAGTCCGCCAAGCGCTGACTGCCGAGGAAGCCGCCGATCCCTCGGTCGCTGACTTCTGGAAGCGCGCCGATTCGGGGATGGGTGCGCGGCTCCGGGAACTGGGCGTCGTCGTGATCGTCGGCATCGTCGTGCTCGCTCCGTGGGTGATGCGGAACCTTGTCACCTTCGAGCGTCCTGCGGTCATGTCGAGCGGCGCGGGGTTCGTGCTCGAGATCAGCAACTGCGACCAGACCTTCGGGCTGGCCCGACCCAACGGCCCCGACGGCAAGCCGTTGGAGGGCACCGACGAGAACACGGCGCTGGGCTACTGGACACCGGACTGCGATCGCAGCGACAGCAGCCGCCACCCCACCGACGCCATCCCGTGGCCCAAAGGCGACGAGACGGTGGTCGAAGCCCAGAAGCGCCAGATCGGCCTCGACTACATGCGAGCGAACGCATCGCAGATTCCCAAGGTCCTGCTGGCGCGGGTGGGCCGCATCTGGGACTTCTGGCGTCCCGGCCAGAGCTATGACTTCAACGTGTTCTTCGAGCGGCGCGGCGAGCTCCCCACCAGAGCCGGCATGGTGCAGTACTACGCCATGCTGCCGCTGGCGATCATCGGGCTGGTCAGCCTTTGGCGGCGCAACACGACCGTCATCCCGTTCGTCGCCATCGCCATCAGCGTCACCCTCACCGCCGCGGTCAGCTTCGGCATCACTCGCTACCGCGTCGGCGCGGACGTCGCGATCACCGTGCTCGCGGCCGTCGGCATCGATGCCATCATTCGGTGGATGGCGAACCGTCGTGGAGCTGATGCCCGCGGAAGCCCTGCTCCCTTGACCACTGACGAGCAGATCAGCGTTCCCGGTCGCGCGAGAGGCGCGGTGTCGTGACGGCGACCGGCGTGGAGCACTCGGGATCGGGATCGGTGGAGGAGGTCCCGGAGCCGGGCGCGCCTGTTCGCCCCTTCGCGAGCCGCTGGCGCACCCAGCCGGGGTGGTACCTCGCCGGTCTCCTGCTCATCGCCGTGCTGGCTGGTGGCATCCGGTGGGCGAACGTCGTGATCATCCGGCCGACGTGCATCGAGGACATCGGTGCCGTCGCCGAAGCCCGGGGTCAAGGGAACATTCGCGGCTTCGACTTCAACCAGGGCGCGCCCGGCTGCTTCGGCATCAACGGCGACTCCGCGTACAGCTACCTGCAGGGCCGCCTCCTGGCGCAGGGCAATGGTTTCGTCGACGGTGCCGCGTGGTTCGGCAGCGGCGGCACCAAGTACGCGCCGAGCGCCGGTGACCCGCCCCTGTACGCGCTCTTCCTCGCCGGACTTTCCAGGGTCGGGCTCACGAGCGCGACATCGCAACGCTTGGCCTCGGCGCTGGTGGGCGTGGCAGGTGTGGTGCTGATCGCGATGGCGACGCGCCGCTTGGCCGTGCTGTTCACGGCATGGGGCGTGGGCCTGGCCTTGATGCTCCCGTGGTTCGCGTACAACATGACGCGGTTCGCGAATCCGGTCCTGATGACCGCCCAGACGGGGGCCGTGCTGTCGGCGGCGAACTGCGACACGACGTACTACGGCGACTACATCGGCTACTACGCCAACTGCTTCGACGAGTACGTCGCCGCTGGCCAAGCCCAGTGGCCCGATCCCAACTCGTTCGACGAGTCCCAGCGCGACAAGGTGTCGCAGGACGCGGCGATGAGGTACATCAGAGAGCACGCCGCGAGCCAGCCCCGGGTGATGGCGACGCGCGTGCTGCGGATGTTCGACCTCTACAACCCCGAGATCGGAAACGAGGCCGAGCCGCTGGGGCAGAACGTGCGGGTCAACTGGGCGGTCGAGGGGCGCGGCAGGACGCCCTCTCGGCTCGGCTTCCTGGAGTACTTCGTCCTCCTGCCCTTGGCCGTCGCCGGGCTCGTGCTGCTCGTGCGCCGGCGCGTTCCCGTGAGCCCGCTGGTCGCGATGCCGATCGTGATCACGGTGACGGCGGCGATCACGTTCGGCATCACGCGCTACCGAACACCGGTCGACGTCATGGTCGTGATCCTCGCCGCGGTGGCCGCCGATGCCGTCGTGTCGCGCTGGTGGCCGGCCCCGGACGCGAGCGATCTGTACCTCGACCTCGACCGCGATCGGCGATCGCGGCCAACAGTCCAGCAGGCGTTGGCGACCAGCGCAGCGCCTGAGGCGGCCGCGAGGAGCACGGCGTGACCGACGCGCAGCGGCAGGAGAACGTCCGCAACACCGAGCTGTTGAACGCGGAGCTGCCTGACGAACGCTTCGTCGACGAGTCCTACCTCCACTGGCTCTACGACGAGAACCCCCTCGGCCCGGGCTTTCAGGAGTCGGTCGACGAGGATGGTGTGCGCGTCGCCCACTACGCGTTGATCCCGCAGGTCTACCGCAGCCCGGACGGCCCCGAGCCGTTCATCTTCTCGCTCAACGCAGTCAGCCGCAGCGGAGCGCAGCGCAAGGGCTACTTCGGGATGCTGCAACTGCGCGTGTGGTCGCGGGCTCGAGATGCCGGGGTGGTGGCCGGCATCGGCGTCACCAACGCTCGGTCGCACCGGGGCGTCGAGATCATGGGTTGGCGCATGGTCGGCCAGATGCCCGTGCAGATCGTCCTGCCTTCGCCGGTCCGCCCGAAGGGCTGGCAGAGCTGGCCGGTGCAGGACAACTTCGTTGACTCGCCGACGTTCAAAGAGCTTTCTGTTGGGCTCGATGACGGGCCTGTCGAGCACTGGACGCACTCGTGGACGCCCGAATACCTTCGCTGGCGGCTGGCATCGCCCAACGGCGCGCGGTTCGCGGTGCACGCGAGCGACGAGCTCTTCGCGGTGAGCACGGCGTCGGCGTTCCGGGGCGTGCCGGTGGCGGTCATCGTCAAGCTGCTGGTGCGCGGCGCGGCCGCCGGTCCGGTCTCGGGCCACGCCGCGGTGAGCGAAGCGTGCCGGTTCCACCGCGCGCCGGCCGCGGTGTACGCCGGCTTCAACAAGTTCGTGAGCATCAAGGGCGTGCCCGCACCCGAGCGCTTGAAGCCGGCGCCCCTGAACCTCGAGTTCTGCAGCCTCACCGACCGCATCCGTCAAGACGAGTTCATCCTCGACACCTTCGAGTTCCTCGACATGGACGCCTACTGACATGGGTGTGCCCCCTCGCGCCGGCGGCGAACGAGCGCAAGCAGATGGGCGAGCGATCACGTTCACGCTCGACCTCGAGGATCATCGGCCCGACGGCTCGGCCGAGCTGCGCTACCCGACCGTGATGCGGCGTGTGCTCGACTGGCTCGACGAACGCTCGATCAGGGGAACGGTGTTCGTCGTCGGTGAGGTCGCCGAAGCGCAGCCCGACCTCGTCCGTGACATCGCCGATCGTGGTCACGAGATCGCCCTGCACTGCTGGCGCCATGTACCCCTGACCGAGTTGTCGCCCGCGGTGTTCCGCGACGAGACGACCCGTGCGAAGGCGATGCTCGAAGACCTGTCGAGCGCGCCGGTCGCCGGTTACCGGGCGCCGACGTTCTCGCTCGTGCCGTCAACCGCCTGGGCCATCGAGGTGCTGGGCGACGTCGGCTTCACCTACTCGTCGAGCGTGCTCGCGGGGCACAACCCGCTGTTCGGCTGGCCGGGTGCGCCGAGCCGACCCTTCCGGTGGCCCAACGGGTTGGTCGAGCTGCCCGTGCCCGTGGCGGGCGTCGGCCGGTTCCGCGTGCCGTACCTCGGAGGCACCTACCTGCGCGTGCTGCCGCGGCCGGTGGTCGCGGGTGCGCAACGGCTGTCCCGGTCTGACGTAAGCGTGCCGTGGACCTACACCCACCCGTACGACTTCGATCCCGACGAGCCGAAGTGGGCCGTGCCCGACGCCGGGCGGCTCTCACCGTTGCTGTGGGCGGGCCGGAAGCGGTTGTTCGGCAAGCTCGAACGGCTGCTCGGTGACGGAAACCGAGCGGGCCCGCCACTTGGCGAGCGTCTGTCCGCCGCGGACGCCGGCCCCGTGTTCTCGCCGAGCGCCGGCGAGGCGACGGGTTCCGGTCGGGGGTGAGTGGTTGGGTACGCTGAGCCGATGCCCGCCCCTGCCGGCGAGTTCACACAGCTCGCGATGACGCACAAGCTCCCGAAGGCGCCCGTCGTCGATCGCATCGCGTACCTGAGTGGCAAGGCGAGCGGTCGGCGCGTGATCCATGTCGGCTTCGTCGACACCGGCTGCCAGGCGATGAACCAGACCGCGGGCTCGTGGCTGCATGGCCACCTCCACGAGCACGCCACCAGCCTCGTCGGCATCGACCTCGACGAAGCCGGCGTGAAAGAGGCCGAGGCCGCGGGCTACGAGGCATACGCCGCCGACTGCCGTGATCGTGACGCACTGGAAGCCCTCGCGCTGGCCCCCGCCCAGGTCGTGATCGCCGGTGAGGTCATCGAGCACATCGACGATCCCGGGTCGTTCCTGCGCGGGCTGCACGCGCTCGTTGCGCCGGGCGGGCAGCTCATCATCACCACACCCAACGCTTACGGGCTGTTCAACGTGTTCGCCTCGCTGGCTCTGCGTGAGATCAACCATCCCGACCACGTACTGATGTTCACGTGGCGCACGCTCACCAACCTCGCGTCGCGCTATGGCTGGAAGCCGGTCGAGACGGCGCTGTACGTCCCGGCGGTGAAGGACTTCAGCGGGTCGGGTGCGACCGCCCGCGCGCTTGCGCTCGCGGGCCGCTTCGCCGCCGGGGTCGAGCGCCTCCTCGGTCGCCTCGGACGCGCCTATGCGAGCGACGGCATGATCATCGTGTTCCAGGCCGAATAGACCGGGGTGACACTGACGGCGATCAGCCGTCCGCGTGGTCGCGGCGTTCGGCTTCGAGCTCAGAGCGCAACAGGGCGAGCTCTTCGGCGAGCGTCCTCGTTCGATCCTCCTGCCTCGTGAGCTCCCACGAGAACTGGATCACGATGACGAGGAGGAAGCCGATGGCCACGACCGCGAAGAGGATCGGAGGGTAGGAGACGCCGAGCAACTCCGAGATCTTGGTGAGCAGGTTCGGGAACACCGCCAGCAAGCCGAGCACGATGCCGAACGCGGTCCACAAGAGCGCGTACTTGCCCCGGAGCTGGCGGCGGCGGAGGAGGAAGAGGATGAATCCGATCGACGCGACCGTCCCGATGAACAAGAAGACGTGCGCCGTGGTGGAGAGGCCGCCCTGGATCGATTGCCCGTCGCTCGCATAGATCATGGTTCTCCTCCCGAAGCGTGCTGGCTACCACCGTTGCGGCGGCGGGGCGCGGCGGCGACGATCACGAGCAGCAAGCGCAGGTAGTGGTAGGCGAGCTTGAGGCGGCGGTTCGACGCTTCGCCGTCCTGGCGTTCACGCATCACGACCGGTACCTCGCGGACCGCGAACCCGGCTCGGTGCGCCATGAGCAGCGCCTCGACCGACTCCATGTACTCCGACGGGTAGGTCTCCGCGAAGAACTCGAGCATCGGCCGGCTGAACCCGCGGAACCCGGAGCTGGTGTCGGTGAAGGGCTGCCGGGTGACGCGTCGCACGGTGAATCGGAGAAGCCCCATCGCGCCACCGCGCACCTTGCCGACGCGGTAGTCGCCATCACCGTTCTGGTCGGTCGCACCGGCGAAGCGGCTCCCGATGGCGAGATCGGTGCCGCCGGCCAGCGAATCGAGGAGGATCGTGATCTGGGTAGCGTCGTGCTGCCCGTCGGCATCGAACTGCACACCGCGCTGGTAGCCGTGGCGGACGGCGTACCGGAAGCCGGTGCGCAACGCGCCGCCGATCCCGAGGTTGTAGGGCAACTCGACGACGTCGGCACCGCCGGCCCGAGCCACGTCGGCGGTGGCGTCGGTCGAGCCATCGCTCACGACGACGACATCGCAGTCGGGGACCGTCCGCCGCAGCTCGGCGAGCACCTCGGGCAACGGCGCCTCCTCGTTCCACGCGGGGATGATGACGATCGGTCGGTCGTGGGCCATCCCTCGATCCGGCTCGCTCACCGGATGCTCGGCCTCTTGGGGTGATCTGGACGGCCGGGGTGGTGCCAGGTTGTCGGGTCGGCTCGCGGGCACTCCAGAAGCGTAGGCAGCACGAGGCATGCGGGTCAGCTACTGCTCGCCTCGGCCAGATCCCTCGGCGCGGGGTCGGGCCGGTCGAGCCGGTCGGGCCCGTCGAGCGGCGGGCGCACGAAGAGCGATCGGATGGGTTTGCCCTTCAGGCGCAGGAACGGGACCTCGACCGAGCGGTAGAGGACGCTGCCGACGGCGAAGCTCAGGAGCCACGTCAGCACCGCGACGACCACGAAGTTGCCCGTGAACGTCGCGACCGAGGCCAGGCCACCGTTGGGCCCGGCGTCGGCGGCTCGCTGCTGCAGCACGGCGTAGCCGGGGATCGTCCAGTCCTTCACCGCTTCGAGGATGTTGAGGTGCCACAGGTAGAAGCTGAGCGAGATGGCGCCGAGGTACACCATCGGTCGCGACGAAAGGAACGCTCGCAGGCGGCCCTTCGTCTGGTCGCCGAACATGGCAGGCCAGAGCCAGATCGACGAACCGAGTCCGTAGAGGAACTGGCGGGCAAGGTACTCGTTGCCGTTCAGGCCGAAGGGCTCCTTCGCCAGCGGCAGCATCGCCATGAAGACGAAGATGGCGCCGGTGATGGCCCAGCAGAGGTTGGGATGCGCGGTGAGCCAATCGCCCAAGCGCGGCATCCGGTAACCCGCTTTGATCGCGGTCGAGATGACCGCCAGCGCCATGCCCACCGCGAAGATGTCGAGGTACATCGGCAGCCAGAGCAGCGACTGCCGGGCCCAGCCCGGTCTGGCGAACACGACGACCAGACGGAACACAACCGTGACGAGGTAGAGCGCGCCGACGGACGCGAGCATCACCGCGACGCGTGCACCGCCTTCGCGCCGCTTTGCCAGATGGTGGATCGCGATCGCGATGATCGGCAGGACGACGTAGAACGTCACCTCGATGCCGATGCTCCACGCCTGGGTGATGGCGTAGGCGGTCCGGCAGCTCCCACCCTCGCACACCTCGGCGGGGTAGCCGAACGCCGGGAGGAAGAAGAGGTTCGCGATCCAGTTGCCGATCCCCCTGATGCGCAGCCCGAAGATGACGGCGATGCCGAACAGGGCGGCCCAGTACGCCGGGAAGATGCGAAGCACCCGCCGGAGGTAGAACGACTTGAGCGCGTGGCGATCAGGAACGGGCCGCCCGGCGAGCATGTTGCGGGCGAAGGGCCGGAACAGCAAGAACCCCGAGAGGACGAAGAACGCGGTCACACCGAGGTCGGTGCGCGCCATGAGCGGCCCGAAGAACTTCTCGTTGAGGCTCGCGTCTGGTTGCAGGCCGCGGTTGATGAACCCGGTCGAGTAGGACGCGTGGTTGAGGAGCACGAGCGTCATGGCCAAGCCGCGGTAGGCGTCGAGGGCCGGGAAGTGCTCGCCGGCGCTCTTCTCTTCCCGACCCATGAGCTCGTTGTCGGTGGAGGCCCGGCCCCGCCGGCGGTCTCGCTCGGCGACCCTTTCGGGTCGTGCTCTCCACCAGGCGATCGTGCGGCGAGCGAGCTCGTCGATGGCCACGGCACCCAGCACGCTCATGGCGATGTCGGCCGGCAGCCGGAAGCGAGCGATGCCGTAGAACACCATCGCGGTGAGCGACGCGATCACCGCGGTGGCGACGAGCGGCCAGACCGAGATGCGGCGCTTCCAGAGCCACACCGACCCGAAGACCGAGAGCACGAGGAGCGCATCGGCCGCGAGGATGCCGGTCCACGACGCCCAGGCCTCGCGGCCCTCGCCCTTGTTGAGGAAGACCATCTGGTGCGGGTAGTAGAGGTTCCAGATGCGGCGCACGCGGATCTCCGCGACATAGGGAAGCTGGCGCTTGTTGTTGCGGATGAAGTCGAAGGCCTGCGTGCGCAGCTCCGCGGACACCTGGGATTGGTCGAGTGACGGATCGAGCTGGTTGTACGCGTCGTCGCGGCAGGAGAGCACCCAGAACCCGACGCCGCCTTCGTAGTAGGTCGGCGGGCAGTTCGCACCGATCAGGGTGATGCCGTCGTTGGTCGAGATCAGGACGGGCTTCTCGAAGCGAGTGGCGTTCCACGCGGACCACGGCGCGAGCACGAGCACCACGAGACCGGCGGCGATGCCGAAGCGCCCGACGCGCTGGGCCCAGCGCAGCCGCTTCGAGAGCAGGGCGACCGGCAGCACGACAAGCGGGACGAAGAGCGCCATCTCGGCGCGGGACAGGATCGTCATGCCGACGGCGAACCCCAGCCACGCCGCGTTCGGCACGGAGGGCTCGTCGTGGAAGCGGTAGACGAGCAACAGCGACACGGCGATGCCGAGCGTCGCGACCGATTCGGACATCAGCAGGCCGTCGTTCATCCAGAGGTTGGCGTTCACCGCGGCGACCGCCGCCGCGATCCAGCCGATCGCGTCGGCCTGGGCCGCGAGCCGGCCATCGCCTCCTCGTGCCACACGGCGCCCGAGCATGCCGATGACGACGATCGATGCGGTGCCGATGAGTGCCATGACGAAGCGCTGGACCAACAGGTTGCTGGTGATCCACGAGATCGGCGTGAGGACGAGCGCGGCCATCGGCGGGTGATCGGCCGCTGGCATCGGCATGGAGGTGGTGGAGAGCGGATCCTGGAACAAGCGCCCGGTCGCGTTCAGCCGGGCCTGGAGGTTGTAGTAGATGGCGTCGCCGCAGAGATCCGCGCCGTCGCACGCGTCGGTGCCGTTCCACTTGTAGAACTTGACGGCGACGATGTAGAAGGCGCGCCAGGCGAATCCGGCCGCGGCGATGGCGGCAAGCCCGACGGCGAAGCGGCGGGAGGCGCGCTTGGTGGGCGTCGCCGTTTCCCCCGCGGGGTGGGAGCCGCCGCCGCCCTCGCGGGTCACCTCCCGTTGCGGGGCCGTGGGACCCACCGGAGCCTCAGTCAGGACGGGATCGGCGGTGTCAGCCATGCGCCTTTCGTCAGGTGCTCGCCGGATCGGTGGATGCTGCCGCGGTGTCGCCGTGCGCCGGCTGGTGGATCGGGTGCGACTCGTCGAAGTGGTGGCGGGCGATCACGGGCGCGTCGCGTCCAGTGCCCCTGGCGCCGAGCTTCGGGTTGGCGTCGCCAGCCGAGGATTCCTCGTGGTACTCCTCCTCGACGTTGACGGTCCAGACGTCGTGGTGGGCGCCGGTCGCGATGTTCTCGGCGGTCAGCATGGCGGTGAACATCGAGTGGTCTTGGTTGTTGTAGCGATGCATGCCGTTGCGCCCGATGGGGTGCACGTTCGGCGCGCAGTCTTCGAGCCACTCGCGGATGCGGTCGACGTTGGCCTTGTAGCGCTCGTCGTAGAACGGGTACGCCTTCGGCATGCGCACGACGTAGCCGGCCTCGACCTTGCCGGCTTCGACGAGGCCGAGAGTCTCGAGCTCGCGCTTGCCCTGCTCGATCAGCTCCTCGTCGGGCTTGTTCCAGGTCTCGTCGTTCTCGAACACGAAGAACTCGAGGCCGAGGCACGTGCGGCCTTCCTTCACCAGGTATGGCGACCACGAGCCGAAGTTCTGGATGCGGCCGACCAGCACGTCTTTGGAGTGCACGTAGATCCAGTTGTCGGGGAAGCTGTACTTCTCGGGCACCACGAGCGCGACGGTGATGAAGTCGCGGTAGCGAAGGTCGGCGGCCGCCTCGCGCGCGGTGTCGGCCGCCGGCGGGTCCATCGCCTTCAGCAGCTGCGAGATCGGCATCGACGAGATCACGTGATCGCAGCGGTACTCGGTGCGCGCGCCATCTTTGGATTCGGCGACGACGGCCGCGGCCTTCCCGTCTTGGTGGCGGATGCCCACGACGCGGGTGTTCATGAGTACCTTGCAGCCCCGGGCCTCGACGAGCTCGGTGCAGCGCTCCCACATCATGCCGGGGCCGTACTTGGGGTACTGGAACTCCTCGATGAGCGACGTGATGTCCTTCTGGTTCCGCTTGGGCATCAACATGTTGATGACGGCGTTCAGGAACGAGAGGTTCTTGATGCGCTGGGCGGCGAAGTCGGCCGGTAGCTTGCTGACCGGCACGCCCCAGAGCTTCTCGTTGTAGGACTTGAAGAAGTGGCGGTAGAGGCGCCAACCGAAACGGGCCGCGACCCAGCCCTCGAGCGTGTTCTGGTCCTTCGGGGGGTGGATGCGCACCCACGCGTAGGAGAGCACGCACCGGATCGACTCGACGATGCCGAGGTTGCGCAGGACGTTCGAGACCTTCAGCGGGTAGTCGAAGTACTTGCCCTCATAGAAGATGCGGCTCATGCGCGGGCGCATCATGAAGTCGTCGTCGGGGAGGATCTCGTGCCAGAACGCCTCGACTTCAGGCACCTTGGTGAAGAAGCGATGGCCGCCGATGTCGAAGCGCCAGCCGTCGCGCTCGACGGTGCGGCTGATGCCACCCACGATGCTGTCTGACTCGAGCACCGTCGACGTGATGCCGTAGCGGGTGAGCTCGTAGGCGGCGGTCAGGCCGGCCGGGCCCGCGCCGATGATCACGACGTTGGGCTGCTGTTCGGGCGGGTCAGCCGTGGCGTCAGGGGTATCGGTCATGGGGTGGGGTCAGCGCTTTCGACGGGGACCGCCCGGCGGGCGAGGACGTCCCGGCCGGCCCTGTGAGGGTAGTTGCCCGCCCCTGTCCGACGTGAACTCTCGCCGGCAGTCGAGCATCAGAACGAACTGGTGGCGCATCCCGCTGCTCACGAACGACATCCGCCACCAGTAGGCCTTCGTCTCTGGGGGCCATATGAACTGGTGGCGGATGTCGCTGGCCACCGACGGAATCCGCCACCAGTTGGCCGAGCGCGGCCGAAGCGGGTCACCACCGGGCTCCGCGTGACCGAAGCACGGCGCTGAGATCTTCACAGAGCCAGACGACCCGATGCTTCATCATCTCGTGGGTGTACTCCTGCACGGCCCAGCCGATGCGCCGGGCGTTGGCTCGCTTGATCTTGTCTTCGGTGTGCGACGTCGGGTTCAAGTGGAACTCCTCGCTGTCGGCCTCGGCATCGACTTGATGCGGCGGCCACGCGAGGTCTCCCCGCATGAGCTCGATCGGCCCGTCCATGATGCGGAACTGCTTCACCGGCTCGGGGAGTCCCGCGTCGCGCACGATGTGCAGCAAGCGGTCCTCGAGCGCACTCTCGGTGGCGCCGCCGTAGTGCGCGTCGATGACCGCGCGCATCGCGGCGGTGCCTGGCTTTCCGCGTCGAGCATGACGAACGTGCTCCCGAAGCAGATCCTTCCAGTCACCGAGGCGCCGATTGACGAACTGGTAGGCCATCGATTCGAGCGCCTTCGCGTCGACCACCGCCGCCATGTCGATGAGCACTCGTGCCGCGTCGGTAGTCGGGACGTCGTCGATCCACGTCGGGCGGATGAGCTCGAAGTCCTTCGGATGGTGGATGCGGCCCGAAGCGTCGCGCGCCCGAGCGTTCCGCGGGACGCTCACCTCGGGCCGGCCGCGGTTCATGTCACGAAAGCCCCAGAGCGCCGCCGCCGATCGGTGCGACGCGACACCTCCGTTCGCGAGACACGCGGCCAGCACCCGGGTGTGCCACGTGTAAGGCGAACCCGTCATGTGGAAGACGCCGCTGGCGACGCGAAGGATCTTGCCCGACCGCGCCCACGAATCGATGCGGCTGTCGCTGAGGCCGAGGTCTCGGAGTTGTCGGCGCGAGATCAGCCCGTGCTGCCGGCTGGAGATGAGCGCCACGGCACCCAAGAGGTCGCGGGCCGAGAGGGGTTGGTTCTGATTCTGAGCGGGCATCGTTTCCTCCAGCGCGCGCCGAAACAGGGGGGCGGGGAAGGAGGAAGGCGGACCTGGCGTGGGCGACGATGACGCCGCGATGCTCACCCAAGAGGTGCGACGAGAACCCTACCTCCTCCTGGTTGGTTCCGATACCGGTGGCGCTTCTCGTTCGCTATGAAGGTGATTCGCCACCAGTTCATGGCCGGGCCGACGGACGTTCGAACTGGTGGCACATCTCGTTGGCGACGAACGACATCCGCCACCAGTTCATGGGGGGGGGGCCATCGTCGGCGTGGTCAGGCGACGGCGACGCGGCCGTAGGTGGTGGTGCGCTGCTCGAGGGGGCGGCCGAGCGGTTCGAGGAGGGCGCGGAAGTCGTCTTCCTCCATGCCCTGGCCGTGGGTCGCGCCCGCGGCGCGCGAGATGTTCTCGTTCATGAGCGTGCCCCCGATGTCGTTGGCGCCGGCTCGCAGGACCTGGCGGGCGCCTTCGACGCCCATCTTCACCCATGACACCTGGATGTTGTCGATGAGGCCGTGGTAGGCGATGCGGCCGACGGCGTGCATGAGCAACGCCTCACGGAAGGTCGGGCCGCGCCGGGCCTTGTGCTGCAAGTAGATCGGTGCGGCCATGTGCACGAACGGAAGCGGCACGAACTCGGTGAAGCCGCCGGTCTCCTTCTGGAGGTCGCGGGTGCGCACCAGGTGGCGAGCCCAGTGGATGGGCTGCTCGACGGCGCCGAACATGATCGTGATGTTCGAGCGCAGGCCGACCGAGTGGGCGGTGCGGTGCGCTTCGAGCCATTCCTCGGTGTTGACCTTGTCGGGGCAGAGCACGGCGCGGATCTCGTCGTCGAGGATCTCGGCCGCGGTGCCGGGCAACGTCGCCAGGCCGACGGCTTTCAACCGCGTCAGGTAGTCGGCGAGCGGCTCTTCGAGCCGGCGCGCCCCTTCGGTGACCTCCAGCGCGGTGAAGCCGTGGACGTGCATCTCGGGCACGGCTTGCTTCACCGCCCGCGTGACGTCGATGTAGTAGTCGCCGTCGAAGCTCGGATGGATGCCGCCCTGGAGGCACACCTCGGTCGCCCCGATGGCGGCAGCCTCGCGCACGCGTTCGGCGATGTCGTCGAGGGTCAGCAGGTACGGCGTTCCCCGGAGGTTCAGCGACAGCGGGCCCTTGGAGAAGCCGCAGAACCTGCACTTGAACGTGCAGACGTTCGTGTAGTTGATGTTGCGGTTGTGCACGAAGGTGACGGCGTCGCCGACGGTCGAGCGTCGGAGGTCGTCGGCGATCTCGGCGACGGCGACGACCTCGGGACCCCGCGCCGAGAACAAGGTGAGCAGCTCGTCCACACCCGGTTCCTGGCCCGTGAGCACGCCGGCGAGCACCTCACCGACAGCACCACCCGCTGATGCCGTACCCGGTACCAACGCCGGGGGAGCGGACGCCGAGCCCGAGTACCACGCGGTCGACCGCGGCCCGATGTGGATCACCTCGACGCCGTCGTCGACCTGTTCACGAGAAGCCGGCTGCAACCGCTGCACGAAGCACGCGCCCGGGTCGTCACGGCCGAGGCCTTCGGCGTCGCTGCGATCGAGCACGGGGAACCTCAACCGGTCGTCGAGCCACCGATTCGGCGACATCACGAACTCGGGATAGATCGTCAGCCGCGGCGCGAGCACGAACCCCTTCGATTCCGTCACGTGACGCAACCTGTCGAGCGCGGGCCATGGCCGCTCGGGGTTCACATGATCGGCGGTGATCGGCGAGACCCCGCCCCAGTCGTCGATGCCCGCGTCGAGCAGCACGCCGAAGTCGTCAGACAGGTTCGGCGGCGCCTGCAGATGGATCTCCGGCGGAAGGATCGTCCGGGCCAGCGCGATCGCTTCGAGGTACTCGTCCGACGGGCACGGCGGCGCGAGGTGCATCGCCGTGCCCGGCTTCGGTAGGAAGTTCTGGACGATGACCTCCTGCACGTGACCGTGCCGGCCGTGCGCGGCGGCGATGGCCTCGAGCGCCTCGACGCGATCGGCTCGCGACTCGCCGATACCGACGAGGATGCCGGTGGTGAACGGGATGCCGAGCTCGCCCGCGGCTTCGAGTGTTGCGAGCCGGCGCTCGGGCGTCTTGTCGGGCGAACCGCGATGGCAATCGAGTGCCTGCTCGAGTGACTCGAGCATCATGCCTTGCGACGGCGCCACGGTTCGCAACATCGCGAGCTCGTGTTCGTACAGCGCCCCCGCGTTCGTGTGCGGCAGCAGACCGACCTCGTCGAGGACGAGCCGGCTCATCGCCGCCAGGTAGTCGATGGTGGACGCGTACCCGTGCTCGGTGAGCCATCGCAGCGCGACTGGGTAGCGCAGCTCGGGTCGTTCGCCGAGCGTGAAGAGCGCTTCGTGGCACCCGGCTCGGGCCCCGGCCCGCGCCACCCGCAAGACGTCGTCGGGCGTGAGGAACGGTTGGTCGAGCCGGGCCGGCGGTTGGGCGAACGTGCAGTACCCGCACTTGTCGCGGCACAGCTTGGTGAGCGGGATGAACACCTTCGGCGAATACGTCACCCGAGTGCCGTACCGGGTGTCGCGGATAGACCGCGCCGACGCGAGCAGCTCGTCCAGTTGCTCGTGGGCCTCGCCCCGCGGGTTCATGCCGGCGAACCTTATCGGCCCCGTTCGCCGTTGCCATGGCCTACGACGACGGCTCGAGGTCGCCGGCAGCGGCGCGGTCTGCGATCCAGACGATTCGATCGGCTTCGATTCGCGATGCGGGCGCGGTCGGGTCACCCGCCGCGACCCGGCCGAGTGCGTCGCGCTTCTCCTCGCCCGTGACCGTCACGAGGATGAGCCGGGCGCGGGAGATGCCCGCGTACGTCAGCGTCATGCGCTCGTGGACGTTCGTGCCATGAGGATCGGTGTTCATCACCACCAGCCGTCCGGGGTCGGCGTCGAGCGCCGCCGAATCAGGGAACAGCGACGCCGTGTGCCCATCGGGGCCGAGGCCGAGGTGGATCAGGTCGAACTTCCCGAGCTCGCCCACCCGGAGCTGGTAGGGGTCGGTGCCGTCCTCGCAACGCATCGGGTAGGTCGCGTTCGCGGCGCCGACCCGGTCGAGCAACGACTCGCGGCCGAGCCGGTAGTTCGAGTCGAGGTCGTCTGGCGGGACGCACCGCTCGTCGCCCCAGTACACGTCGACCTTCCACCAGTCGACCTGGGTGCCGCCGTCGGCGGCGAGGCGCTCGTAGCACCGGCGGGCCGTGCCCCCACCCGACAGCGCGAACGAGAACATGTCGTTGGGGCGGCTGTGGAACGCCTCGATCACCCGCTCCGCGAACTCGCCGGGTACATCATCGACGATGATCAATGACCCGTTCATTGCACCCGTTGCGCCTTTCTGTGTCCCGCGGTCGTGACCGGTCTCAACTCTTGAAGCTCTGCGCCTTGTTCTCGAGCGCGCCGAGCAACTCGTCGAACGACTTGGAGAACGACGCCACACCCTCGTTCTCGAGCGTCGTGGTGACATCGGCCAGATCGACGCCGACCCCCGCGAGATCGTCGATGACCTTCTTCGACGCATCGATCTCCGCGTCGATGGTGCGAGCGACCGTGCCGTGGTCGTCGAAGTCGTCGAGCGTGGCATCCGGCATGGTGTTGACCGTGTCGGGACCGATGAGGTCGTCGACGTACAGCGTGTCTTTGTAGGCCGGGTTCTTCGTCGACGTGCTCGCCCAGAGCGGCCGTTGCACCTTCGCTCCCTTCGCTTCGAGTGCTTCCCACCGGTCACCGGCGAAGCGTTCGAGGAACAGCTCGTAGGCCAACACGGCATTGGCGACGGCGGCCTTACCTCGCAAGGCAAGCGCTTCGGGAGAGCCGATGGCTTCGAGCCGGCGATCGACCTCGGTGTCGACGCGGCTCACGAAGAACGATGCGACCGATCGCGTCGCGGTGATGTCGTTCCCGGCCGCGTCCCGCGCCTCGAGGGCGGAGAGGTAGGCGTCGATCACCTTGTCGTAGCGCTGGACCGAGAAGAGCAGCGTCACGTTGATGTTGATGCCGTCGGTCAGGCACTGCTGGATCGCCGGCAGCCCTTCCTTGGTGCCGGGGATCTTGACGAGCAGGTTCGGCTTGCTGACTCGGTGGTGCAGCTCTCGCGCCATGTCGATGGTGCGCTGGGTCTCGTGCGCGAGGCCGGGCGCAACCTCGAGCGAGACGAAGCCGTCGACGNNNNAGCCGTCGACGCCCTCGGAGCTGTCGAACACCGGTCGCAGGATGCCCAGCGCGTCGTGGATGTCTTTGGTGACGAGGTCCCAGTACGAGTCCTCGGTGCTCTCGCCTGCCGCCACGAGCTCGGTGAGCTGTGCGTCGTAGTCGGCGTTGCCCTCGATCGCCTTCTGGAAGATGGTCGGGTTGGAGGTGACGCCGCGAACGCCACGGTCGACCCAGCGCTCGAGCTCACCGCTGGTGATCCAGCCTCGCTTCAGGTTGTCGAGCCATGGGCTCTGGCGCTGTTGGTCATAGAGGTCTTGCAGCTTGCTCAAGGGAGGTGCCTTCCGTGCGTTTCGTCCGCGATGGGTGAGTTTGCGTCGGGGGACAGTCTGCCGCGGTGCGGGCACGCTCGCAGCCACGCGGTCACGTTCGGGTCGAGGGTCGGTCGGGGGACCGGTCAGGACCTACCCAGCAACGCTTTGGCATGATCGACCACGTTGCTGGGGTTGATGCCCAGCTTGTCGAGTGCGACCGCACCGGGCGCGGAGGCTCCGAAGCGGTCGATGCCGACCGAGTCGTCGGCCCACCGCGACCATCCGAACGTGGAGGCGGCCTCGACCGACAGGCGGGGGATGCCCGGCACAAGGACCTCGTCCCGGTAGGCCTGCCCTTGGGCCTCGAAGACCTCCCAGCACGGCATCGACACGACGCTCGCGCTGATGTGCTCCGAGGCGAGTTGCTCGGCGGCATCGACGCAGACGCTGACCTCGCTGCCCGTTCCGATGAGCACGATGTCGGCGGTGCCGTCGCCCGGCTGAAGCACGTAGGCCCCCCGCAACAGCCCGTCGTTGCTGGCTGTCCCCGCGAGCACGGGAAGGTTCTGCCGGGACAGGATCAGCGCGGTCGGGCCGTCGTATTCGATGAGCTGCTTCCACGCCGTCGCCGTCTCGTTGGCGTCGGCGGGCCGGACGACGCGCAGGCCCGGCATGGCCCGCATGGCGGCGAGGTGCTCGATGGGCTGGTGGGTCGGGCCGTCCTCGCCGAGTCCGACCGAGTCGTGCGTCCACGAGAAGACGACCTTGAGGTGGGAGAGCGCGGACAGGCGCACCGAGCCGCGCATGTAGTCGCTGAACACGAAGAACGTGCCGCCCACCGGGATGAGCCCGCTGTGCGCGGCGATGCCGTTCATCACGCCCCCCATGCCGTGCTCGCGCACGCCGAAGTGCACCTGCCGCCCGGCCCAGTCGGCCTTGTCGAGGCGGCTGGCGGTCTTCAGCTCGGTGCCGGTGTTGCCGGTGAGGTCGGCGCCGCCGCCGATGAGGGCCGGCACCGAGTCGTACAGCGCGTTGAAGCACGCACCGCTGGCTTTGCGGGTCGCGACCTTGTCGCCGACGTTCCAGGCCGGCAGGTCGTCCTGCCAGCCGGGCAGGCCGGTCGCGTTCAGGCACGCGTCGATCTCGGCTTTGTTGTCGGGCCATTCGGCGTAGAGCTTCTCCCACGCTTCACGGCGCGGCTTGCCCCTCGCGCCCGCCTCGCGCCAGTGCGCCAGCACATCTTCGGGGACATAGAACGTCTCGTCCGGCGGGAGCCCGAGGATCTCCTTGGTGACACGAACCTCGTCGTCGCCGAGGGGGCTGCCGTGCGCGTAGGCGGTGTCGGTGTATTTGGGGGAGGGGTAGCCGATGTGGCTGCGCAGCAGGATCACCGACGGCTTGTCGTCGACCGTCATCGCCCGGCGGAACGCCGCCTCGAGCCCGTCGACGTCGTTGGCGATCTCACCCACCGGATCGACGTGCCAGCCGTACGCTTCGAAGCGCTCGCCGACGTTGTCGTTGTACGCGAGCTCGGTCGGGCCGTCGATGGTGATGTGGTTGTCGTCGTAGAGCACGACGAGCTTGCCGAGCCCGAGATGGCCGGCGAGGCCGGCGGCTTCATGGCTGATGCCTTCCATGAAGCACCCGTCGCCCGCGAAGCAGAAGATGTTGTGGTCGAACAGTTGCGAGCCGTACCGAGCCCGGAGGTTGTGCTCGGCGATGGCCATGCCGACCGCGTTGGAGAAGCCCTGGCCCAGCGGACCGGTCGTGACCTCGACACCCTCGGTGTGCAAGCGCTCGGGGTGGCCTGGCGTCTTGCTGCCCCACTGCCGAAACTGCCTGATGTCGTCGAGGGTGAGCCCGAACCCGGTGAGGTGCAGCATCGAGTAGAGGAGGATCGACGCGTGGCCGTTGCTGAGGACGAAGCGATCACGGTTCGGCCAGTGCGGGTCGCTGGCGTCGTAGTCCATCACCCGTGTCCACAGCGCGTACGCCGCCGGGGCCAGCGCCATCGCCGTGCCCGGGTGCCCGCTGTTGGCCTTCTGCGGGCCGTCCATCGCGAGGCCGCGTACCACGTTGATGGCCCTCGTCTGGATGTCTTCGTCGCTCACGCGCTGGTCCTACCTCTCGTGGACGGGCTGCCCGCGGCGGGCGGGCCGGGACTCGTCTTGGCGACACTAGCGATCCCGCAGCAGCCGGGCGACGAAACGGGACGGGAACGCGCTGGCGTGTCGCCGGCTTCGAGTGTCGAGGTCGAAATGCCGTCAGCGGTCGTTGAACAGGGCCACGGACGCGGTGAAGCCGTGAAGGAACGTCTGGCCGCCGACGGGACCGATCTCGCCGGCGCAGAACATGCCGGCCGTGGCGCGGCTACCGGTCAGATCGGTCACCACCGATGCGTCGTGGTCGGCCTCGCCGAAGAGGCGGATGCCGCGGCCGTTGCAGGTGAACACCAGCGCGGCACGGGCATCGTGACCCCCGAGCAGCGCGCGCAGGTCGTCGTCGGCGGCATCGGCGTCGCGCACCTGGAACTGCACGGTCGAACCGACCTCGACGATGTCGTTGACCGCGATCGCGCCTTGCTGCTCGTCCGCGCCGACGAGGTTGCGGATGAGGAAGTCGCCTCGATCGAAATCGAGCTTGTGCTCGTCGATGACGCGACCGATGTGCAGGCCGTGTTGGGCCAAGCGACGTTCGGGCTCGGGCATGGCGGTGATGAGCTCGGACAGCCGCTCGAACGCAGGGCGCCCCGCAACCTCGAAGACGACGTTGGCCTCCGAGCGCGTGACGGTGAGCGGATCGCCGACCGGGCGGCAACCCTGAGAGACGACGAGTGCGAGATCGACGATTCCGGCCGGCAGCAGCACCCCGACGGCGCCATCGTCGTACACGCGGTCGTCGAGCACGAGCCGGTTGCTGCCCGGTGAGAACCCAGCCGAGGCCACGCCGCCGATGATGGGCAACCGCATGCCTTCGGCGCGCAAGGACCCGAGAAGCTGATCGAGTGGAAACGACGACGGCTCGGCCAGCAGGACCATGGCGGCCTTGCCTTCGAACGCGTCGGTCGACAAACCCAGGATCGCCGCCCCGTCTCCGGTGTTCACCGCGTCGAGGCGTACCGTCTCGAGGGCCGGCGCGCCGTCGCCGCCGGTAGCGAACCGCGCCGCCCACAACGAGAGGGCGGGCTGGTCCTCGACCTCACGAGCGCCACCGATGATCGACACGGCGGTCGCGCCGAGCAACGTTGCCGGCTGCAGGATCGAGTGGACCGTCGACGCGATGTCTTCCATCTGCTCGGTGTGCGCGCCGCTGGCGAAGAGGACCGCCAGATCAGGTTGCTGGCCGATCGACTCCAGCACCTCGCCGGCGACTTCGCCCGTGGCGGCGGCGGCTTCGGGATGCTCAGAAAGCGCAGCGGCGAACGGCATGGATCAATCGACCGGCGGAAGGAGCGTGTAGGGAACGATGGTCTCGGGGCCCATGTCGACACGGCAGTGGGCTTCGACGGTGTCGTAGCCGGTGAACTCCAGCTCGGCCCGCACGAGCCGGAAGGAGAACCTGCCGGCTTCGATCTCGACCGGCTGCACGTTGCGGGCCACCTGCTCGCCGCCGCGCTGGTACACGACCTCCAGCGCGCCCATCTGGGGTTCGTCGTCGGGGTTGCGCATCAACACGACCAAGTGGGGCTCCATCGTCACGGGCACGGGTTGGGGCGCCGGGAACGAGAAGCCGATGCCCGACAGATCGATGCGCGTCGACGGCCCGGGCACGGGCCGCACCTCGATGTCCTCGATGAACAGGGCGGCGAGGATCTGCATGGATGGCACGCTAGTGGCCCCCCGCTAGTTGCCGGGGGGCGTGCGCTCCCATGTGGTGCGCACCGGCCTGACCCGCTGGTCGTGACGTCCACCCGGGCCGCCGGGGCGGGCTCCGGTACATTTGCGGCAGTGGCACAGCAGGATGCGACTCCGGCTGAGGAGACGCCGACAACCCGCGAAGCCATCCTTCGGGAGGCTCGGCGGTGCTTCGCGGATCACGGCTACGAGGCGACGTCGCTCAACGAGATCGCCGAGGCGGTCGGCATCCGGCGCCAGAGCCTGCTGCATCACTTCCCCTCGAAGGAAGCGCTCTACCAAGAGGTGTTCGAGAGCGCGCTCAAGTCCTGGATCGTCCAGGTCGACAGGGCGACCGAGAAGCGCGACGACGACACCGAGGGCTGGACCCAGGTCGACCGGGTCATCACCGCCGCGTTCCGCTTCTTCATGGAGAACCCCGAGTTCGTCCGCATCGCCCGCCGCGAGGCGCTCGACGGCGGCCAGCGCATCGGTGTCGATCTCGGGGTGGCGCTGCGCCCGTTGTGGAAGCGCGCGGTCGAGCACTTCGAGAACGAGATGGACGCCGGCCACTTCCGCCGGTGGGACCCCGAGCAACTGCTTCTCACCGGCTACGGGGCGGTCCTCTCCTATTTCGGTGATCTGCCGTTCATCGAAGGCCTCACCGGCCGCGACCCTCTCGACCCCGACGAGATGGAGAAGCGCCTGACCCACATCCGCGCGTTCTTCCGGGCCGCGCTGGAACCCGAAGCCGGAGCTTGAGGGCGCGCCGGTCGGTTGGCCGCGCGGTGGTTGCGGGGCGCGCGGCCGTGGCGGTTTGGGGTCGCCGCCGCCGGCGCCGGTAGGTTTCGGCCCAATGACGGCGAGATCTGCGAGTGCGCCGAGCACGCACACCCTGTCCGAGCATGCCTCCAAGGAGCTGCTGGCCGGCCACGGGGTCCCGATCGCCGACGAGGCGATCGCTGCGACCGCAGACGGGGCCGCGACTGCCGCCGACGAGCTCGGCTACCCGGTCGTCGCCAAGCTCTGCGGCGACTCGATCGCCCACAAGACCGAGCGGGGCCTGGTCCGCCTCGGCCTCGGCGACGCCGATGCCGTGCGCGCCGCGGCGACCGAGTTGCTCGCGGCCGCGACGGCCGACGACGGCGACGTCTCGGTCCTCGTGGCACCGATGGTGAACGGCTCGCGCGAGCTGATCGCCGGCCTGGCCCGCGACGACCAGTTCGGGATGACGGTCATGGTGGGTGTGGGTGGCGTCCTCGCCGAGGCGATCGCCGACGTCTCGGTCCGTCTCGTTCCCATCGAGCGGGTCGACGCCGAGGAGATGCTCGACGATCTGGCCACCCAGATGCTGTTCGGCCCGTTCCGCGGCGAGCCGCCCGTGGATCGCGATGCGCTGTGCGACGTGCTGGTCGCGCTGTCCCGTGCCGCGATGGCCGAACCACGGCTCGTCTCGGCCGACCTCAACCCCTTGATCATCGTCGATGGCCGCCCGATCGCGGTCGACGCGCTGGTCGAGCTCGAAGGCCAGCCGTGAGACGAGCCGTGAGATGAGCCGTGAGATGAGCGCCTGGAAGCCGAAGACCGAGCACTACCACGCGCTGTTCGACCCGAAGGGTGTCGTCGTCGCCGGCGCGTCGACCCATCCCGGCAAGTTCGGTTTCGTCGCGCTGCACAACATCCTCGACAGTGGCTATGCCGGCAACGTGTTCCCGACCAACCGCGACGGGGGAGAGATCCTCGAGACGCCAGCGCTCACCGATGTCGCCGACGTTCCAGACGGTGCGGCCGACCTCATCTTCGTGTGCACGCCGGCAGCCACCAACCCCGGTCTGTTGAAGGTGGCCGCGGGCAAGGGCATCAAGGCCGCGTTCATCGCCTCGGCCGGCTACGGCGAGGCCGGGGCGGAGGGCCGCCGAGCCCAAGACGAGCTCGTGGCCCTCGCGAACGACCTCGACATGCTCGTGGTCGGACCCAACGGGCAAGGCATCATCTCGACCCCGGCGAGCCTGTGCGCCCAGATCGTGGCGCCCTACCCGCCACCCGGACGAATCTCGATCGTCAGCCAGTCCGGCAACTTCATCTCGTCGTTCGAGAACTACGCCAATGCGAGCGGAGTGGGCATCGCTCGGGCCGTGTCGTGCGGGAACGCAGCTCAGGTCGGCGTGGTCGACTTCCTCGAGTTCTACGCGGACGACAGCGAGACGGGCGTGGCGCTCGCGTATGTGGAGGGCGTCGTCAACGGTCGTGATCTCTACGAACGTCTGCGGGCCGTGTGCGAGCGCATGCCGGTCGTGCTCGTGAAGGGCGGCGCGACTGCCGGGGGTGCCCGCGCCGCGGCGAGCCACACGGGCAGCCTCGCCACTGACGACCGTGTCTTCGACGGCATGTGCCGCCAGGCCGGAGCGATCCGCGCGACGACGATCGAGGAGGCGTTCGAGGCCGCCGCCACGTTCGCGACCCAGCCGCTCCCGAAGGGGCCGGGGGTGATGGTCGTGTCGACCGCAGGAGGATGGGGCGTCGTCACCGCCGATGCCATCTCCCGCACCGATCTCGACTTGCTGCCCATGCCCGACGACCTCCGCGCCCAGCTCGACGAGCAGCTCCCGCCGCGCTGGAGCCGCAACAACCCCATCGACCTTGCTGGCAGCGAGACCAAGGACACGATCCCCGAGGTGCTCGCGACCGCGGCTCGCCACCCGGCGGTCGACGCGATCGTCTTTCTCGGGATGGGCATCCAGGGCAACGTGGCCGACATGGAGCGAGGCGGGAGGTTCTTCCCACGCCACGGGCTGGAGCGCATCGTCGGCTTCCACGAGCGACAGGAGCACCGCTACACCGCGACCGCGTCGGCGCTCGCCGGCGAGCTCGGCAAGCCGGTGCTCACGGCCACCGAGCTCGCGGTCACGGCGCCCGGCAACGCCGCGGTGCGCGGCGTGGTCGAGAGCGGGCGGTACTGCTACCCCTCGTCGAACCGGGCCGTCGTCGCGCTCGCACACCTGTGGCACTACAGCCGTTGGCGCCAGCGGCGAACTTGAGGCCACCGGTGCTGGCTGACCAAGCTGATCGTGCCGTTGTCACCGCCGTGCCCACCAGACCTCCTACGCTCGATCCGTCATGAACCGCCGGTCCGACCCGTACGCGCCTGCCCGCCACGCGGGGCCACGAGGCTCGCTGTGGCTCGGAGTCATCGTGGTCGTGGCCGCACTCGTCCTCCTCGTCGGCGTCCTCTACCTGCGGGCCGAACCGGAGCCGGCCGTCGCCCAAGCGCCGGCCTCGGTCCCGGGTACGACCGTCCCGCCCGCACCCGTCAAGTCACCGTCGACGCCGATCTTCTCGAGCCGCCGCATCCCCGACTTCGTGCGCGCCCGGGTCGCCGACGCCTCGGTGGAGAAGCTGGTCATGGACGCGACGAAGGACGAGCCCCCGAGTAGCTGCGTCGTGATCACCGATCGAGGCCGGGTCATCTACGAGCTGAACGGCGACGTCCCGCTGCTCCCCGCGTCGATCAACAAGCTCGCCACCGCCGTCACCGCGCTGAAGGTGCTGGGCCCGGGCACGCGGCTGCAGACGACGGTCAGGGGACCCGCGCCCGGCCCCGATGGCGCGATCACCGGCGACGTCTACCTCGTCGGCGGGGGCGACCCGCTCCTCTACACCGCCGGGTTCCAGATGACCCGCGAGTACCGCGATCAACCGTTCAACGACTTCAACCAGCTTGCCGATCGCATCAAGGCCGCGGGTGTCACCCGGATCAACGGCAACCTCCTCGGTGACGACTCCCGCTACGACACCGAACGAGCGGTTGCTACGTGGCCGCCGGACTACCAGCGCGACGAGCAGGTCGGCGCGCTCAGCGCGCTCCAGGTCAACTGGGGCGAGACCGGCTTGGAGAACGATCCGAACAAGCCCACGAAGGTACGCAAGCTGGGCGACCCGCCAGCCGCGGCGGTGCAGACGCTGAAGACGTTGCTCGAGCAGCGAGGGATCAAGGTGACGGGCCTGGCCGTGTCCGGTTCCGTGCCGCCCGGGCCCGCACTCACCGACATCGCCACACTCGACTCGCCAACCGTGTCCGAGCTCGTCGACGAGATGCTCTCCTTCAGCGACAACAACACCGCGGAGCTGCTGACCAAAGAGATCGGTCTCAAGGCGCGGGGCAAGGGATCGACGGCGATCGGCACCGCGGTGATCACCGACCATCTCCGCGAGCTCGGCCTGCCGATGGGCGGTGTCCTCCTCGTCGACGGCTCGGGGCTCGATCGCAACGATCGCGTCACGTGCAACCTGATCGCGGCACTGCTCGACAAGGTCGGCCCTGGGTCCGAGCTGGCCAACGCCATGGCGGTCGTCGGGCAGAAGGGCACGCTGAAGAAGCGGATGAAGGGCCAGTTCGCCGACGGGCGGGTCCGGGCCAAGACCGGCACGCTGAAAGACGTCGTCGCCCTGGCCGGGTTCGAGAAGACCCTGCCCGGGTCCGACCTCACCTTCGTCAGCATTCAGAACGGCAACAGCAAGCCGGGCATCAGGGTGCAGGACGACATCATCAACGGGCTGTTGGCGTATCCCCAAGCGCCCGACCTCGCGACCATCGGTCCCAAGAGCGGGCCGTAGGTCGCGCTCTCTCGCCCGTAGCCTTCGACGTATGGCCGTTCTGCCGATGTTCCCCCTCGGCGCAGTGCTCTTCCCGACCATGGTGCTGCCCCTGCACGTGTTCGAGCTGCGATACCGGCAGCTCGTGCACGACTGCCTCGATGGCGAGAACGAACCAGAGTTCGGGGTGGTCTTGATCGAGCGGGGGAGCGAGGTGGGCGGCGGCGACGTCCGATCGATGGTCGGGACGGTCGCTCGAATCGTCGAAACCGCGACGTTCGACGATGGCCGCTGGGCGCTCGGGTGCGTCGGCACGCGGCGTATTCGGGTGGTCGAGTGGCAGGGCGACGACCCGTATCCGAAGGCCGATGTCGTCGATTGGGACGACCCGCCGGCGACCCCCGATCTCGCGGCTCGGGTCGGCGACGCGCTCCGATCGGTTCGCAAGGCGCTGGCAATGCACAGCGAGCTCGGCGACGGCGTCCCACGCGCGACCGTCGAGCTGAGCGACGATCCCGTGCTCGCCAGCTACCAGCTCGCCGCCATCGGTCCGTTCGGGCCGGCCGATCGGCAGCACCTCCTCGCCGCACCCGACCCGGGCACACGCGTCGAACGATTGGCCGCGTTGGTCGACGACGACCTCGAGACCCTCCGCCTCCGCCTGGCCATGGAAGGCGGGAGCTGATCCGAGCTCAGCCTCAGCCTCCTACGTGACGCGCAACCTTCGCATCCTCACGGCACCAGTTGCACTTTTCGGTGTGGGCCAGTAGGAAACACGGGTTCCAGCAGGCGTCCGCGGCCGTCGCGAAGGAGTTGCTTGGTGGCCAAGCAGAACACGATGGGCGAGACCTTCCAAGAGCTGCGCGAGCTGCTCGTCGCGTACGCGCGCCAAGAGACGGTCGAGCCGCTCGGCCGGCTCAAGCGCTACCTCGGCTTCAGCATCCCCGGCGCATTGTTCCTTGCCCTGGGCATCTACCTCCTCAGCCTCGGCATCGTTCGCGGCCTCCAGCACATCTCGTGGACGTCGATCGGCATCGGCTCGGTCGTTCCCTACGCCGTCTCCGTCGGCTTCCTGGTCGCCGCCATCGGCTTGTTGCTCTCGAGGTTGAAGCGGTCGAAGCGCGCCGGCGATGTCGGTGGCGGAGCGCGACCGTCGTGAGCCCCGCCGCCCCTCGTGCCGCCAGCGGCCGACCGACCCACGACAAGATCACCCGCGACGACCTCGAGTCGAAGTTCCGCGAGCTCCAAGGCGAGGTGGAGGTCGTCAGCGAAGAGGCGATGAACAAGGTTCTCGTGGTCGGTGCCGTCGTCGTCGCCGCGGTGGTCATCGTCGCCTTCGCCTTGGGGCGGCGGCGGGGCAACAAGCGTCGCACGGTCGTCGAGATCCGCCGGATCTGACCGCGCTTTCACCATGGCCAGAGACGACAGTTCGCGCCTGGGAGTCCTCCGCCGCCTCGCCACCGAGCGCGGCATCTTCGGGGGCAGCAAGGGCTGGGCGGCGGTGGCCGCGCTGACGTGGGGTGTGCGCGGCCTGCAGCTCGCCATGCAGAAGGAGGAGGTCGTCACCTTCGAAGACCTCGAGCCGGGCGAGCAGATCCTCATCACCCATCACGTGCCGACCAGGGGGCGCAAGGCGAGGAAGGCGTACGAACGGGTCGCGCGGAAAGGCGCGATGGCGGGCGAGCTGTCGAGGCGCGAACGTAGGCGGGCCGCCGCGCTCGACAAGCAGCGACGCAAGGCCGAACGATCAGGCAAGGTTCGCAAGGCCCGCAAGCTGCGCGCGAAGGCAGCTCGAGCCCGCGAGGCCGCCGACCGCGGCCGATGGGCCCGGCAGACCCTGCGGGCAGAACAACGAGAAAGCGAGATCATGACGACACTCGAATCACTCGGCGAGAGCACCAAGAGCGCCAAGCAGGCGCTGAAGCTCGACAAGAAGGCGGCCAAGGCTGAGCGCAAGCTCGCACGCAGTCGCCGCACCCGGCAGGCCACCAAGCTGGAGGACGCGGCAGGTCGCGCCAGCGCGATCGCCAGCGAGGCGACGGGTCGCCTCCAGAAGAAGAGCGCGAAGGCCGCGGCCAAGCTCGAGAAGGAAGCGACGAAGGTTCGCAAGCGGGCGAGCAAGAGTCGCACCGCGAAGAAGCTTCGCAAGACCCAGGCCAAGGCCCGTGGTGCTGCGTCGAAGGCGCAGAAGACCCTGGCCAAGAAGAAGTACCAGAAGGCCGCGGCGAAGCTCGAGAAGGCAGCCGAGGAGACGAGAGCCCACGCCGAGAAGGCTCGAGCCAAGAAGATGCGTGGTCGCCGCGGCCGCAAGCTCCGCAAGCTGGAGAAGAAGGCCGACAGGGCACTCGGCGCCGCCCGCGAGAAGGTGCCCGACCTCGAGCTCACCTCATGATCGGCGTGGGTGCGCCACATGCCCCACGCGGGCCGTTGGCGCACCCACGGTTGGGTAGCGTCTCCGGCGTGAAGATCCTGCTGCGCAACCCCCGGCGCGAGCTCGACGTGCCCGGCCCGATGTCCGTCGTCGCGCTGCTGCAGAAGCTCGACCTGAACCGCGAGAGCGTGCTCGTGATCCGGGCCGACACCATCGTCCCGGGCGACGCCATGCTCGCGGCGGACGACACGATCGAGATCCGTCCCGTCATCTCCGGTGGCGCCGCGTGAAGTGCCGCGTGTGCCGCGAACCGGCGGTGATCGACGTCCGCCGCCAGAACGCCAACTACTGCGTCGCCCACTTCTTCCGCATGTGCCGCGATCAGGTGGCCAAGGCCGTCGAGCAGTTCGGCATGATCGCGCCGGGCGAGCGCGTGCTCGTCGCCGTCTCCGGCGGCAAAGACTCGCTCGCGGTGTGGGATCTGCTCGTCGACGCCGGTTACGACGCCGACGGGCTGTACCTCGGCCTCGGGATCGGCGACTACTCCGACGAGTCCGGCGCCTACGTGAGGAGGTACGCGAAGGCGCGCGGGCTCACGTTGACCGAGGTCGATCTTCCCGATGACTACGGGTACGACATCCAGACCGGCTCCCGCGCCGCCCGGCGTGCGCCGTGCTCGGCTTGCGGCCTCTCGAAGCGGCACCTGTTCGACAAGGCCGCCATCGACGGCGGCTACGACGTCGTGGTGACCGGGCACAACCTCGACGACGAGGCGGCGGTGCTCTTCGGCAACGTCTTGCGCTGGCAGACCGGGTACCTCGGTCGCCAGCTCCCCGTGCTTCCGGCACGGCATGGCTTTCCGCGCAAGGTGAAGCCGCTCGTGCGGCTTTCCGAGCGCGAGACGGCGGCGTACTGCGTGCTGAAGGGCATCGACTACATCGTCGACGAGTGCCCGATGGCGAAGGGAAACCGGCATCTCGGCTACAAGGAGGCCCTCAACGCCATCGAGGCCACGTCACCCGGAACCAAGTTCGACTTCTACTTCGGCTTCCTCGCCCGAGCCTCTGCCGCCTTCCAGGCCGAGGCCGAAGCCGAGCAAGAAGGCCTGCGCCCCTGCCGGTCGTGCGGCGCGCCCACCCCGGGGGAGATCTGCGCGTTCTGCCGCCTCGTCGAGCGAGCCGGCGGGACTCTGCCGCCAGGCGAGGAACCACCAGCAGCCGGCGCCGTGCCGGTGACGCTGGGCGCTCGCCTCCCGAGCCCGGATGCGGTCAGCCCATGAGCCGCGGCGCGTTCAGCGAGGGCGATCGGGTGCTGCTCATCGATGGCAAGCAGCGGCGCTATCTGGTCACGCTGCAAGCCGGGGCCGAGTTCCACTCGCATGCCGGCTATGTCCCCCATGACGACCTCATCGGGAGGCTCGAGGGTTGCGCGGTGAAGTCGACGCGGGGCGCTTCGTACCGGGCCTTCCGCCCGACCCTTTCCGACTTCGTGCTGAAGATGAAGCGCGGCGCGCAGGTCATCTACCCCAAAGACCTGGCGCCGATCCTGATGCTTGCCGACATCTTTCCCGGTGCCCGCGTGCTCGAGACCGGCGTCGGCTCGGGGGCGCTCTCGATGAGCCTGCTGCGCGCCGGCGCCAGCGTGGTCGGGTACGAGCTACGAGACGACTTCGCGGCGCGGGCGGCGGCGAACGTCCGGGGCTTCCTCGGCGACGGCGCACTCGAGAACTACCGCGTCGAGGTCCGCGACAGCTATGAGGGCATCGACGAGAGCGATCTCGACCGGCTGCTGCTCGACCTACCCGAGCCGTGGCAGGTCGTGAAGCACGCGACCCACGCCCTCCGGCCGGGCGGCATCGTCGTCGCGTACACGCCGAGCGTCACGCAGGTCGCAACGCTTCGCGAAGCGCTCGACGAGCACGGTTTCGCCTTGGCCGAGACCGTCGAGGTGTTGCACCGCACCTGGCATGTCGAAGGCCAGGCCGTCCGCCCCGACCACCGCATGGTCGCCCACACGGGCTTCCTCACCCACGCTCGCCTCCCGCTTGGCTGAACGACCCCACCTCGCGGTCCGCGCGGCATGCCCGGTCACGTACGGTCCCACCCGTGAACTTCGTCGATGTGCTGATCGCCGGCCTGGTGGTCATGGCTGCGGTGGGCGGTTACCGGCTCGGGTTCGTCACCCGCGTGTTCTCTTGGATCGGCCTCGCCATCGGCCTTGTCTTGGGGATCCGCTTTCTCCTGCCGTGGGCTGTCGGGCAACTCCCGCGCGGCAGCAGCGCGACCGCGTTCATGGTGGCGTTGCTCGTCGTGGTGATCTGCGGCATGCTCGGCCAGGCGCTCGGCTTCGTCATCGGCGCCAAGCTGCGACCACCGGGAAAGGACGGGCAGCACAACCGGTTCGACCGCGCTCTCGGTGGCCTGTCCGGCCTCCTCGGCGCTGTGCTCGCGCTGTGGCTGCTGTTGCCGCTCGCGGCCGCGACTCCCGGGTGGGTCTCGAGCGCGACCTCGAACTCGTTCATCGCCCAGAACGTCGACAAGCGCCTCCCGCCCGCGCCCGACACCGCGGGCATCCTCCGCTCGATCGTCGGCGACCAGTTCCCGCAGGTGTTCGACACCTTGCAGCCGACGCCCGACCTCGGACCCCCGCCGGCCCTGACGGGACTCACCCAAGCCGAGCAAGACAAGGTGGCCCGGTCCGTGGTCAAGATCCAGGGGAACGCGTGCAATCGAATACAGGATGGCTCGGGCTGGGTTGCCGCGCCCGAGATGGTCGTCACCAACGCGCACGTCGTCGCCGGGGAGAGCGCGACCCAGGTGCAGCGGGACGACAGCCGGTTCTTCGACGCCACCGTCCTCGCGTTCGATCCCCAGCGCGACCTTGCGATCCTGCGGGTGCCGAAGCTCGACCGCCCCGCGTTGCCCACTGCCGACGCCAAGCCGAAGGACCGCGGCGGCGTGTTCGGCCACCCGGGCGGCGAGCCGTTGCGGGTGGCGCCGTTCGAGGTGAGCCGGCAGATCACCGCGCTCGGCCGCGACATCTACGGGCAGGCCCGGACCGAGCGGCAGGTGCTCGAGCTCAAGTCGGCGCTCCGCCCGGGCGATTCCGGTTCCGCCATCGTCGACCCCGCGGGTGAGGCCATCGGCGTGGCGTTCGCGGTCGCGCCTGACCAACCGACGGTGGCCTACGCGCTGGCCATGAGTGAGTTGCGCCCGATGCTCGCCAACGTCGGCACCGCGAAGGTCGACACGGGTCCGTGCATCCAATGAGACGTCGAGCGGCCTGGGCGGCGTGGTTCGCGGCCGCGCCTGTGATCCTCGCGTCGTGCGCGGGCGCGGACTCGACGGCCGGCCGGCCCGACGTGAACGTTCCGCCGGCGCAGACGGCCGCGCCGGCAACGACCGCTCGGCGAACCGCCACGCCGCCCGCGGCCAACGCGTGCTCGCCGCCGAAGCCTGGTGCTCGATCTGCACGGGTTCACGCTCACCAAAGAGATCCAGACGGCGCTGGACAACGTCGCAGCCAAGGGCTCGGCGAAGGGGTTCATCGTCGTCACTCCCGACGCCGTCGGCTCGCTGCGGAGCTGGAACATGTTCCAGGTCGACCAGGAGCCCGACGACTTCGCCTTCGTGACCGACCTGCTGGCGGAGCTGTCGGCAACGCTCTGCATCGATCCGAACCGCGTCTACAGCACCGGGATCTCCAACGGCTCGGCCTTCTCCGCGGTGCTGGCTTGCACCCCGCCATACCGGTTCGCCGCGATCGCGATGGTGGCCGCGACGGTGGGACCGACGTGTCCGCCCGAGGTGCGGGTCCCGGTGATCGCGTTCCACGGGACTGACGACCCGGTCGTGCCCTATGGAGGCGGCGCGGTCAACTCGCCCGCGGCGCTGGGGCGTGACGCGCCGCCCGCCGAGCAGGCCATCGCCGAGTGGGCCAAGCAGGATGGGTGCCGCACGACTCCCGACGAGCAGGTGGTGGCACCGACCGTCCGCCGCCTCGCCTTCCCCGAATGCGCGCCAGTTATGGACGTGTCGCTCTACGCGCTCTTGGGGTCGGGCCACACCTGGCCCGGCGGTCTCGACGTGCAAGCGCTCGGCATCACCCAGTACGGCGCCACCAACCGCAACGTCGACGCCACCGACACCATGCTCGACTTCTTCAACGCGCATCCCAAGGCGTAGGGAACCGGCCGCTCGTTGAAGTAGTTGGCGGGACACGTAGCTGTCGCGCTCCGGCGGACGGCAGCTTGGCTCGGTCGACGACCTTGGGGTCGAGAGTCGGGCCCAGGCGTCGCTCTCTCCATCTGTTGCTGGGCTGCTCCCGCGTCGGTCGGGATCGTCAGCACGCTGCCCGGCGGCGGGACAGCCGTAGCCGTGGTAGCGGTCGCAGCCGGACCGGCGTTGCTGTCACCGCGAATGCATCCGGTGAGGGCAGCGCGGCAAAGGTGGCGACGACAAGCAGAGGACGTTCGCCGGCCATTCTGCGATCATCCCGACCTCCTGTGGGTGCTGGAGACTCGGTGCCGGCGCTGTTGGGTTGGGAGGCTTGGGTGGGTTGCTGCGTGCGGGCGCGTCGATGCCGGTTGTCGCTCGGGGTACTTGTTGAGGATGCGGGGCAGGTGTTGTAGTTCGAGGATCTGGAAGTGGTCGGTGCATTCGCGGGGAGGGTGCCGATGACCCGTTCGCGGATCGTGTTGGCTTTCGGGGCTCGGAGCGGGGTGGGGGTGACGCGGACGTCTGTGGTGGCGAAGACGTGGTCGAACAGGTCAGGGGTGAACCATCTGGCCGTAGTCGCGGATCACGGACTTGATGGTGGCGCCTATGTCGTGGAGTTTGATGGAAAGGCGCTTGGCGGCGTTGGTGGTGAACCGGGCGGTGCGGTGGCGGGTGAGGGCCTTCTTCTTTGGAAGCCAAAGAGATTGATCTCAAGAACCGCACACACGACCGGACGGCCTGGCTGCGCGCCCACCCCGAGGTCGCCCGCCGGCTGCAGCACCTCGACGTCGAGATAGCGCGCGTCGAACGCGTACTCACCGCCGAGCGCAACCAGCTCGACGGCATCGAACCCAGCCCGCTCGATCGCCAGCACGACTACATCACCGAACGCCTCGACCAGCTCTCCGCCACCCAGCGGACACCCGAGCGCGGGATCGACGGGGCCGACCTCGGCATCGACCTGTTCTGACCCGCCCCGACGCCAACCCGACGAAGTCGGGGGCGGCAGCACACAACCGTGACGGCCACCGCCGCCGAAGCGGGCTGTGGGCGGGCCGGTGAGGGTCTCTACACTGGCGGGCATGTCCGTGACCCTGGATCTGCCCGACGAGATGCTCGCGGCGCTGCAGGCCGAAGCTGAGCGGCGTCAGATGACAGTCGAGGAGCTGATCGCCGAGTCGGTCAGCGAACACGTCGGCGCCGCTCCCCGGCGGCGCCAGTTCGCGTTGGCAGGGGTCGGGTCCTCGACCGGGATCCGGTTCGCTCGTGACGCCGACGAGTTGCTGGCCGAGGGCTTCGGCCGCGACTGACCCGCCGGGCGGCCTGTCGTGATGATCGTGGACACCGGGCCGCTCGTCGCGTTGGGCGACGACCGCGACCCCGACCACCACGCCTGCCACGAGCTGCTCGCCACCGAACCGGGCCCGTTGCGCACCACCGGACTGGTGATTGCCGAGGCCGCCTACCTGCTGGCCCGCCAAGTCGGCGTCGACGGCGAGCTCGCCCTCTACGCCGATCTGGCCGCCGGGCTGTTCGTTGTCGACGAGCTCACCGCCGATGAGTGGGCCCGGGTCGGCGAGCTCGTGGACCGCTACCGCGACCTTCGCCTCGGCGGCACCGACGCCTCGGTCATCGTGCTCGCCGAACGCCACCAGGCCACCCGGATCGCGACCCTCGACCGCCGGCACTTCACCGTCGTGCGCCCCGCGCACTGCGACGCGTTCGAGCTCAAGCCCTGACGCTCGTCAGCCGGCCAACTTGGCGATCGCCGATGAGGACGGCCGTCGATCCGCGGATGAAGGTCGGGGGCTTTCGATGGGCGAGATGCGGGAGTGGATCTACGCCGTCGGCCTTGTCGTGGCCGGTCGTCATCGCGGCGGTCACCTATGCCGCCGAGCGGCATCGGGATCGCTTGAATCGTCGACGTGATCTCCGCGTCGAGTATCTCGTGAGCGCCTACCGCGACCTCGAGCAGGCAGCAAACCGACAGCTGGACCCCGCATCCAGCCGCGCGTTGGAGAACGCCATCGCGGACGTGCAGCTCCTGGGGTCGCCGAGGCAGGTCCAGCTCGCCAACGACTTCGCGGTGTCCTTCGCCGAGGACGGCGGCGCAGAGCTCAACGAACTCAGTGCGCCATGAACGGAGTGCCTGGTCGACGTGTCGAGCCCAACTGTTGGTGAACGTTCCGGTAGATGGGCGGAAGGTCACGCTCCTGGAGTTCGTTCGCGGCGCAGTGGTAAACGTTGGCGACGTGGGCGGTGGAATTCCGTTGACGCCGTTGAGTGGGTCGCTGGTGGTCGCTGGATTCAACAACCCGTCAAGCTCACCGGGCCCGGGCGGGCCCGGGCGCCGATCACACCCGCATGCGAACGGTGGGCATCTCCACTTACGGTGGCCGCTGCTTTTGAAGCCCCTCTTTGGTTTGGCGATCGGCCAGCAAGTCCAGAAGGGTTGGACTGCGCGAAGCTTGTGGTGAAAGCGGTTCAGGAGAACGAGTTGTCATGCGCACGTCGAGCGTCGTCCTGCCTGATGGTCGCAGTTTCGAGGTGTCTTCGCGTCGTACCGACGATGCTGCTGATCGTGCCGCGGGCGTTCTGGCCGTGGTTGGCGACTCGCTCTACGGCGCGTTGACTTTCGGCGTGTTTGTTCTGCTGGTTGGCTTCGGGCTGCGCCTGGTGGTTCCGCTCTGGCTGTCGTTCACGATTGGGGCCGTGCTCGTCATGGCGGGCGTTCTGGCGTTGGTGGCGAGAAGCGCATCATCGATCAGCTATCGCTTGGTCGTCGAACAAGACGGCGTGGTGGTCTGGCAGACAGAGGTTCAGGGCTTGATGGAGTCAAGACGTGAGCGCGAGCGCATCATGAGTCTTGTCGCCGGTGATGCGTTACGAGGCGGCTCAGGGTGATCCGCAAAGTCGTGGTCGTGAGCGCGGATGAGGAGCGGGGCACGACGGCAGGGAGGGCGGCTCGTTGTGTCAACTTCAGGTAGAGGGGGTGGTGTCGTAGGCGACGCCTCGGATGGACTCGTTCGGTCTCTACAGCGCCCGGGCCCGGGGCACGTTCCTGCGCGACGCGGCGATCGAAGCCGGCGTCGACGCCAAGGTGTTGAGGACGAGAGCGGGAAGGTCCGGTGGCAGCGGAGTCGATCGTGGAAGCCGCGCTAGTTCCAGCGGGGATCGGCGGGGAAGTCGGCGTAGAACGCGATCGTGCCGCCTTGGCGGAGCAGGACGTTGCGCCACAGGTAGCCGGGTTCGCGGCAGAAGGCATCCGACGGCTCGGCCGCGGCCACGAACCACGCTCCTTGCGCGATCTCCGACTCGAGTTGCCCGCCCGCCCAGCCGGCGAAGCCGGCGAAGACGCGTAGCTGCTCGAGCTTGGTCGCCAGCGCCCACGGTTCATGGCGAAGGTCGACGGTGCCGATCCCGCCGCCAGCGGACGGCACCTCGTGCCAACCGTCGGGCATCTCGCCCGTCCGGGGCCGGCCCAGGGCGATGAGCGTCTGCTGGGACACGGGGCCGCCGACGAACAGCACGGGAGGATCGGTCGTGTACCCGTCCCAGTCGGGGAACGGTTCGAGCACTCGGGTCTCCGACGGCCGGTTCAACACGACGCCCAGCGCCCCGGCCTCGCCGTGCTCGAGCATCAGCACGACCGTCCTCCGGAAGTTGGGGTCTTCGAGCACGCCCGGCGTGGCGACCAGCAACCGCCCCGCCAAGGGCTCGGACCGATCGAAGGCGGGACCGGATGGCTCGAACAAGGGGCCGGACATCGCCCCCGATGGTCGCGCAGTTCCGCGGCCGCCGTCGCTACTCCATCTCGATGAAGATGCACTCGCCGGGACATTCCTCGGCGGATTCGATGGTGGCTTCTTCCTGGCCGGCGGGGACGTTGGCGAGACCGGCGGCGCCGCCGGGGTCGCTGAAGATCTTGTCGCCCTCTTTCACGTAGGCAAGCCCGTCGTCGAGCAGGGTGAACACGTCGGGGGCGATCTCCTCGCAGAGGCCGTCGCCGGTGCAGAGATCCTGGTCGATCCAGACCTTCATACCCATCGTTTCGCCTGTACCTCTCGTATCAGGAGCGAGCCCCGAGGCCCGCAGCCGTGCTGGCAGTGTAACCGTTCCCCGAATAAAGACGAAGAATCCCGTAGAAAATGCAGCAGGGAGTCTGTCACAGGATCGACCCCGCCTCGAATCGGTGTCATCGGGCCGGTGGCAGCCTGGTTCGCGGCCGCCGCTCTCTCGCCGCCTGGTCGTCGCTGGCCTCCGTCGATCTGACATATTCGGGGTGTAGGGTCCGCCAGACGAGGTTGTCAACGAACCGGCGCTGCCACCCGTGTTGTGGTGAAAGGGCGGGTTCGGCCGCACGACCTCGTCCGATCGGAGGTGAAGTCCCATGGATCAGGCCGACTACGAGCGACGGATCGCTTCCTACGAGGAAGAGATGGCCGAGCTCAACGAGCAGTCAAAGATCCTCGAAGAAGAAGTGGCCATGCTCCGCCGGCGGCTGCAGGACGCACCGAAGCGAGTGCGCACCCTCGAAGAGCGCCTGCTCGAGACCAAGGGTCAGCTCGCGCAGGCCGTCTCCCAGAACGAGAAGCTGACCTACACCCTCCGCGAGGCGCGCGAACACATCGCCGCCCTACGCGAAGAGGTCGACAAGCTCACCCAGCCGCCATCGGCCTACGGCGTCCTGCTCGGTCGCAACGACGACGACACCGTCGACGTGTTCTCCGGTGGGCGCAAGATGCGGGTGTCGGTGCACCCCGACCTCAACCACACCGAGCTGCAACGTGGTGCCGAAGTTGTCCTCAACGAGTCGCTGAACGTCGTGCTGGCGCGCAACGCGGAGCTGACCGGTGAGGTCGTCACGATGAAGGAACTGCTCGAAGACGGCACCCGGGCGATGATCGTCGGCCGGGACGACGAGGAACGGGTCGCGGAACTGGCCGATTGGCTGATCGGCGAGAAGCTACGGTCCGGCGACACGATCTTGATGGACATCCGCTCGGGCCTGCTCATCGAGAAGCTCCCGCGCCCCGAGGTCGAGGATCTCGTCCTGGAGGAAGTCCCCGACATCTCCTATGACGATGTCGGTGGGCTCGACTGGCAGATCGAGCAGATCGCCGATGCGGTGGAGTTGCCATTCGTCCACCAAGACCTGTTCGCGGAGTACAAGCTGCCCGCCCCGAAGGGCATCCTCCTCTACGGCCCGCCCGGTTGCGGCAAGACCCTCATCGCCAAAGCGGTGGCCAACTCGCTTGCCAAGAAGGTGGCCGAGGTCAGCGGCGACAAGCAGGCCCGCAGCTTCTTCTTGAACATCAAAGGTCCCGAGCTGCTGAACAAGTACGTCGGCGAGACCGAGCGCCAGATCCGCCTGGTCTTCCAGCGGGCTCGTGAGAAGAGCGAAGAGGGCTGGCCTGTCATCGTCTTCTTCGACGAGATGGACTCCATGTTCCGCACGCGTGGCAGCGGCATCAGCTCCGACATCGAATCGACGATCGTCCCGCAACTCCTCACCGAGATCGATGGGGTCGAGTCGTTGAAGAACGTCATCGTCATCGGCGCTTCCAACCGGGAAGACCTGATCGATCCGGCCATCCTGCGCCCCGGCCGCCTCGACGTGAAGATCAAGATCGAGCGGCCCAACGAGGAGGCCGCGGTGCAGATCTTCGGCCGCTATCTGAAGGCCGATCTCCCACTCGACAGCGACGAGGTGAACGACATCGGCGGAGGCGACGCCAACAAGGCCGTCGCCGCGATGATCGAGAAGACGGTCGAGGAGATGTACCGCGAGGAAGAGCGCAACCAGTTCCTCGAGGTGACCTACCAGAACGGCGACAAGGAGGTCATGTACTTCAAGGACTTCTCGTCAGGAGCGATGGTCGAGAACATCGTGCGCCGGGCCAAGAAGCTGGCGATCAAGCGCCAGATCGACGGCGGCGCGATCGGGGTCCGTACGCAAGACCTCATCGAATCGATCCAGCAGGAGTTCAAGGAGCACGAAGACCTTCCCAACACGACCAACCCGGACGACTGGGCGAAGATCTCGGGCAAGAAGGGCGAGCGCATCGTGTATGTCCGCACGCTCATCAAGAAGGACGACGACGAGACCAAGGGCGGCCGTTCCATCGAGCGGGTGGCGACCGGCCAATACCTCTGAAGCGTGTGTGTGCGGGCGCAAGCCGCCCAGGCAGCTAGGGTCTTTTCGTGGCGATCACGAAGATCTGCGGGATCGAGACCGAGTTCGGCATCCTTCTCCGGGGTGCTGGGGAATCCAACCCGATCGCCGCGTCCTCGCTGCTCATCAACGCCTACGTCAACGAACTGGCGCGTGCGGGCAGTAGCTTCGGGCCAACCCCGAAGGTCGGTTGGGACTTCGAGGACGAGACGCCGGGCAACGATGCTCGTGGCACCGCCCCCGCGGGAACGATGGCGCCCGAGGTCGAGACCCACCTAGTCAATGCGGTCTTGACGAACGGCGCGCGGTACTACGTCGATCACGCGCACCCCGAGCTCTCGACGCCGGAGTGTGCCGAGGCGCGCAGCGTCGTGAAGTTCGATCGATCTGCCGAGATGATCCTCGTGCGTTCGATGGAAGCAGCCAAGCGGCTCCTGCCCGACGGGCAAGAGATCGTGGTCTACAAGAACAACTCCGACCGCAAGGGCAACTCCTACGGCTGTCACGAGAACTACTTGATGGACCGCGCTGTCCCGTTCGGTCGGGTCGTCACCCATGTCATGCCGCACTTCATCACCCGGCAGATCTTCACCGGTGCGGGCAAGGTCGGCTCGGAGGCACCCGGCATCTCGGTCGCCGACGTGCCGTACCAGCTCACCCAGCGCGCCGACTTCTTCGAGGAGGAGGTCGGGCTCGAGACCACGCTGAAGCGGCCGATCGTCAACACCCGCGACGAGCCCCACAGCGATGCCCAGAAGTACCGCCGCCTCCATGTGATCTGCGGCGACGCCAACCTCTCCGAGATCGCCACCTACCTGAAGGTCGGCACCACGGCTCTCGTGCTGTCGATGGTCGAAGACGACTTCTTGCCTCGCGAGTTCGTCTTCAACGCGCCGGTGGCGGTGATGCGAGGCGTCTCCTACGACACGACGTTACGGCGGGCGTGGGAGCTGGTCGACGGCACGACGGCCACCGCGCTCGACGTGCAGTGGGAGCTGTTCGATCGGGCGAGGAAGTACGCCGAGGAGGTCGGCCTGGAGTGTGTTGGCGACGATGTGGGTCGCGATGTGCTGCACCGTTGGGAGACCGTGCTGGCCGGGCTCGAGTCCGACCCGATGTCGCTCGCCGATCAGGTCGACTGGGTGGCGAAGTACCGGCTGATCGACGGCTACCGCGAGCGGCACGACCTGTCGTGGGACGACGCCCGCCTCGCCGCCATGGACCTGCAGTACCACGATCTCCGGCCGGCGAAGTCGCTGGCCCGCCGGGCCGGCCTGCAGACCTTGGTCACCGACGACGAAGCCGCGCTCGGCATGTCCGAGCCCCCGAGCGACACCCGTGCCTACTTCCGGGGCAAGTGCCTGCAGAAGTGGGCGGACGACATCGTCGCCGCCAACTGGGATTCACTGGTGTTCGACATCGGCCGCGATCCCTTGCGGCGAGTTCCGATGATGGAACCGACCCGCGGAACGGAAGCCCACGTGGGTAGCCTGCTGGCAGGATGCGCCACCCCGGCCGAACTTTTGGACAAGCTGGGGTCGTAGCTAGGACGAGCCCGTCGTCGACACGGGCCGGCTGACCCCCTCTGGAGCAGAGCAAGCACCATGGCTGAGCGAGAGCAGAAGAAGAAACCAGCACGAGAAAAGGGCGAGGAAGAGATCGCCGAGACGCCCGAGCCGTCCGAGAAGGGCGAGAAGCTCAAGGCAGAGCTCGACGACCTTCTGGACGAGATCGACGATGTCCTCGAGACCAACGCCGAAGACTTCGTCAAGAGCTATGTGCAAAAGGGCGGGCAGTAGTCCGAGAACGGTCTCCCTCGGCAAGGGAGATGCCTGGTCGTAGGCGCGAACCTGGGGTGCGGTGCGGCGTGGAGCACCGTCTTGGCGCCATGGTTCGTCAGGGTTGCGGCGCACCTCGCGCGTGGTCAGCCCCGGCCTTCGAGCTCGTCGAGCAGGGCGCGGCACAGCGGGAGGTCGTTGCTGCGGGCGGTGATCGTGCCGGTGAACCTCGGGGCGAGCGCGGGACCACTTGCCGCGAGCGGCGGGCTCGGGTTCGGGGTCGTCGCGGTCGTCGGCGAGGATCGGCTTCTGGCTGCCGTCGTTGTCGTTGTCGTGGTCGGCTCCGCGCTCGTCCCGGCGTCCCCCGGTGGGTGCTGCGGTGCCGTTGACGGCGACGGTGCGGCTGGGGGCGGGGTGGGGGACAGCCCGGCATCGAGCGTTGCGGGCCCGCCCAGACGCTCCGCTCCGGTGGCGACCGACGTGGTGTCGAAGACCCGTTCACCGTCGAGGGTCAGCGACAACTCGGCGGTCTGCTCGTCGGCGACGATCACCGCGTCGTAGGTGCGCGCCGGGTCGAGGATGAGAGGCGCGCCCGGCGGGCCGGCTTCGCGGTCACCGACCATCGCGCCGAAGCGGGCCTTGCCATCGGGAAGCCGCTCGACATACAGCGTGGTCGGGGCGAGCTTGTCGTCGATGCCGAGGATGGGCTGCCGGGCGGGCGAGCCCGCTGGGGGCGTGCCGAACTCGATCGCGACGTGCTGCTGCCCGGCGGCTGGGCCGCGCTCGATGGGTTGCCAATTGGTGATCGCGAGCGCGGCAGGCTCGCCTCCGCCCGACCAGTACAGGCCGTCGCAGTTGCCACGGATGAAGAGCCGGTCATATCCGCCCCGCCGCGAGACCCGGTCGCCTCGCTCGACTCTGGCCGAGAGCTTGCCGCCGACGTAGGCGCCGATGCTCAGGCGCGTGCCGAGATAGGACGCAAGCTCGGCGGGCGAACCCTCGACGCTGCGGATCGTGTACCCGATCGCCACGTTGACGACCATGGACACGGCGGTCGCCGACGCGAGGACGGCCAGCAAACCCCCGCGCACGAGGCGCCGCGTGCCGTCGGTTCGGTCGATCACGTCGTACAACCCGACCGCCCCGGCGAGGACGAGGAACGGTAGGAAGTCACCGAGGTAGCGGGGCGCGATGAACGCGATGGTCAACACGCCGAGCGAGCCCGTGGCGGCACCGATCAGCGGTGTGCGCAACCGCTTCACCGCCGGCCGGCAGCGGGGGTTCGGGCGGAACGCACAGATCAGGCCCCAAGCGGTGAGCCCGGCCCAGAACGGCATGGTCGGGAACAACCCTGGCGTCGGGTCGATGCGGTCGAAGACGTAGTCGCCGACCGGCGCCTGGGGCTGTTCGGGGAGGAAGATGAACGGGAAGTCGCTCGATAGCCGGAGGCCGTCGGGCCGAAGGTAGGTGAGCGCCGTGGTGGCGACGAACTGGGGCCGGAAGAACGAGTTGCCGTTGGCGCGCAACATCTCCTTGCGGGCCGGATCGAGCCCGCTCATGACCTGGGTCTCCATCGGGAGCCGGAACGGCGTGTCGAACTTGGCCACGTTCACCGAGGCGTACGCGGCGACCGGAACGATGGTGCCGAGCGCGAGCGCGCCGAGCATCGCCCAGCCGATGTGTGTGCGACCGAAGATGCGTTGGGCATCGTGGCCCGGATGGCGGCGCCGCGCGATCCACTCGCCCGCGACCGCAACCGTGATCGCGGCCAGCGTCACGGTCGCAACGAGGCCGAGGGTGGCACGTGTGAGGAACGCCAGGGATGCGAACACCGTGCCGAGGATCACGCGGGGGTACGTGAGCCGTTCGAGCACACCGAGCACGGCCCAGAGCGACGCGAGCGTGAGCGCGCTGCCCCACACGTCGGCTTCCTGGTACACGATCGGCCGGGCCGCCAAGATCACCAGGCTCGACCCGCCGCCGTACGCGGCCAGCGCGAGCGCGGTGGCGGCGAGCTCGGTGTTGGTGAAAGGGAGGTCACCGCGCACGAAACGGCGAGTCCTCCACAGCAGCAAGGACGTGAAGATGGCACCGACCGTCCAGCCGACGGCGATCGAGATGACGCTCATCCTGCCGTCGAGTTGGTTCGTGACTGCGAGCACCGGCAGGCGAATGATCGCGGGCACCGGGCCGAAGTAGGCGTAGGTGCGCCCGTCCACCACGAAACCTTCGATGCCGAGGGAGTCGGCGGGGACGTCGAGCCGCCGATCGAGGATGGCACGCCCTTGGATGTCGAAGAAGCTGCCCGCGAAGCTCTTGGCTGGCACGATCTCGGTGCCGTTGTGGGTGAGCATCCACCAAAAGATCGTGCCGCCGGCGATCAGTCCGAGGAGGCACCCGGCCGCAAAGGTCCAGTGCTGCGCGCGGTCGCCCGCCGACCCCGGCTGCTCGTCCGCCGGGATCTCGTCGGGGTCGTGCTGCTGCTCATCATCGTGGCGCGGCTCGGGACGTGCGAGTCGACCAGCCATCAGCGGGACCGTAGCGGGCGCGGACCACCCCGCCGCAGTCGGGTGAACGTAGAATCGCAGGCCGGATGGGTACCTCAACGGACCCCGTGTTGTTCGAGCGCATCGTCGAGACCGCGCGCCTGATGTTCACGGTGGTCGACGCGGACTTCCGCGTCACCTACACGAACCCGGTGACGTTCGATCTGCTCGGCTACGCCCCCGAAGAGCTGATCGGCACCAACGCCATGGACTACCTGCATCCCGAAGACGTGGAGGTGGCCACCGGCGCCCTGCTCCAAATCGTCGGGGAGTCGCGCGGGCGGCTCGGGGTCGGCATCCCGCTCGGGGCGCGAGTGCGGGCCAAGGACGGGAGCTATCACTCGTTCGAGATCGGAGCGCTGGTGCAGCTCGGCGATCGCGACGTGCAGGGGGTCATCCTTCGGCTGCGACCCATCGACGGTCAGGCCCTTCTCGACGTCGCGCTGCACGCGATGGCGGCTGGCGACGCGCTGGACGAGGTGCTGGCGCTCCTGGCCCGCTCCGTGAGCGCCGAGGTCGGTCCCGCGGAGGCCAGCGTGTCCTATGACTGGGACGGCTCGCGATTCGCCCATGCCGTCTCGACAGGACTCGAACCGGTGCTGACCGGAACCGGCGTCGGGGTCGACGGCGCACCGTGGGAGCTCGCGATCCGCAAGGACGAGACGCTTGCCATCGGCCTGGCCGATCTCCCCGACCCGATCGCCACCGCGGCGCGCGAGCGAGGCATGCAGATGTGCTGGGCCGTTCCGGTTGCGGTGCTCGATGAGGAAGAATCTGCTTGCCTCATCGTGTGGCGGCGCGAGAGCGACGGCCCGTGGGTGAGCCATCACATCGCGCTCGGCCGGGTGGCGCAGCTCATCGCGCTGGCGTTTCGCCGGCGTCGCGATGAGGCCCTGTTGGTCCAGGCCGCACTGCACGATGGGCTCACCGGCGTCGCCAACCGGACGCAGTTCTTCCGCGAGCTCGACGGCGCGCTCGCGAACCCGGGTGGGCCGTCGCTCGGCGTGCTCTACCTCGACCTCGACGACTTCAAACCGGTCAACGACGAGCACGGCCACGCCGCGGGCGACGAGTTGCTCAAGGTGATCTCGGAACGGATCGGGGCGAGCGTTCGTCCCGGCGATCTTGTCGCTCGCCTGGGCGGCGACGAGTTCGCGGTGCTGTGCCGTGGCGTCGACGGTGTCGACGAGCTGGTCGTCATCGCCGAGCGCCTCGTCGCGCACATCGCCGAGCCGGTGTGCGTGGCCGACACGACGGCTCGGGTCGCGGTGAGCGTCGGCATCTCCTTCTGCGCGCGGAGCGGCCCACACGTGCCGGTGCTCGAACGCGCCGACGCGGCGCTCCGTGAGGCCAAGGCCAACGGCAAGGGTCGCTGGCACCTCGACCGTTGATCGTCGAGCTCGATCAGATCGTCAACCCGCCCGCGGCGGGCTGAGCACCTCGACGATCTCGGGGCGCACCTGCAGGGGCCGGACCTTGGTGATGAGGCCGAGGCCGGGGGCGTTGATGCTGACCGGTGCCTGCGGTTCGATCCACTTCGGGAACGACGTTGCCAGGTCCGCGGCCAGGATCTGGTGCACCTCGGCGGCGTCGCAGAGGCGGGCGGCGAGGTTCACGGTACGGCCGACGTAGTCGTCGCCCTCGAACATGAGGACCTCACCGCTCGCGATGCCTGCATGTGTCGGGATGCCCAGAGCGTTCGATCGCACGGTGAGCTCGGCGACGGTGGCGAGCAGCGGGTTCTGCTCGGTCGCCACGAGCATGACCCCGTCGCCGAGCCACTTGGCGATGCGGGTTGCACGCCGCGACGTGATTCCTCGGGCGAGCGAGCGAAACTCCGTCAGCAGCTCGATGGCGGCATGCTCGCCGTGTTGATCGCAGAACGCGGTGAAGCCGCTGATGTCGACGAAGCCGAAGGTTCGGGGGACCGATGCCGCCTCGGGCGGTTCGTCGGTGATGGTGGGAGGTTCTGTTCCCGGTTCGGCGCGGGTGCCGAGCACCAGCGGCGACCAGCTTGAGAGCTTGCTCATGTCGTCTCCCGTGACTCGAGCGACGCGCCGTTGCGCCGGATCGATGGCGAAAGCCTACGGGCCAAGCGTGGCGGTGCGGCGCGGGCACTGTCCAGTTCGTCGGCGTGGAAGGTCTGTGAACAACATCACGCAAAGTCAAGCGCGGCGCGGCGCAACCAGATCGACGGCTCCTCCCCGGACAGCTCCTCCAGGTGCATCAGCATCCAGGCGCTGACCTCGGCGAGCCCCCGGATCAGCTCTTCGGTGGCGTCGGCGTCGTGCAGATCGGGGGCCACGGCCTCGACGACGGCACCGTCGGGCTCGGTGTCGTCGTCGGCAAGCGCCACCGTCAGAAGGGCGATCGCCCGCTGGACTCCTTCGCGCTGAGCCACATGCCAGCTTGGCACGCCGTGAGAGGAGCCGATGAGCAAGGGCCTGGTTGCGTGGGGGCTGCGCCCCCACGCGCTCTCCGCTGGCGCTGCGAGCGCTCCCCATCGCCGGCGGGCTCCCTGGCGGTCGCGCCGCCGGAAGGCGCTTGCCCCATCGACAACGACTTGTCGATCCGTGGCCGCAAGCGCCTACTACGGTGAGGGCGATGTGTGGCCGATTCGTCTCCACGGCTCCCGCCGACGAGATCGCGAAGTACTTCGGCGCGGAGCCGCCGACCGAAGCGACGCTCGAACCAAGCCACAACGTCGCACCGACGAGCGACGTGTACGCGGTGCTGACGGCCGAGGGCGTACGCCGCATCGAGGCGCTGCATTGGGGCCTGGTGCCGTTCTGGGCCAAGAGCCCGACCGCGGGCGCCAAGATGATCAACGCGCGCGCCGAGACCCTCGCAGACAAGAACGCCTACCGCAACGCGTACAAGAAGAAGCGCTGCATCATCCCGGCTGACGGGTTCTATGAGTGGGCGAAGGTGCCGGGCGAGAAGACCAAGCAGCCGATGTACCTCCACCGCCCGGATGGTGAGCTGCTCGCGTTCGCCGGCTTGTGGGAGCGGTGGCGCAACCCGGACAACCCCGACGACGAGCTGCACTCGTGCACGATCATCACCGGATCACCGAACGAGACGGTGGCAACGATCCACGATCGGATGCCGATCATGTTGCCTCCCTCGACCTGGGACGTGTGGCTCGACCCCGGGGTGCAAGACCTCGCCACAGTGGGCAAGCTGCTGGTGCCGGCGCCCGCCTCGCTCATCGCCATGCACCCGGTCAGCACGGAGGTGAACAACGTGCGCAACAAGGGCGCCCGGTTGACCGAGCAGTCCCCACCGATCGTCGACCTCGCGCCCATCGGGCTGGGCGGGTTCGGCCCGCCCGAGACGGCCACGCTGCTCTAGGCACGACCGAACCGGCCCCATCGTCACTGCGCCTCTGCCATGGCTGTCACGTTCCGTCGACGCATCGACAACTTGATGTTGCGCTGGCAGGCGCGCCTCGACAGCGAGTGGGCCGACCGCGTGCTCCCGGTGGCCTTCTCGCTCGGGCTGTTCTTTCTGCTGGCGTTGATGGCGCTGGCGAAGGCCCGCTCGCTCGACTCGGGTTCTGACCTGGCCGCCTACACCCAGGGCGCCTTCCTGCTCCGCGAAGGATACGAACCGACGGTGACGGTCACGTTCAACGCGCACCTGCTCTCCCAGCAAGCGTCGTTCATCTTCTACCCGATCGCGCTGCTCACCAAGGTCCTGCCGGCGCAGCCCGCCCTCCTCATCGTGCAGTCGGCGGCACTCGCGTTCGTCGTCATCCCTCTGTGGCGCATCGCTCGCCGCCTGGCGAACCTGCGCGTCGGTGCGACGGTTGCCTTGGTGTTCGTGTACGCGGTCTACCCGACGATGCACAACCTCAACCTGGCCGGCTTCCATCCCGAGACCATTGCGTTGCCGGCGCTGCTCGGTGCTTTCTACTTCGGGTTGGGCCGGCGCTGGTGGTTGTTCGGGGTTTGCTGCGCGGTAGTCGTGCTGTCCCGAGCCGATCTCGGCTTGGCAGTCGCCGGCCTCGGAGGCCTGTTGATCGTCGAGAAGAGCCGCCGCGCCGGCCTCGCCACGCTGTTCGCCGGCGTCGGTTGGACGCTCGTCGCCGGCGCGATCGTCCAACCCCAACTCGGTGCCGAGTCGTACGCGCACGTCAACGCCTTCGCCACCTTCGGGTCGAGCCCGCTCTCGGTCGCGTGGGGGATGCTGACCCAGCCGCTGACCGTGCTCGACCGGCTCACGACCGAGCAGAACTTCAACCTCGTGGTGGTGCTGCTCGCCCCGGTGCTGTTCTTGCCCGTGCTCGCGCCGCGGTACCTGATTCCGGTTCTGCCGTTGCAGATCCTCTACATGATCGCGGACGTGCCGAGAGACGCCGTGTTCGGGCAGCAGACGGTGGCGGCCACAGCGTTCATCTTTCTCGCCACCGCGTTCGCGCTGGCGCGCATCGGCCGGATGGGCGTCGAGAAGATCACCGTCGACCGCCGGGTGCTCGGCGCGCTGCTCCTCGCTTCGACGGTGTTCTTCATCCAGAACGCCGCGAGCTCTCCCTATCGCCGCCCGTGGGAGTGGGGCGGTCGCGATGTCGTCGATCAGGCTCGCTTGCAGGTTGCCGACCAGATTCTCCCGAGCTCGTCCGTGCGCGCCTCGCCGTCGATGCTCACGATCCTCGCCGAGCGCACCAAGCTCTACACGCTGCCGCCCGCGGAGAAGCCCGACCCTGCCGCGGCGGCGGACGGGGTCTCGACGGTGGTCGTCGACGACCGTGAGGTCGGCAACTGGACCGCGGTCGAGCGCCAGGTCTTCCGGCAGGGCCTCGAGTCGCTCGGCTTCACACGGGTGTACGACCAGCAGGGCATCGAGCTCTTCACGCGCGCCTGATCGGCTACGGCCAGACTGTCCTGCGTATGCGCGTGCTTGCCCTTGACCTCGGGACGGTCCGGATCGGCGTGGCCGTGTCCGACCCGACCGGCACCCTTGCGTCGCCGTACGAGGTCCTCGCGCGCTCGGGCGACCCGGCCCGCGATCGGCAACGCATCCGGGCCCTTGTCGATGAGACCCGGGCCGAGCGGGTGATCGTCGGCTTGCCCCTTTCGCTCGACGGCACCGTCGGCCCGGCCGCCATGGCTGCCATCGTCGAGGCCGAGGCGCTTGCCGAGGCGCTCCCGGTACCGGTGGAGACAGTTGACGAACGCCTGACGACGGTGACCGCCCACCAGCGGCTGGCCGAGCAGGGGGTGAGCGCCAAAGGCCGCCGGAAGATCGTCGACAAGGCAGCCGCGGCGGTGCTCTTGCAGGCCTGGCTCGAGGGCCCTGCACGCGCGGCGGCCGAATCGAGCGAGCCGCCGGATGGCACCATGGCGTGACATCGGCACCGAGGCCGACCAAACTGGTCGTCCCACCCCGACCCGGGTAAGAACGAAGCCGTGAGCGACACCACCCTCGATCCCGAGACCCGCGCCGAGAACGACCCTTCTGTCGACGTCGATGCCGGCTTCCTCGACGACGACAGCGACTTCGTCTACATCCCCCGCGAGAACGGGGCGCTCCGCAAGACGCTGTCGGTGCTGGTGTTCATGGCGGTGGTCGTCGTGGCGGTGCTGGGCGGCGCCGGGCTCTACGTCGTGAACCAGTTCCGGGGAGGCGAGCGCACCGGTGAGCCGTTCACGATGACGATTCCTGACGGCGCGTCGATGGCGCAGGCGTCTGACATCTTGCAGGAACAGGGCGTCATCAAGAACAGCACGGTGTTCCGCTACTACGGCCGGTGGAAAGGCATCGAGCAGATCAAGGCGGGCGACTACGACAACCTCTACAAGAACATGTCGCTCGACGACACGATCACCCGCCTCCGGGCCGGGCCCCTGCCGCAGAAGTCCGTCCAGATCAGCCTGCCCGAAGGCCTGACCGAAAAAGAGATCCACGCCAAGATCCTCAACACGTTCCCGGAGATGACCGAAACCGAGCTGGGGCTGGCGGAGATCTACTTCGGTGCGCTCGACGGCAAGTACCACAAGGCGGGCCAACCGCTCGAGGGGTTCCTGTTCCCCGCGACGTACCGCGTCGAGAAGCCAGAGCTCGCGGACGAGGCCAAGGTTGTAGCCCAGCAACTCAAGCAGTTCGACAAGGTGGCCGACGACGTCGGTCTCGACAAGGCCACCGAGAAGCTCAACGGTGCAGCCGGCCCGAAGACACCGATCTCGCCCTACCAGGCGCTGATCATCGCGTCGATCATCGAGCGAGAGGTGAAGGTTCCCGACGAGCGGGCCAAGGTCGCCCGGGTGATCTACAACCGCCTGGCCAAGGGCATGAAGCTCGAGATCGACGCCACCGTCCTCTACTGCTTCCCCGAGCGCAAGACCGAGCTCACCAAGGCCGACCTCGCGGTCGACTGCCCGTACAACACGCGGCAGAAGGGCGGCCTGCCGCCGACGCCCATCTCCTCGCCCGGCAAGGCGTCGCTCGAAGCCGCCCTCAACCCCGAGCCCGGCCCTTGGTTGTACTACGTGCTGTCAGACAAGGAGGGGCGCCACTTCTTCACCGACGACAGCAAGGCCTTCGATCGCCAGGTGCAGGAGTCGCAGAAGGCCGGCCTCATCTAGTGGCCGCCGACGGAGGTGGGTGGAGCCCGCGCGCCTCCACCCGCGTGGCCGCCGTCATCGGCGACCCGATCCGGCACTCGCTCTCGCCCCTGATCCTCAACGCTGCCTTCCGAGCGCGCGAGCTCGACTGGGTGTACGTCGCCTTCCCGGTGGAAGAGGGCAACGCCCGCGAGGCTCTCGTCGCCATGCGGACGTTCGCGATCGACGGGTTGTCGGTCACGATGCCGCACAAGACCGCGGTCGCCGGGGCGATCGAGCGCTGCACCGAGGTGGCAGCGGCGTTGCGTGCAGTCAACTGCGTCGTGCGAACCGACGACGGTGAGCTCGTCGGCCACAACACCGATGGGTCGGGCTTCCTCTCGGGCATCGCCGAAGAGACGGGATTCGCACCCGCCGGCCAGCGTTGCGTGATCGTCGGTGCCGGCGGGGCCGCCCGGGCCGTCGCGGTCGCGTTGGCCCGAGCGGGCGCCGCCGATGTTGCGATCGTCAACCGCACGCGCGCGAACGCGGAACAGGCGGCGGTGTTGGCCGTCCCGGTCGGGCGCGTGGGTGCTTCCGACGACATCGAGCGGGCCGATCTGGTCGTCAACGCGACCTCGGTGGGGATGGCCCGGCGAGAACCCGCCGGGCTGCCGTTCGATCCCGATCGCCTGCACCAGGGCCAGATCCTCGCCGACTTGATCTACGACCCGCTCACCACCCCGCTGCTCTCGGCCGCCCGCACCCGAGGGGCGATCACGGTGAACGGTGTCGGCATGCTCGTCCACCAGGCGGCGGCGGCGTTCGAGCTCTGGACCGGTGTCGAGGCGCCGATCGCGGCGATGACCAGCGCGCTCGGCGCGCACCTGCGCCAACGCGGCTAGGGTCGCGCCTGGCGAGGCAATCGTTCGTCAGAGGTCGAGGCGCGCTCAGCTAGCGCAACAACGGAGGTCACCGTGGCTCTTCAGGGCACCATCGAAACGTTCGCTCTACCCGATGTGCTCCGCCTGCTCGCATCCACGAAGAAGACCGGCTGCCTTCGCCTCGACGGCGCGCGCGGCTCGGGCAGCATCTGGGTCGAGTCCGGGGGCATCGTCGGCAGCGAGGCGACGGGCGCCCCCCACGCGGGCAGCGCGGACGAGGTGCTGTTCGAGATGCTTCGGTTCAAAGACGGCGACTTCGTCTTCGACGCCGACGCCGACGTGCAGATCAAGCACTCACCGGCGGAGGTCGAGGCGACGCTCGCGTCGGCCGAGGGCATGCTCGACGAGTGGCGCTCGATCGAGGCCGTGGTGCCGACACTCGACCACTACGTCGAGCTGGCCCCCGACCTGTCAGGCGACGAGATCACGGTGAGCAAGGATCGCTGGAAGACCATCGTGGCGATCGCCGGTGGCACGAGCGTGGGCCAGCTCGGCGACTCGCTCGAGCTCGGCGAGCTGCCCGTGTCGCGCAACGTGAAGGAGCTGATCGAGCTGGGCCTCGTGGTCATCGGCGCGCCGCAGGCGGGTGGCTACCAGGTTCCGGCGGCACCACCACCACCGCCGCCTCCCGCGCCCCTCGCGGAACCGGAGTCCGCGCCGGTGATCTCGCTGGCGCCGACGGCCGACGACGCCTTCGACGACGAGGGTCCGCTGTTCGATCCCAACGCGCTGGTCATCGAAGACACGTCGATGGAGCCCGAGCCGGAGCCACTCTTGAGCGCGCCGGCCGAACCGGCACCGCCGGTGTTCGGCGGTGCCCCCCCGCCGTCGGAGGCCGACCCGAGCGATGCTGCCGAGATCGCCCGGCAGCTCGCCAACCTCAGCCCCAAGGCGGCCAAGGCGGTGGCGGCTGCGGCCAAGGCCACGACTCCCGAAGAGCGCGAGCGAGCGCTGGCCGAGGTCGACGACGAGGAAGACCCCATCAACCGAGACCTGCTGATCAAGTTCCTCGGCTCGGTCAACTCCTGAGCGACCGCTGGCCCCGAGCTCGCGCTGGCGGCCCGCGAAGCCAACCACCTCGATGACCGCTATCCGCATCATCGTCAGCGCACTGCTCGCGCTGCCCGCCGGGTGGTTCACGGGTCTGCTCGTCGATCGGGTTCCTGCCATGGGGCGCGACGCCGACAACAACCTTCGCGATCCGCACGCGGTGAAGCTCCTCGCGAAGCCGCGTTCCGTGCAGCTCCACGGGAAGTACCTGTGGATCGACGCCATCTTGGTGGGTGCGTTCGCGGCAACGGCGTATCGCTTCGTCGACGAGCCGCCGCTGGTCACGCTCCCGTACCTGGTGTGGTGGATGGCGCTGCTCACGCTGGCGACGACCGACATCACGCACCGGCGGTTGCCCGACCGGATCGTCCTGCCGACCTTTGTCTTCGGGCTGGCGTTGATCGTCGTGGTCAGCGTGCTGACCCAACGAGCGGTGACGGTTCGCTACGCGCTGATCACCGCGGGTGTGTACTTCGGGCTCTTCTTCGTGTTGAACCTCATCCATCCCGCCCTCGCGGGGTTCGGTGACGTGAAGGCGGCGGGGCCCGCTGGGTTGATCGTGGGCTGGTCGGCGAGCAGTGCGGGCGAGGCCTTGCAGTTTGCGGCGTGGGGGATCTTCCTCTTGTTCGTGCTGGCGGCCGTGGTCGGGTTCGCGAGCATCGTCCGCGGCGGCCTGCGCTCGGCCCGCCGGCAGCAGGTCGGCCTGGGCACGTACTTCGGCGTGAGCTGCTTCATCATGGTCATGGTCAGCCCCGTGCTGGTCGGCGGCTGATGAGCCAACCTGCCACGGCCCTCATCTGCGCGCTGGCTGGGTTCCCGGTGGGCTGGTTGGCGTGGCGGTGGGCCCAGATCTTCATCGATGCCCGGTCGCTCGAGAAGGGCGACACGGAGGTACGGCTGCCCGCGCCGACGGCCATCGCGTTCAACGTGGTGATGTTCGGTGCGCTGGGATGGCGGTTCGCCCGCGAGCCGATCGACGTGTTGCTGGTCTACCTGATCGAGTTCGCGTTCTTGATGGTGCTGCTGCTCGTCGACTTCGGGCGCTACTACCTTCCGAACCGGCTCATCGCCGCCTCGCTCCTCGTCGGCATCGCGGGGGTGACGGCGTCGAACGCGATCCAGGGCACGCTCGGGTCGGTCTGGTACCCGCTGGCCGGCGTCGTCATCAACTTCGCCGTCTACTTCCTGTTCTGGTTCATCGCGGTCCTCGCGTTCGGCGACCGCGGCTTGGGGTTCGGTGACGTCAAGCTGGCGTCGGTGCTCGGCCTGCTCTTGGGCTGGCTCGTCGTCGAGGTTCGCCTCGTCTGGGTGCTCGTGTTCTGGGCCGTCTTCATCGGGTTCCTGTCAGGCGCGCTGGTGTCGATCATCCTCCTCAAAGGCGTGAAGCTGAAGGCCGCGTTCCCCCAGGGTCCCTTCCTCGTCCTTGGCACCCTCGTCGTCATCGTCTCCAGCAGCCAGATACTCGGGTACTGAGATCCCAGCGCGGCTCGGGGACGACCCATCGCCGCTCCTGCCGCGGCGGCATGGCACCATAGGCGCCAACTCATCCCTTGGGGGCCGCGATGGCAAGGGTTCGGATCTTCATCGAGCGGGCCGGTGTGCTGTTCCGCTACACCGTCGAGACGTGCGACGCCAGCGCGCACGGCTGGCGACCGACCCACCGGTGGGCACTCGCGGTTGCCCGGCGCCGCGCCCGCCGTCTCACCGACGGCCACGACGTCGACGTGCACGCGGCGTAGCCGCCCGGGGTCCTGATCGCCAACGAACCCGGCGACTTCGGGCTGCCGCTTGGTGGCAAGAGGACCGTGGGTGGCCAGTAGATTGGTGCGGTGCTGCGTTTCCTCACTGCGGGCGAGAGCCATGGACGCGCCCTCGTCGTCGTGATCGAGGGTTTGCCCGCCGGCTTGCCCGTCCTCGCCGGCGACATCCAATCGGAGCTGGCCCGCCGGCGGCTGGGCTACGGCCGGGGCCCGCGCATGAAGTTCGAGTCAGACGAGCTCACGCTTCTCGGTGGCATCCGGCACGGCCGCACGCTCGGCTCGCCGGTGGCGGTCGAGATCGGCAACACCGAATGGGTGAAGAACCCTGAGAAGTGGGGCGACGAGATGTCGCCCGAGCCCGGCGTGACCAGCGCGCCGCTGACCCAGCCGCGGCCCGGACACGCGGATCTCGCCGGGATGCAGAAGTACGACTTCGTCGATGCACGCGATGTTCTGGAGCGCGCGTCCGCCCGCGAGACCGCGGCGCGAGTGGCTGCCGGTGCCGTCTGCAAGCAGCTGCTGGGGCACATCGGCGTCGAGATCATCTCCCACGTCATCCAGATGGGTTCGGCCCGGGCATCGGTCAGGGTTCGTCCCAAGCCGAGCGATCTCGAAGCGGTCGACAACTCACCCGTGCGGTGCTTCGGCGCCGACGCCGAGGTGGCGATGATCAGCGAGATCAAGCAGACGCAGAAGGCCGGCGATTCGCTCGGCGGTGTCGTCGAGGTACTTGCCTACGGCGTGCCGGTCGGGCTCGGGTCCCATGTGCACTGGGACCGCAAGCTCGATGCGCTCCTCGCCCAGGCGTTGATGAGCATCCAAGCGGTCAAGGGCGTCGAGATCGGCGACGGGTTCGAGGTCGCCACGCGAAGGGGCAGCGAGGCGCACGACGCGATCGTGTGGGATGAGAAAGCCGGCGACTACCGCCGCGAGTCGACGTTGGCCGGTGGGATCGAGGGGGGCATGTCGACCGGCGAGCTCCTCGTGGCGCGGCTGGCGATGAAGCCCCTGGCCACGCTGAACCGGCCGACGTTGAAGACGGTCGACACGGTCACGAAGGAAGAGACGGTCTCGTTCAAGGAGCGCACCGATGTGACGGCCGTGCCGGCGATGGGGGTCGTCGCCGAGACGATGATGGCGCTGGTGCTCGCCGACGAGGTCACGCGGAAGTTCGGCGGCGATTCCCTCGGAGAGCTGGTACGGAACCACGAGACCTACGCCGAGCAGGTCCGCGCCCACACCGCGGGCGGCGTGCCGTGACCACGGTGCGGCACCTGGTCCTCGTCGGGATGATGGGCACGGGGAAGACGACCGTGGGCCATGAAGTCGCGGCGCGGATGGACTGGTCGTTCGTCGACGTGGATGCCGAGATAGAGGCGCGGCAGGGCCGCACGATCCCCGACATCTTCCGCGACGACGGCGAGCCGGCGTTCCGCATGATCGAGCGATCGGTGCTCGCCGACGTGCTCGCCACACCGGAGCGATCGGTCATCGCCGCGGGCGGTGGAGCCGTGCTCGACTCCGCGAACCGCGACGCCATGCGGGCGCGCGGCACGGTCGTGTGGCTGCGCGCCCAGGCGGACGAGATCCAGCGCCGCGTCGGTGCCGTGTCCGGGCGACCACTGCTCGACGGCAGCCCGGCGGCGACCGCGCGACGCATCGAAGAGCTGGTCTCGTCGCGGGAGGCCGCCTACCACCGGGTCGCGCACGATGTCGTCAACGTCGACCATCTCACCGTCGACGAGGTGGCCGACAAGCTCTGCTCGTTCCTCCGGGCCGAGCCGTGATCACCATCGAGGTGCGACTCGACGGCGGGCGCGCCTACCCGGTGCTCGTGGGCACGGGTGCCCGGCACGAGCTGGCGTCGGTCATCCCGCCGGCCGCCACGCGGGTCGCCGTCGTGACGCAGCGAGGCATCGGCGTCGAGGTCGATCCGGGCCGTGAGCACCGCACGTTCTTCCTTGCCGACGGTGAGGAGCACAAGAGCCTCGCGTCGGTTGAAGCGTTGTGTCGCGAGTTCGCGCAGTGGGGGATGCATCGCAACGACGCGGTGGTCGCGGTCGGCGGGGGACTGGTGACCGACGTCGGTGGGTTCGCCGCGGCGGTGTATCACCGCGGGATTCCGGTCGTCTATGTCGCGACCACGTTGCTCGGCCAGATCGACGCGGCCATCGGCGGCAAGACCGGCGTGAACCTGCCCGAGGGCAAGAACCTCGTCGGCGCCTTCTGGCAACCATCCGCAGTCCTGTGTGACACCGAGGTCCTCGCGTCGATGCCACCGCGCGAGTTCCGTTCGGGTCTGGGCGAGCTCGCGAAGTACCACTTCCTCGGGGGCGGCAACCTCGACGAGCTCCCGCTCGACGAGCGCGTCGCTGCGTGCGTGCGCATCAAGGCCGACGTGGTCGCCTCGGACGAGCGCGAAGGGGGTCGCCGCGCCATCCTCAACTACGGGCACACGCTGGGTCACGCGCTCGAGATCGCCGGGCACTACGACCTGCGCCACGGCGAGGCGGTGGCCATCGGTCTCGTCTACGCGGCAGAGCTGGCGAACGTGCTCGGACGGATAGACGACGGGCGCGTGGCCGAGCATCGGCGGGTGGTGGCGAAGTACGACCTGCCGTGCATCCTCCCCGATGGGGTCGACACCGGCGAGCTGATCGAGCTGTTCGGTCGCGACAAGAAGGCCATCGACGGCGTCACGTTCGTGCTCGACGGTCCGGATGGTGTCGAGCCGGTGACGGGCGTCGAACGGGCCGCGATCGACGAGGCGTTCCGTAGGATCACCCGATGACCAGGAACGAAGGGACAGAAAAGCTCGTTCTTCTCCTGTCGGGCCCGAACCTCGACCTGCTGGGCACCCGCGAGCCCGAGGTCTACGGCACCGACACGCTTGCCGACCATGTCGAGCGGGCGCGCGTGGCCGCCGAGAAGCGCGGCTACGGGCTCGAACACGTGCAGTCCAACCACGAGGGCGATCTGATCGAAGCCATCCACGGCGCTCGCGGCCGTTGCGCGGCGATCGTGATCAACGCCGCGGCGTTCACGCACTACGCGTGGGGCATCCACGATGCACTCGCCGCGTACGACGGCCCTGTCATCGAGCTCCACATCTCGAACCCGTACACGCGAGAAGCATGGCGCCACGAGACGGTGGTCGCTCCCGTGGCGACTGGGTCGGTTTGCGGGTTCAAAGGCCTCGGGTACGAGATCGCCGTCGATGGCGTCATCCGTCTGCTCGAGGAGGGCGCGGGTGAGTGACGTCGAGCTCGCGCCGATGGATGTGGCCGGCCGCGTGCCGCGCCTGGTCGAGTTGCTCCCGACCGCGGGTCCCGATGAGCAGCCGGTCGATGGGCTCCTCGTCACCAGCCTCACCAACATCCGCTACCTCACCGGGTTCACCGGCTCCGCAGCGCTGCTGGTCGTGCATGCCGACGGGCTCCTGCTCGTCACCGATGGCCGTTACCGCGATCAGTCAGCCGAACAGCTCGCAGCAGCAGGCGTCGACGCGCGGATCGAGATCTCCAACCAGCAGCAGAAAGAGGTCGTGCACGACGGGGTGACCGGGTTCGGCATCGCGACACTCGGTCTCGAAGCCGAGCACGTGAGTTGGGCGCAGCAGCAGAGCTACGCGACGGAGTGGTTCGAAGCGGCCGAACTGGTACCGACGAGGGGTGTGATCGAGGACTTGCGAGAGGTGAAGGACGCCGGCGAGATCGCACGCATCGCTGCCGCGGCTGGCCTCGCTGACCAGGCGCTCGCCAACATCCGGACGAGGCTGCTCGAGCGCCCGACCGAGGAGGAGTTCGGTCTCGAGCTCGACACCGAGATGCGCCGGCTCGGGGCGACGGCGCCGTCGTTCGAGACGATCGTCGCGTCCGGTCCGCATGGCGCCCTCCCGCATGCCCGCCCGACCGATCGGGTCATCGAGGCTGGCGACCTCGTCGTGCTCGACTTCGGGGCGCTGGTCGACGGCTACTGCTCTGACATGTCGCGCACGATCATGGTGGGCGAGCCGTCGGCCCAGCAGCAGCGCATGCTCCACGTCGTGCGCGAAGCCCAGCAGGCCGGCGTCGACGCGGTGAAGCCCGGCCTGGGCGCGGCCGAGCTCGACAAGGTGTGCCGCGATGTCATCGACGGCTACGGCTGGGCCGATGCCTTCCTCCACTCGACCGGCCATGGCGTCGGTCTCGACATCCACGAGCGGCCCCGGGTCGGGCCGAAGGGCGATGCTACGCTCGCCGCCGGCTACGTCGTCACCGTCGAGCCCGGGGTCTACCTCCCCGACCACGGCGGCGTACGCATCGAGGACACGCTCGTCGTGACCGACGACGGTTGCCGCCCGCTGACACTCGCCCCCAAGACCACCGCGGCCTGAGCCGCGCATCGCAACCAGGAAGCCATGGCCACCATCACCACCAACGACTTGAAGAACGGGATGACGCTCGAGCTCGACAAGGAGCTGTTCCAGGTCGTCGAGTTCCAGCACGTGAAGCCGGGCAAGGGCGGGGCGTTCGTGCGCACGACCCTCAAGAACTCGCGCAGCGGCGCGGTCGTGGAGCGGACGTTCCGGGCCGGCGAGAAGGTCGAGCGGGCCGTGATCGACAAGCGCGGCATGCAGTACCTGTATCGCGACGGCGCCGCGTTCGTGTTCATGGACTCCGGCACCTACGACCAGATGCACGTCGATTCGGCGGCGTTGGGTGACTCGGTCAACTACTTGATCGAGGGAAGCGAGCCGGTGCTGCTCATGTACAACGACGAGATCATCGGCGTCGACCTTCCCGCGGCCGTCGAGCTGACCGTGTCCGAGACCGAGCCGGGGGTGCAGGGCGATCGGGTGTCGGGTGCCCGCAAGCCGGCGACGCTCGAGACCGGTTTGGTCGTGCAGGTCCCGCTGTTCATCAACCCGGGCGAGAAGGTCAAGGTCGACACGCGTTCGGGTGACTATCTCGGCAAGGCCTGATGTCGCCCTCGTCGTCGTCCTCGTCCTCGTCCTCGTACACCGGTGGGGTCGGCAGCCGGCGCGAGGCGCGAGAGCGCATCCTGTCGCTGCTCTATGAGGCCGAGGCGAAGGAGTGTGCGGTCGCGGCGGTGCTCGACGCTTTGCCGTTGAAGCCCGATCCGTTCGTCGACGAGATCACCCGTGGCGTCGGCGTGCATCAGGCCGACATCGACGGCAAGCTCAGGGCGCATGCGCGGGGCTGGACGCTCGAACGGATGCCGGCCACCGACCGGGCCATCTTGCGCATGGCGACCTACGAGCTGGGCTGGTGCCCCGACGTGCCGACCGCGGTCGTGATCTCCGAGGCGGTCGAGCTCGCCAAGTCCTACTCCACCGACGACAGCGGCCGCTTCGTCAACGGCATGCTCTCCGCGCTGGCGCCCGAGCTGCGGAACCCGCGAGAAGACCGGGGAGCGTGACCGAACCCGTCGTTCTTTCGTCAGCCGCCTACGCCTGTCATAGGCCAGTGACGAAAGAACGGGCGGGGAGCTGCTAGGGTGCGCTCCTGACCGTGAAGTGGGTCCGGTGAGGCCCGAACGGACAGGAGATGCCCGAGTGGCCGAACGAGAACGCCGACTGACGCCCCCGTATGGGGGCGTTTTCGTTGCCCGGACCCGAGTGATGTCAGCGGACGACATCAACCGGGCCATCTGGCGGATGGCGCACGAGATCATCGAGCGGAACCACGGCGTGGACGGTGTGATGCTCGTCGGGCTGCAGACCGGTGGCGTGCCCCTCGCCCAGCAGCTCGCTGACGCGCTCGACAAGATCGAAGCGCCGGAAGACCCGATCCCGGTCGGCAGCCTCGACGTCGCGTTCTATCGCGACGACATCGGTCTCCGGCCCGTGCTCCCCGAAGCGGTCACCGACATTCCCGCCGAGATCGACAGCATGGTCGTGGTGCTCGTGGATGACGTGCTGTTCACCGGGCGGACCATCCGGGCCGCGCTCAACGCGCTGTCCGACTACGGCCGGCCCAAAGCGGTCCAGCTCGCGGTGATGATCGATCGGGGCCACCGCGAGGTGCCGATCCGCCCCGACTTCGTCGGAAAGAACCTGCCGACGCGGCGCGACGAAGTCGTGAACGTCGGCGCGGACGGGGTCGAGCTGGGGGAGATGGTGAAGTGACGCCTCGCCGCTGCGGGGGAGAGCCGTGAAGCACCTGCTGTCCATCGCCGACCTCGATGCCGACGATCTGCACGAGTTGCACCGACTGACCGACTCGTTCGTCGAAGTGGGCCAGCGCCCGATCCCGAAGGTGCCGACGCTGCGCGGCCGCACGGTGGTGTCGCTCTTCTACGAGGACTCGACCCGCACGCGGCTGTCGTTCGAGACGGCGGCGAAGCGGATGTCGGCCGACACGATGACGTTCTCGGTGAGCACGTCGTCGGTGAAAAAAGGCGAGTCGGTGCGCGACACGGTCGAGACGATCGAGGCGATGGGCATCCACGCCATCGTCGTGCGGCACTCGTCGGCGGGCGTTCCCTGGCAAGTCGCGCAATGGACCAGCGCGTCGGTCATCAACGGCGGCGACGGCTGGCACGAGCATCCGACGCAGGCGCTGCTTGACAGCTACACGATCCGCCAGCGGCTGGGGTCACTCGTGGGCCGCCACATCGCCATCGTGGGCGACATCAAGCACAGCCGGGTCGCGCGCTCCGACGTGCTGGCGTTCACCAAGCTGGGTGCCGAGGTCACCCTCGTGGCGCCACCCACGCTGCTGCCGCCGAACCTCGACGGTTGGCCGGTGAACGTCAGCCACGACCTCGACGCCGTCCTGCCGAAGGTCGACGTCTGCTACCTGCTCCGCATGCAGCGCGAGCGCATGACCGAAGCACTGGTGCCGTCGCTGCGCGAGTACACCGCGCTCTACGGCCTGACCCGGCGGCGGGCGAGCCTGCTGTCGACGGACGCGCTGATCATGCATCCGGGGCCGATGAACCGCGGGGTCGAGATCGCGGGCGAGGTGGCCGAATGGCCGAACGCGGTGATGGTCGATCAAGTCCGAAATGGGGTGGCCGTGCGCATGGCGGTGTTGTTCTTGCTCTTGGCATCGGAGGGTCCTGTCGGTGAGTAGCGGTAGCGGAACGATCGTGCGGGGCGGTCGGGTGATCGACGAGACGGGCACGAGACGGGCCGACGTCGCGATCGGCGACGACGGCCAGATCGTCGCCGTCGGTCCCGACCTCGACGGCACCGGTGCCACGACGCTCGACGCTTCCGGGTGCGTTGTCACGCCCGGCTTCGTCGACTTGCACACGCATCTGCGCGAGCCCGGTCGGGAGGAAGCCGAGACGGTCGAGAGCGGGTCGCGTGCGGCGGCGCTCGGGGGCTACGCGGCCGTCGTCGCCATGCCGAACACCGAACCGCCGATCGACTGCGCGGCGGTCGTGCGGCAGGTGCTCGACGCGGGAGCCGCCGCCGGGTTGTGCGACGTGCGTTCGTCCGGTGCGGTCACCGCCGGGCGCAAGGGCGAGGCGCTGGCGCCGTATGGCGAGATGGCGGCTCTCGGCGTGCGCATCTTCACCGACGACGGCAACGGCGTGCAGGACGAAGGGCTCATGCGCCGCGCGATGGAGTATGGCCGCACCATGAACGCGGTGATGGCCCAGCACTGCGAGATCGACTCGCTCGCGTCCGGCGGCCACATGAACGAAGGAGCGTGGTCGTCGAAGCTCGGTATTCCCGGCATCCCCGCAGAGGCGGAAGAGCTCATGGTGGCGCGAGACATCGCGCTGGCGAAGCTGACCGGCGCGACCGTCCACCTCCAGCATCTGTCGACCGCTGGTTCGGTTGATCTCGTGCGCACGGCGAAGGCGGCCGGCGTTCGGTGCACCGCCGAGGCCACGACCCATCACTTCACGCTCACCGACGAGTGCTGCGCGTCCTACAGCCCGCTGTTCAAGGTCAATCCGCCGCTGCGCATCGACTCCGACGTCGCGGCCATCAAGGCGGGTCTCGCCGACGGCACGATCGACGCCATCGCCACCGACCACGCCCCGCACACCCAAGAGGTGAAGGAGCTGCCCTTCGACGAAGCGCCGCCCGGCATGTTGGGCCTCGAGACCGCGCTGGCCTTGGCGCTCACCGAGCTCGGCGATCTCTCGCTCGAGCAGATCGTCGGTCTCCTCACCTGGCGGCCGGCGGCGATCGCCGGCCTGTCCGACATGCATGGCGGGCCCGTCGCCGAGGGCCGTGCGGCCAACCTGTGCGTCTTCGACCCCGAGACAGCATGGACGGTCGATCCAGCGCGGTCGGCCAGCCGATCGCGCAACAATCCCTATGCCGGCCGGAAGCTGAAGGGCAAGGTGCGGCACACGATCCTGTTCGGCACGCCGACCGTGATCGACGGCGAGGCCCAGCGATGAGCCCGATCCGCGAGGGGATGCTCGTCCTCGCCGACGGCTCGACCTTCGAGGGCGAGCTCATCGGCGCCGAGCCCGCGAACGGCGTCTCGACCGGCGAGGTCGTGTTCAACACCGTGCTGTCGGGCTACCAGGAGGTGATCTCCGATCCCTCCTACGCCGGCCAGGTCATCTGCTTCACCTACCCGCACATCGGCAACTACGGGGTGAGCCCGATCGACGACGAGGCGCGCCGGCCGTACTGCCGGGGCGTCATCATCCGCGACCTCGCGAGGCGGCGCAGCAACTGGCGATCCGATGCCGACCTCGACGCGTACCTGCGCACGCACGATCTCGCGGGCATCGCCGGCGTCGACACCCGCCGCCTGACCCGGCACATCCGCGAGGCGGGCGCCATGCCGGGTGCGTTCGGTTCCGCCGACGAGCAGACGCTGCAGCAGGCCGCCGCCGACGAGCCGGGAACCAACGGCATCGATCTCGTTGCCACGGTGACGACGGCCGAGCCGTACCACGCGGGGAGCGGGCCGTGGCGGGTCGTCGCCTACGACCTCGGCATCAAGACCACGATCCTCCGCCATCTGGGCGAGATCGCGACCGTCGAGATCGTGCCGGCGGCGACGACCGCCAGCGAGGTGCTCGGGCGGCGACCCGACGGCGTGTTCCTCTCGAACGGTCCCGGCGATCCGGCCGAGGTTTCCTACGTGGTTGACTCGATCAAGCAACTGCTCGGCGAGGTACCGATCTTCGGCATCTGCCTCGGCCACCAACTGCTGTCGACTGCGATCGGCGGGACGACGTTCAAGCTGCCCTTCGGCCACCACGGCGGCAACCACCCGGTACGCCACCTTCACGACGGGTCGGTGGAGATCACGAGCCAGAACCACAACTATGCCGTGGCCGACGGTTCCCTCGACGGCACCGCCGAGGTGACGCACCGCAACCTCAACGACGGCGTGATCGAGGGCATGCGCTGCCTCGACGTGCCCGCGTTCTCCGTGCAGTACCACCCCGAAGCCGGCCCCGGTCCGCACGACTCCCGCTACCTCTTCAAGCTGTTCGACGACCTGATGCGAGACGCCCGGCGGGGCGTCGGGGTCCCCGCCCGGGAGAAGATCTGATGCCTAAGCGGACCGATATCGCCTCGATCCTGCTGATCGGGTCGGGGCCGATCGTCATCGGGCAAGCGTGCGAGTTCGACTACTCGGGCACCCAGGCGTGCCGCGTCCTGCGCCAGGAGGGCTACCGCGTCATCCTCGCCAACTCGAACCCGGCGACGATCATGACCGATCCCGAGTTCGCGGACGCGACCTACATCGAGCCGCTCGACGTCGAGGTCCTCACGAGCATCATCGACCGTGAACGACCCGATGCGCTGCTGCCGACGCTCGGCGGCCAGACCGCGCTGAACCTGGCGATGGAGCTCGTCCACGCGGGCATGCTCGACAAGTACGGCGTCGAGCTCATCGGCGCCAAGCAGCACGCGATCGAGACGGCCGAAGACCGCGAGCTGTTCAAGGTGGCGATGAACGCGATCGGTCTCGACACGCCGGCCAGCGGTATCGCGCACACCATGGACGAAGCGCGAGCCGTCGTCGAGACCGTCGGCCTTCCCGCCGTGATCCGGCCCGCGTTCATCCTCGGCGGCCGGGGCACCGGCATCGCGGCGACCCCGGAAGAGTTCGAGTCCATCGCGAGCAAGGGCCTCGGCGCCAGCCCCATCTCCGAGATCCTCATCGAGTGCTCCATCGCCGGCTGGAAGGAGTACGAGCTAGAAGTCATGCGCGACCGGGCCGACAACTGCGTGGTCATCTGCTCGATCGAGAACCTCGACCCGATGGGTGTGCACACCGGCGACTCGATCACGGTCGCGCCCGCGCAGACGCTCAGCGATGTCGAGTACCAGAAGATGCGCGACGCGGCGTTCGCGTGCATCCGGCGCGTCGGGGTCGAGACCGGTGGTTCCAACGTGCAGTTCGCCCTGAACCCCGCCAACGGCGACATGGTCATCATCGAGATGAACCCGCGCGTCTCGCGCAGCAGTGCGCTGGCGTCCAAGGCCACCGGCTTCCCGATCGCCAAGATCGCGGCGAAGCTCGCGGTCGGCTACACGCTCGACGAGATCCGCAACGACATCACCGAGAAGACGCCGGCGAGCTTCGAGCCCACCATCGACTACGTCGTGACCAAGGTCCCGCGGTGGGCGTTCGAGAAGTTCCCCGGCCAACCGCCGGTGCTCGGAACCCAGATGCAGTCGGTGGGCGAGGCCATGGCCATCGGGCGCACCTTCCCCGAGTCGCTGCAGAAGGGGATGCGCTCGCTCGAACAAGGCCGGTTCGGCCTGAACTGCGACCCGGCCGAGGCGCAGTACGACGGACTCGACGACGAGGCGCTGCTCTCGGAGGCCGCGACCGCCACGCCTGACCGACCGTTCCAGCTCGAAGCCTTGCTGCGCCGGGGCGTGCCGATCGAGACGGTGTACGAACGAACACGCGTCGACCCCTGGTTCCTCGACCAGATCGACCAGATCGTGGAGGAGCGTGCTCATCTGGCCCACGTCGGCTTCGGCGACATGACGCGCCGCGAGTGGCGCCGCGCCAAGCGGCTCGGCTTCTCGGACGCGCAGCTCGCCCACCTCTGGGCGACCGACGAACGGCTCGTGCGAGCGGCCCGCTTGGCCTCTGACGTCCGCCCGACCTACAAGACCGTCGACACCTGCGCCGCGGAGTTCGAGGCCACCACGCCGTATCACTACTCGACCTATGAGGACGAGGACGAGGTCCGCCCGACCGATCGTCCCAAGGTCGTCATCTTGGGATCCGGTCCCAACCGCATCGGCCAGGGCATCGAGTTCGACTACTGCTGCGTCCACGCCGCGTTCGCACTGCGCGACGCGGGTTTCGAGACGATCATGGTCAACTGCAACCCCGAGACCGTCTCGACTGACTACGACACCAGCGACCGCCTCTACTTCGAGCCGCTCACCTTCGAGGACGTCTCGAACATCATCGAGGCGGAGAACCCCGTCGGGGTCGTCGTCTCGCTCGGCGGCCAGACACCGTTGAAGCTGAGCGGGCTCCTTCCCGCCGGCTTGGTGCTCGGTACGTCACCGGCATCCATCGACCTCGCGGAAGACCGCGAGCAGTGGAACGGGCTGTGCGCCCGGCTCGAGATCCCCCAGCCCGCGGGCGGCACCGCGATCGACGTCGACCAAGCCATCGAGATCGTGGCCAAGATCGGCTACCCGGTGTTGATGCGCCCGTCCTACGTGCTCGGCGGCCGGGCCATGGAGATCGTGTACGACGACGAGAACCTTCGCCGCGCGATGGCCCAGCTCGCGGGCTTCGGATCGCTGGGAAAGGAGGGCGGGCTGTCCGCCGATCGCCCCGTTCTCATCGACCGGTTCCTCGAGGATGCGACCGAGGTGGATGTCGACGCCATCCGCGACCACACCGGCGACTTCGTCCTCGGCGGCATCATGGAGCACGTCGAAGAAGCCGGCGTGCACAGTGGCGACTCGGCGTGCACCCTGCCGCCGCACTCGCTGTCGGGCGAGACGCTTGCGGTCATCGAGGACTACACCCGCCGCATTGCCCACGAGCTCGACGTCTGCGGCCTCATCAACGTGCAGTACGCCGTGAAGTCCGGGCAGGTCTTCGTCATCGAGGCGAACCCCCGGGCGTCGCGGACCGTTCCGTTCGTGGCCAAGGCGACCGGCGTCCCGCTGGCCAAAGTCGCGGCGCGGGTCATGGTCGGGGCGACGCTGGCAGAGTTGCGCAACGAGGGCCTGCTGGTGCCGCCGGTCGTGGGCGACCACATCGCGGTGAAGGAAGCCGTGTTGCCCTTCAGCCGCTTCCCCGAAGCTGATGCTGTGCTCGGGCCGGAGATGCGGTCGACCGGTGAGGTCATGGGCATCGACCTGACCGTCGGGCTCGCGTTCAACAAGAGCCAGCTCGCCGCAGGCACCCGGCTGCCCCGGTCGGGCACCGTCTTGTTCAGCCTCGCGCCGCGCGACAAGCGCACCGGTGTGCTCGCGGCGAAGGAGTTCGCCGACATGGGCTACAACATCATCGCCACCGCGGGCACGGCGAGAGACTTCGAGGCGGCCGGCATCGCTGTCTCCCAGGTCGTCTCGAAGCTGAACGAGCCCGGCACGAACGCGGTCGAGCTCATCGCCGACGGCAAGGTCGACCTCGTCGTCAACTCACCGCGAGGCCGCGGCCCACGAGCCGACGGGGCCTACATCCGTACCGCGGCGGGCACCCACGACGTCCCGCTCCTCACCACCGCGGCCGCCGCCGAGGCCGCCGCCAACGGCCTCGCCGACCAGCGCCGCCACCGGCTGCGAGTGCGCTCGCTGCAGGAGTACCACCAAGGTGTGGTTGCCGATCAGCTCGAGTTGCCCCTGTGACCCGCCGCCGCCGGCCGGGGAACGGGGAACCACCCGTCGATCTGTCGACGTCGGTCGGCCCGGTCGTGCTCGCCAACCCGATCATGACGGCGTCGGGCACGGCGGGCTACGGCGACGAGCTCGGGCGCTACGTCGACCTCTCGACGATCGGCGCCGTGGTGGTGAAGTCGCTCTCGGCCGACCCCTGGGCCGGCAACCCGCCGCCGCGCCTGCACGAGACGCCGGCCGGCATGCTCAACGCCGTCGGGCTGCAGAACGAGGGCGTCGAGCACTGGCTCGCGCACGAGCTGCCGGTGCTGCAACGTCACCGTGCGACGGTTGTCGCGAGCATCTGGGGGACCGCCGTCGAGGACTACGTCCAGGCGGCCACGTTGCTTGCGGCCGCGCCCGAGACCGTGGTCGCGATCGAGGTGAACGTGAGCTGCCCCAACCATCACGCACGGGACGAGATGTTCGCCCACTCATGTGAGGGGACGACGGAGGTGATCGGCGCGGTGCGCGATGTGGTGGGTGAGCGACCGATCTGGGCGAAGCTCAGCCCCAACGTCACCGACCTGCCTTCGATCGCGGGCGCCGCCCACGAGGCCGGCGCGGATGCGGTCACGCTCGTCACCACGGTCATGGGCATGATCAGCGACGTCGAGGCGCGGCGCCCGTTGCTCGCGGGCGGCAAGGGCGGCGGCCTGAGCGGTCCCGCGATCCACCCGGTCGCGGTGCGCGCGGTCTACGAGGTGCACGCGGCGTTGCCGACGCTGCCGATCGTCGGTGTCGGCGGGGTCGCGACGGGCGAGCACGCGGTCGAACTGCTGCTCGCCGGCGCTTCGGCGGTGCAGGTCGGCACGGCGACCTTCGCCGACCCGCGCGCCGTGCGCCGAGTCGTGGTCGAATTGGAACAATGGTGCCGCCGTCACGGCGTGGCGACGGTACGTGAGCTGATCGGAGAAGCGCATGGCTGATCCCGCAGGTGCCGGCACGCCGCCGGCGAGCGCGGTGCCCGACGAGGTGCGGAGCCGCCTGGCGCTCCCGCTCGATGTCGACGACCTGGTGGAGGCACTCCGCCTCGCCAAGCAGCTTCGGCCCTGGTACGGCGTGGCCAAGGTCGGCCTCGAGCTCTACAGCGCGGCCGGGCCCGACGTCATCGAGGCCCTGGTCGAGCAGCGGTACTCGGTGTTCGTCGACCTGAAGATGTTCGACATCCCGACCACCGTGAACCGCGCCGCCCGCGTGATCGGCGCTCTGGGCGCGAGCTACCTCACCATCCATGCCCGCGACGATGCCGCCACCTTGCGGGCCGGTGTCGAAGGTCTGCGGGATGGCGCGGCGGCTGCCGGTCTCGATGATCCGATCGCGCTCGCGGTCACCGTGCTGACCAGCGACAAGAGCGCGCCAGCCCACGTCATGCCCCGGCGCGCCGCGCTCGCGGTCGAGACGGGCTGCCGCGGCATCGTGTGCGCCGCCGGCGACCTCGCCGTGGCGCGGAAGATCGCGCCGCGGCTCGTCCGCGTCGTTCCCGGCATCCGGCCCGCCGACGCGTCGGTCGACGATCAGGCGCGTCCGGCGACACCGGGCGACGCCATCCGCGCCGGTGCCGATCTCCTCGTGATCGGCCGTCCGGTCACCCACGCCGACGACCCCGAGCGTGCGGCCGCGGCCGTGGCCGAAGAAGTGGCCGCCGCGCTCACCTCGCCCTGACCCGCGACCATCCCCGCGACCAGCCCTGACCTGGGCTAGGGTGCCCCCATGCCGTTACCGCCACAGTTGACCGAGGAACAGCGCAAGGCGGCGCTGCAGAAGGCGGCCGAAGCCCGCCGAGCGCGCGCCGAGCTCAAAGAGAAGCTCAAGATGGGTTCGCTCACCCTGAAAGAGCTCCTCGACCAATCGGGGGGAGATGACATCATCGGCAAGATGAAAGTCGTCGCCGTCCTCGAATCTCTTCCCGGAGTCGGCAAGGTGAAGGCCCGCCGCACCATGGAAGAGATCGGGATCAGCGAGACCCGGCGCATCCGGGGCCTCGGCGATCAGCAGCGCGCCTCGCTGCTCAAAGCGTTCCCAAGCTGACCACCCATCTCTGCTCGGCCCGCCGAGTCCGCTAGACAACACCGGGTGATCATCGTCATCTCCGGCCCAGGTGGGGTAGGCAAGGGAACTGTTGTCGCCCGCCTGGTGGTCGACGATCCCCGGCTCTGGCTGAGCCGGTCGTGGACCACCCGCGAGCCGCGGCCCTCCGAGCCAGCCGACGCCTACGTGTTCGTCGATCGCCCGACCTTCGAGCGCAACATCGCCGCCGACGGGTTCCTCGAGCACGCCGAGTTCCTCGGCCAGCTCTACGGCACGCCGTTCCCGTACCCCGCCGCCGACCAAGACGTCGTCCTCGAGATCGACGTCCAAGGCGCTGAGCAGGTGAAACAGCGCGATCCGGGAGCGCTGCTGATCTTCGTCGACGCGCCGTCGCGCCGCATCCAGCGCGACCGGCTGCTCGGCCGGGGCGACCCACCCGCACTGGTGGACGAGCGCATCGAGACCGCCGAACGCGAGGTGGCGCGGGCGCGCCAGCTCGGCGCGGCCTTCGTCGTCAACGATGACCTGCCAACCGCCGTCGCCGACATCCGGGCGCTGATCGACGAGGCTCGCTCGCATAGCTGACGGTCCTTCGCCGATATGTCGCCACCGTGCGGTTGGCGGTAAGATGGCACGCTCGCAATCTGCCGATCTGGAGATCACCCGCATGGCGCAAGTCCACGACTCGATGATGAACCCGAAGGTCGAAGTGTTGCTCAGCAAGGTCGACTCGAAGTTCAAGCTGGTCACCTTGGGCGCCACGCGGGCGCGGCAGATCAACGCCTACTTCGGCCAGCTCGGCGAGGGCCTCGGCGCCGCCATCCCACCCCAGGTCACCTCGGTCGCCCGCAAGCCGCTGTCGATCGCGTTCGAGGAGATCGCGGTCGACAAGATCAAGGCCACCGACGCGCCGCCCGAGGCTGAGCCCGAACCCGCCCCGGCCGACGCCGGCTGACCTGGCCGGCGGCGTGACCGAGAGCCGGGTCTGAGGCCATGCTCGCCGGGCGCACCGTCGTGCTGGGCGTGACCGGCGGGATCGCCGCCTACAAGGCGGTCGAGGTGTGCCGCCGGTTGGTCGATGCGGGCGCGCACGTCAGCCCTATCATGACCGAGGGCGCAGAGCGGTTCGTCGGCCGCGCCACCTTCGATGCGCTCGCGTCCGAGCCGGTGCAGGCGTCGATCTTCGGCGAGCGCGACCCGATCCCGCACACCCGCCTGGGCCAGAAAGCCGACCTGGTGCTCGTCTGCCCCGCCACCGCCCGGCTCCTCGGCTCCTACGCCGCGGGCATCTCCGATGACCTGCTGACCGCCACCCTGCTCGCCACGCGTGCACCGGTGGTCGTGTGCCCCGCCATGCACACCGAGATGTGGGAGCACGCGGCCGTGCAGGCGAACCTCGAGACGCTGCGAGCGAGGGGCGTACACGTCGTTCCACCCGAATCGGGCCGTTTGGCGGGCGGCGACCTCGGCGCCGGGAGGCTGGCCGAGCCGGAGACGATCGTGGCCGAGGTCGAGCGGGTCGTCGCGCCGAAGGACCTCGACGGTTGGCGGGTGCTCGTCAGCGCGGGTGGCACCCGCGAGCCCATCGATCCGGTGCGGGTGATCACCAACCGCTCGTCGGGCAAGCAGGGCTACGCGCTGGCCGAGGCGGCGCTCGACCGGGGCGCCAAGGTCACGCTCGTGACGACGGTCGACCGGCCCGCACCTGCGGGGGCGGAAGTCGTCAGGGTGGGGAGCGCCGCCGAGATGCAGGACGCCATCGTGCCGCGAGCATCGCAGTACGACCTGATCATCATGGCTGCCGCGGTCGCCGACTTCCGGGTCGCCGATCCCGCCGACCACAAGCTCAAGAAGACCGCGGGCCGCGTGCCGACCATCGAGCTCGCGCCCACGCACGACTTCCTCGTCGACCTCGGCCAGAGCAAGCCGCGTGGGCAGGTGCTCGTCGGCTTCGCGGCCGAGACGCAGGACGTGGTGGCATCGGCCCGCGACAAGCTGACGAGGAAGAACCTCGATCTGATCGTCGCCAACGACGTCTCGGCCCCCGGAACGGGCTTCGAGCACGACACCAACGCGGTCACGATCGTGACGGCCGGAGGTGCCGCGCAGCGGGTCGATCTCGCATCCAAGCGCACCATCGCCGATGCCGTGCTCGATGCCGTCATCTCGACCCGAGGTTGAGCACGCTCGAATGCCGTCTCCGCCAGGCCGCTCCACTATCGTGACCGGTCACGCCGCACAGCAGTTGGCGTTTGGGGAGCACACACGAACAGGAGACCTTTGTGAGCAGTTGGACCTTCACCTCTGAGTCGGTGACGGAGGGCCATCCCGACAAGATGGCCGACCAGATCTCTGATGCCGTACTCGACGCCATGCTCGCCGAAGACCCGCAGAGCCGGGTGGCGTGCGAGACCTTCGTGACGACCGGCATGTGCCTGATCGGCGGCGAGATCACCACCAACGCCTACATCGACATCCCGGGCGTTGCTCGCAAGACCATCTGCGAGATCGGCTATGACCGCGAGTCCTACGGCTATGACGGCAAGGTCGTCGCCGTGCTGACCGCCATCGACGAGCAGTCACCCGACATCGCCCAGGGCGTGAACGACTCCGAAGAGGTCCGCAGCGGCTCGAGTGGCGAAGATCTGCTCAACAAGCAGGGCGCGGGCGACCAGGGGATGATGTTCGGCTACGCGACCGACGAGACCGATGTCTTGATGCCGTTGCCGATCCACCTCGCCCACCGCATGGCCGAGCAGCTCGCCGAGGTCCGCAAATCGGGCAAGGTCCCGTACCTCCGGCCCGACGGCAAGACCCAGGTGACGGTCGATTACGTCGACGGCAAGCCGACCCGGTTGCGCACCGTCCTCATCTCGACCCAGCACAACGACGGTGTCGATCGCGACAGCGAGATCAAGCCTGATCTCATCGAGCACGTCATCAAGCCGGTGCTGCCCGAGCAGTTCGCCAACGACGACTACGAGGTGTTCGTCAACCCGACCGGCCGGTTCGTGATCGGTGGTCCGGTCGGCGACGCCGGGCTCACCGGGCGCAAGATCATCGTCGACACCTACGGCGGCATGGGTCGTCACGGTGGTGGCGCCTTCTCGGGGAAGGACCCCTCGAAGGTCGACCGCTCGGCTGCCTATGCGGCTCGCTGGGTCGCGAAGAACGTCGTCGCGGCCGGCGCCGCCGCCAAGTGCGAGGTGCAGGTCGCGTACGCCATCGGTGTGGCTCACCCGCTGTCGATCCTCGTCGAGACGTTCGGTTCAGAGAACGTCGACCCGGCCCAGATCGAAAAGGGCGTGCGCGAGGTCTTCGACCTGCGCCCCGCGGCCATCCTCCGCGATCTCGACCTACGCCGCCCGATCTTCCGGCAGACCGCGGCGTACGGCCACTTCGGTCGTACGTCGAGCGACGGCTTCACCTGGGAGCAGACCAACAAGGTCGACGACCTCAAGTCCGCGCTCGGACTCTGAGTCACGGCTCCGAGCACGCGCCTTTGAACGACTGCCGCACCGTTCGGGTCCTGCCTGACGTTCCGGCCATCGACAAGACCTTCGATTACCTGGTCCCCGGCAACCTCGGGGGCCAGGTGCGCGTGGGATCGGTCGTGCGCGTCGAGCTGCACGGCCGGCGAGTCGGCGGGCGGGTGGTCGCCGACGGCGTGGAGCCGCCGCCGGGGCTGAACCTGCTGCCGCTCGCCAAGGTGACGGGGTGGGGGCCGCCGCCGGAGCTCATCGAGTTGGCGAGCTGGGCGGCGTGGCGATGGGCCGGCCGCCCGGCGTCGTTCCTCGGCACCGCGACGGCCGATCGTGCGGTCACGAGGTTGCCGACGGCGGCGGCGCGGCCGCCCGAGGCTTCGGTACCCGGTCTGCCCGAGGTGCAGGCGGCAGCGCGCGACGCGGTTGGTTCGGTGACGGGCGGAGGGGTTGCGACGCTTCGGCTTCCCCCGACGGTCGACATGCTCCCGGTCGTCGTGGAAGGCGCCGCTCGTGGCGACACGCTGGTGCTCGCGCCATCGGTCGTGGCGGCGAAGCATCTCGGCATGCGCCTGCGGCGCGCCGGCCTGCCCACGGCAATCCTCCCCAACGACTGGCCCCTGGCGCGGGCGGGCTGCTCGGTCGTGGTCGGCGCCCGGGCGGCTGCGTGGGCGCCGGTGCGCGACCTGTCGACGGTGTTCGTTCTCGACGAGCATGACGAGGCGTACCAGGAGGAACGATCGCCGACGTGGCACGCCCGCGACGTCGCCATCGAGCGAGCGGCCCGCGCTGGTGCCGGCTGCGTGCTGGTCTCGCCGGCTCCGACGCTCGAAGCGCTCGGCGCCGGTCGCCTCTTCACGACGTCGCGGGGGTTCGAGCGGTCGGGCTGGCCCGTGATCGATGTCGTCGACATGCGCCACGAAGATCCGGCGAAGGGTCTGCTGACCGACCGAGTCACGTCCGCGCTGCGGTCAGGCGCGCGAGTGGTGTGCGTGCTGAACCGCAAGGGCCGGTCCCGCCTGCTCGCATGCGCGACCTGCCGCGAGTTGGCCCGTTGCGAGCGATGCGAGTCGTCGGTGACCCAGGACGACGCGGGACTGTTCGTCTGCATGCGGTGCGGTCAGACCCGGCCTGCCGTCTGCGAGAAGTGCGGGTCGACGAAGTTCAAGAACCTGCGCGTCGGGGTGTCTCGCTTGCGTGAGGAGCTGGAGGCGCTGGCCGAGACCTCGGTGGTCGACGTGACCGGTGAGCGATCGGCCGGCGATGGTGATGCCCGCGTCTACGTCGGTACCGAGGCGGTGCTCCATCACCTGCGGCACGCCGACGTCGTCGCCTATCTCGATTTCGACCAGGAGTTGCTGGCGCCGCGCTACCGCGCCGCAGAGCAGGCATTGTCATTGCTCGTGCGCGGCGCCCGGCTCGTCGGCGGTCGCGAGACCTCCTCCTCATCGGCACGCTCGATGGGCGGCCGGTTGCTGGTGCAGACCCGCCTGCCACAGCACGAAGTCGTCCAGGCGGCGCTGCTCGGCGATGCCGCGCGCGTCGCGGCCGCGGAGAACGAGCGGCGCACGGCTCTGGGGTTCCCTCCGGTCACCGCGATGGCAGCCGTGTCAGGCGCGGCGGCCGAGGCGTTCATCGACTCGTTCGGCGCACCGCTCGGTGTCGAGGTGCTCGGGCCGAGCGACGGCATGTGGCTGTTGCGGGCGCCCGATCACCGGACGTTGTGCGACGCGCTGGCCGCGGCAGCACGACCCCCGGGCCGGCTTCGCGTCGAGGTCGATCCCCGTCGCATCTGAGCGCCCCATGGCGAGCGCCCCCGTGGTTCAGGGGCGGGCGCGCGACACACAGAGGATGCGGTAGCCCGCTCGCGAACCCAGGCGTACGGTCGGCCAGCCTGCGCCTGAGAGCCAGCGCTGCAACGAGTCCGAGCCGAGGTGCTTCTGCACGACCAGGTAGGCCCGGCCGGTCGGGCTCATACGCCCGAGCGCGCCCGAGAGCGACGAGTGGAGCCGGGCCTTGCCCACGCGGATGGGCGGGTTGCTGAAGACGGCATCGAACGCGATCGAGTCGGGGATCGCCGCCAGCCGGTCATCGTCCTCTCGCACTCGCACCACGTGAACGCGCTCGGCCACCCCGGCCCGGCCCGCGTTCACTTCGGCCAGCGCGGCCGCCCGCTCGTTGACTTCGGTCGCCCAGATCGTCGCCGCCGGCAACCGCATGGCGAGGGCCACTGCGATAGGCCCGTAGCCGGTGCCGAGATCGAGCACGTTCTTGGCGTCGCCGGCAACCGACACCTCGCGCAAAAGGTGCTTCGTGCCGGGGTCGATGCGGTCGGCAGAGAAGACGCCGCGGTCGGTCTCGAGCTCGACGGTCAGGTCCGGAAGCGCCAGCGTCACGGTCCGGCGCCGCGAGCCGGTGGCAGGCTGGCTGCTGAAGTAGTGCTCGCCACTGTCTGGCACCCCGTCAACCTAGCGACAGGTGCTTGCGGGGTCGGGTCGATGACTCGTTGTCGACGTGGCAAGCGCCGCCCGGTGGCGCGACCGCCAGGGAGCCCGCCGGCGATGGGGAGCACGCGCAGCCCGCGGAGCGTGCGTGGGGGCGCAGCCCCCAGGCAAGTAGCCTGCTCCGCGATGGCTCCCTACACCATCCGCATCATCGGCGATCCGGTCTTGAAGCAGCGCGCGGCCGACGTGACCGACATCGATGGCAAGTTGGCGCGCCTGGTCGACGACATGTTCGTGACGATGTACGACGCGCCAGGGCTCGGGCTGGCGGCGCCCCAAGTCGGGGTGCAGAAGCGGTTCTTCGTGTACGACCACGAGGGCCACAAGGGCGTGCTCATCAACCCCGAGATCCGCGAGAGCGACGGCGAATGGGACTACAGCGAGGGATGCCTCTCGGTGCCTGGCCTCTACTTCGAGATCGTACGACCCAAGCGCATCCTCATCGCCGGCCTCGACCTCGACGGCAACGAGGTGCAACTCGAGGCCGACGAGATCGAGAGTCGGCTGTTCCAGCACGAGCTCGACCATCTCAACGGCACGCTGCTCGTCGAGCACCTCAACGACGAGCAGAAGAAGGCGGCCAAGAAGGAGCTGCGCGAGCTGATGCTCGGCGAACAGCCTCGCCGCACCGACAAGGCGAGCAACAAGGTCATCCACAGCGACGGCACCGTCGACGCCGACTGACGAGCGAGTTGCTGTCCAGATGCCCGCGCCCGCGCCTGCCCATCCCCGCCGGCTCGTGTACTTCGGCACGCCGGCGATGGCCGTGCCGACCCTGCGGGCGTTGGTCGCGGCGGACTACGACGTCGCGCTGGCCGTCACCCGGGCCGACAAGAAGCGGGGGAGAGGCGGTGCCCTCCGGCCGAGCCCGGTGAAAGCCGCCGCGCTCGACCTCGGCATCCCGGTGACGACCGACATCGACGCGGCGCTCGGTGTGGGCGCGGACGCGGCGATCGTGGTCGCGTTCGGCCGCATCTTTGCGCCCCACGTCCTCGACGCGCTGCCGATGCTGAACATGCACTTCTCCCTGCTGCCGCGATGGCGGGGAGCGGCTCCGGTCGAGCGAGCGATCCTCGCCGGTGACGCGGCGACCGGGGTCGACATCATGGTGGTCGACGAGGCGCTCGACGAGGGGGCGGTCTACGCGTCCGAAGCGTTGACCATCGGCCCGGACGAGACGGCAGACGAGCTGCGTCGACGACTGGTCGACGCCGGCACGCAACTCCTGCTTCGCCTCCTCGAGAACGGCATCCCTGAACCCGTGCCCCAACGCGGCGAGCCGACCTATGCCGACAAGATCGATCCGTCCGAGCTCGAGCTCGACTGGACCAAGCCCGCCCTCGACCTGCACCGCCTGGTCCGCATCGGTGGCGCGTGGACGACCATCCACGGCCAGCGGCTGAAGATCTGGCGCGCGCGTCTCGACCCGGCCACGAGCGATCTGGCCCCCGGCGAGCTCGAAGCAAAGACGTTGCTTGCCGGTACGGGCGGCGGCGGCGCGCTCGCGCTCATCGAGGTGCAGCCCGAGGGCAGGGGTCGGCAAGACGCAAAGGCCTGGAGGAACGGTGCCCATCTCGTGCCCGGCGATCGGCTGGGTGCGCCATGAGCGCGAAGCCCTCCCGCCCGCCCAACAAGCGGGGCACCCGCGGCGGCCGCACCAAACCCGCCAAGGCCAAGCAGAACAAGGCGGGCAGCAAGCCCAAACAGGTGCAGAATCCCCCGCGCGACCGTCTCGGTTCTCCGGGAACCCGCACGCGCAAGCTCGCCGCCGAGCTCCTCCGCCGCATCGACCAAGACGGCGCGTACGCCAACATCGTCGTGCCCGACGCGCTCGATCACAGCGAGCTGCCCGAGCGCGATCGCAAGCTCGTCACCGAGTTGGTCTACGGCGCCACGAGACGGCAACGCTCGTGTGACTGGCTGGTCGATCGCTACACGAGCACCGAGCCCGACGCCGTCGTGCGTTCGTTCCTGCGCGTCGGCGCGTACCAGCTCGCGTTCACCGACATCCCGCCGTACGCGGCGGTCAGCGCGACCGTGGCGGCCACGCCGGTGAAGGTGCGCCCGTTCGTGAACGCGGTGCTGCGCAAGCTCGTGAAGGAGGCCAAGCCCGCATGGCCGAGCGAGGCCGTTCGGCTGAGCTACCCCGACTGGATCGTCGATCGGCTCGGCGCCGATCTCGGCGACGAGCGGGCGATGGCCGCGCTCGAGACCATGAACGCGCCGCCCCCGGTGACGCGCCGCGACGACGGCTACGTGCAAGACCTCGCGTCCCAATGGGTCGCAGCGACGGTGGGGGCCGCGCCAGGTGAACGCGTCCTCGATCTGTGCGCCGCGCCCGGCGGGAAGACGACAGCGATGGCACAGGCCGGCGCCGACGTGGTCGCGCTCGACCAGCGGCCCCGCCGCACCGCGCTGATCGCCAGCAACGTCGCCCGGTTGCACCTGTCTGATCGGGTGTCGGTTGTCGCCGGTGATGGCACCAGGCCGCCGTGGCCCGACAGCACTCGCTTCGATCGCGTGCTGGTCGATGCGCCGTGCTCCGGCCTGGGCGCGTTGCGCCGCCGCCCCGATGCTCGGTGGCGCATCGGGCCGTCCGACGTCGGCGAGCTGGCCGTGTTGCAGCGAGGGTTGCTCGACGCCGCGGCGGGTGCACTCCGACCAGGTGGCCGGCTGGTCTTCAGCGTCTGCACGTTGACGAACGCCGAGACGGTCGACATCGACGACTGGCTTGGCGCCGATCATCCCGAGCTGCTACCGGCCGGTGCCGAACCCGCGGGGCCTGGCGGCGAATCGCCATGGGAGCCGGTCGGCCGCGGCTTCCTCCTCCTGCCGCAGACCGCGGACACCGACGGCATGTACCTGCTGGCCTTGACGAAGGGGCAACCATGACCGATCTCGAAGCCAAGGTGCTCACCGTGTCCGACGGCGTCATCGAGGGCACGCGCGACGACACGTCGGGGCGCGCACTCGTGGAGCGGTTGACCGCAGCCGGCTTCGATGTCGTCGACCAGCAGGTCGTGGCCGACGGTCGCGAGAACGTCGGTGAGGCGCTGGCCGAGCTCGCCCGCGACTTCGCCGGGCTCATCGTCACCACCGGGGGGACGGGGTTCGGTCCACGCGACCTGACGCCCGAGGGCACCAAGATCATCCTCGATCGCGAGGCGCCCGGCCTCGCCGAGGCGATGCGGATGGTGAACCCGCTTGGCCGGCTGTCGCGGGGTCTGGCCGGGACGCGCGGGCGGGCGCTCATCCTCAACACGCCGGGCTCGACGGCCGGCGCCATCGAGTGCCTCGAAGCCGTCCTCGACGTCTTGCCCCACGCGCTGCGCCTGATGCACGGCACGCCCACCAGCCATTGACCGGCGGTTCAGCCCGCTTGGCCGGCCAGCCAGTTGACGAGGTTGAGGGCGAGCCGCTGGTGGCTCTCCTGGGCGAGCGCGTTGTTGAAGAACGGGTCGCGGTCGAACAAGCAGGCGCCCCGACCCCTCGACGGCTCCCACACGACCAGCGCGCCGTCGTTGCCAGTCGGCTGTCGTAGGGTCCTCTGGCCGTTGCTCTCGGCGGTCTGCACCGGGGTGATGTAGCGGATCAGCACCGTGGCCCGGAAGGCCGGGTCGGAGAAGCCGGTGATCGTGCACGCCGACGTGCCGATACCGACGATGCTCGAGACACCGGCAAGCGCCGGATGGCCCGTCGTCGTGAACTCAGCTGTCGTCACCTTGTCGGGGATGGCGCCGTTGTCCTGCTGCATCTGGATGCCGAACGGCGCCATCAGGGCGTTGTCGGAGCCGGGGGCGACGTCGTAGCCCGTGCCCCAGTTCAGGTCGCTCATGAAGAGGACGCCACCGCCACCTTTGACGTAGGCAGACACGGCAGCGGCATCGGCGGCGGTGTAGGTCGCGTTGTTCGACCCGAAGATCACGACCTTGTACTGCGAGAGCTCCGCGGCGTTCAGGTCGACCTTGATCTTGTTCTGCAGCGTTCCCGTCTCGTCGAGCTGCGAGACGTCATAGCCCGCGTCCACCAGCGACTTCGCCCAGAGCCCGTAGCCCTTGCCCGAGCTGTCGAGGTCGGCGATGTCGGAGAGCTCGCGGTCGTCTGGTCCCGCGGAGTTCGTTCCGGCCGTGCCCTTGCCGCCGCGGATGAACAGCACCCGGGGGCGGTCGGCGGTCTGTTGTTGCACCACCCGCTCGCGGGGTTGGCCGGCCTCGGCGGTCGACGCCGCGGTCACGCCCGCGGCCGTCGCGAGGGCCACCGCGGCGACAACGGAGGCGAGCACGCGGCCAGGCACGCACGAAGTATGCCGCAACCAGGCCTCTCGGACCGATCGGGCGTTGCCGGACCAGCGCCGCCGGGTTCGCCCTCTTCCCTTCTCGCCGTCGATCGCGTATGCTGGTCGAAATCCAAAACTGTCGTGACGGATTCGACCACCTGCGCCGGCCAGCCAAGCAACCGGTCCCACGGAGGCGAGCACCAGAGCCGGCAGTGCAAGCACCAGCGCGCCCCGCCATGAGCGAACCCGACCGCGGCATCGAGCCGAGCAGCATCGAATCACTGGTCCGAGCGAAGCTGGCGCGCGAGGCCGGCCAGCGGCCCGAGGATCGGCTGTGGATGAGCCTCGCCATCCACGAGGCGTGGCGCTCGCGGCGATCGGTCGCGCCGCGGCCATGGGTCGGTGCGGTGGTCGTGCCCGGCGCAGTGGCGACGAGGGCGTCCGAGCTGCCTTTGCCCGCTGCCATCAGCCGGTTCGGATCTGCGCTCCCGCTCGGGCATCGATCGAGCCCCGGCTGTCCCGAGGGAGCCTTCGCCGGCTCGACGCAGGGCGCGGCCGGTCCTCACGCCGAGATCGTGGCGCTCCTGGCCGCGGGCGCGCTGGCCGCCGGCGCAACCCTCTACGTCACGCTCGAGCCGTGCGCGCACTTCGGCCAGACGCCCCCGTGCGCGGACGCCGTGATCGAAGCCGGCATCCGGCGGGTCGTCATCGGTCTGCAAGACCCCGACCCGAAGGTGGCGGGAGCGGGGATCGCCAAGCTCGAAGCGGCCGGTGTCGAGGTCACGACCGGTGTGATGGCACCGGTCATCGAAGCACAGCTCGCGCCCTACCTCGCGCACCGCCGCACCGGCCGGCCATACGTGGTCCTCAAGCTGGCCGCCACCGTCGACGGGCGTACGGCTGCACCTGACGGGACGAGCCGGTGGATCACCGGCGACGAGGCCCGGCTCGATGCCCACCGCCTGCGGGCCGACAGCGATGCGATCCTCGCCGGCGCGGGCACGGTGCGAGCCGACGACCCCGCGCTGACCGTGCGCCTCCCGCTCGACGAAGCCGACACCTACGGGCCGGTCGTGGAACCGATCCGGGTCGTGCTCGGCACGGCCGGCGCCAGTGCCAAGGTGCATCCCTGCCTGGAGGTGTCCGGCGACCTCGGCGCGGCGCTCGACGACCTGGGGGAGCGGGGCATCGTGCAGCTCATGATCGAGGGTGGTGCGTCGGTCGCGCACGACTTCCATGCGGCCGGGCTCGTCGATCGATACGTCATCTACCTGGCGCCCGCACTGTTCGGTGGCGACGATGCAACCCCGTTGTTCACCGGGCCCGGCGCGGGTTCGATCACCGATGTGTGGCGGGGCCGCTTCGACGGCTTCCCGCGGCCGCTGGGCGCCGACGTGCGCATCGATCTCGTTCCACGAGCCGACGAGCGAGAAGAGGGAACCTGAGATGTTCACCGGGATCGTCGAAGAGCTCGGCACGGTTGCGTCACGTGACGGATCGAAGCTCCGCATCAGCGCCACACGCGTGTTGGAGGGCTCGGGCCTCGGCGACTCGATCGCGGTCAACGGCTGCTGCCTGACGGTGGTCGACATCTGGAGCCAGCCCGACGAGGGCGGCCGCCGTGCAGAGGAGCGCGAGCGGGCGGGATGCCCGCCCGGGTCAGGGTTCTGCGCGGACGTCACTGACGAAACGTTCGCCCGCACATGCTTGGGCGATCTGCAGCCGGGCAGCCCGGTCAACCTCGAGCGGCCGGTTCGCCTCGACGACCGGCTCGGCGGTCACCTCGTGCAAGGCCACGTCGATGCGGTCGGCGAGATCGTCGATCCGGCCCCCGACCTCCGGGTGCGCATGCCGGAGGCGCTCACCCGCTACATCGTCGAGAAGGGATCGATCACCGTCGACGGCGTGAGCCTCACGGTCGTCGACCCGCGCGACGACGGCTTCACCGTCGCGCTCATCCCGCACACCGAGCACGTCACGACGCTCGGGCTCAAGGGTCCGGGCGATCGCGTCAACCTCGAAGTCGACATCATCGCCAAGTACACCGAGAAGCTGCTCGCGCCCCGTTTCGGTGCCGAGGGTCAGGAGACGGAAGAATGAACGACCGGAGGATGAAACCCGTGAGCAGCATTCGGTCCGACTACAAGGACAGGTTCGCGTCGGTGCCCGACGCGGTCGCCGCCATCTCCCGGGGCGAGACCATCGTCGTGGTCGACGACGAAGACCGCGAGAACGAGGGCGACCTCATCATGGCGGCCGAGGCCGCAACGGCCGAGAACATCGCGTTCTTCGTCCGCCACACGTCCGGTGTGATCTGCACGCCGCTCACCGGCGATCGCCTCGACGAGCTCGACATCCCGCTGATGGTCCGCGACAACACCGAGTCGCAGCGCACCGCGTTCACCTACTCCGTCGACTACCGGCACGGCACCACCACCGGCATCTCGGCTGCCGACCGGGCCGCCACCATCTTGGCCCTCATCGACCCGGCCACGCGCGCGGGCGATCTCGCCCGCCCTGGTCACATCTTCCCGCTGCGCTACAGCGACGGTGGCGTGCTCAAGCGGGCCGGGCACACGGAAGCCGCGGTCGATCTCGCCCGCATGGCCGGCCTCTACCCCGCGGGGGTGCTGTGCGAGATCGTGAACGACGACGGCACCATGGCGCGGGTGCCCGATCTCGTGAAGTTCTGCGAAGAGCACGACCTGTTGATGATCAGCATCGCCGAGCTCATCCGCTACCGGCGCCAGACCGAGAAGCTCGTCAAGCGCGTCTCCGAAGCGCGCATCCCGACCGAGTGGGGCGACTTCGACGCCTACGTCTATGAGAGCGTGCTCGACGGCGAGCAGCACATCGCCCTCGTGAAGGGCGCCGTGCAGGGCGAGGACGACGTGCTCGTGCGCGTGCACAGCGAGTGCCTGACCGGCGATGTGTTCGGCTCGCTCCGCTGCGACTGCGGCGAGCAGCTCGACGCGGCGATGAAGCGGGTCGCGCACGAGGGCCTCGGCGTGGTCGTCTACCTGCGCGGCCACGAGGGCAGGGGCATCGGCATCGGGCACAAGATCCGCGCCTACCGCCTGCAAGACGAAGGGCACGACACCGTCGACGCCAACGTCGAGCTCGGCCTGCCGGTCGACAGCCGCGAGTACGGCATCGGTTCGCAGATCCTCGTCGACCTCGGCATCACCACCATGCGCCTGATGACCAACAACCCGGCCAAGTACGGCGGCCTCGAAGGCTACGGCCTCGAGATCAGCGGCCGCGTGCCGCTCGAGTCGGTGCCGAACCCCGAGAACATCAAGTACCTTCGCACCAAGCGTGAGCGGATGGGCCACCTCCTCGAGGGCCTCGACGATGTGTTGTAACGGCAGCGATGATCCGTGCCGCGGGTCGGGAGCGAATGATGGCAACCAGAACCTGGAGGGAACGGAACGATGGAGAGCAACGACAGCATCGCGACGATGCGCCGCGTCGTGGACGAGACGAGCCGGGTGGTGCACAACGTCACGCCTGACCAGCACGATCTGCCGACGGCGTGCGACGACTGGACCGTCCGCGACGTCATGAACCACATCACCGGGGGCGGGAAGCTGTTCGCGACCTGTGCCGAGCGGGGCGCCATCCCCGACGACGAGCTCGTGTCGTTGCTCACCGACGATCAACTCGGTGATGACCCGGCCGCGAGCTTCGGCGCGTCGGCCAACGCCGCGTTCGAGGCGTTCAGCGATCCGGCCGCGCTGGCGAAGACGATCTCGCTGCCGTTCGGCCAGATGCCGGGCGCGGCCGCCCTTGACCTCGCCATCTTCGATCTGACCGTGCACGCCCTCGACATCGCCAGGGCCACAGGGCAACCGACCGACCTCGACCCCGCTGTCCTCGAGCCTGCGTACGTGTTGGCGCAGACGATGATCGCCGACGAGATGCGCAACGAGGAAGGCAACCCGTTCGGCTTCGCCACCGAGGTACCCGACGATGCCCCGCTACAGGACAAGCTGCACGCGCTCGCGGGACGGACCGTCTGAGTGTCGACCAACTTCCGCTCGGCCAACCCGTCGTCGACCGACCTCGACGGGTCGGGCCTGCACATCGCGGTGGTGTGCGGACGGTTCAACGACCTGATCACCGATCGCCTCCTCGATGGCGCAGCCGAAGGCATGGCCAAGCTCGGCGTGCGCGACGACGACGTCGAGCTGGCGTGGGTGCCGGGCGCGTTCGAGATCCCCGTGGCGGCCCGGGCCTACGCGGCAACCGGCCGGGTGGATGCAGTGATCACGTTGGGCGCGGTCATCCGGGGCGAGACAGCCCACTTCGAGTACGTCGCCGGGCAGTGCGCCGAGGGTGTGCAGCGGGTGCAGCTCGATCTCGGCGTGCCGGTCGCGTTCGGCGTGCTGACGACCGAGAACCTCGACCAGGCGCTGGCCCGGTCCGAGCCCGAGTCCGAAGGGCACAACGTGGGGCGTGAGTGCGCGCACGTGGCGGTCGAGATGGCCGACCTCCTCCGCCGCATCCGCGAGCACCAGTAACGGCTACGTTGGCAGGCCATGTTGAAGTTGGTCCTGCCCAAGGGATCGCTCGAGAAGATGACCCTCGAGCTGTTCGAGGCCGCCGATCTCAAGGTGCTGCGCGACTCGAGCGTCGCCTACAAGGCGCACATCGACGATCCGCGGATCGAGTCGGTGCGCATCCTCCGCCCCCAGGAGATCCCGACCTATGTCGCCGACGGCCTCTTCGATCTGGGCATCGGCGGTCGCGATTGGGTCGAGGAGTCGGGCGCCGATGTGGAGTCGCTCGGCGAGCTGAACTACTCGAAGGTGAGCGCGCAGCCGGTCCGCATCGTCGTCGCGGTGGCGGGCGACTCTCCCTGGGCCTCGGTCGCCGACCTGCCGAGGGGTGTCCGCGTCTCGAGCGAGTACCCCGCCATGACCCGCCGCTTCTTCGCCGAGCGAGGGGTCGAGGCCGACATCCGTCTCTCCTACGGGGCGACCGAGGCCAAGGTGCCCGACATCGTGGACTGCGTCGTCGATCTCACCGAGACGGGCCGGGCGCTGCGGGCCGCGGGCCTGAAGATCATCGACACCATGCTCGTGTCCTACACCGAGCTCGTCGCCAACAAGGCGGCGTGCGCGAAACCGGGCAAGGCCCACGCCATGCGCCAGATCCGCACGCTGCTCGAAGGTGTGCTCGTGGCGCGGGGCAAGGTGCTGGTGAAGCTGAACGTGAGCGCCGAGGACCTCGACAAGGTCATCGACCTGCTGCCGGCGATGAAGACGCCCACGGTCAACGAGCTCTACGGCGGGGTCGGGTACGCGGTCGAGACGGTCGTCGCCAAAGACGGCATCAACACGCTGATCCCCGCGCTCAAAGACGCCGGCGCCACCGACATCATCGAGCTGCCGATCTCCAAGATCGTCTCGTGACTGACGCAGCACCGCGCGGTGGAACATGGCCGTTGCGGCGGCACGGCATCGTGGCCGAGTTCCACGACGACAAGGGGTTCGGCACGGTGCGAGCCGACGACGGCACGGACTACTTCTTCCACTGCACCGCCATCGCCGACGGCACGCGCACGATCGCCGACGGCGCCACCGTCTTGTTCATCGTGGTACCGGGCCGCTTGGGGAGGTGGGAGGCGAGCGGCGTTCAGCCGGCGAGCTGACCGCCGCCCTCGCTCACCCCGCTCACGAGCCGGCGCGTTCTTTGATCTGCACGAAGGCGATCTGGAGGTTGCGCACCGCGTCGCGGAGGGGGGCGCCGTCGTCGCCGAGGCGGTCGCCGCAGGCATCGATCAGCGCGGCCAAGCCGTCGATGGCAAGGCGGGCGTCGTCGAGCATCGGCGGCTCCTGGCCGAGCTTGATGGCCGCCAGCTCGTACAGGCCTGCCGCGTGGGTGGCGACGATCTGGTTGGCCGGGGTGGCCGCGATCTGGCGCTGGGCCTCGGCCATCTGCGCCATCATCTCTTTGGCCTGCTCGCGCTGCTCGGGGGTGAGATCGTCGAGCGACAGCTCGTCGCCGCCACTCGCCGGACCCGACGGCGTCGCGGCTCGAGGTTCGGTCTGGGGTTCGACGCGCTTGGGGTTGACGGGAACTTCGCCCCCCGGGGTCCACAGGCTGCTCATAGCGATGGAGTCTGGCACGCGGCGGGTCGAGAACAAACAGCTCGCCGCCGTTTCGTGTTCTCTCGTGGTGGCTGCTACCCTCATGACCCACAACTCAGGGAAGTGGGGTCGCGCCCGTCGTGAACCCCCACCCGGCCACCACCACGGGCACTCCGAGGTGTGCGCCGGGTCGACGAAGCCTCACCGCACGCTCCGGCGTGCTCGCTGGCGGATGTCGGCTTTCCGGCGTCCGCCGGTTTCGTTTTGGACGACGTCCTCAATGACTTCGGCTGGCGTGTTCACCAGCGCGAAAGGAGCACATGCGCATTGACCAGGAGTGAAGGGCGATAGCTGCCCCCGGCAACAACAAACCCCGGATCAACGACCGGATCCGCGCCCGTGAGGTTCGCCTCATCGCTGAAGACGGCACGCAACTGGGCATCAGGCCCCTGCCCGAGGCACTGACCATGGCACGCGAGCAGAGCCTCGACCTCGTCGAGGTGGCCGACAAGGCCGATCCGCCCGTGTGCCGGATCATGAACTACGGCAACTACGAGTACCAAGCGGCCAAGCGAGCCCGCGAATCTCGGCGCAAGAGCAGCACCACGGTCCTGAAGGAGATGAAGTACCGGCCCAAGATCGGGTCGGGCGACTTCGACACCAAGACCAAGAAGGTCGAGAAGTTCCTCTCCGAAGGCCACAAGGTGAAGGTCACGATCATGTTCCGGGGCCGTGAGGTCTACCACCCCGAGCTCGGCAGAAAGATCCTCGACCACGTTGCGGAAGTCGTCTCTCACCTCGGCAGAGTCGAGGTCATGCCCAAAGGCGTCGAGGGACGCAACATGACGATGGTGCTCGCCCCCGACAAGAAGGCCCAGGCGCACCACGCGTCGACGTCGAAGAAGTCCGGGTCGAGCAACACCGACGGAAGTCGCCGCAACCGGAGCCTGGCACCGTCTGACAACGGCGCGGGGACCCCGACTGATGGGGTCACGGCGGGCCGACCCGTCGAAGCTCCGGTCGAGGAACGAGCCGGGCAACCTGCCGAGGCAGCCACCGACACGCCCACCGAGCGCTGAACCTGCCGGCTTCGGCCGGCGCACCGCTCGCCATCGCAACATCGTGGAGACACGTCCGCATCGTGTAGAGATTCGCGAGCCGGGCAGGGCCACACCGTCGCGACGCGAGCGAGATGGCAAACAAGACCGAGAACGAAGACGAGAGTCGCACCGAGCAAACGAAGAGTTGGACCCATGCCGAAGATGAAGACCCACCGCGGCGCCGCCAAGCGGTTCAAGCAGACCGCCACCGGCAAGGTGCGCAGGCGCAAGGCGTTCCACAGCCACATCCTCGAGAAGAAGAGCCCGGCCCGAAAACGCCGGCTCAAGCGCGACGCCGATCTGGTCGGCGGCGACCTCAAGCACGTGAAGCGCCAACTCGGCATCTGACAGACCAGCCCGGCATCGAAAGACAAAGGAGTTCCGATGGCGAGAGTCAAACGCGCCGTCCACAGCAAGAAGCACCGGCGGGCCACCCTCGAGCGGGCGAAGGGCTACTACGGCAACAAGAGCCGCTCGTACCGGTCGGCCAACGAACAGGTCATGCACTCGCTGCAGTACGCGTTCCGCGACCGGCGGGCACGCAAGGGCGAGTTCCGCAAGCTCTGGATCCAGCGCATCAACGCCGCCTGCCGGCAGAACGGTGTGAGCTACAGCCGGTTCATCGCCGGGCTGAAGGCGGCCGATGTGGAGGTCGATCGCAAGGTCCTCGCCGAGCTGGCGGTCAGCGATCCGGCCGCGTTCACCGCGCTGGTGCAGGTCGCGACCGAGGCGGCTCCGGGCTGATCCGGTTCCATGGCTGACGCCGTTCCGCTGTCGGCCCGCAATCCCAAGGTCCAAGAGCTGCGGCGCCTTCTCGGGCGCCGCAGTGCGCGCCAAGAGGCGGGCCGGTTCGTCGTCGAAGGACCGGCGCTGGTGGCCGAGGCGCTCAGGGCGGGGATAGAAGTGGAGGCGGTGTTCGCCGGAGGGGATGGCTTGGCGACGCCGGCCGTCGCCGTGGCGCGCGCCGGCGGCGTTCCGGTGCACGCGGTCGCGGCGGGCGCGCTCGAACGGGTCGGTTCGACGGTGGCGCCGCAACCGGTGCTGGCCGTCGCCCACCGGTGCGACCGCGCCGCCCGGGAGGTGCTGGCGGCAGCGGGCGGGCGGCTGGTGCTCGTGCTCGCGGGCGTGTCCGATCCGGGAAACGCCGGCACGCTCGTGCGGTCGGCCGAGGCGTCCGGCGCGGGCGGGGTCCTCTTCGCGGGCGACGCCGTCGACCCGTTCAACCCGAAGGTCGTGCGCGCCTCGGCGGGTTCGCTGTTCCGCATGCCGTTCTCCGCGGGCGTGCCCGCTCCAGATGCGCTGGCACTGCTCGCCGCGGCCGGCTACGCAACGATCGGAACGGTGCCACGCGGCGGTGCGGCCTTCGACGACTGCGACCTGACCCGGCCCGTCGCCGTGGTGCTGGGCAACGAGGCCCATGGGCTTCCCGACGGAGTCGAGCTCGACTTCCTCGTCACGATCCCGATCGCGGAGCCCGTCGAGAGCCTCAACGTGGCGATGGCCGGCACGCTGATCTGCTTCGAAGCGGCGCGGCAGCGGCGAGTAGTCTCACGTGGCCCCGCCGGCCCGGACACGTGATGACCAACGACGAATGACCGACCCACAGCAGCACATCGATCGCCTCCACGAGCTGTCCGCCGCCGCACGCGAGCAGATCGCGAACGCCGCGTCGCTCGACGAGTTGAAAGCCGTCGAGGCCGGCTCGATCGGCAAGAAGGGTGAGCTGACCCTCCTCAAGAAGCAGCTCGGTTCGCTCGACCCCGACGACCGCAAGGCGGTCGGCCAAGCGGTCAACGAGGCGAAGTCAGCAATCGAGGCAGCCATCGCGGCGCGGCGGGCCACGCTCGAGGTCGAGGCGAGGCGCGCCCAGCTCGAGGCCGAGCGGCTCGACCTGACCGAGCACCCCGCGCGGCGCCGGCGCGGCCACCTCCACATCACCACCGCGTCGCGCGATCGGCTCGAAGACGTCTTCGTCGGCATGGGCTACACCGTGGCGGAAGGGCCCGAGGTCGAGACCGATTGGTACAACTTCGAGGCGCTCAACATCCCGCCGAGCCACCCTGCCCGGGGCATGTGGGACACCCTCTACGTCGATCTCGGCGAGCCCGAGAGCACGTTGCTCCGCACGCACACCTCGCCGGTGCAGATCCGCGTCATGCAGGCGGCCAAGCCGCCGATCTACATGATCATGCCCGGCCGCGCCTACCGGCGCGACACCGCGGACGCGACCCATACGCCCGTCTTCCACCAGATCGAAGGGCTCGTCGTCGACCGGGGCATCAGCTTCGCCGATCTCGCGGGCACCCTCGAAGCGTTCACGGCCGCGTTCTTCGGGCCTGGCATCCACTCGCGCCTGCGACCGTCGTACTTCCCGTTCACCGAACCGTCGGCCGAGTACGACATCTCGACCGCGGAGGGGGGCTGGCTCGAGTTGGGTGGCTGCGGCATGGTGCACCCCAACGTGTTCCGTGCCGTCGGCATCGATCCCGAGGAATGGACCGGCTTCGCCTTCGGCTTCGGCATCGACCGCATGGCCAAGACCTTCCACGGCCTGGCCGACCTGCGCGACCTGTTCACCAACGACGTCCGCCTGCTGGAGCAGTTCTGATGAAGGTGTTGCTGTCGTGGTTGCGGGAGTTCGCGCCGATCGAGGGCGATCCGGTGTGGCTGGGCGAGCAGATGAGCGACCTGGGCATGGCAGTCGAGGAGATGACCGAGCTCGGCAAGGGCCTCGACGGCATCGTCGTCGCCAAGGTGCTCGACCTCAAACCCCACCCGAACGCCGACAAGATCCAACTGGTCGACGTCGATCTCGGCGATGGCGAGCCGCTGCAGATCTGCTGCGGCGCGTTCAACATGGCGGTGGGCGATGTGGTCCCGCTGGCGACGCTCGGCACGACGATGCCCAACGGCATGGCCATCGAGCGGCGCAAGCTGCGGGGCGAGTGGTCCAACGGCATGCTCTGCTCGGCGGCCGAGATCGGGCTGGGCGACGACCACGCCGGCATCATGATCCTCGGCGACAACCTCGCGCTGGGCACCGACTTCAAGACGGCGCTGGGAATCGTCGACGACGTGCTGTACGACCTCGAGATCAACCCGAACCGGCCCGACGCCATGTCGGTGGCCGGCGTGGCGCGCGACCTCGCCGCCCGCCTGAAGGTGCCGTTCGCTCTCCCCGAGCCTCAGGTCGCGGCGGTCGGCGACGACGCCAAGGGTCGCGCGTCGGTGGCCATCGTCGACCCCGACCTGTGCGGCCGGTTCCTCGCCCGGGTGCTCGACGGCGTGCACGTCGGCCCGTCGCCGCACTGGCTCGCGAACCGGCTGACCGCGCTGGGCATGCGACCGATCAACAATGTCGTCGACGTCAGCAACTACGTGATGCTCGAGTTGGGTCAACCCAACCACACCTACGACCTCGCCGAGGTGCCCGACGGCGAGCTGCGGGTGCGGTGGGCGCAAGACGGCGAGACCATCGTGACCCTCGACGGCATCGAGCGGGCGCTCCGCCCCACCGATGGCGTGATCGCCAACCGCGACGACGAAGCGATCGGCATCGCCGGCGTGATGGGCGGCGCGTCGACGGAGATCTCCGGTGCGACGACGTCGGTCCTGCTCGAGATGGCGTGGTGGGACCCCATGGCCATCTCGGTGTCGTCCAAGCGGCTCGGCCTCCGCAGCGAAGCATCGTCCCGCTTCGAGAAGGGCGCCGACCCCGAGGTCGTCGAGCTCGCCGCCTTGCGGTTCGCCGAGCTGCTGTGGCAGTCGGCCGACAGCGCCACGCTCGCGCCCGGCCTCGTCGACCAGCGCGGGCAGGTGTGGGATCGCTCGCCGATCGCGCTGCGAACCCAGCGCGTGTCCGAGGTGATCGGCATCCCGGTCGGCGACGACGAGATCCGCGCGCTGCTCGAGCCCATCGGCTTCGAGTTCGACGAGCAGGACGGGCCCGGTGTGCAGGAGGTCGTCGTCCCGAGCTGGCGGTACGACACGCGGGCCGAGATCGATGTGATCGAGGAGATCGCCCGCCACCACGGCTACAGCAACATCCCGGGGCGCCTCCCTCCCGCGGTGCACACGGGCAGCCTCACGCCGCGCCAGCTCGACCGCCGCCTGCTGCGCGACGTCATGGTGGGGCTGGGGTTCGACGAGGCCATGCCCATGCCGTTCCTCGCGCCGGGCGACCTCGAGCGGGCCCACGTCACCAGCGACGCCGTCCACATCGTCAACCCGCTCGTCGCCGAAGAGTCGGTGCTGCGCACGTCGTTGCGTCCCGGTCTGCTGAAGGCCATCGCCTTCAACGAGTCGCACCGCAACGAGCATGTGCGCCTGTTCGAGACGGGCCGCGTCTTCCTCCGCCCGCCCGAGGGCCAACGCCTACCCGGCGAGCCCGAGCACCTCGGAGCCGTGCTCGCCGGTGAAGACGCCATCGCGGCAGTCGAGGCGTGGTCGGTGCTGGCCAACTCGCTGCACGTCGACGGGTGGCGGCTCGATCAGCGGGTGCTTCCCGGCCTGCACGCCACCCGGTCGGCCCGCATCCTCGTGGGCGAGCACGAGGTCGGCTTGGTCGGCGAGATCGATCCCGAGGTTCTCGCGGCCTATCACGTGAACGAGCGGACCGGCTGGGTCGAGCTCGACCTCGATGCGCTGCTCGCCGAACCGCACGGCGAGACCCACCTCCACGGCGTGAGCCGCTACCCGTCGAGCGACATCGATCTCGCGTTCGCGGTCGACGACCAGGTACCGGCCAGTGAGGTTCGGGCCGCGATCGAAGCTTCCGCGGGCGGCCTTCTCGTCGGGCTCGACCTGTTCGACGTGTACCGCGGCGAAGGCGTCGCCGACGGTCGGCGGTCGCTGGCGTTCACGCTTCGCCTGCAGGCCGGCGACCACACCTTGACCGACGGCGAGGTCGCCGACCTTCGCCAGCGGGTGATCGACGCCGTGCAAGCCTCGCTGCCGGCAACCCTGCGCGGCTGACGGTTCGACGCCGCCGACCGTCAGAGCCCGAGCGCGTTCGCCTTCGCAAGGAGTCAGAAGGCCTGCCCGATCGAGTCATCCGCCGACGGATCCGCGACGCGCTCGATGTCGCGCGGTGGCGAGAAGGTCCTTTGGCGAAGGCTGGGCGTCGTTGAGGACTGGTTCGCCGTCGGTGACTCCGCGTGACACCTCGATTGGTGTGGCAAGAATCTGGGCCCCAGATCAACCTCAGGCGAAGATGCACGACGCCACCCGTTCGGCCGCGTCCCTCTGGCTCGGCGGCGTGACCTGCGTTAGATCTCTCGGGTCACGTGGGTGCTCGAGTGCTTGAGGCGCTCGCCCCCGATGTGGATGTCGATGCCTTCGTACAGCGCCTGGTCACGACTTCCCCTCTGCAGCCGCTTCATTTTGTGGACGTGATAGCTTCGTGCGGTGACTTGTACTGCTCCGCACCGTTAGGTTCGTTCTCGAGCTCCTCCTGGCGTCGCTTGCCCCTGTGACCCGACGACCAGAGAGGAAGAACATGCGATACAGCGAGTTGACTCGCGAGGAACAGAACAAGATCCGGCGACTGTGGCGGGACACGCTGCACTCGATAGATCTCCAGCCTTTCCGGGGCCTCACAAAGGTGCTCAGCGGTAGTCCGTTTGGAGCCTTCGACGACGAAGACCTCCGTGACGAGCTTCGAGGCATGCGCCGCCAACTTGAAGTCGCTCTTACGAGCGACTTCGAGCTCGAGCCGTGGATGGAGCACCGTATGGTCCACGATCGCGAGACCTATATGCAGATCGACCCTGAGTTCGGCGAGCCTCCGGCGGACGCCTCCGCCATCGGAGCCCTAAGTCGAAGGATTCATCACCAGCGGATCGAACTTCGACAGCTCCAGCGCATCCTGCAACAGTTCTGGCAATGGCGCGCTGGTGAACGGGCGCGACAGGACGAGTGGTGGAAGCGGCAGCAAGGCTGGTCCGATGAGCCAGACGAAGCATGCAGCGATACCGCTACGCTGCGCCGTCGGCTACGGCTGCAGCGCCGAGCGCTCCGGCATGCGAATCGGCTGATCGAGGAGCAGCAGCGCGAGATGGCGGTTCTGCTCAACCGTACGATCGTGCATGCAGCCACTGGCTAAGCAATGGTGTGGCGGCTCCGTCGCCGCACCGCCCGCCCTCGTAGCTCAACGGGAGAGCACCCGTCTCTAAAACGGCGGTTGCGGGTTCGAATCCCGCCGGGGGCACATCGAAGAAACGTGAACTCGCCATCATTCGGGAATCACACCGCCAGCGTCGGCGCGCTCACGCGACTGCCGCAGCGAAGTTGGCGAACAGGTCGCCGGGAAGTGGGTAGCGGAGCTCCCAGGTGATCGCCATCGGCCTCTCGCCGACGTGACCAATGTAGGAGGCAGGGCCGAGGAACCAAAATGCGCGGTCGTCCGCCCGAAGCCTGGTGAACAGCATGATCGAGCGCCCGTCGCGCTCGTGATGCCGGTAGCGCAGTCCGGTCGGGCTGTCCTCCCTAGTCACCGACTGGCTCTCCCAGTGGATTCGGGTCTGGCTGATCGCATAGTCCCGATAGCGGGTCGTGGGCGAGAAGGCTCCGCTGCTCTTGTCGAGCGTGAAGGCGAAGAGTTCGGCTCGGGCATCCTTGGCCTCATACACGCCGGATTGCCAGGCAGCGACCCTTGCGCCGTCACCGATGCCGAAAGCACTGAGGATTTCGATGCGTGTGTAGCGCGCGTGGATCTGTAGGGGCACGTCCGGGTGGTGGTCAAGCGCACCGTGGAGATGGTCAACTCGTTCGTCGAGTTCGTCCAGGAGCTCAAGCAGTTCGTGTCGCACTTGCGCGTGATCCCACAACAGGGCGACAGCGTCCTGCAGCGAGGTGTCCTTGGCCAGAGCGCGGTCGCCTACGGAAGCCACCAGCATTCGGACAAGCCGCCGCCGTCGCTCCGGGAGTTCGTCGAGTCCTGGCGGTACGTCGGATGGAAGAAGTTCGCGGTAGGTGTCGATCCGTTCGTCGTCGTCGACGTGCAGGAGACGTCCGATGGCACGCCGCAGCGTCGATTCGTGAGGCCCGGCCGGTGCGACTGGATCGCCCGCGGCTTGGACGAGGTCGGACCAGCTGTGCGTGCCGTCGTAAATGTCAGGCAGATCGAGGCCGGTGCCGCTCAGATACGAGCTGAGCCTGACGCTGGCTCCGCTACTCCGCATCGCTCGAAGTTCGTCGACCTTGGCCGGCCATCGAGAGGGGATCGCGTTCCGGATGCTTCGAAGCACGATCTCGGAGGACTTCTCGTCCAGCTCCATGTGGCAACCAGCGGGCAGGAACGGGAATCTCTGTTGAACGGCGCGCTCGACTTCTCGCCGAGTGCCGCCAAGCAGGGCGCGGTACCGGCGATCGAAGCGGAACTCGCTGCGGTGCAGACCAACGAAGTCGAGGACGGTGCAAAAGGCCTTGCCCGTTGCCGGCGACAGACGGAGCCCACGGCCGAGCTGTTGAAGAAACAACGTCGGGCTCTCGGTCGGGCGGAGCATGAGGACTGTGTCGACCGAGGGCACGTCGACGCCTTCGTTGAAGAGGTCGACGGAGAACACGGCACGGACAGTGCCGTCGGCGAGGTCCCGCAACGCCGCTCTGCGTTCCGCATCGGGACTGTCGCCCCAGACCGCGACAGCGGCCACGCCGTGTTCGTTGAAATGGCGCGACATGAAACGCGCATGCTCGATGCTCACGCAGAACCCCAGGCACCTCATCGTGTCGAAATCCTCGGCGTGCTTACGCGTTTCTTGCAGCACCAGACGAGCCCATGCATCGGTGCTCGTGTACCGGTTGCTGAGCGCCTCGACGTCGTAGCCACGTCCGCGCCGCCACGGGATGTCGCGCAGATCGAGACCGTCGTGAATGCCGAAGTACATGAACGGCGCGAGACGGTGTTGGTCGATCGCGTCCCACAGCCGCAGCTCGGCGGCGATGCGCTCGTCGAACCAGTGCAGTATTGGCATACCGTCGCTTCGCTCGGGTGTCGCGGTGAGGCCGAGCAACTCGAGCGGCTTGATGTGGTCGAGAAGCCGCCGGTAGGACGCCGCGGCGGCGTGATGGAACTCGTCGATGATGACCACGTCGAAGTGATCGGATGGCAGGTTCTGAAGGTCGGCCGCGTTGAGGCTCTGGATCGATGCGAAGACATGCTCGAATCGGGTCGGTCTCTTGCCGCCAACCCACCGCTCACCGAATGAGTGATCACGAAGCGCGTGGCAGAACGTGGCCTGGCTCTGGTCGAGGATCTCTTCCCGGTGAGCGACGAAGAGCAGGCGCGCCCGAGGCAGCGAGTGCCGCAGCCTGGCCTAGTCGATGGCGGCCATCACGGTCTTACCCGTGCCGGTGGCGCTGACGAGCAGGTTGCGGTGATGCCCCCGCTGTCGTGACACGTCGAGGAGTTCGAGCAGCCGCTCTTGGAAGGGCTCGGCCCGCAGCTCGATCGGGCTGAGAACGATGGCTGTCCCCTGCGCGTCGGCGCGACCCATCTCCTCGTCGAATTGCTCACCGTCGTAGGCGACGAAGTCGTTCCCCTGCCAGTAGCTCTCGAACACCGCGGCGAACTTGTCGATCACGTCGGGATTCCGGGCGGCCGAGGCCCGTACATTCCATTCACGGCCCGGAACTTGGGCGGAATGCGTCAGGTTCGACGAGCCGATGTAGGCCGTCGAGAAGCCCGATCGCCGGTGGAAGAGCCAACCCTTCGCATGGAGTCGGGTGGTCGACACGTCGTACGAAACCTGGATCTGCGCGCCAAGGTCGGTCAGCTCGTCGAGCGCCGATCGCTGCGTCGATCCGGTATAGGTGGTCGTCAGCACGCGAAGCTCTCTGCCGTCCTCACAGTGTCGGCGAAGCATGGGCAGCAACGGTGATATCCCACTTCGGCGAATAAACGCCATGACGACGTCGATGGCGTCAGCCGAGTCGATCTCCGTCTGAAGCTGGTGCAGCATTCGAGGCTCGCCTGGGGCGTTGGTGAGCAGCGTCGAGTCGAGTAGCGGAATCATCGGCTCTGCGAGCGCGGCCGCCTGGCCGTCAGGCCGCCGTCGAAGGATCGCGTGAAGCACGTCACCGGCTCCCGCGGGCACCGAGTCGATATCGACGTTCACGATGTCCGACAGGCGCAGCAACAAGTGCCGAGCGACGTCGACACCGACGCGAACCCGGTCAGCATCGCCGACCGCGGCGAGAGCCCGCTCGATCTCACGGCTCAGATGAAGAGCGATGCGGTCCGCCGCTTCGGCAGATCGCAGCGGTCGGACATCGGCGAGACCTGTAGTCACCAAGGCGAGGTCCGCTTCCAGGGCCTCCGTGACGAGCATCTCGTAGAGCCCGGGTTCCAGGTCCGCCACGCACAGACACTACGACGACGTGGATGTCCACGTGCGGTTGATCAACCGAACGGAACTTCGGGTCGCGACCATTCTGATCGTCAGCCGCGTTTGCGCTCGGTCTCGTTCGGGTGCCCGGGATGCACGGCCTCAATGATGACTCGCTTGCGCGGTTTGGGCCCTCGGCCCTTGCGTTCGACCTTCTTGCGACCGCCTTCGGTTGGATCGTCGACGAAGTAGAAGATGCGACCACCGCTCGTTGCCTCGTACTGCCAGCGGTCGTAGGTCTTGCCCTCGTACGTCCCGGTTCCAACCGTTCTGCCTTCGAGGCGCTTCTGGCGCGACGACAACGCGGTGGGCTTTGTCGCGAGCTGGTCGTAGGCCGCGGCGAGCGCGTTCGGTTCTTGGTTCGCCCACTTGTCCCATTCCTCGTCGACGCCCTTATCGGCTGTGACGATCTCGAACTCGTCGGTGCGCGCGGGACGAGTGACCCGCTCGGCGCGAGGCAACGGTCAGCTCGCCTTTGGGCGCTTGATCTTTACCGGCGGTCCGGCGTGCTCGACGTTAAGGAGCCTGGCGAGATTCGGGTTGGCATGGACCTCCGCCGTCGCCCGCCAGCCGTCGATGAGATGAGCGAGCGGCTCGAACGTGTCGACCTCGACGCACGCTGCCGCGGTCGACGTAAGCGCCGCGAAGAACTCCTCGCGCTCGTCGGCTGGCAAGAACGTGGTCCAGGGGAGTGACGCAGCGAGCGAGCTAGCGACACGCTCACGCGTATCCAGATCGACAGTGGCCGCCAGAAGCAGGCGTGCGAGGATGCCGAGGGCGTCGCGGACCGACTCCTCGCGAGACCAAAGCCCGAGGAAGAGATCCTCACCGTCACGGCGCCGGAGCACGACATCGCGGTGCTCGACCTCGGCCAGGACCTCGCCGGAATTGCGCAGCATGTGGGTGAAGGTGTGATCGGCAACGCTCATGGGTCGAATATACAACACTTCCTCTGATGTCCGGTGTGTCGATGTCATCAGGCTTGTCATCACTTTGTCCGCGAATGTGAAAAACACCCATCCCCTGGTGGGACAACAAACCCCTCCGCTTCGGATTCCCACCCCGCTGAAACCTCGACGCAACTACTGGAACGACCCCCTTCCCGAGGATCGAGGCTAACAAGTACGGCGTGACCTCGCTCGCCCGGTACATCGCCCCCGCCATCGTCGCCCTTGCGTCGGCCTGCGGGACGACGACGGACGGGTCGGTCGGCTCCGCGGCGACGGCAGGTGCGCGGGGCACAGCCGCGACGACGGGAACGAGCGCCGTCACCGAGGCGCCGACCACCACCGCAGCATCGACCACGGTCCCGGCCATCGTGAGCAGCAGCACGGCCGCGGCCGCCGGGCCGCCGGCGGCCGCGGCTGCCTTCGCGGCCACCGACCGCGCGCTCCAGAGCCGGGTGTCGAGTGCGGGGCTGAGCGGCGGGGTTGTCTACGTCGTGCGAGACGGCCAGGTGATCCACGACTACTCGGTCGGGTCGGTGACGCGCTCGACGCCCCTCTCGGTCGCGTCGTCCGCGAAGTGGATCACCGCCGCGACGATGATGACCTACGTCGACGAGGGCAAAGCCGCGCTCGACGATCCCGTGTCGAAGTGGCTGCCGGAGTTCGCGGGCGAGAGCCCTCCGGTGACGGTGCGCCAACTGCTCGACCACACCTCCGGCGTCCGCGATCAGGGGTGCCTGTGGAACGCGGGCGGCCGGCTGGCCGATTGCGTCCGGCTCGTGGCCGCCTCGCCGCGCGAGTTCCCCGCTGGTACCAAGTTCTCCTACGGCAACGCCGACTTCCATGTGATCGGGCGCGTGCTGGAGGTGCTCGGCGGGGCCGACTTCGCCACCGTCGTCCAGCGACGGATCTCCGGGCCGCTCGGCATGGGTGCAACCACCTGGCCCGGCGCGCCCAACAACCCCAGCCCGGCCGCCGGCACCCGCACGACCGTCGACGACTATGCCCGCTTCCTGGCGATGATCCTCGGGCGCGGGATGTTCGAAGGCAAACGTCTGCTGTCGGCGAGCGCGGTCGACGAGCTCGTTCGCAACCAGGTCGGCGCGTACGACACCAGCGGTGACTACGCCGTCGGCATCACGCGCATCCCGCGCTACTCGCTCGGTGCGTGGCCCGACGTCGTCGACCCGGCGGGCGCTACCGTCGTGGTCAGCGGCAACGGCGGCAAGGGCTTCTACCCGTGGGTCGACTTCTCGACCAACAGCTACGGCATCGTCGGTGTGCAAGACGATCGGGGCGCCCAGGTCGCGGTTCCCGCCAGCCAGCGGGTTGCGGCCGAGGCCCGCCAAGCCGTCCGCTGATCGCCGCCCAGCCCGCCCGGTTGGAAGATCGTTTGCATAAAGATGCGAGCGGTCGTATTGTTCTGCAGATGTCCCACGGAGGATCGGTCCCGGTGCGGGTCGGCATCATAGGAGCTTCCGGGTTCACCGGCGCCGAGCTGCTGCGGTTGTGCGCGGGGCATCCGGAGCTCGAGGTGGCGATAGCGACCGGCGACAGCCAGGCGGGCACGCCGATCGCCGAGCTCTACCCGAGCCTGGCCGGTGCCTACCACAACCGGCGGTTCGAGACCTACGACGAGTCGCTGCTCGATGGTCTCGATCTCGTGTTCCTCGGCTTGCCGCACGGTGCGTCACAAGCGCTCGTGCCCGGTCTGCTCGCCCTGGTGCCGCACGTCGTCGATCTGGCGGCCGACTTCCGGCTGGACGACGCCAGCCTCTACCCGACCTGGTACGGCGAGGAGCACACGGCTCCCGAGCACCTGCCGGCGTTCGCGTACGGCCTCCCCGAGCTGTTCCGCGACGCGCTGAAGGGGGCAGCGGCGATCGCGGTGCCCGGTTGCTACCCGACCGCGGCGTCGCTGGCTCTCGCACCGCTGGCCAAGGCCAGCGCGATCCAGACCGACGGCATCGTCGTCGATGCCGCGAGCGGCGTATCCGGCGCGGGCCGGCCGGCGAAGCCGAACACCGCGTTCTGCTCCGTAGACGAGGACTTCACGGCTTATGGCCTGCTGACCCACCGGCACACGCCGGAGATGGAGCAGAACGTCGCCAAGGTCGCCGGCCTCCCGCTCGATCAGGTCAAGGTGCTGTTCACCCCACACCTTGCGCCGATGAACCGGGGGATCCTCGCCACCTGTTACGGCCGCCCGGCCGAGTCCTTCGCCTCGACGTCGACGTCCGAGTTGCTGGCGCTGTTCCGCGACTTCTACGCCACCGAGCCGTTCGTCGTCGTGACCGACGGTTCGCCATCGACGAAGGCGACGCTCGGCTAGAACGCCGCCCACGTGACCGTGCGGTTCGACGAGCGCACCGGCTACGTCGTCGCCATCTGCGCCATCGACAACCTCACCAAGGGGGCGTCGGGCGGCGCCGTGCAATGCGCCAACCTCGCCCTCGGCCTCGACGAGACCGCGGGCCTCTCTTCGATCGGCTTGTACCCGTGAACCCGCACTACCTCGTCGGCGCCTGCGAGTCTTCCTCGCTCGAACCTGCGACATCGGTGCCTTTGGAGGCAGCGCTCGAGAGAGATATCCGCCCGTCATGAGCGTCACGACCGCGAAGGGATTCGTCGCCTCGGGCATCGCGTGCGGGGTGAAGGAGTCGGGTGATCGCGACCTCTCGCTGGTCGCGACGGCCGACGGTCAGCCCGTGGCTGCCGTCGGCGTGTTCACGGCCAACAAGATGACGGCGGCGCCGGTGCAGGTGACGAGGCGCCACCTCGACAAGACCGCCGGGCAGGCCGTCGCGGTCATCCTCAACAGCGGCAACGCCAACGCGGCGACGGGCGAGCGGGGCATCGAGGATGCGTGGGCGATGTGCCAAGCGGCTGGCGACGCGCTGGGCATCGACCCGCATCATGTGCTGGTGTGCTCGACCGGGCTCATCGGCATCCCGTTGCCGATCGACACGATCACCACGGCGGTTCCCGGCCTCGTCGCGGCGCGGTCGGTCGACGGTGGTGCGGATGCCGCCGAGGCCATCCGCACCACCGACACGTTCCCGAAGGAGGTCGTGGTGGAGGGCGACGGCTTCGTCGTCGGAGGCATGGCCAAGGGCGCGGCGATGCTGGCGCCCAACATGGCGACGATGCTCGCCGTGCTCACGACCGATGCCGAAGCGACGCCCGAACAACTGAAGGCCGCGCTGCAACACGGCGTGGCGAAGTCGTTCAACGTCATGACGACCGACGGCTGCATGTCGACCAACGACACCGTTCTGTTGCTCGCCAGCGGGAAGGCGGGGCCGGTCGGCGGGGACGCGTTCCAGGATGCGGTGACCCGAGCGTGCTCGTCGCTCGCCGAAGCGATGGTGCTCGACGCCGAGGGTGCGACGAAGTCGGTGCGGGTCGAGGTCGTCGGCGCCGCGTCCGATGACGAAGCAGCCATCGGTGCGAGGAAGGTTGCCGACAGCAACCTCTGCAAGTGCTCGTGGTACGGCAAAGACCCCTACTGGGGTCGGGTGGCGAGCGAGCTCGGCAGCGCCGGCATCGAGTTCGAGCAGGCGAAGGTCTCCGTCGCGTACGGCGGCATCACCGTGGCGGCGAAGGGCGTGGCGATCGATCACGACCGGGCCGCGGTGGCCGCGCACATGGCGCAGCGCCACCTGCACATCACCGCCGACCTCGGTGTGGGCCACGGCCGGGCGTCGATCTTCACCAACGACCTCACCCACGCCTACGTCGACGAGAACATGGGCACATCGTGATGGGCCCCGACAGCTTGGGCACATCGTGATGGGCCCCGACAGCTTGGGCACATCGTGATGGGCTCTGACAGCTTGGCCACATCGTGAGCGAGGTCGATCCGCACGAGCGGGCGGCCATCCTCGTCGAGGCCCTCCCGTACATCCGGCGGTTCAACGGCTGCACCGTGGTGATCAAGTACGGCGGCAACGCCATGATCGACCCTGAGCTGGCCACGCAGTTCGCCGAAGATGTCGTGCTGCTGCACTCGTGCGGCATCCATCCCGTGATCGTGCACGGCGGTGGCCCGCAGATCGGCGACCTCATGGAACGGCTCGGCAAGCAACCCGAGTTCCGCGACGGCCTCCGCGTCACCGACGCGGAGACGCTCGACATCGCGCGCATGGTGCTCGTCGGGAAGGTCAACCGCGACATCGTGTCGGCGATCAACGTGCACGGGCCGCTGGCCGTCGGGCTGTCGGGGGAGGACGCGGGGCTCATCGAGGCCGGCATGCGCCATCCCGACCTCGGCTTCGTCGGCGACGTGAAAGCGGTGAACCCCGCGATCATCCAGAGCCTGCTGGCCGAACATCTCATCCCCGTCCTGTCCACCATCGGCAGCGACGAGGCCGGTCAGGCCTACAACATCAACGCCGACGCAGTCGCGGGGGCCGTGGCCGGCGCGGTCGGCGCCGAGAAGGCGATCTACCTGACCGATGTGCCCGGGCTGTTGCGTGACGTCGACGATGTTGGCAGCCTCATCACCGCGGTCACCGATGGCGAGCTGCACCGCATGATCGAGGCCGGTCAGCTCACCGGAGGCATGATCCCGAAGATCGACGCCTGCCTCGAAGCGCTGCGCGGCGGCGTGCCCTCGGTGCACCTGCTCGACGGTCGCATCCCCCATGTGCTCCTGCTCGAGCTGTTCACCGACACCGGTGTCGGCACCATGATCACGTCCGACGAGGGGGTGCGGGAAATATGACCGAGTCGCCGTTGATGCCGACCTACCCCGACCCGACCGTCACCTTCCTGCGCGGCCAGGGCACGCAACTGTGGGACAGCGACGGCCGGGAGTACCTCGACTTCCTCGGTGGGCTCGCGGTGGTCGCGCTCGGCCACGCCCATCCCGAGGTCGCCGACGCGATCAGCAAACAGGCGCAGACGCTGCTGCACGTGTCGAACCTGTTCGGCAACGCCGTCGGTCCCGACGTCGCGGCGACGATCGATCGGCTGCTCGGCGGCGGGGGACAGGTCTTCTTCACCAACTCGGGCGCCGAGGCGAACGAGTGCGCCGTCAAGCTCGCCCGCAAGTGGGGCGGCCACGGCAAGTACGTCGTCGTCAGCGCGTTCGGCTCGTTCCACGGGCGCACGCTGGCGACGTTGCACGCGACCGGCCAGCCCACCAAGCACGAGCCGTTCCAACCGCTGCCTGACGGGTTCCGGCACGCGGAATGGAACGACGTCGACGACGTCACCCGCCAGATCGACCCGTCGGTCGCGGCCGTCTTGCTCGAACCCGTGCAGGGTGAGGGTGGCGTGAACCCCGCCGACGCCGCGTTCTTCCAGGGCGTGCGAGCCCTGTGCGACGAGCGCGGGCTGCTGTTCATGGTGGACGAGGTGCAGACAGGCCTCGGTCGCACGGGCAAGTGGTTCGGGTTCGAGCACTTCGACGTGAAGCCCGATGTGGTGACGCTCGCCAAAGCACTCGGCAACGGCGTGCCGATCGGCGCGTGCTGGGCGCGGGAAGAGGTGGCGTCGGCGTTCGTGCCCGGCGATCACGGCTCGACGTTCGGTGGCCAACCGCTCGCGGCCTCGGCGGCTCGTGCCGTCCTCACCGTCATGGAACGCGACGACCTGCCCGAGCGGTCGGCGGCGATGGGGGAGAAGCTGACCAAGATGCTCGGCGCCCTCGACGGCGTGCGTGCCGTGCGGGGGATGGGCTTGCTGCTCGCGGCCGAGCTCGACGAGGGGCTCGATGCCAAAGAGGTCTGCACCGAGTGCCTCGCCCGGGGCCTCGTCGTCAACGCGGTGACACCAACGGCACTACGGTTCGCGCCGCCGCTGACCGTCAGCGACGGCGAGCTCGAGCGGGCCGTCGACATCGTGGCGTCGGCGATCGCGTCGGTGCCGCGCCAAGAGCCAGGAGCGCCCTCGTGACCCGTCATTTCCTCGACATCGACGACCTTACGACCGACGAGCTCCTCGCGGTCATCGACCGGTCCGAAGACTCCTCGCCACCGCGCGTGCTCGAAGGCAAGGGCATGGCGCTGATCTTCGAGAAGCCGTCGGCCCGCACGCGCAACTCGATGGAGATGGCCGTCGTGCAGCTCGGCGGGCACCCGGTGACCGTGCGGCCCGACGAGATCGGCATGGGCACGCGCGAGAAGGTCGAAGACCTCGCCCGCATGTTCGCCGGCTACCACGCGGCGATCGGTGCCCGTGTCTTCGACCACGACAAGCTCGAGCGCATGGCGGCGGTCTCCCCCGTGCCGCTCGTCAACATGCTGTCCGACGTCGCCCACCCGCTGCAGGCGCTCGCCGACCTCCTCACCGTCCGCCAGGTGTTCGGCGAGTTCGCCGGCAGGACCCTCGCCTACGTCGGCGACGGCAACAACGTCTGCCGCTCGCTGTCGCTGGCCGCGGGGATGGCGGGCATGGATGTCCGCATCGGGTGCCCCGAGCACTACCTGCCGTCGACCGGCGACCAAGCCACGATCTGGTCGAGCGGTGTGAAGCCGGTGCTGACCACCGATCCTCTGGAGGCGGTGCAAGGAGCCGACGTCGTGTACACCGACGCGTGGTTCTCGATGGGGCAGGAAGAAGAGGCGGCCGAGCGCCGACCGTACTTCCACCCGTTCCAGGTCAACACCGAGCTCATGGCCGGGGCCGCGCCCGATGCGATCTTCCTGCACTGCCTGCCGGCGCATCGCAACGAAGAGGTCACCGACGACGTGATCGACGGTCCGCAGAGTCGGGTGTGGCAGCAGGCCGAGAACCGGATGCACGCGGCGCGCGGCCTCATCTCCTGGCTGCTGGAGCAGTGATGGCAGGCAAGACGAGGTCGTCCAACTCACGCAACTCGCGCACCTCACGCACCTCGCACACCTCGCGCAAGGCGCCGCCGGTCAAGCTGGCCAAGCCGCAGCGGCAACACTTGATCGCCAAGCTCATCGAGCAGCATCGAATCCAGAACCAAGCCCAACTGGTCGAGTTGCTGGCCGGTGAGAACGTGCTCGCGACCCAGGCCACCGTGTCGCGCGACCTCGATGAGATGGGTGCGATCAAGGTGCGGGTGCAGGGAGGGGAGAGCGCGTACGCGCTGCCCGAGTTGCCGAAGGAGCAGTACGCGCCGGAGGATCACCTGCGCCGCGTGCTCGGAGATTGGGTGGTCGAGGTCGCGTACAGCGGCAACATGATCGTGTTGCGCACACCGCCGGGCTCGGCCCACGTCGTGGGTTCCGCACTCGACCGTGTCGGACTGCCCGAGATCCTCGGCACCGTCGCCGGCGACGACACGCTGATGCTGGTGGTGGCCGAAGGCTCGCCCGCGTCCGAGGTGTCGGCGCGGCTGTCCGAGCTGGCCGGCCTCTGAACCGTCCTACCGAGGAAAGAGAGAACGAGATGCCCAAGAGTGTGGTGCTGGCTTACAGCGGTGGACTCGACACGTCGGTGGCGGTCCGGTGGATGATCGACGAGCTCGACGTCGAGGTCATCGCAGTGGCGTGCGACGTCGGCCAGGGCGGCGATTGGGATGCGGTCAAGGAGCGAGCCAAGGCGGCTGGCGCCGTCGAGGCGATCGTGGCTGACGTGCGCGAGGAGTTCGCCCGCGACTACTGCGGTCCGGTGCTCCGCGCCAACGCCCTGTACGAGAACCAGTACCCCCTCGTGTCGGCGCTGTCGCGTCCGGTCATCGTGAAGGAGCTCGTGAGGGTGGCCCGCGAGCACGGGGCCGACGCCGTTGCGCATGGTTGCACCGGCAAGGGCAACGACCAGGTGCGGTTCGAGGTCGCAACCCGCGCCCTCGCTCCCGATCTCGACATCGTGGCGCCCGTCCGCGTCTGGGGGATGACCCGTGACGACTCGATCGACTACGCCGAGCGCCATGGCATCCCGCTCACCGCGAGCCGCGAGAAGATCTACTCGATCGACGACAACCTGTGGGGCCGGGCCATCGAGTGCGGTGAGATGGAAGACCCGTGGGCCGAGCCGCCCGACGGCGTGTGGGAGATGACCAGGCTCAAGGCGGAAGATCCGCGAGAGATCACGATCGCGTTCGAGCGGGGTACGCCGGTTGCGGTCGACGGCGACGCGATGCCGATGCACCAGCTCGTCGGGCAGCTCAACGAGATCGTGGGCGCGTACGCGTACGGCCGGCTCGACATGGTCGAGAACCGCCGCGTCGGCATCAAGAGCCGCGAGACCTACGAAGCTCCGGCGGCGCTGGCGCTGATCATGGCGCACCGCGATCTCGAGTCGATCACCCTCGAGCGCGATCTCCAGCGCCAGAAGATCGCCCTCGAGCACCGCTACGCCGAGCTCGTGTACGACGGGCTGTGGTTCTCGCCGCTGCGCAACGCGCTCGACGCGTTCGTCGACTCGTCCCAGGAGTTCGTGACCGGTGAGGTGCGCCTGCGGCTCGACAAGGGTCGCTGCATCGTGGTCGGCCGGCGTAGCGACCACTCGCTGTACGACTACGGGCTGGCGACCTACGACGCGGCTGACAGCTTCAACCACGACGACTCCGAGGGCTTTGTGCGCCTGTGGGGGCTCGGCATCCAGACGTGGGCGGCCCGCCAGACCCAGGCCCACCGCGAGCACGGCCAGGCTGAAGGCTGACCGTGCCGACCGGGGACGAGCACGCGCAGACGCTTTGGCACGGTCGTTTCGAGCGCGGGCCAGCCGACGCGCTGATGGCGCTCTCGGTGAGCCTTGCCTTCGACCAGCGGCTGGCGGCCGACGACATCCGCGGTTCGCGGGCGCACGTGCGCGGCTTGCTGCGCGCCGGCATCCTCACCGCGGAGGAGGAGCGCGCCATCCTCAAAGCGCTCGACCAAGTGGGTCAAGAGCTCGTCGACAGCTCGTTCACGTTCGAGCCGTCCGACGAGGACATCCACACCGCGGTCGAGCGCCGGGTGACCGAGATCGCGGGGAAGGTCGGCGCCAAGCTCCACACCGGTCGCAGCCGCAACGACCAGATCGCCACCGATCTGCGGCTGTTCACGAAGCGGGCGATCGTCGGGGTCGTCGGTCGCATCCTCGACTTGCAGCAAGCGTTGCTCGACCAGGCCACCGCGGCGGACAACACGTATCTTCCCGGCTACACGCACCTCCAGCGCGCCCAGCCGGTGCTGCTCTCGCACCATCTCCTGGCCCATGGCTGGGCGCTGTCGCGCGACATAGACCGATTGTTCGACGCCCGGCGACGGCTCGACGTCTCGCCGCTTGGTGCCGGCGCACTCGCGGGTTCGTCACTCGACCTCGACCCCGAGCTCTGCGCGGCCGAGCTCGGCTTCGCCGCCACGTTCGACAACTCGCTCGACGCGGTGAGCGACCGCGACTTCGTGGCCGAGACGATGTTCGCCATCACCATGCTCGCCGTGCACCTGTCGCGCCTTGGTGAGGAGATCATCCTGTGGGCGACGGACGAGTTCGGCTTCATCGAGCTGGCCGACGACTTCGCCACCGGCTCGTCGATGATGCCCCAGAAGAAAAACCCCGACATCGGCGAGCTGGTGCGGGGCAAGAGCGGGCGGCTCATCGGCAACCTCACCGGCCTGCTCGCCACGCTGAAGGCGCTGCCGCTCGCGTACAACCGCGACTTGCAAGAGGACAAGGAGCCGTTGTTCGACTCGCTCGACCAGGTCGACCTGGCATTGCACGCGCTCACCGGCCTGCTGGGCGAGTCGACGTTCGACTACGAGCGGATGAAGGCGGCCGCCGACACGCCGGAGGTGGCGGCGACCGACCTCGCCGAGTTCCTCGTGTCGCGCGGCATGCCGTTCCGCGACGCCCACTCGGTCGTCGGCGGTCTCGTGCGCGAGTCGGTGCGCGAAGGGGTCCCGCTCGCCGAGTTGGTGGAGGACCACGGCTCGCTCGGTGTCGACGCGCTGCACCTGCTCGAAGAAGGGGTCGCCGTCCAGCGGCGGCGGACGCGGGGCGGCGGCGGTCCCGAAGCGTTCGGTCCGCAACTCGAGCGGTACGTCGCTCGGGTCGGCGCCGACCGCGCCCGCTGGTCCGAAGCGCTCTGACGCGCGGTCGCCGGTTGTGGGGTCCGACCTGACGCCCGTCGAACGACAGACGTGAGAGATAGCCTCCGGCCATGACTGCTCCTGGTGGCACCGGGCCGATCGGCCCGTACCCGGCCCGCGTTGTGACCGACGAAGACAAAGAGGCCTACGACAAGTTGCGGCGACGGCTGTTGTGGACGCTCCCGTCGGGCCTCTACGTCATCGGCAGCCGCGCCGGCGAGCGCCGCAACGGCATGACGTTGAACTGGGCGACGCAGGTGAGCTTCGATCCGAAGCTCATCGCCATCTCGGTCGAGAAGCGAGCGATGACCCACGAGCTCGTCGACTCCGGCAAGGCCTTCTCCCTGAACACGATTGCCCGCGAAGACCGGGCCCTCGTGCGGAAGTTCACCAAGCCCGTCGACGTCGACGCGGGCACGATGACGTTGAACGGGGTGTCGTACCACGACGGCGTGACCGGGGTACCGATCCTCGACCAGGCCGTAGCCTTTGTGGAGTGCGAGGTTCGCCAGACCATCGACTGCGGCGGGCACACGCTGTTCGTCGGTGAAGTCGTCGACTGCGACTTCCAGGGAACCGAGGACCTCCCGGTGCTACGAATGGAGGACACCCGCATGAGCTACGGCGGCTGACGGCCCGGGAGGGCGGAGGAGAGACTCTTGGACAAAGGCCTACCCACCGCGCAGTGCCCGAACTGCGGGGCGTTCGAGCGGCTCGGGACCGAGATCTGCTTCGCGTGCGGAACGCGCATGGACGGCGTCTCTCCCGGTTCGGGTTTCGCCCCGTTGGCGGAGGGGCCGGCCGCCTATCGCCCGGGGCCCCCACCGCCGGAAGGTCCCTACCGCTACGGCCCGCCCGACCAGGGTTACGGCGGGTACGGGACGGGCTACGGCTACCCGCCGAGCGCGCCGCCAGCGTATGGCTACCCGGCGGCGTACGGCTACCAACCCCAGCGGCCGGACAAGGGGGCCACCACCGCGCTGGTGCTCGGCATCGTGGCGTTCTTCATCTGCGGCGTGCTGCTCGGGCCGTTCGCGATGATCGAGGGCTTCAAGTCCCGCAAGCGCATCCGGGAGTCGAACGGCTTGCTGACCGGCGACGGCATGGCACTGGCCGGCGTCATCCTCGGCGCCGTCGCCCTCGGCCTCAACATCGTCGTGATCATCCTCGAGATCGTCCTCATCACGGCCTCCTCGCCGAGCTACCGGTAGTCGCGACCGTCGAGCTGCGGCCTCTGGGTTGGCGCTCGGTAGGTTTGCCGCAGGCGCGATGGTGCTCCCTGTGGTCCGGGTTGCTGCCCCGACAGCCGAACCTGCGCCTACCGGCGCATCCTCTTACGATGCCGAGATGGCGTTCCCCGAACATGGCATCAAGGCGGACGAGTTGCTGGCACGGGTGACCGATCTCGGCCACGGCGACATCGACTGGCGCGGAGGCCGGGCGTTCAGCCTCGTGTACCACCCCGATGACGAAGAGCTCGAGCGGCTGCTGCACGAGATCGCCACGCTCTACATCCACGAGAACGCGCTCAACCCCTTCAAGTACCCGAGCCTGGTGCAGATGGAGAGCGAGGTCGTCGACCTCGCCGCCGACTTGTTCCACACCCAACCGAAAGCCGGCACCATGTCGAGCGGTGGCACCGAGAGCATCTTCCTCGCCGTACACACCGCCCGCAGCTTCGCCGAGAAGAACGAGGGCAATGACACGCCCAACATCGTCACGGCCAACACGGTGCATCCCGCGTTTGCCAAGGCGTGCCACTACCTGAAGGTCGAGCACCGGTGCGCGCCCGTGCGTGGCGATCTTCGCGCCGACCCCGAGGCGATGGCGGCGCTGATCGATGCCAACACGATCCTGATCGTCGGCAGCAGCCCGTGCTACCCGTTCGGTGTCATCGACCCCATCGCCGATCTCGCGGCACTCGCGCTCGAACAAGGCACGCTGATGCACGTCGACGCGTGCCTGGGCGGGTGGATCCTGCCGTGGTGGGAACGCATCGGCGAGTCCGTGCCACCGTGGGACTTCCGGGTCGAAGGCGTCACGTCGATGTCGGCCGACATCCACAAGTACGGCTACGCGTTCAAGGGCGCGTCGCTCGTGCTGTATCGCGATCCCGAGATGGTGCAACACCAGTGGTTCGTGTACGACCAGTGGCCAGGCGGGCTGTACGGCTCGATCACGACCGCCGGCACGCGGCCGGCCGCACCGATCGCGGGAGCATGGGCGACGATCAACCATCTCGGCGCCGAGGGCTACCTCGCCAAGACCGAGCAGGTCCGCGACGCGACCCGCGGCTTCCAAGCGGGCATCGCCGCCATCGACGAGCTCGAGATCACCGGCGAGCCTGATCTCAGCGTGTTCGAGTTCGGTGCCGCGCCCCGCAGCGGTCTCGACATCGGCGGCGTCGGCGATGTCATGGACGACCGCGGCTGGAACCTCGACCGGCAGCAAGGCGGGCTTCACCTCATGGTCTCGCCCTATCACCGTCGCATGGTCGATGAGTTCACCGCCGACCTCGCCGACGCGGCGGCCTCGCACGGCGAGAGCAAGGGCAAGGCCGCGGCATACGGTGGCATCGCCGACCTCGAATAGGGCCGACGGGTGCACGAGCTCAGCGCGATCATCCTGACCGGCGGGACGTCAGAGCGGATGGGTGCCGACAAGGCGTTTCTGGAGATCGACGGGACGCCGCTCGTCGTTCGCGTCGCCGCTGCGCTTCAGCGCGCCGGTGCGGTCGAGACGATCGCCGTCGGAGGCGATCTCGAACGCTTGCACGCGCTCGGCATCGACGCGCGCGCCGACAACCATCCGGGCGAGGGCCCCCTCGGCGGCTTGCTCACCGGGCTGGCGGCGATAGGAACCGACATCGCGTTCGTCACCGCGTGTGACCATCCCGCGCTCGACCCCCGGCTGCTGCGTGCGCTCGCCGAGCAGGCAGACCGACCGGGCGCCCTGGTCGTCGTTCCCGTCGCCGATGACACGCGGCAGGTGCTCGCCGCGCTGTTCCACACCGGTTGCGCCGAGGTGCTCGCCGCTCGATTCGCGGCGGGGGAGCGGTCCATCCGGAGCGCGCTCGACGCGCTCGACCCCGGCGCGGTGGTCGACGTCGAAGGTCTGCCCGAAGGGTGGTTCGTCGACCTCGACACGCCAACGGATGTTCGCAACTACGCTTTGCGGGATGGACGTTCCCGAGATTGACATCGCCGCGCTGGAACAGGCCCGCGCCGCGGGCGCACCGCTGATCGACGTGCGCAACCCAGAGGAGTACGTCGAGGCCCATGTGCCGGGGGCCCGACTGATCCCACTCGGCGACTTCGTCGAACGGATCGACGAGGTGCCGTCGGACGGCACGGTGTACGTCATCTGCGCGAGCGGCCCGCGCAGTGCCCGGGCGACCGAGTTCCTGCGGAGCAAGGGGGTCGACGCCGTCAACGTGGCCGGGGGCACCATGGGCTGGATCGACTCAGGGAGGAGCTTCGCAACCGGCGAAGAGCCGGGCTAGTGCAGCAACACGAACGTCTCGCAAAGGCGCCGGAGCGCTCGCAACCGGGGGGCCTGGGAACCGAAGGGAAAGGCCGTGCTGGCCTACGACCTCATCTCTGACGACGAGGGGTTTGCCTCTGTCGTCAGCGAACTGAAGAAGCAGTCGGACTTCGCGGTCGACACGGAGTTCCACCGCGAGCGCACCTACTTCCCGCGTCTCGCGCTCGTGCAACTCGCGTGGCGCGACGGGCTCGCCGTCGTCGACGCGACCACCGTCGACCTCCACCCTCTGGCCGAGCTGTTCACCGACGTCGACATCGTCACGGTTGCCCACGCCGCCGACCAAGACCTCGAGGTGCTCGCCTACGCGTGCGATGCCATCCCCGGCGAGCTGTTCGACACGCAGGTCGCCGCCGGCTTCTTGGGGATGGCCAGCCCGTCTCTCGGCGCACTTCTCGAGA
>JACPNV010000082.1 GCA_016185305.1 Actinomycetota bacterium | reverse complement strand
GCACCCGTGACTCGACGTTCACTCCGGAACCCCCTCCGTTGGAAATCCGGGCGGGAGGTTACTTCAGCACGTGGTCGCCCGCCGCTTCACCCCGCGACGGTAGTTGCCTGGGGGGCTGCGCCCCCACGCACTCTCCGCTGACGCTCCGAGCGCTCCCCATCACCGGCGGGCTCCCTGGCGGTCGCGCCACCGGAACGCGCTTGCCCCATCCCCAACAAATTGTCGATCCGTGGCCGCAAGCGCCTAGTTGCCTGGGGGGCTGCGCCCCCACGCACGCTCCGCTGACTCTGAGTGCTCCCCATCGCCGGCGGGCTCCCTGGCGGTCGCGCCACCGGCCGGCGCTTGCCCCATCCACAGCGACTTGTCGATCGGTGGCCGCAAGCGCCTAGGCAACGAAGGGGACCGGGTGGTGTCAGGGCGCTCGACGGACCGTGCGGTCAGGTGAACGATGGCGAGCGCGACCGCGACGGCGAAGGTGGACGGCGCGACGATCCAGCTCCCGGCCCGGCCCACGAGGACGCCCATCGCCGCGGGGATGGTCGACACGCCGACGCTCGAACCCGCGAGCTGCCAGCCGATGGCGGCAGCGGTGCGGTCCCTGCCGAGCCGCTCGGGTGTGAGCGCCACGAGCATCGGGAAGAAGCCAGCCAGGCTGACCCCGATGAGCACGAGGAGCACGGGCCCGGTCGACGGCACCGCCTCGCCGAGGAGCCACAGGGCGAGGGTGCCGGCGACCGCACCGAACACGGCGATGGCCAGCACCTGGCGTGGCGACACCCGTGCACCCAGCGCCCCGATGCCGAAGCGGCCGAGCATGATCGAGCCGAAGTAGAGCGACACGGCAAGACCCGCGGCCTTCTCGCCCACCGACCGCCCGAGCAGCAAGGTGTAGCCCCAGTTGCCGATGCCGGCCTCGATCCCGGCATAGAGGAAGAAGGCGACGATCGAGAGCACGAGCAGGAGCCGGGTCCGCGACGGTGACCGGCGCGGCTCGCCGCGCCGCGCTCGGGTCGCGCTCGCCGGTGGGACGAGCGACTCACCCGTGAGCGGGATGTCGACGTCTGCGAGGCCCGCGACGAAGTGCTCACCGGTCTCGACGGGGGGACCAGGTCGACGGAACCGGCGGCGCATGCAGGTGAAGAGCACCAGGAGGAACCCGTCGTAGAGCGCGAGTCCGACCAGCGCGTACCGCCACGACAGGCCAGCCCCGAGGAGCAGCGTCGCCGCCCACGGGGCGAGGGTCGCACCGATGCCGAAGCCGCCGTGCATGAACGAGAGCAGTGCGTTGCGGTGCATGCTGACGTAGCCGTTCAGCCCGGTGTCGAGGCCGCCGGCCGCCAGTCCCACACCGAAGTAGCCCGCGATGGCAACCGCGAACATCGAGGCACCGGCGAACACCAGCGCGCCGCCGACGCCGGCCAGCGCCGCGGCCGCCAGCACGGCGGCGGTGCCGAAGCGGCGAACCAGGCGGCCATGCACGAACGCGACCGTGAGGTAGCCCGCGGTGGCGGCATACAGCAGGAGGCCGAGCCGGTCGAGGGGGACGTCCAGCCCCGCGCTGATCGACGGCCACAGCACGCCGATCGAACCTTCGGGTAGACCGAGCGTGACGGCGGCGAGGACGACGATGGGCGCGAACCCCCGGTCGCGCGCCGGTGGGTCCGAGCTCACCCGATGCGAGCGCGGAGCTGGCGTTCGAGCTCGGGAACCACGTCCTCCCACGCGGCGACGATACCGAGGTCGGAGAACGCGAACACCGGCGCGTCGCGATCAGGGTTGATCGCGACGATGGTTCCGGCCGAGCGCACGCCGACCGTGTGGTTGTACTTCCCGCTCATGCCGATGGCGAGGTACAACCGCGGCGAGATGCTGTGGCCGGTGATGCCGATCTGCCGAGCGCGAGGCTGCCAGCCGTTGTCGGTCACCTTCCTCGTCGCGGCCAGCTCGGCGCCGAGCAGCTCGCGCAGGCCGTCCAGCTCGCCGTAGCGCGCGGGGTCGACCCCCATGCCGACCCCGACGACCATCTCGGCCGTCGCCAGGTCGTCGAGGTTGTCCTCCCGAACCTGGTGATGGATCGTCACTCGCCGGCGCGGCAGCACGTCGAGGCGGTCTGGTTCGAGCGCGGTGACCTCGCCCGCAGCGTTCGGCTCGAACAGCGGGAGCATGCCGGGCCGCACCGTCGCCATCTGGATGGGAGACGACGCGTGGATGGCGGCGACGAGGCTGCCGCCGAACGCGGGTTTCCAGGCCAACAGCCGCCCGCCATCGACAGCGAGCCCGACCGCGTCGCCGGTGAGCCCCGCCCCTACCGCCGCCGCGGCGCGCGACGCGACCTCACGACCCCACGCGGTGCTGCCCGCGAGCGCGGCCCACGGCTGGTTCGCGTGCAGCCATGCCGCCACCGCAGCCGCGACATCTTCGGGTGCTTCCGCGCCGAAGATCTCGACCGCCCGCGCTGCGCCCCATTGGGCGAGCCGCAATCCGTGCAACGGCGCGGGGCCGATGGCCACGACCACACCGCCGATCTCGGAGGCAAGCCGGCTGGCCGCGCCGAGCAGCTCGGCGGTGAGCCGCTCGCGCTTGGGCTCGACCACGGCGACGACGAAGGGCGCGTTCGGGGCCAGGTCGCGCGCCGCCGGCACCGGCTGCTTGGTCTCGCCGTGCACGATGCCTGGCACCAGCAGGCCGTGGTCGGCGAGGTAGTCGACGACCTCGCCGACCTGTTCGGTGATCGTCCCTTCGAGCACGCGGTTCTCGCGCTCGGCGATCTCGTGGCGGATCTCGCCAACCGACGTCGGGCTGCCGGCTGCGCCCCAGGGGCCGGGCCCGAGATCCGCAGCCGAGATGCGGCGGATCAGCGACCCGTCGACCGACGCCCAGACCGCGGGGTCTTTGATCTTGCACGGGTCGATGAGGCGCTCGGCCGTGCTGAGCAGTGCGGGCAACTGCACGCTGGCCTCGACCCAGGTGTCGTCGTGCTCGCAACCGACATCGGCGTCGACGGACACGCCTTCGCCTTCACGATCGCCATCGGCGTCGACCGCCCTCGTCGCGCGCAGCTCGAGCTGCTTCACACCCGTTGCGAACGGCCGGTCGAGCAGCTCGGCCACCTGCGGTCCCACCTGGCCCGTGTCGGCATCCACCGAGTTCCGGCCGGTGAGGATGAGATCGAAGGTCGTGCCGCCCGTTTCGAGGAGGCGGATCGTCGCGTCGAGCGCCCGCGCCGTCGCGAGCGTGTCGGCACCGGCGAAGGCGGCGTCGGTGATGTGGACTGCCGCGACGTCGACGCCGTGCTCGGTTGCGTACGCGATCGCTTCACGAAGGACATCGTCGGCCGACGAGGGACCCATCGTGACGACGGTGACCGAGCCACCGAACTTCTCGACCAGCAGCACTGCCTGCGCGACTGCCCGCCGGTCGTACGCGCTCATCTCGAGGAGCAGGCCCTGGCGAACCAGCCGCCCGTCCGGGCCGAGTTGCATCGACTCGAACGCGGGGATCTGCTTCACCAGGGCGGCGATGCGGAGCGGCGGGACGTCTGGTTCCATAGCGGGCTCGGCTGCGGGGTGCATTCGGCGCGACGGGCACAAATATGACGTGGCCGTCAGGGTTTGTCAGGATGGCGCGGCGAGCAGGCGACCGAGGCAGAGATGAGCGACTTGTGAGTGACCTTCCCGTGATCCTGGCCACCGCCCCGCTGCGGGGAGACAGCCTCGCGTTGCTCGACGAGCTGGGCCAACTCGTGATCGAGCCGTGGCTCGACGAGCGAGGGATGCACCTGCTCGACGAGCACGAGCTGGCCACTCGCATCGACGAGACGGGGGCCCGCATCGTCATCTGCGAGGTCGACTCGTGCAAAGGTCCCGTACTGGAGCGCGACCTGCTGGCCATCGCCTCGACCCGCGGCGACCCCTCCAACGTCGACATCGAGGGCGCGACGGCCGCAGCGATCCCCGTCCTGCACGCGCCCGGGCGCAACGCCGACGCCGTCGCCGAGCTGGCCGTGGCCCTGCTCTTCGCCGTCACCCGTCGGGTCGTGGTCGCCGATCGCGAGGTGCGCGCCGGCGACTACTACAAGGACGGCACCATCCCCTATCAACGGTTCCGGGCGTGGCAGCTCGCCGGCCAGACCGTGGGCATCGTAGGGCTCGGCGCCGTTGGCCAAGCGGCCAGGTGGCGGTTCGAGGGCATCGGGATGAAGGTCATCGCCTCCGACCCGTACAACCCCGATGCGACCCACTCGCTCGACGAGCTCCTCGCGGCCGCCGACGTCGTCTCCATGCACGCTCCCCCGCTGCCCGCCACGCTCGGCATGATCGGAGAGCGGCAGTTCGCCATGATGAAGGACGGCGCCGTCTACCTCAACACGGCACGGGCCGCGCTGCACGATCTCGACGCACTGCTCGCCGCGCTGGCGTCTGGCAAGCTCGGCTGCGCCGGGCTCGACCACTTCGACGGCGAGTTCGTCGCCGCCGACCATCCGCTGTGCGCGATGGACAACGTGGTGCTGACGCCGCACATCGGCGGCGCGACCTTCGACACCGAGGCCAACCACACGTCTTCGATCGCCGCCGACCTCCGCCGGCTCCTGAACGGCGAGCGGCCCATCCACTGCGCCAACCCCGAGGTGCTCCCATGAGTGAAGACCCGCCCCGCACCGAGGGCGAGCTGCGAGCCGAAGTGCTGCGCGTCGCGCAAGCCGTGCACGCCGCCGGCCTCGTCGTCGGCACGGCCGGCAACATCTCCGGCCGCCTGCCCGGCCGCGACGCCGTGTGCATGACGCCGTCGTCGCTCCCCTACGAGACGATGACGCTCGACGATCTCGTCGTCGTCGACCTCGATGGGGCAGTGATCGACGGGACGGGTTCGCCATCGAGCGAGAAGGCGCTCCACCTCGAGTGCTACAAGCGCTATCCCGAAGTCGGCGGCGTCATCCACTCGCATGCGACCTATGCCTCGATGTTCGCCGTTGCGAGGCAACCGATCCCCGCCGCCATCGAGGAGGTCGTCGTCTACATCGGTGGTGACATCCCCGTCTGCGAGTTCACGCCGACCGGCACCGACGAGCTCGGCGTCGAGGTCGCCGCGCACCTCGGTGACCGGAGCGCCGCACTGATGGCGAACCACGGCCTCGTGTGCGTGGGGAAGTCTCCCGACGATGCGCTGCACGCGTCGCTGGTCGTCGAGCGCACCGCCGAGATCGTGCACGGCGCTCGGGCCCTCGGCGAGCCGGGCACCATCCCCGAGAAGTCGCAGCAGAACTACGCCGGCGTCTACACGTTCGTCCGCGAGAACATGTGGAAGTGACCGTCGCGTGAGCGTCACGTGAGCGTCGCCGTGACGAGCAGGACGAGCCCGGCCACGATGACCGCCGACGAGACGAAGCGGTGCTTGCCCAGGCGTTCGTGAAGGAAGAGCCAGCCCGCCAAAGCGCCCATCACGACCGACGACTCGCGGAGCATGGTGACGTATCCGACCGGCGCGCTCGTCACCGCGACCAGCACGAGCGTGTACGCGCTGGTGAGGAGGAGCGCGGCGACCGAGTACCGCATCCAGTTGGCGGGGATCGACCGAACGAAGGCTCTCCCCCTTCCCCTCGCGAGGTTCGCGATCGAGACGGCCGTCGCCGACACCGGCATCAACGCGAAGCCGTAGGAGACGCTGGCCATGTCCGTTCCCGACAGCCCAGCAGCGAGCCGCGACCCTTGCGAATCGATGAGGGTGTACACCGCGATGGTGAGCGCGGTGGCCAGGGCCCAGAAGATCGACGCGCGCGAGGTGCCCGGCCGGATCAACGAGAGCATCCCGCCCGCCACGATGGCGATCGCGACCCACGCCAGGGCAGGCAGCACGTCGCCGAGTAGGAGCACGCCGCCGATGGCGGCGAAGAACGCACCGCCGCCCCGAGCCAACGGGTAGGCGAGCGAGAAGTCGCCATTGGCGTACGCCTGCACAAGCGCGGTGATGTACGCGACGTGGATCACGCCCGACGCCAGCAGGTACGGCAAGGCCCCGGCCGGCGGCAGACCGATCAGGACGAGAGCCGGCAGCACGAGCACTCCCGCGAACAGGAACTGGCCCCAGCCGGCGAGATCGCGGGCGGTGCTCGTCTTGACGAGCAGGTTCCAGGTCGCGTGCAGCCCGGCCGAGGAGAGGGCTAACACGGTGGCGGCAAGCACGGGACTCAGCCGTCGAATCGAGCCGCGGCGGCCAGATGTCCTTGCGGCGCCGGCCGCGGGACCGGAGGCGCGGCACGCGAGCGCCGTCTGCGATCGCTCATCCTGCTCAGCCCGACCACCGCGGCGACGAAGAGGAGCACGACAACGAGCGTTCCGATGACGGCCACCGCAGCACGCTAACGCCACCTCGCCGGCCGGCGGCGGTCTGCGAATCCCACTCGCCGGCCCCGAACGACTCCACTCGGTACGCTTTGCGTCGTGAAAGTGGTCGATTTGGCCGACGAGTTCGGTCTCACCACCTCCGAGGCCATCGACGCATGCCTCTGGGCCGGCGTCCCGGCCGACTCCTCGGCCACCGACCTCACCGACGACGACGCGCAGGAGGTGCGGCGGCTCATCGCGAGCTGGATCGATGCGGGGTTCGTGCCATGGCGATCCCAAGGCGAACCTCATCCCGGCGCCAAAGCCGGTGAACCCAGCACCGCACCCGCAACGGGCACCGCGGGCGGGCGCAATGTTGGGAGCGGGCGCGACGACGGCGCGACGAAGACCCTCGAGCCGCCATCGCCCCGCACACCCGGCGGCAGCGAGCCGCCACCTGATCCCGCGGGCGAGGGCCCGTCTCCCCCTGCCGCTCCCGACGCCGACACGCCGCCGCGCGAGTCGAGTCTCCCGACCATCCAGCCCTCGTCGCGCGGCCCGTTGCTGCCCGCCGCCAGAGGCGGACCCACCGGCTGGCTGCCCGGCGGCCCTGATGCCCAGCCGCGCTTGGCCCCGCTCGCCATCATCGCCCTCGCCCTCGCCATCACCTCGCTGGTCGTGCCCTTCGTGACGGCGGTGCTCGCCATCGTGCTCGGCTCCATCGCCAAGGACCGGATCGCCAACTCGCGAGGCTGGCAGAGAGGCGAGAAGATCGCGACTGCCGCGCAGGTCGTCGCGGGCGTGGGCATGGGGCTGTGGCTCGTGCTTGCCGTCGGCGAGCTTCTCGTGATCAAGAACCAGAACACCGTCGCCGAGGTCCCCGACGTACAGGTCGATGTCGCGACGGTCGATTACGACGAGGCCGGCGCGGGGCTCTGCGTCCGGCTCCCGCGTGCGGGCGACATCGCGAGCTGGAAGACCGTCGCGTGCGACCAGCCCCATGAGGCCGAGGTCTTCGCGACGCTGAGCGTCTCCAACGCCTTCAGCACGCGGTACCCCGGCGACGGACCGATGCAGGCCACCGCCAAGGCGGATTGCCGAGCGAAGTTGGCTGCGTATCTCGCCGTCCCGCGCGATGCGAACGACCTCGAGGTCGGCTACGCCTACCCGAGCGCGCAGACCTGGAACGCGAACAACGACCGCACGATCTGGTGCGTGCTGTTCCGGCAGGACGGCACGCTGCTGAGCGACACGTTGAAGAACCCCGAACTGCAGGTTTCGACGACGACACGGCCCTGAGAGACGGGGCCGTACGCGCTTCGTCGTGCGCAAATGTGTCCAGAGCGACAGGTTCCATTCGACTATGGGATGGATCGCCAACCCGTGCCAGAAGGAGACCAGACGACGAAGTACCTGTTGTTGTTGCACCGTACCGGAGACGCCATGACCGAGCCCGGCACCGCCGGAGCCAGATGACTTGTACCGAGCGTACGAGGAGGCGATCGGCGAGATGGCGGCGGCCAGCGCGTCGATCGATTGCGCGCCGCTCGCCGCGACGTCGGCGACGACGACCGTTCGTGTGCGCGACGGTGAGGTGCTCCTCACCGACGGGCCAGCCGCGGAGCTCAAAGAACAGGTGGGCGGCTACGAGGAAAGGATGGTCCCGAGCACCGACGACGACGAACTCGCCTTGATCTTCTTGTGCTGCCACCCGGCACTAGAATCCGCTGTGAGAGTGGCGCTCACGTTGCGGTCGGTATGCGGACTCACTACCCGGGAGATCGCCGCCGCATTCATCGTGCCCGAGCCGACGATGGCCAAACGCCTCACCAACGGCAAACAGGAGGCAAGCATGACCGATCTGCTGATTCGAGACGTGCCGGAGAGGTTGTCGCAGCAATCGATGGGAAAGCGCGCCGACTCGGCCTCTCGCGAAGTGAGTACCTGCGTCGCGCCCTCGTCCGTGAGCGGGTGACCGCCGGCGAACGGGTGACGGTCGACGACCTCGGCCAGTTCTCCGAACGGTTCGCCGATCTGGCCAACGAAGGTGTGATGCGCTCCGCATGGGACTGACAGCCTGGCTCATCGACAAATCGGCGCTCGTTCGTGTGGCCACCGTCGACGACGCTCACGAGTGGGCCGGGCGGATCGAACGCGGACTCGTGCGCATCTCGACGGTCACTCGCCTCGAGATCGGGTTCTCGGCCAGATAGGGCGCAGAGCTCCGTGACGCGGCAGGCCACGCTGGCGGAACGCGGGCACTATCGCGCGCCCTCCATCCCGGATCTGCTCATCGCCGCAACCGCGGAGCTCGTCAGACTCACCGTGCTCCACATCGACAAGGACTTCGAGCTCATCGCCGAGACAACCGCGAAACCCCTCCAACGCCTCGCCTGATCGCGGCACGGTTCGTTACTGACGAACCTCACGAGTCGGCAAGCGAGCCCCTTCTGGCGATCGGCTCAAGTGTGTGTATAGTTAGACGTATGCCACGGATGCAGGTCTACTTGCCCGATGACCTGTACGACGAACTCAAGGAGCGCGGCCTTCCAGCGTCGGAGCTCCTTCAAGAGGCGGTTCGTGCAGAGTTGCGCCGCCAGTCGCTTCTCGATGAGACCGACGCCTACCTGACCGAGTTGATCGACGAGGTGGGCGAACCGACACCGGACGAGATCGCTCGGGCCGAGGCCATCGCACGGCGGCTGGCGCTCCACGCGACCGATCGCGCCAGCTGAGTCGTGTTGGTGCTCGATAGCGGTGCTGTCACGAAACTCGCGCGCCGAGATCGACGGACGGCCGCGATCATCAGCGTCCTTCGCCGCGATGGACTCTGGCCTCCGGCCGTTCCATCGGTCGTAGTCGTCGAATCGATTGCTGGGCGTCCCGGGCGGGACGCGAACACGAACCGTCTTCTCAAGACCTGCGACCTGATCACCGAGCTCCCGGAGAAGACAGCACGTCGCGCCGCCCTGTTGCGATTCCTTGCGAAGCGGGGCTCGGCTGTCGACGCGCTCGTGATTGCGTTCGCCGAACCGGCCGGGCGCGTGCTCACAGGCGATCCTGAAGACCTCCGCGCGCTCGCGGAGCGCGCCGACCAGGTCCTGGTGGAGACGATCTGACGAGTGGATTGCGGTGATCGAGGACCTCGGTCACCGGCTCCGCCCGAGCGGACGGTGGTCATCCACGCCGTTCGGATGCCCCGTCTGCGCTTCGTGTCACCGAACACTGCTCAGCCATCTCCAACAGCTCGCCTTGCAGATCAGCGACCGCGTCGGCGACCCGCTCGTTGCACGCATCGGCCAACGTCTTGGCGTGCTGCCAGCCGAGCCCAACGCGCTCCAACCAAACGCCAGCGCCCGTAGTCGACACCGGTCAGGCGGGACAGCTCATCCAACGTGTAGGTCTCGGTGGTTTCGGGTCCGCTGTTGGTGGTTCGACCAGCGTTGCGCGACCCGGTTGCCGTTCTCGTCGAGGGTGTACGCGAACTTTTGGAGTCAATCGACTGCGGCGGCCGTGGAGCAAGCCGCGAAGCGGCAACCCGCCCTCGCCAAAACGCTCGTCGACCAAGTCAGCACCGACCTGACACTCACCGACCAGCAGCGGAACTGCGCCCAAGACCAACTCTCCGGTACCACACCCGATCTGCTCATCGCCGCCCTCAACGGCGACAACGACGCCATCAACACCATCGAGACCACCATCAAGACCACCTGCAACATCAGCTGACCCAGACACGACACCCCCGATGAAGCCAGCGCGAGTCGAGTCAGCGCTTCGCGAAGCTGCGTCTCGGTCACGCACCCCGGTCTTCTTACGGGTTCCGCAGCTCGGGCGCCAGCGCCCGGTCGCTCCTTCGTTCACGCCAACATGTCGAGCACAGTACGACTGACAAAAGCTCGCCGAGTCTTGTCGAACACCACACTCGACACCGGGATCTGGGCGAACTGCCGACCTCGAGACCGCAGGTCTTGCCAGCTCATCTCCGCATGATCGCTCAGGACGAACTGATCGACTCGCAGCACATCGAACCAGGTCTTGTAATCGCCGACAGACTCGTCGAATCGGCAATCAAAGACATACGTGTCACCGTCGAACGCGAACGCGAAGGCGCGCGGGATATCCCAAAACTCGTAGTATCGGATCGCGATCCGATCGTCTGTCATTGAACTCGCTCAGCCTTCGGAGCAGGATTGGGATGAACGGGCCCGAAAGGATCACCACCAGGCCCGACGCAGACATTTTACGTGCCTGCCGTTGATCGTCCCGCTGCGCGTCGGCTCTGGTGCCCAAACTCCCCACCCTCCGGTACCCTCCGGTGCCCAAAATGGCCCCTGCCACCGTCGTCCGAATGGATCCGTGAGGAACGTGAGGAACGCCTGGGGAATTTCGCCAGCTTCACGCTCATTGGGACCGGCAGCCCCTGAGAACACCGTCCCAGGCGGAGGCATCAGACGCTGACCGCCACCTACGACAGTGAACGTCTCAGGGACTGCACGCGGCAGCGGCGGCTTCTCGAAGCACTTGTCGGCTCCTCGCTGATTCGTGTGGGTGGGTCCACCGGTCGGGGCGGGGTTGCTGGCTGGGCAGCGAGCGGTGATCTCGATGATGAGGTGAGGTTGCCGTTGTTGTCGTAGGTGAACGTTTGGGATCCGCCGGGTACGGCGGTGCCGTCGACGGAGGTGAGTTGTTGGGCGTTGTCGTACTGGTAGTTGGTGACGCCCGGTGTTGGGCCGCCGATGGCGGTGCGGGTTTTGCGGGTGCCGTCGGGGTTGTAGGCGAACGTCTCTGAGGTCGAGTCGCCGTAGTTGACACCGGTGAGGCGGGACAGTTCATCTAACGAGTAGGTTTCGGTGGTTTGGGGTCCGCTGTTGGTTGACCAGCGTTGCGCGACCCGGTTGCCGTTCTCATCGAGGGTGTACGCGAACTTTTGGAGCTCGGCGCCGGTCCCGTTGCGGTGGGTTATGCCGTCGAGGCGGCCGGCGGGGTCATAGGTGTTGGTGGTGATGACGCCGTTGGGTCGGGCGATCGTGTCGGTGCGCCCGTCGGCCAGATAGGAGATGGTCGT
>JACPNV010000039.1 GCA_016185305.1 Actinomycetota bacterium | reverse complement strand
TGCTCCCTCCAAAGAGGCTCTCGACGCCCCGCTCAGCCCGCCACCTCTCGATGACGAACCGGGGCCTGCTACCGGGCGCTCCAGCGCTTACCCGGACGGGACTCACACCCGCTGGCTTGGTCCAGTTTTCAGGACGCAACACGCGCCACACGTTACTCTGCGACCCTTCACGGGCTGACGGACCGTCAGGGCGTAACGCACCATGCCATCGGGAGACCGCACCTGCATGCCGAAACCGCTCGCGCTCGCACTCTTGACCTCAACTGTCCTGCTGGCCGCCTGTGCGTCCTCCACGGCGACCTCGTCCACGGCAACAACCACATCGCCAGCGACGACGGGGAGGACAGTCCGCCCGGTCGGCTCGCTGTCGTTCCTCGACGTCGCCTCGGGCAAGGTCCTCGGGACGCCGGACGGCCTTCCCGTCTACGCGCTCGAGACCGATGTCGCGGGCACAGGCACGTGTACGAGTGCGTGCGCGGAGAAGTGGCCGCCGGTACGTCCCTCGGCCGCGTTGGTCGCGCCAGGCATCGATCAGGCGGAGCTCGGCGAGATCACTCGGTCGGATGACACGAAGCAGATGACCTACGCGGGCAGGCCGCTCTACACCTTCATCGGAGACGGTCCGGGCGTCGCGACCTGCCAGGGCGGCGACGGAACGTGGTGGCTGGTGAACGCCGACGGCACCCTCAACAAGAAGCCGGCGTGATTCCCGTCGATCAATCGCCGTCGAATCAGCCTGACTTCCATGCCGTCAGGACTGCGTCTGTCGTCGTCAGCGTGGTGATCAACGACAACGTGTTGTCGAGAACGGCATCGGCGTACTCGATCGGCACGCCAGCGACGGCGTCGCGCGGCATGACGAACTGGTAGCCGGCGTTCACCGCGTCCATCGCGAAGTTCAGCATGCCCACGTTCACCGAGACACCGATGCCGACGACGGTCGTGCATCCGAGATTGCGCAACACCGCATCGAGATCAGTGCCACCCATCGGTCCGAGCCCGTGCAGGCGGGTGAGGATGACGTCGCTCTCGTCCACACCGATCTCGTCGATGACTTGCACGCCGTCACTGCCCGGCAGCAACGGCGTGCCCTTCTTGATCATCCCCATGAAGAGGCGGGCGTTGCTGTTCGAGCCCCTGCCGTCGAGCCGGCGCGCCGCCACGCAATGCACGACCGGCACGCCCGCCCGGCGCGCAGCAGCAGCGAGCCGGCCGGCGTTGGGGATCATCTCAGGACGGGCAGCTTCGGCGAGCATCGGCAAAGCAGCCGCCGCGCCGATCACGCCTCGCTGACACTCCTGGGTGACGAGAACGGTGTGCGAGGGGTCGACGAGCTCCGCGAGATCGACAGCCATCAGGTCGTTCCGCCTCCGTCGATGTGGGCCGCCGCGAACTCCTGCAGCGCGGCGACCGCGCCCCGCGAACGCTTCCACGGAACGACGATGAGGCGATCGACGCCCGCCTCGGTCCATCGCTCGACATCGGTGGGAGTGTCGACAGCGCCCATCACCGTCACCTCCACTGGTCGATCGGCCCGGCCGTACTCGTCCTCGAGCTCGCGCAAGCGCTTCACCTGGTCGACGACCGACTCCGGTGTGTGGCTCATGCCGATCCAACCATCGCCCAGACGAGCGGCCCGCCGCAGCGCCCGGACTGATTCGCCCCCGATCACGACAGGGGGGTGTGGATCCTGCACGGGCTTCGGCTCGAACATCACCGGAGCGAAGTCGAAGAACTCACCGTGATGCTCGATGATCTCCTCGGTCCACAGGCATTTGCAGACCTCGATGGCTTCGTCGAGGCGCCGGCCGCGCGTCTTCGGGTCGAGCCCCACCGTCGGCCATTCGTTCACGAGCCAGCCGGCACCGACGCCGACCTCGACCCGACCTCCCGAGATCACGTCGAGCGTCGCGAACACGCGGGCACCGACGAAGGGATGGCGGATGCCGAGGAGGTACACGAACGTGCCCAACCGGATCTGCGTGGTCTGCGCGGCTACGAACCCGAGGTAGGCGCCCACGTCGAAGATGGGCGTGCCCGGCGGAACCGGTGGGTGTTCCTCGCCCGGCACGAGCTGGCCGCGCATCTCGATGGGGAGCACCAGGTGCTCTGGTAGCCACGCCGATTCGAAGCCCAGCCGATCGGCTTCGACCACGGCGTCGAGCCAGCATGCCGGGTTGAGCTGACCGAACGTCATGCCGAACTTCACGAGCCCTCGCGCCTCCGTCTCGCTACGCCGAGCAAAAAAGAGTACGCCGGGTGCCGCAGCACCCGGCGTGCAGACGTAGAGGAGGGGGGTTCCTCGGCCGTCGAACGATGACAGTATCAACTGTTTCTGACGCTCCGTCAAGTTTTCATGACGAGGCGTCAGTGTTTGCTACAGCAGGTTCGAGAGGTCGGTGCCGGGCAGCTCGGGCAAGACCTTGTCCGCGAACAGCTCGAGGCTCTCCCATCCCAGCTCGGCTGGCGTTCCACCGCACAGTGGGTGGTGGGTGAACGGTCCGAGCGGGCCGAGCTCGTCGGCCAGCGCCAGGCATTGATCCGGTGTGAGGATCTGGAAGACACCTTCGGTGCGCAGCTCCTCGATCGTGGTCGCCGCCGAGTCGACCGCGGAAGCCTGCTTGTTGCCCGGCAGCCGATTGTCGGGGTGTTGCCAAGCGTGGTACGTCGTCGCTTCGTGCAGGAGGTGCGGGCCGATCTGGGCCCACGAGCGATCAGGGTCGTCGGACACGAACAGCGTGCCCGGACCCTTGGGGACGGCAACCCAGCCCGGCTCGCGGCCCAAACGCTCACACTCGTCGTAGTAGAGCTGCGACAGGCGCTCGTCGCCAACCGGCGGGTAGAAGCCGAAGCCGAACCTCGCGGCTCGTTTCGCTGAGGCCGGCGCCGAACCGCCGATCATGATCATCGGATGCGGTTGCTGGACCGGCTTCGGCGTGACTTGGACGGTCGCACCGCGGTGTTCGAAGGGCTCACCAGTCCACGCCTTCAGCAAGACCTCGAGGTACTCGTCCATGTCTTTGCCCCGGCGGTGCCATTCGCGGTCGAACATCTCGTACTCGACGGGCCGGTAGCCGAGGCCTGCGACGATGGAGACCCGGCCGTTGGAGAGAAGGTCGAGCACGGCGATGTCTTCGGCCAGGCGGATCGGATCGTGGAGGGGCACGAGAAGCGCCGCGATGTTGAGCGGTATGCGCTCGGTGCGAGCGGCGATCGCGGCGGCCATCACGAGCGGCGAGGGGAGGTAGCCGTCTTCCGCGCCGTGGTGCTCGGACAGGACGCAGATGTCGAAGCCCTTCTCCTCGGCCCACGCGGCCATGTCGAGCGCGGCTTGATACTGCTTCTGCGCCTCGTTTGGCTCCATTCCTGGGCACCGCATGTCGAAGCGGATCACCGATAGCGGCATGGCTGTCCCTCCCGGGATCGAAGAGGCCCGTGGTCGAAGACCACGAGCTCGTGCACGGGGAGCGGCGCCTGGCGCGCCCGCTCCCTTAGAACTTGTTCTATTTTGGCCGGCTTCCTGGCGGCGCGCCACCCGGCTGATCTCGTGCCGGCAGGCCTGGCGCTCGCCCCGAAGCGTGCTCCGACTTGGCGTTGGTAGACCGTCCCTGCTGCACTTGCTGCGCAACGAACGACCCGCGGAACACCGGCCCGCACATCGTCGGCGGGACTGAACCCAGCGGGACCGAACCGAGAGGATTTCTCACCATGGCTGAAGCCGTCATCGTCGCCACTGCCCGCAGCCCCATCGGCCGGGCAGCCAAGGGCTCGCTCGTCAACGCTCGACCCGACGACCTCGCCGCCCAGATCGTCAAGGCGGTGATGGCGAAGGTGCCGGCCCTCGACGCCAGCCAGGTCGAAGACCTCATCCTCGGCTGCGGCCAACCCGCGGGTGAAGCGGGCTACAACCTCGGCCGCGTCGTCGCCATCCTGGCCGGGCTCGACAGCGCTCCGGGTGTGACGGTGAACCGCTATTGCTCGTCGTCGTTGCAGACCATCCGCATGGCCGCCCATGCCATCAAGGCCGGCGAGGGCGACTGCTTCGTCTCGGCCGGCGTCGAGACGGTCAGCCGCTTCGGTTTCGGCGCGTCAGATGTTGGCCCGCACAACCCGGTGTTCGCCCAGGCCGAGGAGCGCACCGGCGCCCGCACGCTGGGCGGCGAGGGCGACTGGACGCCGCTCGACAGCTACCCCGACATCTACATCGCCATGGGGCAGACGGCCGAGAACGTCGCCGAGCACAAGAAGGTGCAACGCGGCGAGATGGACGAGTTCGCCGCGCTGTCACAGCAGCGAGCCACGGCCTCACTCGAGAACGGCTTCTGGGAACACGAGATCACGCCGGTCACGACGACCGACGCCGACGGCAACGAGATCACGGTCAGCAAGGACGACGGCATCCGTCCCGGGACGACGGTCGAGAAGCTGTCCGAGCTGAAGCCGGTGTTCCGCCCCGACGGGACGATCACTGCCGGCAACGCCTGCCCGTTGAACGACGGCGCCGCCGCGGTTGTCGTGATGAGTGACACGAAGGCTGCTGCGCTCGGTCTCGAGCCGTTGGCCCGCGTTGTTGCAAGCGGTGTGTCGGCGCTCGACCCCGAGATCATGGGGCTCGGCCCGATCGAGGCGTCCAAGCAAGCCTTGGCCCGCGCCGGGATGACCATCGACGACATCGACCTCGTCGAGATCAACGAGGCGTTCGCCGCTCAGGTCATCCCGTCGGCGAAGGAGCTCGGCATCCCGTGGGACAAGCTGAACGTGAACGGTGGCTCGATCGCGCTGGGTCATCCCTTCGGCATGACCGGCGCCCGCATCATGACCACGCTCGTCCACGGGCTTCAGGAGGCCGACAAGACCTTCGGGCTCGAAACGATGTGCGTCGGCGGCGGCCAGGGCATGGCCGCGGGCCTTGGCCAGCAGATCGGCGACGGCGGCGCCGACGTCGGCGGGGTTCCAGCGCGCGGCCTTGTCGACCTCGGGGCCGTGCTGCCAGCCGTCGGCCACGCTGATCTTGCCGCCCTCGACCTCGAACACGCGCCCGGTCACGTCGCGCGACTCGACGCTGCCCAGCCACACGACGAGCGGTGACACGTTCTCGGGAGCCATGGCGTCGAACTCACCCTCGCCGGGCGCCGTCATCGTCTGCGCGAAGACCTCTTCGGTCATGCGCGTGCGGGCCGCCGGTGCGATGGCGTTGGCCGTCACGCCATAACGAGCGAGCTCGGCGGCTTCGACGAGGGTCAGGCCGGCGATGCCCGCCTTCGCGGCCGAGTAGTTGCCCTGCCCGACCGAGCCCATCAGGCCGGCGCCTGACGACGTGTTGATGATGCGTGCGTCGACTGTCTCGCCGGCCTTCGACCGGGCCCGCCAGTGCTCCATAGCGTGGCGCGCCGGCGCGAAGTGCCCCTTCAGGTGAACACGGATGACGGCGTCCCACTCCTCCTCCGACGTGTTCGCCAGCATGCGGTCGCGGAGGAACCCGGCGTTGTTGACGAGGACGTCGAGCCGCCCGAACGCGTCGACCGCTTGCCGGATGAGCGCGGCGGCCTGGCCCCAGTCGGCCACGTCCGAGCCGTTGGCCACGGCGTCGCCACCCGTGGCCCGAATCTGGTCGACCACCTCGCCGGCCGGACCGGTCGAGCTACCGGCCCCGTCGACTGCGGCGCCGAGATCGTTGACGACGACCTTGGCTCCCTGACGCGCGAACTCGAGGGCGTGCTCGCGTCCCAGCCCGCGACCTGATCCGGTGACGATGACGACCCGGCCCTCACAGATGCCAGCCATGACGATTGCCTCCTGCGGTCCTGCCTCGGCGTTACTGCGACAGGATCCACGAAATCTGACGGGTCGTCAAAAACGCGGGGTCGCGCCGCTACGCTGGCCCGGTGCGGTTCGGCTTGACCATGTTCGCGACCGATCTGTCGATGGACGTCGTCGAGCTCGCCCGAGAGGCCGAAGCGCGCGACTTCGAGTCGCTCTACCTTCCCGAGCACACACACATCCCCCTGACCCGGCGAACGCCGCCCCCGACCGGTGACCGAGAGCTCGCCGAGGAGTACAAGCGCACGCTCGACCCACTCGTCGCGCTGGCGGCCTGCACGACGGCGACCGAGACGTTGCGCCTGGGGACCGGCATCGCGCTGCCGGCGCAGCGCGAACCCATCGTGACCGCCAAGGCCATCGCGACCCTCGACCGGCTGTCACACGGAAGGTTCGTCTTCGGCATCGGCTTCGGCTGGAACCAGGACGAGCTCGAAGACCATGGGGTCTCCATGGCGGAGCGCCGCGACGTCACTCGCGAGCACGTGCTGGCGATGAAGGCGATCTGGGCCGAGGACATCGCCGAGTTCAAGGGAGAGCACACCGTGCTGCAGCCGAGCTGGTCGTGGCCCAAGCCCGAACAGCGACCGGCGCCGCCGGTGCTGCTCGGCGGCGGCGCCGGACCGAAGCTGTTCGCACACATCGTCGAGTACGGCGACGGCTGGATCCCCATCGGGGGCACCGGGCTCAAAGGCGCGATCCCAGAGCTGCGCGACCTGTGGGCCGGCGCCGGCCGCGACGCAGCGGCCCTCGAGATCGTTCCCTTCGGCTCGCTTCCCGATCCGGGCAAGCTCGAGCACTTCGAGGCCATCGGCGTGACCGAGTGCGTGTTTCGCCTTCCGTCGGCGCCGCGAGACGCCGTACTTCCCGTGCTCGATCGCTGGGCTGCGCTCCTACCGGCGTAGCCCGCGCCGCGCCTCGATCCGCGGGCTCAGAGACGCTCGATGATCGTCACGTTGGCTTGGCCGCCGCCTTCGCACATGGTCTGCATGCCGTAGCGGCCACCGGTGCGCTCGAGCTCGTTCAGCAACGACGTCATGAGCCGAGCACCGGTCGCTCCGAGCGGGTGCCCCAACGCGATCGCTCCGCCGTTGACGTTCACCTTGGCAAGATCGGCATCGACCTCTTTGGCCCACGCCAGCACGACGGAGGCAAAGGCCTCGTTGATCTCGATCGCGTCGACGGTGTCGAGTGTCATGCCCGTCTTGTGCAACGCGTGACGGGTCGCGGGAATCGGCGCGGTCAGCATCCACACGGGATCGTCACCGCGAACGCTCAGGTGATGGATGCGGGCTCGGGGCCGCAACCCGTGTTGCTCCACGGCGCGCTCGGACGCGATCAACAGCGCCGCCGCCGCGTCAGAGATCTGCGACGCCACCGCCGCGGTGACGCGCCCCCCGTCCTGCAACGTCGGCAGGCTCTTCATCTTCTCGATGTCCGGCTCGCGGCGGGGTCCTTCGTCCACCGCGCAATCGCCCAGGGCAACGATCTCGCGCTCGAACCGTTCCTCGTCGATCGCCTGGACGGCGCGACGGTGCGATTCGAGCGCGAACTCCTCCATGTCCTCGCGGGTGATGTCCCACTTCTCGGCGATCATGTCGGCCGAACGGAACTGGCTGACCTCTTGATCGCCGTAGCGCCTCTGCCAGCCGACCGAGCCGGAGAACGGATCGCTGAACCCGAACTGCTCGCCGACGAGCATGGCCGAGGAGATCGGTATGGCGCTCATGTTCTGGACCCCGCCCGCGACGACAAGGTCGCTCGTGCCGCTCAACACGGCCTGCGCGGCGAAATGCACCGCCTGCTGGGACGATCCGCACTGGCGGTCGACGGTGGTGCCGGGGACCTGGTCCGGCAAGCCCGCCGCCAGCCAGCAGCTTCGTGCGACGTCGCCCGCCTGCGGCCCGATCGTGTCGACGCAACCGAAGATCACATCCTCGACGGCGGCCGGGTCGACATCGACACGATCGAAGAGGGCTAGGAGCGGATGGGCGCCCAGGTCCGCGGGATGGATCTGCGCCAGCCCCCCGCCACGGCGGCCAACCGGTGTGCGAACCGCATCGATGATGTAGGCCTCGGCCATGTCGTTCTCCTGTCTATCCGGTCAGATGCCGAGGGCCACGCCCACTCGGTCACGGTGCCACGCGGCGTCGCCCCAGGAAGCAGCAAGGGCCCACGCCCGCTTCAAGTAGAGGTGCAGGTCGTACTCGATCGTGTAGCCGATCGCCCCGTGGCACTGGAGCGCATGGCGGCCGACCGCGTGGGCGGCATCCGAAGCGCATGCCTTCGCCATCGACACATCGCGAGCCGCGTCTGGCAGCTCACGCGCAACGGAACAGGCCGCGTTGTAGACGGCGGGACGAGCGAACGAGAGCGCCAGCAGCGCGTCCGCAAGATGGTGCTTGACAGCTTGGAACGTTCCGATCGGCACGCCGAACTGCTCTCGCTGCTTGACATAGCCCACCGTCAGCTCGAGCATCCGGTCAGCCAGGCCCAGAAGCTGTGCCGCCGCCGCCAGCGCACCGCGATCGAAGGCACCCTCGATGCAGGAGCGACCCCGGTCGTCGCGCGCGAGGCAGACCGTGCTGTCGCGGGCGGTGTCGACGGTGAAGAGCCGCCTCGAACCGTCGACGGACGCCTGGGCAACAAGCGCCATCGACCCGGGGAGGGCCGCGTGCAGCTCACCCTCCACGTCCAGCAGCACGAGCGACGCCACGTCGGCATGCCCCACCAGCGGTGAGCCGAAGTTGGTCGCGGCCAGGAGTGTGCCCGCGGCCAGCTCGGACAGCCACCCGGCGATCGGCTGGTGGTCGGGGGCCTGTTGCAGGCGAGCAAGCGTCGGTGCGGCCACCGCAACCGTGTCGATGACCGGCCCCGGAAGCGCAGCACGACCCGTCTCTTCCAGCAACAGCACGAGGTCGAGCTCGTCCATGCCCAGACCACCGAGCGCTTCAGGAACCAGCAGACCGATCACACCCATCTCGGCCAGCCCGGCCCAGACGTCAGGCAACAGCCCGTCGTCGTTCGCCCATGCCTCACGCACGCGCTCGGGCTGGCACTCCTTCGCGAGGAAGTCGCGAACCGTGTCCCGGAAGAGCAGTTGATCGTCGGAGAACGCGAACCTCACCGGCGTGTCACCTTCTCGGGAGCCCGAGCACTCGCTCCGCGACGATGTTTCGCTGGATCTCGTTCGTGCCGGCATAGATCGGGCCGGAGAGCGAGAACTGGAAGCCCTTCGCCCAGGAACCGCCATCGACGGCTGCGGGAGCCGCGTCGGTCAACTCACCGGCCGAGCTCAGCAACCGCAGGGCGGTCTCATGCATGCGGACATCCATCTCCGACCACCACAGCTTGTTCAAGCTCGACCGGGCGCCCAGCGATCGGCCCTCGACGATGTCGGTGACATCGGCCAGCGTGTAGAGGCGATATGTCTCGGCATCGATCCAGGCTTGGACGACGGCATCCCGGCTCGAAGGGGCGGCCGGCGCGCCCGCGCGCCGCTGGCGCTTGTACAGATCGATGAGCCGATCGGCGGTGGCAACGAAGCGCCCCGGGCTCCGCAGCGTCAGCCCCCGTTCCGACGACGTCGTGGCCATCGCGACGCTCCAGCCCTCGTTCACACCCCCGAGAACGCAGCCATCGGGGACGAAGGCATCCTCGAGGAAGACTTCGGCGAAACCCTCATCGCCGTCGAGCCGCCCGAAGCCGCGCACCGTGACGCCCGGCGTGTCGAGCGGAACCATCAAGTACGTGAGACCGCGGTGGCGTTCTGAGTCAGGGTCGGTGCGGAACAGACCGAACAGATGCGTGCAGAACGCTCCCCTGGTCGTCCACGTCTTCTGCCCGGTCAGCCGCCAGCCCCCCGCCCCTTCATCACGTTGCGCTCGCGACGAGATGCTCGCCAGGTCGCTTCCCGCATTCGGCTCGCTCCAGCCCTGGCACCAGAGGTCTTCGGCTGCAGCCATGCGCGGGAGGTAGTGGTCTTTCTGCTCCTCGGTGCCGAACTCGAAGAGCGTCGGGGCGAGCAGGAAGATCCCGTTCTGCGTCACTCGCTGCGGCGCGCCGGCCCGGTAGTACTCCTCCTCGAAGATCAGCCACTCCCACAGCGTCGCGTCGCGGCCACCGTACGCCGCGGGCCAGGACACGACCGACCAGCGGTCTTCATGCAGGATGCGCTCCCATTCCAGATGGCGGGCGAAGCCCTCGCGCGTGTCACCGGACGGCAGCGGATCGCGGGGAACATGGCTCGCCAGCCAGCCACGGCACTCCGCTCGGAACGCCTGCTCCGCGCTGGTCCAGTCGAGGTCCACCCGAGGAAGCCTGACGCACCGTCAGAAACGGTGCAAGCCGGCGGAGCGACCACCCCCGGATCCAACCACCCGTTCTTTCGTCACCGGCCGATGACAGGCGTAGGTGGCTGACGAAAGAACGGGATCAAGATAAGGGGGAGACCCGTGATCTGACGATCCGTCAGATTTTCGGTACAGTGGTGTCATCCAAGCCGCGAGGGAGAGCTCGCCCGTGACCACCGCCCCCGAATCGGCCGCGACCTCCGGCGCGACCGAGCTTCCGAAGATCGTGAGCGTCGACGACCACGTCATCGAGCCGACTGGCGTCTGGCTCGATCGTCTACCCGCTCGATACCACGACATCGCTCCACGAGTCGAGCGCCACGGTCTCGGCGACCTCGCCTTCAACGGCACCACCTACACCTACTCGATCGACGAGAGCGGGCCGGCATGCGACTGGTGGCGGTACGAGGACCTGATGATCCCCCTGCGCCGGATCATCGCCGCCGTCGGCTTCCCTCGCGACCAGGTCACGCTCTCACCGATCACCTACGACGAGATGCGCAAGGGGTGCTGGGATCGCGACGCCCGCCTTGCTGACATGGATCTCAACTGGGTCGACGCGTCGCTGTCGTTCCCGACGTTCCCGCGCTTTTGCGGGCAGACCTTTCTGGAAGCCAAAGATCGCGAGCTCGCGCGCCTGTGCGTGCGGGCGTACAACGACTGGATGGTAGACGAGTGGAGCGCCGGCACGGACGGGCGGTTGATCCCGCTCTGCCTCATCCCGCTGTGGGATGCGGACGAAGCCGCCGCCGAGGTCACACGCAACGCCGCTCGGGGCGTCAAGGCCGTCTGCTTCAGCGAGATCCCGCACCACCTCGGCCTTCCGTCCATCCACACCGATCATTGGGACCCGTTCTTCTCCGTGTGCAACGAGACCGGCACCGTGGTGTGCATGCACATCGGCTCGTCGTCGAAGATGCCAGCCACGTCACCTGATGCGCCGGCAGCAGTGCAAGCGACGCTGAGCTTCAACAACGCGATGGCCTCGATGAGCGACTTCTTGTTCTCCGGGGTGCTCATCCGGTTCCCGAACCTCAAACTCGCCTACAGCGAGGGCCAGATCGGATGGATCCCGTACGTGCTCGAGCGCGCTGACGACGTGTGGCGCCAGCACGGGGCATGGGCCCAGGGCATGCGCATCCCCGAGCCACCGTCGACCTACTACTTCAAGCACGTGTTCGGCTGCTTTTTCCGCGACAGGCACGGCATCGAGTCGCTCGATGCCGTCGGCGTCGACAACGTCACCTTCGAGACCGACTACCCGCACAGCGACTCGACGTGGCCCGACACCAAAGAGATCGCCGAAGCGATGTTCGCGGGGCTCCCCGACGACGCCGTCTACAAGATCTGCCGCGGCAACGCGATCCGCATGCTCGGGCTCGACATCGTCTGACGCCCGTCGGCTCGCCCAACTGGCACTAGCTTCGGTCATGCGTGACCACTCAGATCGACGCCTTGACCGACGACGCTGGCGCCGGATCGACCGGGCCGCGGCCGAGAGGTCTCGCCGCGGTTGTCGATCGGTGGTTTGGCGTCATCGCCACCGCCATCACGACGCTCCCGTTCGTCGTCGGTGCACTCATGATGGTCACCAAGTACCGCGACTTCGCGCCGTTCGCGGACATCGCGTTGATCGAGTTGGGAACCCGCGACGTCGGAAGGCACGCCGTGCTCCTCGGCGTGTACTCCCGCTTCGGTTGGCGCCATCCGGGCCCGATGCTCTTCTACCTCCTCGCCATCCCCTACTGGCTGAGTGGAGGAAGCTCCGGCGGGCTCTACGCCGGAGCCGCACTCATCAACGGCGCGTGCGTCGTCACCATCGCGTGGCTCGCCCAGCGGCGCGGCGGTCGCCAGCTCCTGCTCCTCTCGCTTCTGTCCGTCGCGCTGATGACGCGCACGCTCGGACCCGAGCTGTGGGCCGACCCGTGGAACCCGTCTCTCGCGCTCTATCCGCTGCTCGTGTTCCTCTTCGGCTCTTGGTGCCTCGCAGACGGAGACGACGGCGTTCTCCCGATACTCGCGATCGCGGGCACGTTCAGCGTGCAGACACACGTCGGCTTCGCGCCGTTCATCGTCATACCGCTCGCCGTCGCACTCCTCAGTCGCGTCATCCTCAGCCGCACGACAGACGCAGCCCATCCGGACCATCGCTTGCGGCAACCCTTGCTGTGGAGCGTCGGCATCCTCACGGCGCTCTGGCTACCGCCACTCATCGATCAGGCGACCCGGCGCCCCGGAAACCTGCAAGCGCTCTTCTCGTTCTTCCGGGGGGCCACGCCCCAGCTCGGCCTCCGCGAGGGCGTGAGCTTCACCCAGTTCGAGCTGGGCGTGAGACCAGCGTGGCTGTTCGGCGAGCTGCAGGCGGGCTGGCTGGGATTGGTGGACTACTCGAGCCCGCCGGTGCCGATCGGCGGTGTGCTGCTGCTCGGAGCGCTCGGGCTCGCGGCGTCGCGCAAAGACTGGTCAGGCGTGCGAATCGCCGCGTTGGCACTGTCGATGTTGTTCGGTTCGGTGGTCGCGGTCAGCCGCGTATCCGAAGGGCTGTTCCCCTATGTCGTCCGTTGGAGCCCCGCGGTCGGGCTGCTCACCTGGCTGGCCGTCGCATGGATCGGTTGGCGAGCGATCCGCGACCGTCTCGCCCCGACCGGCCGGCATGCGGCCGGCGCTCTGGTCGCAGGCCTGCTCGTCATCGTGAGCGCCGCCAACCTGTGGGCGGGGGCCACCACACCACCGCACGACTCGGACAAGAGCGCGACCATCCAAGCACTCACCGCGAAGGTCGCCCCCAAACTCGACAAGTCCAAGCCCGTCGTCGTCGACACGCCTGCTCCGACCGGCGGTGTCGAGGCTCTCTGGACCCTGCCCGCGGTGGTGCTGCAACTCGAACGCCAGGGTTTCGACGTTCGGGTGCGCGACGACCGGTTCACCTATCGAGCCCCGCGGGGCGATGAGCAACAGGTCGTGAGCATCCATCGCATCGCCCCCGACGCGCCGACAGTCCCGCAGCTCGCATCGATCGAACCGGCCGCGCAGGAAGGCGACACGATCGTCTGGGTCACGAACCGGTAGCGCCGAGACGCTTGAGCGAGCGCTCGGCTTCGTCGAGGATCCGGCGGATCAGCTCGGAGACCGACGGCAAGTCGTCGATGACGCCCAGGCCTTGGCCGGTCGGCAGGATGCCCACCTCGGGCTGGCCGTCGACCATGGAAGCCTTGATCAGCACCGGCGCGTTGGCAGCCATCGCGAGCTGGCTCCACGTCAGCTCCTGGTTGCGCTTCATCGCCAATCCTTCCTTCACGAGCGAGCGATAGGACGTGTTGGTGAGCTTGCGGAACTCCAGCGCGTTCTTCAACGCCTTCGGGAAGCGCGTGAGGGCTGAAGCCTTCTCGATCTCGTCGACCACCTCGGTGCGGATCACGCGCTGCGGGTAGCCGTCGATGGCGGTCGAGACGACCGTGTCGTTGACGGTCTTGCTCAGGTAGATCTGCTTGATCACGTCGGGCACGGTCGAGTCGCTCGTGAGAAGGAAGCGCGTGCCCATGGCGATGGCATCGGCTCCCCATGCCAGCGCCGCGACGAGGCCGCGACCGTCGTGGAACCCACCCGCCCCGATCACCGGGATGTCGACCGTGTCGACGACCTGGGGCAGCAGCAGCGACGTGGGAACCGATCCGGTGTGCCCACCGCCCTCGGCACCCTGCGCGATGACGGCGTCGACCCCCCAGGCCGCGACCTTCTCGGCGTGACGGCGGGCGCCGATGGTGGGTATGCACACGACGCCCTGGTCCTTCAGTCGGGCGATCGTCTCCCGGCTCGGCGCCTGCGCGAACGACGCCACGGTGACCTGTTGGCGCACGAGGAGGGCGATGCGCTCGTTGACGTCGGGCTGGTCGGCCCGGAGGTTGACGCCGAACGGCTTGCCCGGCGCCCGCCGCCTCACCTCGGCGATGGCGGCGTCCAGCTCGTCGAAGGTCATCGTCGCCGAGGCGAGGATGCCAAGCCCGCCGGCGTTTGCGGTCGCCGACGTGAGGCGCGCGCCCGACACCCAACCCATGCCGGTCTGGACGATCGGGTGCTCGACACCGACGAGATCGCAGAACCGGGTGCGCAGCGCGGAGGGGGTCATCGTCACGATCGGTCAGCCCTTCACCTCGGTCGAGCGAAGGTTGTCAGGGTCGATCACCTCGCGGATGAGATGCAGCTCCTCAGCGGTCGGCAGCCGGCTGTCGGGAACGTCGTCGGGGATGGCCAGCTCGAAGCCGGTGGCCTCGACGATCTCGTCGAGACTCACACCGGGATGGGTCGTGCGCACGCGCATGCGGTTGTCGGGCGTGTCGAAATCGAACGTGCCGAGGTTGGACACGACCCGGCGGATCTCGTGGAAGCGGCTGGCAACAGGGCCGAGCTCGCGGGCTCGGTCGTACCCGACGCCGCACACGACATCGACCTTCTCCACGAACACCTTCGGGCTGTGGTTCGGGATCCAGTAGCTCGTCACGTGGTTGATGGTGTTGCCCGGCGCGCCACGGAACCCGAGCAACTGGGCCTTGGGCTTGTTGTAGTCACCGATGCAGGCGAAGTTCTGGTTGCCGTACTTGTCGATCTGGGAGCCGCCCATCACGACATGGCGCTTGCCGTTCCAGAGCGTGGTGAACATCTGCGAGTACGGGTTCCAGGCCTCGACCACCTCGTCGAGGTGAAGTCGGCCGTCTCGCGAAGAGTACGGGTTGGTGCCCGGAGGCAGCGTCGACTGGGTGAAGGTGGCGAACCCGTCGGTCATCACGAGGTCGGGTTCGAACGTCTCGCGGGCGAGCCGGCCACCGATCATCGAGATCGTGCCGATCGGGTTGCACAACATCTCGCCGTCACCGCGGAAGCACTCGGCCATCGCGACCACGCAGAACTCGGCGCGCGTGACAGCGCCCGCACCTGCGGCATCGGCCACGGTCATCGTCCGGCCTCGCTCTCGGTGTCGGCGGCCCGGTCTTGAAGGGCGTGCTGGTAGCCCTTCTCGCTCTCGTGCTCGAGCCACCGCTGCTTGAACTCCTCCCACGCTTCGGGTGTTGCCGCCGCGAGCGAGTAGTCACGCTGGAACTTCTCGTCGCGGCCGTAGTCCGGCAGGCACTCGGTGAAGTGGGCGCCGCGCGGCGCCTCGATCACCCCGTCGACGTGCAGCCGCGAGATGCGCTGGGTGTGGAACGAGCCGTACTTGGGGAAGTCCTCGGTCGGGACGATCTGCTCGCAGCTCAGGTAGGTCTTGGTCGCGGCGAGCGCGAACCAGTCGTCCATGAAGGGATCGGAGCCGAGGAACTGCCCGTTCCCGCCCCGATCGGCCCGGTTCATGTGGATGAGCGAGACATCGAGGTCGAGCGCGGGCACGGCGACGAGCTCTTCACCCGGGCCGCCGTCAGGACCGGGATAGGGCGACTGCACCGTCTTGATGTTCGGCATGAGCCGCGGGATATCGGAGCCGAGCCCAGCCCGTGTTGGCAGGAACGGCACCCGCCATGCCGCCGCCTGCAGGCCGAGGAGGAACATGCCCTCGTCGAGCTCGTGCGCCTCGATGGCGCCTGCCTGGCGCGCAACCCGGAAGTGGGCGTCGAGCGGGATCGAGTCGAGCGACACAAACCCGGAGACGACCTTGCGCACGTGTCCCGCCGCGCAGAGCAGCCCGACATCAGGGCCGCCGTAGCTCACGATCGTGAGGTCTTTCACCGACGACCGCAACATGGCGCGCACCAGCGACATCGGCTTGCGGCGTGAGCCCCACCCGCCGATCCCGATCGTCATCCCGTCGCGCAGCTCGGCGACGACGTCGTCTTCGGTTGTCCGCTTGTCAGGCACCCGGGCCATCGCGCTCCAGTCAGTCGTGTCAGTCGTCGTTGTTCACGAACGCGTCGCGGGCCTCGTCAGAGACACCGGACAGGTTGAGCTCGAAGGTGAAGCCCTGCTCGTAGCGATAGCTGCGCTTCACATCCCACAGATCGATGCCGTTGAGCGACTCCTTCGCAGCGCGCATGACCGTCGGACTCTTGGCGGCGATCGACTGTGCCACCTCGAACGCGGCGGCGCGCAACTCGTCGCACGGCACGACTTTGAGCACCGAGCCGAAACGCAGCAGCTCGTGTGCCGTCGCGGTTGCCGCGGTGTAGACCATCGCCCGCATCTTGTGCTGGGGCACGAGCCTCGCGAGATGGGTTGCCGCGCCAAGAGCACCTCGATCGACCTCCGGCAACCCGAACGTCGCATCTTCCGACGCGACGATGATGTCGCTGTTGCCGACCAGGCCGATCCCCCCGCCGAGGCAATAGCCGTGCACGGCGGCGATCACCGGCACGGCGCACTCGTACACGGCCGCGAACGCCGCGAAGCATCCCCGATTCGCGCCGATGAGCGCATCGAATCCCTCGGGTGCCTGCATCTCCTTGATGTCGACGCCAGCGTTGAAACCCCGCCCCTCGGCCCGCAGGACGACCGCTCGCACCTCGGGCCTCTCGCCGAGCGACTGGATGGTGTCGGCCAGCTCGAACCAGCCGGCGACGGTCAGCGCGTTGACCGGCGGGCGGTCCATCACGACCTCGGCCACGCCATTGGCGTCGATGGCTTGGGTGATTCCCATGACTCCCTGGTCTCCCGCCCCTGAGGGGCGCATCGATCTGATGGGGCGTCAGATACTGTATGGCAGACGTTCGGAGCACACCCACTCGGAGGTTCGCTGTCCATGCCCACACCGCTCGAATCGGCACTCGATCTCTCGGGACGGACGGTGCTCATCACCGGGGGAACCAAGGGCGTCGGCCGCGGCATCGCCGAGCGCTTCCTCGACGCGGGCGCCAAGGTCGTGGTGACCGCTCGAAACGAGCCGGAGGCACCGGTCGAGCGCGACGGCCGCAAGGCCCGCTTCCACCCGTGCGACGTTCGCGAGGTCGACCAACTCGAGGCCCTGGTGTTGTTCGCGACCGCCGAGTCGGGACAGCTCGATGTCGTGGTGAACAACGCGGGCGGATCACCTTCGACCGAGGCGGCGAGCGCGTCACCGCGGTTCTCCGAAGCGATCATCCGCCTGAACCTGCTCGCGCCGTTGAACCTGTCGCAACTGGCGAACAAGGTCATGCAGGACCAGGACGGCGGCGGCTCGATCATCAACATCGGCAGCCTCAGTGGGATGCGTCCCAGTCCCTGGTCGGCCGCGTACGGCGCCGCCAAGGCCGGACTGCTCAACCTCAGCCAATCGCTCGCCATCGAGTGGGCTCCGAAGGTTCGGGTCAACTGCGTGTCGGGCGGCTACATCCTCACCGAGCAGTCGGGCCTGCACTACGGCGATGACGAGGGACTGGCTCGCGTCGCGGCGACGATCCCGCTCGGCCGGCTCGCGATGCCCGGCGACATCGGCGATGCGTGCCTGTTCCTCGCGTCCCCGCTGGCCCGCCACATCACCGGCGCCAACCTCGCCGTCCACGGCGGCGGCGAGATTCCCCCTTTCCTCGCGGCCTCCGGTCTCCAGTAGCGGTTGCCCACGGCTGAGTCCACGGTTGGGGGCGGCATGCAGGCGACCCATGTGCAAACATATGTTCGTGCGCGGCGAAGCCACGATCCTCCATGCGGACCTCGACTCGTTCTACGCGTCGGTCGAGCAGCGCGACCACCCCGAGTTGCTCGGAAGGCCCGTGATCGTCGGTGCGGGTGTCGTGCTCGCGGCGAGCTACGAGGCCAAGGCGTTCGGCGTCCGCACGGCGATGGGCGGCGGCCAGGCACGACGGTTGTGCCCGAGCGCGATCGTCGTCCGCCCGCGCATGGGCGCCTACAGCGAGGCGAGCAAGGCAGTGTTCGATGTCTTCGCTGAAACGACCCCGTTGGTCGAGGCGCTGTCGATCGACGAGGCGTTCCTCGAGGTCGGCGGGCTGCGCCGCATCGCGGGCACACCGACCGAGATCGCCGCGCGGTTGCGGCAAGCCGTGTACGAACGGGTGGGGCTCCCGATCACCGTTGGGGTCGCTCGCACGAAGTTCCTCGCCAAGGTCGCCAGCGGAGTCGCCAAACCCGACGGCCTGCTCGTCGTACCGCCCTACGGAGAGCGCGAGTTCCTGCACCCGCTGCCCGTCGAGCGCCTCTGGGGCGTCGGCAAGGTGACCGCAGCCAAGCTCCACGACCGCGGCATAACGTCCGTGCGCGAGGTCGCGATGATCTCCGAGGAAGCGTTGGTCGCGATGCTCGGCCAGGGGTCGGGCCGGCACCTCCACGCGCTGGCTCACAACCGCGATCCCCGTCCGGTGCAGGTGGGGCGGCGACGGCGATCGATCGGTTCACAGTGCGCGCTCGGGTGGCGAAGCCGAACCCCCGACGACGTCGACGCGGTGCTCGTGTCACTCGTCGATCGCGTAACCGGCCGCATGCGCAGGGCGCACCGCGTCGGCCGCACGATCACACTCCGTCTGCGGTTCGACGACTTCTCCCGGGCCACTCGCTCGCACACGTTCGACCGGCCGACCGCGCACACGCCCACGATCCTCAGCCAATGCCGGCAACTGCTCGCCGAGACGCAACCGCTCATCCGCGAGCGGGGCCTCACGCTGCTCGGCATCTCCGTCGCCAACCTCGGCGATGACCGCGCGATCCAGCTCGCGTTGCCGTTCGACCGCCAGAGCGCGACATCGCTCGACGAGACGCTCGACGCCGTGCGCGCCCGTTTCGGCTCGTCCGCGGTCACCCGTGCCGTGTTGTTGGGTCGCGACCCCGGCTGGACGATGCCGATGCTCCCCGACTGATCCGACCCGCTGAGCGACAGCAGCCCGAGACCGGTAGACAAGAGGGGTGGAGCCGCGCCAGCCCGAGATCTACCGGCAGTTCCGTGACGCGTACCGGAACGGGCGCTTCCCCACGATCGTCGCAGAAGGCGACGCGCTGGCCGCCACGCTCGATCGCGACCCGCGACTCCGAGCCTTCGTGCCGGCGACCTCGCTCATGATCGGCGCCGCGTACGCGGAGCTCGACGCCTATTCCACCGCGTGCCGCTATCTCGAGTACGGGCTGGAGCGCTACAGGATCGACGAAGGATCTCACCTCCGAGAGCTCGGTGGTGCCGATTGGTTCTCACTTCGGCTCGTCGAGGTCGAGATGTTGCTCGGACGCTACGGCGACGCCTGGACCTTGCTCACGACGCTCGAGGCGCCGGACAAGCCGGACCTGACGCGTCTCGCTGCGATTCGCGGCCGGTCAGAGCTCAACACCATCCGGGGCGACTACGAAGGCGCGCACCATCTCCTGAACGCGGCGTCGTCGGTGACCGATCGCATCCACAGCGAGTTCCACGTTGCCACCCTCGAGGCCGACCGCTCGGTCGTGCTCGCCATGCAGGGACGGATGCTCGAGGGAATCGCGCTGGCCCACCGAACGCTCGAGCGGCTCTCCCAGCCGGCGGCCGGCGCGATGGGCGCGTGGTCGTCCCAGAGCACCGCCGCCCTCGCGCTGACCCTCAGCCGCCTCTGCCTCGACACGGGCAACGTCGCCGACGGCGAGCGTTTCCTCCTCGTCGGCACCGCCGCGGTGGATCGAGCGCGCAGCACCTATCTGCGCGCGTGCGTCGACCTCGGCATCTGCGCGCTCTGGCGCGCCCAGGGCGCGGAGGGAGTCGCCGAGCCGCTTTGCACCGAAGCAGGCCTCACGTTCGGGCGGCTCGCGTGCCGCCCCGCCGAGGCACAGACCACCCTCGAGCTGGCCAAGATCGCCGAGGCCCGCGGCATGACCACCAGCGCCATCCCCTTGTTCGAGCGGGCCCGCGACGAGTTCCGCTTCCTCGGGCACGCCCGCGAGCTCCGAGATTCCGAGGCCCGACTCCACCGCGCCTGCGAAGCTCCTTGAGCAACCGCCGAAGCTGACGACTCGTCAGATTTGGTGGTGCTGCGGTACCGTGGCGGCGCCGATCCGAACACACGACGCGCCGCGACGACCCGATCAGGAGGCACCGTGCCGGCCAAGACCCGAGTACCCGCAGTCGAGGGTTGGTTCACGACCGAGGGCGACGAGCCCGCTCTGCTCGGCACCCGCTGCCGAAGTTGCGGCACGTACGCGTTCCCGCGCGAGAGCTACTTCTGCAAGAACCCCGCGTGCGACGGCCGGGAGTTCGACGATGTCGCGCTGAGCCGCCGTGGCCGCGTGTGGAGCTTCACAAACAACTGCTACCAACCGCCTCCTCCGTTCGTGCCGACGAGCGACCCGTTCGAACCGTTCGCGATCGCCGCGGTCGAGTTGGCCGACGAGCAACTCGTCGTGCTGGGCCAGATGGTGCCCGGCACCTCGGTCGACGACCTGAAGGCGGGCATGGACGTCGAGCTCGTCGTCGACACGCTCTTCGAGGACGACGAGCACGAATACCTCGTCTGGAAGTGGCGACTCGTCGAGACGGGAGCGCCAGCGTGAACAACGACAAACAGATCGCCGTGTTGGGTGTGGGTATGCACCCGTGGGGCAAGTGGGGACGCAGCTTCGTCGAGTACGGCATCGAGGCCGCCCGGGCCGCGCTTCGTGACGCCGGCCTCTCGTGGGACGACATCCAGTACGTCGCCGGCGCCGACACGATCCGAAACGGCTACCCCGGCTTCATCGCGGGTGCCACGTTCAGCCAGGCGCTCGGCTGGAAAGGCAACCGCGTCGCGTCCTGTTATGCGGCGTGCGCATCCGGCGCGCAAGCCTTGAACATCGCGCGAGCGCAGATCCTCGCCGGGCTCTGCGACGTCGCGCTGGTTGTCGGCGCCGACACCACGCCGAAGGGGTTCTTCACACCCGTCGGTGGTGACCGCCCCGACGACCCTGACTGGCTGCGGTTCCGACTCCTCGGCGCGACCAACCCGACCTACTTCGCCCTGTACGCGCGCCGGCGCATGGAGCTCTACGGCGCGACCGGCGAAGACTTCGCGCTCGTCAAGGTGAAGAACGCCAAGCACGGTCTGGCCAACCCGAACGCCCGCTACCGCAAAGCGGTCTCCATCGAAGACGTGATGGCCTCCCCGACGGTCGCCGACCCGTTGCGGCTGCTCGACATCTGCGCGACATCCGACGGTGGCGCCGCGCTCGTGCTGTCGTCGATGGAGTACGCGCGCAAGCGCGACGCCAAGCCCGTACGCATCGCAGCCATCTCGACGGTGACACCGACCTATCCGCAGACGATCATCGAGATGCCGAACTTCTCGACCGACTCCGCAGCCGTCGTGGCGCCGCCCGAGCGAGCATTTCGCGATGCCATCGGCTTCGCGGCCTACGAGGAGGCCGGCATCGGCCCCGACGACATCGATCTGGCCGAGGTGTACGACCTGTCGACCGCGCTCGAGCTCGATTGGTACGAGAACCTCGGACTCTGCAAAGAAGGCGAGGCCGAGCGGCTCATCCGCGACGGCGACACGGCGGTCGGCGGCCGCGTCCCGGTCAACCCGAGCGGCGGGCTGGCCTCCTTCGGCGAGGCGATACCCGCGCAGGCCATCGCACAGGTCTGCGAGCTCACGTGGCAGCTGCGCGGTCAAGCTGACGGCCGGCAGGTCGATGGCGCGACGGCGGGCATCACGGTCAACCAAGGCCTCTTCGGCCACGGCTCGAGCGTGATCGTCTCGCGTTGATCGCGGTGCAACGTCAAGATCGCGCCAAGTTCGCCGACCGACCGCGCAAGTGATGCGAAAAGGGCGCAGAGCGCTTTTGGTCAGGTGACAAGCTCCCCGAGCCGCATTTCGTGGGATCATGACACGAACAACGGCCTCAGGAGCGTGGATGCCTGACGACAGGATGATCGGGAAGATGGGAAGGGTCTCCGGGCGCATCCGCCCGGGTGCCATCGGCGAGGTGATGGTCCCCGTGCGGGGCGGCACCGAGCACTTCCATGCCTACGCCGCCGACAACGGCGAAGAGATCCCGACCGGCGAGCGCATCGTCGTCGTCGAGTACCACCCCCCTCGCACTGTCGTCGTCACCCGTATGTAGCGGGAAGGAACCGCAATGGACACTTGGATCTGGGCCGGAATCGGTCTCACCATCATCGTCGTATTCGTCATCCTCTTGAAGGTCCTCTGGCGTGTCGCCGAGCCGAACGAGGCCATGGTCATCAGCGGGCTCGGCGCTCACGGCGGCCACGCGGTCGAGGGCATGAACTTCCGCATCATCACCGGCGGCGGGGCGCTGGTGATCCCGGCGTTCCAGGTGGTGCGGCGGCTGTCGCTCGACCTTCGAGAGGCCGACCTGGCCATCGAGTGCGTGACGCACCAGGGCATCCCGCTCGGCATCCGGGGGGTCGTCATCTACAAGGTCGGCGACGACACCGCGTCGATCGCCAACGCTGCCCGCCGCTTCCTCGACCAGCAGGCCGACATGAACCAGCGGGTGCACAACGTGTTCTCCGGTCACCTCCGCGCCATCGTCGGCAACATGACGGTCGAGGAGATGATCCGTGACCGCGAGAAGCTCACCGAGCTCACCCGAGCGTCGTCGGGCACCGAGATGGAGAAGCTCGGACTGATCGTCGACTCGTTGCAGATCCAGGAGATCGACGACCCCACCGGCTACATCACCAACCTCGGCCGGCCCCATGCCGCGGCCGTCGAGTCGCAGGCTCGGATCGCGCAAGCTGAAGCCGACGAGGCCGCGACCAAGCGTGAGCAAGAGGCCGACGCCCGCAAGGCCAACGCCCGCCGCGACAGCCAGGTGCAGCAGGCGGCCTACTCCGCCGAGATCAACGAGGCGGCGGCCAAGGCCCGCCAGGCGGGACCGAAGTCCGAGGCGCAGGCGATCCAGGAGGTCGTGGTCGAGCAGACCAAGGTGGCCGAGCTCGAGGCGCAGCGTGAAGAGCAGCGCCTGCAAGCCGCGGTGCGCAAGCCGGCCGACGCCAAGGCGTACGAGATGGTCACGCTGGCCCGAGGCGATCGTGACGCCAAGATCGCCAACGCCGAAGCTGAACGCCAAGAGGTCCAGCTCAACGCCGAGGCCCATGCCCACAAGGTGAAGGTGGAGGCGTCCGCCAACGCCGACCAGGTGCGGCTGCAAGCCGCGGCCGAAGCCGAGCGGGTCCAACTCGAAGCGCACGCCAACGCCGAAGCGACCAAGCAGGTGGGCCAGGCCGAGGCGTACGCGACCGAAGCGAAGGGCAAGGCCGAAGGCGAGGCCGTGCGAGCGAAGGGCATGGCCGAGGCCGAAGCGATCAAAGCTCGGGCCGACGCCCTCGCCGAGAACCAGGACGCGGTCATCGGCCAGCAACTGGCCGAGAACTGGCCCTCCATCGTCGAGGCGGCTGCGAAGCCGTTCGGCGACATCGATCAGATGATCGTCCTCAACGGTGCCCAGGGCCTGAGCGACACGCTCGCCCAGGCCCTGAGCCAAGGTGTGGCCGGTCTGCAGATGGCCCGCACCCTTCTGGCCGGGGCCAACGGCACCAACGGGCACAACACCAGCGGGCACAGCACCAAAGGTGCGAGCAAAGCCGACGACGAAGCCCGCGACGAGCTCACCGGGGGCTCGTGAACCGCTGACGCGACAGCCGGCACCTCTCACTTCCTCACCGAGGCGGCGCTCCGAGCGCCGCCTCGGGCGTTACATTGCTGCGGTGGCGCACCAGACCAGGAAGCGGCAGTGGTTCCTACGACCGCTCTGGCGCGACCCCTCGTTCATCTTCTGCTTCGTCGTCGCCGCGCTCGCCTACGCGGCGATGCTCCCGTGGCTGTGGCCCAAGGCCATCAACCCGTTCTACAAGTTGTTGGTGATCACGTACTTCTTCGTCCTCTGGTTGTTGGTGTGCGCACTCGTGTCGATCCCGATCGGCACGATCCGCGGCTACTGGCAGGGGCGAGCCCAGTCTGATGCCAACGCTGCCGATCCCGAACACAAGCCCACGACTGCTCAGGCCGCGATCCGGGTGGGCGGCCGGATGGCGGGGCGGTACCTGTCGAGAAGGCGGCCGCCAGACGCCGGTAGGTGAAAGCTTTGCTAGCCTGCCGTCACCTGGTTCCAAGAGGTCGGTGGTGTATCAGAAGCGGCGGCGGAACACCCTCGTGCTGGTCTTGGTGGCCGGAGCCGTCGTGGTCGCGGCTTGTACGGTTCCTCCTCCCCCGCCGCCACCGCCAGACACAACAACGACAACCTCGACTGAGACCTCGCTCGACACCACGACCACCACATCGCCGTCGACAACGACCACAACTGCTCCGCCGCCTCCGCCCGAACTGGCGCCCCAGACCCTGCTCGGTGGGGCGCGCAACTTCCTCGGCACCGGCAACCAGATCATGCGTTCCGGCTACTACGTCGACAACTACTGGCTGTCGGTCAGCGGTCCGTGCGCATCGAAAGAGAACGGCGACCGCATCAGCACCATCTCCGATGCGAACTTCAGCTCGACGGCCGGCAACGGCGGAGGAACGTGGTCGGCATGCGTCGGCGCCAACACGGTGACCAACCCGGAGTACCGGCCCGACGGCTACTTCTACGGCATCCGGCTCCCGTCCGAAGGAACAGGGCCTTTCGGCGTGCAGATCTTCGACCCGGGGTACTGCACCTCGGGCAGCACAAAGGACAATGGCGGCGGCACGTTCACCACATCGTTCACATTGCGGCGAGACGACGGTCCCGAACCAGGCGATGGCAGCATCGTCGCCGGCCCTATCACGAGCGCGACGTGCAACGGCTGGTTCAACTTCGCATCCATCGATGGTCCGCCGGGCAGCACCTACTTCGTGCAGGTGCAGACGAGCGGAACCTCAGCAGACCGCGACGGCATGAACTCCTTCGCAATTCGCGTCACCAACGGCACGGGGTTCACGTGGGACACGGCAGGATCGGCGTGCTCGGCCGACCCGACTGACGTCGTCTTGTTCAGCGCGTCTTGTCCGGTCGTGTTCGGCTACGACTACCTCGGCCTCTTCGCAAACAACCCGAGCGGAAGGGTGGCAGCGCAAGCCGCGTTCAACGTCGCGATGACCGACACGTCGAACAGCGGTGAGCAGTTGCAGATCGAGCTTTGGGACCCCGGCGAAGGCGCTCGCGCTCTGCAGGTTCTGGACCCCGCCGGATTCCCGGTCCCGTTCACCTGGGAGGCTCCGTGCTGGAGCCCGACGGAGAGCATCGACGCGTGCTCAGACGTGCCGCCGCTCGGCGGCCGCGGTCCAGCCACCAGCGGGACGGTCTCTGTCGCGTATGTCGGCACGCTGTCCAACGCGATCGACCTCTGGGGCAACGGCACCAACTGCCAACCCGGCAACCCCCAACCTGGGAACTTCGGAGGAAGCTGCTCGAAGTACAACGACCGGATCGTGCGCATCACCGTCGAGCTTCCCGGCGACATCGCAGCGGCCTATGGAGGCGCAACGTGGTGGAAGGTCCGGTACACGACCGATGGCCCCTATGCACCGACTGACCGCACGACCTGGTCGGCGACGGTCGTGCCGTAGCGCTACCGGAAGATCGCTATCGCCAGGGCGAGCGCCAGGGCCAGGCCGACGACGAGCGACGTGACGTTGACGCGCCGGCGTGCTTCCGGCGAGCGCCAGGTGGCATCGGCGACGGCCGTCTCGTAGCGAAGGATGTCGGTGGCGCTGACCAGCGAGCCGTTTGGCAGGCGCCGCTTGCCGATGCGGAGGTAGAGCTTCAGGTTGGGATCGTCGACGCCGAGGTAGTCGCCTTCGGACGCTCGGGGGACATCGTGCAACGACTGCGACGCGGCGGCCCACAGCGCTTCGAGCTCGATCCACACGTCTGTGGCCGCCGGCCCGAGCAACGGAAGGATGTCGTTCGCGGTGACCTTCACGTCCTCATGCGAGCAGATGTTCTGCAAGCTCTCGACGAAGCCGAGCCGAACCAACTCGACGGTGTCGGGATCGCCCTCTTCGATGAGCTGATCGAGTGTCGTGAAGACGGTGGGCAGATCGTCGGCATCGCCGGCTTCGGCCAACCTCACGACGTGTTGGGCGAAGGTCGCGACGCGGACGAACGGGTCGGGCGTGTCCTCTTCCTCGGACCACTGCATGTACTCGTAGAGATCGGTCGCGCCGAGGAAGGAGGGGCACGACTCGATGAGCCGATCGAGTGCCTGGTCGACGGTGATCACCAACGACGCCCTTCCATGTGAAGGCCAAGAATACGGCTTGAAGCAGTGACGCGCTCCGGTGGGCGCCGGCGGATCATCGCCGGCGGAAAGTCACGGGTGCTGAGAGCTCACGGACACGACCTCGCCCGTCATGTAGGACGAGTAGTCGCTCGCCAGGAAGACCATGACGTTGGCGACCTCCCACGGTTCTGCTGCCCGGCCGAACGCCTCACGGGCGGTGAGCTCATCGAGGAGCTCTTCGGTGGTGACCTTGGCCAGGAACGGGTGCATGGCCAGACTCGGCGCCACGGCGTTGATGCGCACGCCCGAGGAGGCGGCCTCGATCGCCGCACATCGCGTGAGCGCCATCACCCCGGCTTTGGCGGCGGCGTAGTGGCACTGGCCGTCCTGCGCACGCCAACCCACAACTGAAGCGTTGTTGACGATCACGCCGGTGCCGCGCTCGGTCATGTGGCGCAGCGCGGCACGGGTGGTGCGCATGGTTCCCGTGAGCGTGACCTCGAGGACCGAGAACCATTGCTCGTCGGTCATGTCGACGAGCTTGGCGGTGCCGCCGAGGCCGGCGTTGTTCATGACGACGTCGACATGACCGAGATCGGTGATCGCGCGATCGAAGAGCCGCTGCACATCCTCCTCGGATGTCACGTTGCACAGCACCGATGGCGCCGTCCAACCGGTGAGCTCCGCGAGCCGATCGACGGCCTCGGCCAGGCGGCGCTCGTGGATGTCAGAGATCAGCACCCTGGCGCCTTCTTCGGCGCAACGGCGCGCCACCGCGAAGCCGATGCCGGTTCCTGCCGCCGCGGTCACGACGACGGTCTTGCCTTCGAGAAGTTGGTGGCCCGGCACGTAACCGGGGGTCGGAGCGGGCATGGCGCAGCCTTTCCGTCGGCCTGTTCAGTCAGAGCTTGGGTTCGGGCGGCAGACCCAGCGCCCGCTCACCGATGATGTTGCGCTGGATCTGGTTGGAGCCGCCGTAGATCGTGTCCGACCGTGTGAACAAGAACAGCCGTTGCGCCGGAGTGAGTGCGTAATCGTCGATGATCGAGCCCTCCTCCTTCACGCCCTGCTGGCACAGCAGTCCGTCCACACCGAGCACGTCGACGAACGCCTCGCCGAGATCGCGATGCAGCCGGGCCCAGTAGAGCTTGCCGACGTATGCCTCGCGCGACAGCTCGGGATTGCCGGCGTTGGTCAACATGCGGAGCGTGTTCCACCGCATGATCTCGAGCCGGCCGTGCAGGTCTGCCAACCGCTGGCGCCACGCCGGATCGGCCGCGAGGCCGTTCGCTCGCGCGGTGTCGACGATGGCACGCAGCTCCCGCTCGAACGCGAACTGTTGGGCAAGCGTCGACGCGCCCCGCTCGAAGGAGAGCAGGCCCATCGCCACCCTCCAGCCGTTGTTCACGCCGCCGACGACGAGATCTGCGGGCGTGCGAGCGTCGGAGAGGAAGACCTCGTTGAACTCCGACGTGCCGGTGAGCTGCACGATCGGATGGATCTCGATGCCGGGGGCATCCATGCCGAGGAGGAGGAACGAGATGCCGTGGTGCTTGCGGGCCGCACGGTCAGTCCGTGCGAGCAGAAAGCACCAGTCGCTGGTCTGCGCCCCGGAGGTCCACACCTTCTGGCCGTTGATCACAAACTGGTCGCCGTCGAGCTCGGCTCGGGTCTGGACGTTCGCCAGATCGCTTCCCGCGTTCGGTTCGCTGTAGCCCTGACACCACAGCTCGTCGCCGAGGCGGATCTTGGGCAGGAACCTCCGCTGCTGGCCGGGTGAACCGAAGTGGATGAGCGTCGGGCCGATCAGGCCCTCGCCGATGTGGCCCAGCCGGCCCGGACCTCCGGCTCGCGCGTACTCCTCGTACCAGATCACTTGAAGATGGATCGGCAGCTCGCGCCCGCCGTGCTCGGCCGGCCAGCCGACGCACGACCACCCGTCCGCGCCCAAGCGGCGCTCCCACGCGAGGCGCTCCTCGAAGCACGCGTGCTCGTCACCCGGCCCGCCCCGCCCGCGGACGTCGGCGAACTCCCCGCCGAGCAAGGCTTCGAGATAGGTGCGCGCCTCGTCCCGAAACGCCTCCTCCTCGGCCGTGAACCGCAGGTCCATCGGGTCAGTGTACGACGGGACCTGACGCCCCGTCAGATCTACACGCCGCCTGCTTAGGCGCTTGCGGCCACAGATCGACAAGTTGTTGGCTATGCGGCAAGCGCCGGCCGGCGGCGCGACCGCCAGGGAGCCCGCCGGCGATGGGGAGCGCTCGGAGCGTCAGCGGAGAGCGCGTGGGGGCGCAGCCCCCCGGGCAACTGGAGCCTGGGTCCGCCATCGGTGCAACCGCGGCCGATATCCTGTCGGGCCGCAGCGGGTGGAGTGCCGAGGCGCTGCCGCTCGTCGCGCGAGCGTGGCAGCGAGCGACACGAAAGGTTGCTCCCATGTCCCCCACCCACACTGCTGGACCGCACGCCGTCGATTCCCGCTTCAGCTTCACCAACTCGGTGCTCGAGCTCGAAGACGCCGGCTACACCTCGATGGGCTTCTGCATCGAGTACGACGAGATCTGCTGCCTCGAATGCGACAAGTACCACCCGGCCAACGGCGTCCTCATCGGCGGCATGATCCGGTACGAGAGCGCGGCGGGCGAAGGTCACGTGTTCCCCCTCGGCTGCCCGAACTGCGGGGCGAAGGGCTTGCTCTTCGCCGGCCCCGAGCTGCGCGCCGGTGGAAGCGGCGACGTCGTGAAGGTGCTCGCGGCTCGCGCCCGAGCCACCCCGCGGAGCTCGTGATCAAATGACCGCATGAGTGGACCGTTGACCGGCGTCCGGGTCATCGATGCCGGCACGCGCATCTCCGCCCCGTTCTGCGCCGGCCTGCTCGGCGAGCAGGGGGCGGAGGTCATCAAGGTCGAGCAGCCGGGGGCGGGCGACTTCATGCGCGCCATCGGGCCGTTCGTGCGGCGCGACGGGTCGGGCACGGCTGGCACCGGCGAGAACCACGGGCCCGACGATCCCGGTTACTCGCTGTTCTGGGCAGTCGAGGGGCGGGGGCGCAAGAGCGTCACCTGCGACCTCCGCCAGCCGGCCGGGCAAGAGCTGTTCCGCCGGCTCGGCGAGCATGCCGATGTGATCTGCGAGAACTTCCGGCCCGGCACCATGGAGAAGTGGAACATCGGACCGCACGATCTCGACCCGCGGATCGTGATGGTGCGCATCTCGGTGTTCGGCCAGGACGGCCCGAAGTCCAGCCGCCCCGGCCTCGACCGGCTCGGCATCGGCTACGGCGGTCTCCTCCATCTCACCGGCTACCCCGACCGACCCCCCGTGCGCGTCGGCGTGACGATAAGCGACTACCTCACCGGCGTGTTCGCCGCCCAGGCCGCCACAGCCGCGCTCTACCGGCGCGACGCGGGCCGCGACGAACGCGCAGGGCGGGGCGCAGTCATCGATGCATGCCTCTACGGTTCGGTGCTGCGCGTCCTCGAATGGACCATCGCCGCCTACGACAAGCTCGGCCTCGTCCGCGGGCGGGAAGGGAACCGGCTCGCCAACTCGGCGCCCCTCGACAACTACCCCAGCGCCGACGGCCGGTTCGTGTGCATCGTCGCCGGCTCTGACACCAACTTCCGGCGGCTGTGCGCCGCGATGGACCGGCCCGACCTTGCCAGCGACCCGCGCTTCGGCCGCCTCGCCGATCGAGCCCAGCGCTCGGACGAGATCAACGACCTCGTCGCGGCGTGGACGCGCACCCTGAGCGCCGCCGAGATCGAGGCGGCGTGCGTCGAGCATGACGTCCCCGTCGCGACCGCGTACACCGCGGCCGACATCGCAGCCGACGAGCACATGATCGCTCGCCACGACCTCATCACCATCGACGACTCGACCATCGGTCCCGTGCGCCAGCAGGCGCCCTTCCCGCGGTTCACCGGCGAGGAGACCATCGAACCGTCGAGCGCACCCCAGTTGGGCGAGCACAACGAAGACATCTGGTGCGGGCTGGTCGGTTTGACCGGCAGCGAGCTGGAGGACCACATCGCCACCGGCATCGTCTGATCGGACCCGACCCGAGCGCACGCCACTGCCAGCCCGTACCCTTGGGGCCGTGCGGGAAGAGGTCGAGAAGGACCGCGCCATCGCTGAACGAGAGCGTCGCTACGAAGCGCGCTGGGGCGCGCTCGACCACGGCGTCGTCGCCTTCGATGCCGACATCCGCATCCTCTGGGGCAACGATCGGCTCGCGGGCATGCTCGGCGTCGCGCTCGACGACTGGCGGGGCAAGGAACCCTTCTCGTTCGTGCATCCCGACGATGCCGACCGCGTACTCGACTCGTTTGTCGGCCTCGAGACCTACAGCGGGCGGCGCGGGCCGGCGGTCTACCGGATCGTGCGCGGCGACGGCACCCCCCGCCAGATGGTCGTGACGGGCGTCAACCTGCTCGACGATCCCGAGTACGAGTGCATGGTCCTCGAGATCCGCGACATCGACGAGGAGCAGCGCGCCCAAGCGCTGGCCAACGACGAGTACGCCGTCCTCGAACGGCTCGTCCGCAACCCGGCCCTCAGCGAGACGCTGGACGACATCGCCCGCCTCGTCGAACGGCACGGCGACGGCGGCGACTGCATCATCACGCTCATCCGCGACGGCGAGGTCCACGTCGCGTCCGCACCGAACGTCCCCGCCGACCTCGCCCACGCCATCGACGGCACGCCCGCGACGCGGGGTCATCTCACCATGGGCGAGGCGGTCCAGCGCGCTTCGGAGGTCGTCTCGCCCGAGATGCTCGGCGACCCGCTGTGGGAAGACCTGCGTCCCGTCCTCGAACGACACCGGTACCGCTCGTGCTGGACGGTCCCGATCCTCTCCTCGACCGGCGACGGCACGATGATCGGCACCGTCGATTTCCTGCGTTTCGACCCGGGCGAGCCCCGCATCGAGCAGTGGGCGCTGTACGTGCTCGGCGCGCGGCTCGCGGGCCTCGCCATCGAGCGGACCGATTACGTCGATCGGCTGCAGTTCCAGGCGCTGCATGATCCCCTGACCGGTCTGCTGAACCGCCGGGCGTTCGTGGAACAGGTTGCCGCGCTGGGCGACGACATCCCGCGCTCGATCGCCGTGCTGTTCGTCGACCTCGATCGGTTCAAGGTCGTGAACGACACCCACGGTCACGACCTCGGTGACCGCGTGCTCTGCGCGGTCGCGGAGCGGCTCGCCACACCCGAATCGGGCATCGCCACCGTGGCCCGCATCGGCGGTGACGAGTTCGTCGTCGCGCTTCCCGACGTTGCCATCCCCGGCACCGCCTTCAAGCTTGCAGAACGGGTGCGGGCGCTCGTGGCCGACCCGATCGAGCACGGCCTCGTCTCGCTGGTCACGACGGCGAGCGTCGGGATCGCGATCGGCACGCTCGGGCGGGACGATCCCGAACAACTCATCCGCGATGCCGATGCCGCCCTCTACCGGGCCAAGGCGTCGGGCCGGAACCGCAGCGTCTTCTTCGACGACCACCTTCGAGAGGTCCATCACCTCCGGCGGGGGACCGAACGCGACCTCGGCATTGCCCTCGAACGGAGCGAGCTCGACGTCCATTACCAACCGATCGTCGACCTCGCGACCGGTGAGGTCGTCGCCATCGAAGCGCTAGCGCGATGGCAGCACCCGGCGCGAGGGCTCCTCTTCCCGAGTGAGTTCATCGACGTCGCCGAGGACGCCGGGATCGTCGTCGAGATCGACCGCTGGGTCCTTGCGACTGCTCTGCGCCGCGTGGCCCGCTGGAACGAGCGGCGGCCGGCCCCGCTGACGTTGTGGGTCAACGTCTCTGCCGTGCATCTTGCCCGGCCAGACACCGTCGCCGTCATCAAGAGCGCGCAGGCGGGCACGAACGAGGTTCCTCTTGGCATCGAGCTCACCGAGAGCACCATCCATCTCGACCGCGACGCGACCGTCTCCTCGCTCGCCGACCTGCGCGACCATGGCCTGGCCATTGCGATCGATGACTTCGGCACCGGCTACTCGTCGCTCGACGCGTTGCGCTGGCTCCCGATCAGCCACATCAAGGTCGACAAGGGCTTCGTCCACGGGATGCTCGACAACGCCCACGACCATGCGATCGTCGAGGCGAGCATCACCCTTGCCGCCGCGCTCGACCTCACCGTCACGGCGGAGGGCATCGAGTCGGTCGGACAAGCCGACGCCATCGCCGGACTCGGCTGCACGCGGGGCCAAGGCTTCTTGTTCAGCCGACCGCTTCCCGCCGACGAGCTCGAGGCCCGTCTCGGCGCTGACGCCCCCCGCTGGATCGTCTCCGTCCCCGAGCGCTGACCGAGAACCTCGCCTTCAGCCGAGGACGAGGTCGGCAACGCGCTCGCGGTGGATGCCGTGGTAGCCAAGAAGCAGGTCGTTCTGCTTGGCCCGCTTGTAGAGGAGGTGCGCGTCGCAGTCCCACGTGAAGCCGACACCGCCGTGGATCTGGATGCACTCGCTGGTGACGTAGTTGGCGGCCTCGGCGACGAACGCCTTCGCCATCGCCGCGGCCTGCTCACGGGCGGAGTCGTCGGTGTCGGATGCCCAGGCCGCGTAGTGCGTGCCGACCCGTGCCAGCTCTTGGCGGTGGAGCATGTCGGCGGCCTTGTGCTTGATGACCTGGAACGTGGCGATGGGACGATCGAACTGCACGCGCGACTTGGCGTACTCGACGGCGAGCCCGTTGGCGGCCTCCATCGTGCCGATCAGCTCGGCACACAGGGCGATGCAGGCGTCGTCGACGACCCGGCGCCACGCCGCGGTCTGGTCCTCGTCGGAGCCGACCGGCTCGGCGTCGACACCGTCGAGGACGAGGCGCGCCACCTTGCGCGTCGGGTCCCACGTCGGCACGGGCTCGGCCAGCCCGCGCTTGCCCGGCGCCTCGATCGCAAACGTTCCGATGCCCGCTTGCGTGCGCGCCACGACGAGCACCCAGTCAGCCGTGTGCCCATCGAGCACGACCGGCTTCTCGCCATGGAGGAGCCACCGTCCCGTCTTGCGGCTAGCTCGCGTCCGCACCCGATCGACCACGTCGCCGTGGCCCGCTTCGTCCAGTGCGACCGCGCCGCGGGTGGCGCCGGTCGCCAGCGCCCGCAACCGGTCGTGCAAGCCGAGCCGCGACGCGGCCAACGTGGCGAGCACCGCCGACGAGAAGAACGGGCCGGCGAACGTCGTGCGCCCCATCTCTTCCTGCACGGGGAGCAGATCGACCAGGCCCATGCCGAGCCCGCCGTGCTCGACCGGCACGAGCATGCCGGTCCACCCGAGCTCGACGACCTTGGCCCACATCGCGCTGGTGATGCCGCCGGAATCGTCGAGCATGCTGCGGACGTAGGCCGGCGGCGCCTCGCGGTCGAGGAAGTCGCGCACCGCGGCCCGCAACTGCTCCTGCTCGTCGCTGAACGTGAACTCCACTTGCGCACCCGGGCCAGGCCCCGCCGTCTCGCTCTTGTCCGCCGCGCAGGGCCTCGCTCGCAAGCTCGTGCCTCACGGCGGCCGTGCGTCCGGCGCCTTCGTGTGTCGAGATAACTGACGTCGGTGTCAGGTTAGACTGGTCGGACGCTTTGCGAGACGCGGCGCGGGGTCGTTCACCAAGCGGGGTATAGCGGTTTGACACGCATCGAACATGCGTCAACAAGGGAGTATTGACGTCCCCATCCACTCCTGATAACGTTCCGGCATCATGAAGCGTACACGCAGGTTCATCGCTGCCGCGGCGACGGCAACGTTGCTTCTGGTGCCAACGGCGTCACCTGCCTACGCCTTCCCGGCTGGCAATCCCGCTGGCTGCGACACGATCGCGACAGGTCTTTACGCCATCGGGACCTCATGGGGAAATTTGTGCTGGGTTGGTACCTGGACAAGCGCGAGTTCAGAGTTGACTAGCGGTGTCCAGGCTTTCCTCATCCTCAATAGCTACAACCCAGGTACTTGGGACAAGATCTTCGGCCCCAACACAAAGAATGCGGTCGGCCAGTTCCAGTTTTGGAATGGTCTGTTCGTTGATGGGACAGTCGGGGCCGATACGTGGGGAAAGATTCAGTTCCAGATCAATCAACACAGTGGAGGGTGTTTCCCGAACGGGTACTTTGGCCCCTATTGCCAGTATTACGTAGTTCTTGGCACGGCGTCATACATCGGCTACCTTGGCCAGGTTGGATACGTCTCTCAGCCATGGGGCGTGATCGATCCGTCAGGTCGCTGTATGAATTGGCTCGCTACCTACGTTGCAAGCTGTTAAAGGGGTTTAGAAATGCACCACAGTCGAGTTGTATGGATTGTCGGATTTGGAGTCATGGCCATCCTGGCTGCGAGTGTGCTCCTCGTTGCTGGTCGCAGCCGGTCCAGTGCCGTCGAGCAGGCGTCACGGCCAGTCACGCCCACCCAGCCAGCGCCCTCGGCTAGCGCTAGCCCGAGCACTGCTCCACCCGTCCCCTCGATGTCGGTCGTCCCTGTCGATGGGTCACAAGAGAATCTCGGGCTACCACCGCGTCCCGAGATGCCAAAGCTCGCGACACGAGCCAGATCGGCTCGAACTGATGCGCTAGCGGTCGCCGCCAAGAGGCTGCTGCCGAACTACACCATCACATCTGCGATTGATCAATCTGACGGCAGAGACTGGTATGTCGAGGTTGGCCTGACGACCGAGCGCGGGATCACGGCTCGGCTGTCTGTCGGCACCTTCTTTCCGACGCAGATGAACCAAACGCCTGCGGGTCAGTTCGTGACGGGCGGCAACTCGACGCGCACGTACGCGCGATCGTCCAAGGATTATCAAGTCACGCTCTACCTTGACAGCCCGGTGAACCCACCTGCGCCCTCAGGATCAGCAGAGCTGGCCAACTCGAAGCCTGGCCAGCCTCGATGGGCGGAATCGTCCGCCGGTTTGACCGCGGATCTTGCATCAATCGGTGATGATCTGGACGGTATAGACACCAATTGACACTGACTGGGTACTCGAGATGTGAATGAATCCCGCGTCTTGCGAGTGGCACCGGCTTCAACATCGACCGGTGGGGCGAGGTAGTCTCACCCGCATGGACTTCTCGTACTCGGTCGAGGACGAAACGTTCCGCGACGAGCTGACGGCATGGCTCGACGAGAACCTCCCGAAGTTCCTGGCCGAGTGGGCCACCAGCGACCCCGACGCGGAAGATGGAGACGACATCGCCGGGGCGGGCAGCGGCGGCATCATGGGTTCGATGGAGCGCCGCCGAGCCTGGCAGCGCAAGCTCAACGAGGGCCGGTGGGCGGCGTACAACTGGCCCGTCGAGTGGGGCGGCCGCGCCGCGACGGTCACCCAGTCGGTCATTTACGCCGAGACCATGGCGCGCTACCGCACGCCGGGCATCTTCAACGCCAACGGCCTGTGGCAGATCGGCCCGATGATCATCCGTTGGGGCACCGACGAGCAGAAGAACCGTTGGGTACCCAACATCCTCGACGCCGTCGATCACTGGTGCCAGGGCTTCACCGAGCCCCAAGCGGGGAGCGACCTCGCCAACCTTCGCACGGTTGCCATCCGCGACGGCGACGACTACGTGCTCGACGGGCAAAAGACGTTCATCTCGTCCGCGCACATCGCCAAGTGGGGCCTGTTCCTCGTCCGCACCGACGCCGATGCGATCGCCGAGAAACGCAAGCACGACGGAATCACGGCGCTGATCGTCGATCTCGAGGTGCCCGGCGTCGAGATCCGGCCGATACGAGACATCGCCGGCGAGGAGATGTTCTGCGAGGTGTTCTTCGACGGTGCCCGGGTGCCGGTGAGCTACCGGCTCGGTGGCGAGGGCGAGGGCTGGAAGGTCGCCATGGGCACGCTAGAGAACGAGCGCGTCGGCACGGCGTCGCTCGCCATCGGCATGCGTTCCGACCTCGACGCCATGATCAATCTCGCCAAGGCGGTCAACCCCGCCGCGCTCGACGATCCCGAGATCCGCGAGCGCATCGCTCGCGCCCACACCGAGATCGAGTACACGAAGCTCCTCAACTACCGAGCGCTCTCGAAGATCCTCAAGAACCAGAAGAAGTGGCCCGAGGTGCAGATCGCCAAGCTGCAGTGGAGCCACCTCGCCCAGACGCTGGCTGAGCTGGCGGTCGACCTCCTCGGCCCGCTCGGCATGCTCGCCAAAGGCGGCCCCGACGCGGTGGACGGCGGCGCGTGGAACCGGCTCTATGTCTTCCAGCGCTACACGTCGATCGGGGCGGGCACGACCGAGGTGCAGAAGAACATCATCGCCGACCGAGCGATCAACCTGCCCCGCAACTGAACCCACCCGACCGCACCCCCCAACCGGGCCGCCCAACGCGCCGGTTCCGGCGCGCCCGCCGGCCCAGTTGCGCCGCACCCCCCCAACCGGGCCGCCCAACGCGCCGGTTCCGGCGCGCCCGCCGGCCCAGTTGGTCTGGTCGGCCGTCAGCGGGTGGTGGTCGGCGAGCCGTTGCTCTCGGTCGCGAAGGTCCGCGTCGTCGCTGGCCGCTCGACGACGATGGAGTTGAACGCGTAGACCGCCGCGAACACCACCAGGCCGATGGCGAGCAGCATGCTCAGCCCGGAGACGACCACCGACAAGGTGCTCGGCTCGGCGTCTCCCGTCTCGGTCCGGGGCGGGTTGAGCGCGGTGTCGCCGGTGTGCGGGTCATAGGCACAGGTCGGGCACAGGGGCGACCCTGGCTCGACCAATCCTCGGCAGCGTGGGCAGACCAGCACCCGCTCAAACTACCTCGATGACGGTGGCGTTCGCTTGGCCGCCGCCCTCGCACATGGTCTGGAAGCCAAGCCTCCCCCCAGTGGCTTCGAGGTGGTTGAGCAGTGTCGTCATGATGCGGACGCCACTCGCGCCGAGGGGATGACCGATGGCGATCGCCCCGCCGCGCGGGTTGTAGCGCTCAGGATCGGGCTCGAACTCCTGCGCCCAGATGAGCGCGACGGCGGCGAACGCCTCGTTGCACTCCATCGCATCGAAGTCGTCGATCTTCAGCCCGGTGCGGGCGAGGAGCTTGCGCGTGACCGGGTTGGGCGCGCTGAGCACGAGGACCGCGTCGTCCGCGCCGACCACCATGTGCTTGATACGGGCCCGGACAGGAAGACCCAGCTTCTCGGCGACGCCGGCGTCGGCGACGAGCATGGCCGCCGCCCCGTCGCTCACCTGCGACGAGTTGCCGGCGGTGATGGCGGGCGCGAGGGTCGGGTCCCACGACGCCGCGCTCGACAGTTGCGCAAGGCGCTCGATCGTGGTGTCGGGCCGGATGCCTTCGTCGGCCGTCATCAGCTCGCCGGTCTCGGTGCCGTCGGCCCGCTTCAGCGGCACGGCCACGATCTCCTTGGCGAAGTGCCCGCTCGTGCTGCTGGCGTGCGCCCGCTGGTGGCTGCGGGCCGAGAACTCGTCCATGGCCTCGCGATCGATCCCGTGCTTGTCGGCGAGGATCTGCGCGACCTCGAACTGCGTCATGAGTTGGCCGTTGCACGCGTCGAGGAAGCCGGGAGAGAACGGGCCGGTGCCGCCGATCTCGAAGGTGCCGTCGCCCTTCCCGATCGTCACCGGTTTGCTCATGGCGTTGGATGCCATAGGGGCGCGGGTCATCGACTCGACGCCACACGCGATGGCGAGGTCATAACAACCGCTGAGGACGCCTTGGGCCGCGAAGTGGACGGCTTGCTGGGACGACCCGCACTGCCGGTCGACCGTCGTGGCCGAAACCGACTGCGGCAAACCGCCGGCCACCCACGCGTTGCGCGTCACGTTGCACCCCTGCTCGCCGGTTTGGGTGATGCAACCGCCGATGACGTCGTCGATGCGCTCGGGGTCGACGCCCGTGCGCTCGACCAGAGCACCGAGCGCATGGGCGAGCAGATCGGTGGGGTGCCACGTAGCGAGCTGGCCGTTGCGGCGACCGATCGGGGTGCGCAGGGTGTCGACGATGACGGCGTCTCGGACGGCCACGGCGGGCTCCTCTCAAATCTGACGTTCGTGTCAGGTTAGGCCGCCGGCCGACGGACGGACGACTCGGCACGCCCGGCTTCAGGTGACGTTGAGGCTGTCGACGAATCGCTTGTAGGTGCCCTCGTCGAAGGAGCGGGCGACATAGCACGCGTCGGTGACGCGGCCGCCGTTCGTGACGAAAGCCAGGCACCTGCCCCGCTGCGAGCCGAGGGTGAAGTCGAGCTGGCGAGTCGGGTTGCCGCGAAATGGCGATGGATCCATCCGGCCGGCGGTCCCACCCATGCTGCCCACCACCGATTGGAGCTCGAGCTCGAGCACGGGCCCGGGGTCACCCGGCAACGCCACGCCTGGCGGCAGCTCGTAGGACCCCACGAAGTAAGTGGTCGAGCTGCTGGCGAGCTCGTACACCGTCACGTCGATGGACACGCCGGTCTGCACCTGTTGCTGGCGCGTCGTCTTCCTCGGCGTGCCGGGCATCTGGAACGAGACCGCGCCGTCGCTCGACGTCGTCTTCTGCCACGTCGTCGTGGTGGGCAGACCTACGCCGTCGTCGGTGATGGCGGAGCCGACCGAGCTGAACTTCGAGCTGGCCTGCGTGCCAAGGAAGGTGACGGCGAGGATCGCGGTGCCCGGCAGGCACGCCAGCAGCAAGACGACGGCGACGACGATGCCGACGACCTTGCCGGTGTTGGACGGTGGCGGCCCCGGTACGCCATAGCCGGGTGGCGGGCCGTAGCCCGGCGGCGCCGCGTAGCCCGGCGGCACGCCATAGCCGGGTGGCGGTCCGTAGCCGGGTGGCGGTCCGTAGCCGGGTGGCGGTCCGTAGCCGGGTGGCGGTCCGTAGCCGGGCGGGGCGCCCAGGGTGCCGGCCGGCGCCGGGCCGGGCGCCGTCGGTGCAGCTCCAGCATCACTGCCAGGCGCGGCGAACGGTGCATCGGCCGGCGCCGCGTCCTCTGTGCGCCTGCCCTCGGGATCGAACCCGCACGCGCGGCACCAGTCCCAGTCGGGTTGCACCTCGGCTCCGCACTTGGGGCACACGACACCAGCCATCCATCACCTCGTTCTCGTCGGCACCGTTGGGTCGAGGGACACAGTCTGGCCCACCGGGAAAGCTGACGCCTGTGTCAGGTTAGACTCCGGCCGATGCCGACTCCCACCGAACGCCTCGACAGCAGCCGCCTCGACTGCACCGGGCGCCCGCTGCAGCTCCGACACCTCGAACTCGACCGCTTCTTCCACCCCCGCACCGTCGCCGTCATCGGCGCGTCAGCCTCCGAACGCAAGCCGAACACCAACATGTGGCGCAAGATCAAGGCCTGGGGCGACCGCGCCGGCGCCGCCGTCATCCCGGTCCACCCGAACTACGACGAGGTCGACGGGGTTCGGTGCGCGGACTCGATCCTCGACATCGACGGCGAGCTCGACCTCGCCGTGATCCTCGTCGGTGACGCGGTCGGGATGTTCGAGACGGTGGTCGAGCGCAAGCCGAGGTACGCGGTGATCTTCTCGGCTGGATTCGCAGAGGTCGGGGCCGAGGGTGAAGCGTTGCAGGACCGGCTCGAGAAGCTCATCGCGACCGGCGAGACGCACCTCCTCGGCCCGAACACCAACCTCAACGCGTTCGAGACGTTCCGCGACGACATCGACGGCAAGGCGATCGCGCTCATCACCCAGTCGGGACATCAGGGTCGGCCGGTGTTCCAGGCCCAGGGCTTCGGCGTACGCCTCTCGCACTGGGCACCGACCGGCAACGAGGCCGACCTGGAGTTCGCCGACTTCGCCGCCTACTTCGCCAGCCTCGACGGCACCGGCGCCGTCGCCGCCTACATCGAGGGCTTCAAGGACGGCCGGTCGCTGATGCTGGCGGCCGACCGGGCCGCGCAAGCCAAGACACCCATCGTCATGGTGAAGGTCGGCCGCACCGCCGAGGGCGAGTCGATGGCCAAGTCGCACACCGGCCACCTCACCGGGTCCGACAAGGTGGTCGACGCGGTGTTCGGCCAGTACGGCATCACGCGCGTCGACGGGCTCGACGAGCTCACCGATGTCGCCGCCACGTTCGCCCGCACCAAGCCACCGAAGAGCGCGGCACCGAAGAGCGCGGCCATGCCCCCGAGGTTCTGCATCTACGCGATCTCGGGCGGCACCGGCGCGCACATGGCCGACCTGTGTGCGGCCGCGGGACTGCACCTGCCCGAGCTGTCGGCCAAGACCCAAGAGGCACTCCACCAATGGATCCCGCCCTACCTCCGGGTGTCGAACCCCGTCGACAACGGCGGGCCGCCGTGCACCGACGAGCGAGGGAGGAAGATCCTCGATCGGCTCGTCGCCGACCCCGATGTCGACATCATCATCTGCCCGATCACGGGCGCACTGGCGTCGATGAGCCGGCCGCTGGCCACCGACCTCGCCGCGGTGGCGGAGACGACCGACAAGCCGATCTTCGTGATCTGGGGATCGCCCGACACCGCTGACCCTGCCTACACCGACATCTTGTTGACGTCACGCAAGCTCGTCACCTTCCGCACCTTCCACAACTGCGTGCAGGCGGCCAAGGCCTACGTGGACTACTGGGACTTCCAGGCGCGGTACTCGTCACCGTTCGCCACCATGCCCACGAAGGCGTCGCCGGCGCGGCGCAAGGTGCAGCCGCTGCTCGCGAACGACGAGGGCGAGTCGCCGAAGGCGTTGAGCGAGCACTCGTCGAAGGAGCTGCTGCGGGCCTACGGCATCCGCACGACGAACGACGTGCTGGCCACCTCGGCGACCGAGGCGGCAAAGGCGGCCGGTGCCCTCGGCTATCCCGTCGTGTTGAAGGTCGCGTCGCCCGATCTGCTGCACAAGAGCGACGCCGGCTTGGTGCGAGTCGGTGTGAACACCGCAACCGAGGTCCGGCGGTCGTACAACGAGCTGCTCGCGGCGGCCGAGAAGGCCGACCGGCGTGCCCGCGTAGAAGGCGTGCTCGTCTGCGAGCAGATCTCTGGCGGGGTCGAGTGCGTGGTCGGCGTGTCGACCGACGATCTGTTCGGCCCGATCGTGATGTTCGGGCTGGGCGGCGTGTTCGTCGAAGTGCTCGGCGACGTGGCGTTCCGGGTGCCGCCGTTCGACCGCGCCGAAGCCGAGCGCATGGTGCGCGAGGTGCAGGGGTTCGCGCTGCTCGAGGGGACACGCGGCCACGAGCCCGCCGACGTGAAGGCGCTGGTCGACACGATCCTGAAGGTGCAACGGCTCGCCCTCGACAACGCCGACGCCATCGCGGAGCTCGACATCAACCCCCTCGTCGTGCGCCCGAAGGGCAAGGGCGCGGTCGCGCTCGACGCGCTCGTCGTGCTGCGCTAGCAATCAACCCGTGCACGACGATGACGCGCTGCCGATCAAGGATCGCACTGCGATCGTCGGCGTCGGCCAGACGGCGTTCGCCAAGCACCTCGAGCAGCCGGAGAAGGTGCTCGCGCTGGAAGCCATCCTGATCGCGCTGGAAGACGCCGGCATCGATCCGTCGGAGGTGGACGGGCTCAGCTCGTACACGATGGAAGGCACCGAGGAGATCGAGATCGCCCGCAACCTCGGGATGGACGCGGTCACGTGGTTCAGCCAGGTGGGCTACGGCGGCGGCGCCGGTTGTGGCGTCGTGGGGAACGCGGCGATGGCCGTCGCGGCCGGCCAGTGCAACGTCGCGGTCGCGTGGCGGTCACGCAAGCGAGGGGCCGCGGCATCACGTCCCTGGGCCGGGGTGCGCGATCAGGTGCACGGGAACCAGCAATGGTCGCGCCCGTTCGGGTTGCTGCGGCCGGTCGACGAGATAGCCGTCCTCACCCGGCGGTACATGCACGAGTTCGGTGCAACGCGCGAGCACCTGTGCAACGTGGCAACGGCGGTTCGCTCGCACGCCAACCGCAACCCCGGGGCGATGATGCACGCGAAAGAGCTGACGCGCGACCAGTACATGGGCGCGCGCTGGATCTCCGAACCGCTCTGCCTCTTCGACAACTGCCTCGAGTCCGATGGCGCGGGCGCGGTCGTCATCGTGCGACGCGATCGGGCCGACGACTGCCGGCAGCAACCGGTGTACATCCATTCGTTCGCCCAGTCGATTCCCGCGCAGCACCAGACGATGACCAACTACTTCAACGACGACCCGCTCGTGGGGCCGTCGTACGCGTGCGCCGAACTGCTGTGGCGCCACGCCGACTTCGGCGCCCACGACATCGACGTCGCCCAGCTCTACGACGCGTTCTCACCGCTGGTCATCCTGTCGCTCGAAGGCTACGGGTTCTGCGACCGCGGCGAGGGCGCCGGGTTCACCGACGGCAACACGCTGGGGCTCGAGGGCCGGCTGCCCGTCAACACCAGCGGCGGCGGCCTGTCCGAGGCGTATGTGCACGGCTTCAACCTGATCGTCGAAGGCGTCAACCAGATGCGCGGGCAGTCGTGCTCGCAGGTGGAGGGAGCCGAGACGTGCCTGGTGACGAGCGGCGAGGGCGTGCCGACGAGCGCGCTGCTCTTGAGGAACTGATGATGCCGATGCTCTTGCCGGCCCCCGATGACGACTCCCGTGCGTTCTGGGCGTACTGCGCCGCGGGCGAGCTCCGTGTGCAGCGGTGCGCGTCGTGCGGCCGGCGCCGGATGCCACCACGACCGATGTGCCCGTCGTGCCGATCGTTCGACGCGGAGTGGGAGCTCCTGTCGGGCCGGGGCACGGTGTGGTCGTTCGCCGTCCCCCATCCGCCGTTGTTGCCGGCCTATGCCGAGCAGGCACCCTACGGCGTGATCGTCGTCGCGCTGGATGAAGACCCGACGCTGCGCATGGTCGGCAACCTCGTGACCGAGGCGGGCGCGCCGTTGAACAGCGTCGACCCGCACACCATCGAGGTCGGCGAGCCGGTCGAGGTCGTGTTCGCGCCCGTCGAGCGCGCCGAGGGGGAAGACCTGCTGGCCCTCCCCCAATGGCGTCGACGTTGATTCCCGACCACTCAAACCGTTCTGGTGGCGGAAACCGTCCGGTACGGGCGAGATCCGCCACCAGTTCAGGGCGGGTCCCCCATGCGATCAGGGCCTCGCTTCGAGCACCAGGTTGAACGGGGTCTCGGTGGCGCGGCGGAAGGAACCGAAGCCGCCGTCGAGGGCGACCTGACGGAGCCTCGCCTCACCTGCTTGGGCGCCGAGTGCGAGCCCGACTTCTTGCGACAGCGAATGGGCCGTGCAGATGGCGGTGGACGCCGAGTAGAACACCCGCCCGACGGGGTTGATGTTGTCCTCGACTCGATCCCCGCTGTACGGCTCGACGAGCAGCCACGTGCCATCGGGCTTCAGCGTCTTGCGCACGTGCGTGGCCGCGCCCACCGGATCGCCCATGTCGTGCAAGCAGTCGAAGAACGCGACGAGGTCGTAGCCGCCGTCGACCGTCGGGTAGTCCTTGGCCGTGGCGACCTCGAAGCTCACACGATCCGACACGCCCGCGTCCGCCGCGGCCTTGCGAGCCGCCTCGATCGACGCCGGGTGGTAGTCGTACCCGACGAACCGCGAGCTCGGGTACTCCTCGGCGAGGATGATCGTCGAGGCACCGTGGCCGCAACCGACATCAGCCACGACGGCGCCGGCGCGCAGCTTGCCGTCGACACCTTCGAGCGCGGGGATCCACGCCGGCACGAGGTTGGCCTTGTACCCCGGCCGGAAGAACCGCTCCGTGCCGTGGAAGAGATGGTGGTCATGCTCGTGCCACCCGACCCCGCCACCGGTCTGGAAGGCCGACTCCAGCTTCTCGAGGTCCTTCGCCACCGAAGTCGCGACGTAGAAGCCGCCGGGGATGAACGCGGGGCTGGTCTCGTCGGCCAGCGCGAAGATCTGCACGTCGTCCATCGAGTACCGCTCGGTCGCGCTGTCGTAGTGCGCGTAGCCGGACGCCGCTTGGGCGGCCAGCCACTCGCGGACGTACCGCTCCGCGCAACCAGTGCGCTCGGCGAGCTCGACCGACGTGGCCGGGCCCTCGGCGAGTGCCTTGTAGAGGCCGAGCTTGTCGCCGAGCACGACGAGTGATGCGTGGACGGCGGCGCCGAGATCGCCGACGAACCGGCCGAGGAAGTCGTTGAGCCGATCCTCGAACGGCGCCTCCGGTGACGCCGGTGCGGTGGAAGTGCCCTGATCAGAAGCCATGATGTTCTCCGTTTCGGGTTGGTGGACCTGGACAGCCGCCACCTTCCTCGACGGGGTTTGCGATCGGCTTGCAGGCGATCGAACCACGGGGTCACCGGCTGCAAACCGGCTGCAAAGCCGGTCCGTGATCGTGGGGCCATGACGAACACCACGAGCACCGATCCCAGCACGACCAGCACGACCATCACGGGGAACGGCGGGACCGAGCCGGCCACGACCGATGTCGTCACCAGCCTCCTCGACGAGCTCGTCGGGGGAACCGGCGTGTCGGCCGCGCTGTTCACCCACACCGCGACGATGGACGCGACAGTGCCGCATTGGCGCTTCCCGACCCACGGGTCGCAGCGCATCGCGGGACAGCTCACCGCCTGGTTCACCTTCGAGGCGCCGGCACGCTTCGACGAGCTGCGCCGCCTCCCCACACCGACGGGCGAGGTCGTGCACCTCTCGATCGAGTGGACCGAGCACGGCGTGCCGCACGCCGCCCACCAGTCGTTGACGATCGACCTCGACGCCGGCCGCATCGCCGCCATCGCGCTCTGGTGCGGCGGCCGCTGGCCCGCTCCCCTGCTCGCCGAGATCGGAGCTGCCAACATGGCAGCGGACCGGTGAGCGCACCGATGCGCTCCACCGGGGGAACCGTCATGGAACCAACGCTCACGCCGCGCCCCGCCGACCCAACCCCGTTGACCGGCCGACCGACGGTCGGCTCGATCGACGAGCTGCTCGCCGGGGTCACCCACCGCGAACCGGTGAAGGGCTCGGAATCGCTGTCGACCGCCACGTTCGAACGGGTCGTGATCGACGGTGAGCACTTCATCGTGAAGTACTTGCACTGCGACGACGACTGGGTCATGCGCGCCACCGGCGATGTGAGCTGCCGGCCCGTGCTGATGTGGACGTCCGGCATGTTCGATGCCTTGCCGCCGTGTCTCGATCACACCGTCGTCAACGTGGCCAGCGGCCTCGGCCGCAACGGCTGGGGTGGTGCCCTGTTGATGCGGGACGAGAGCGAGCACTTCATCCCCGACGAGGACGCGCCCATCGACGTCGACGACCACCTGCTCTTCATGGAGAACATGGCCGCCTTCCACGCACACTTCTGGGGATGGCGCGACACCATCGGTTTCACCAGCGCGGGCAACCGGTGGCTGCTCTTCAACGACCACCTCGCGGAGATCGAGGAACAGTTGCAGAGCGCGGCGACCGTTCCCCCCCTCGTCGCCCAGGGCTACGCGAACATGGCGGCCTACAGCCCGGCGGCCTACCGCCTGACCCGCGACATCTTCGCCGATCCGAGCGCGTTCCTCCTCGCCGCCGACCAGGCACCCCACACGTTCGTCCACTCGGATTGGAAGCTCGGCAACCTCGGCAACCACCCGGACGGCCGCACGATCCTCGTCGACTGGGCGTTCCAGGGCGAAGGCCCGGCCCTCGCCGACCTCGCGTGGTACATCGGCGTGAACTGCCGACGCATACCCCAGTCCAAGGACGACACCATCGACGCGTACCGAGCGGCACTCGAGCGCCACGGCATCGCCACCGGCGAGTGGTGGGACCACCAACTAGCGCTCTGCCTCCTCGGGTGCTTCCTGCAACAGGGGTGGAGCAAGACGTTGTCCAGCCGCGACAGCGAGTACACCTGGTGGGAAGAGCGGGCGCTCGACGCGGCGAGGAACCTGGCGTGAGGGTCCAACACATGAGCGAGCACATGAACGAGCACATGAACGAGCTCCGGGAGGCCTACAACGCGACCGGGTCGAGTTGGGGCGAAGGACCCGTTCGGCTCTACGGCCGGCTCGCGGAGGAGATGCTCGACCGCAGTCCCGTTCCCGTCGACGGACGCGCGGTGTTGGACGTCGGCGCCGGCTCCGGGGCGGTCACCGCCGCGTTGCGTTCGCGCGGTGCACAACCTGTGCAAGTCGACTTCGCGATCGGCATGCTCCGAGCCAACCGGGTGCCCGGGGTGCCCGCGGTGCCCGCAGCGAACGGCGACGTCACCCGGCTCCCGTTTCGCACCGGCGCACTCGGCGGCGCCGCCGCCGGGTTCTGCCTCAACCACCTGATCGAGCCGGCGCTCGGGCTACACGAGCTGTCGCGCGTCGTCGAGCCCGGCGGCGTGCTGCTCGCTTCGACGTTCGGCCCGCAAGCAGACCATCCGGCCAAAGCCATCGTCGACCGCGTCGCCGCGCGCCACGGCTTCGAGGTGCCCCCTTGGTACCGCGAGATGAAGGGTCGGGTCGATCACCTCCTGGGTAGCGTCGAGGCGATGCGAAGGGTTGCGAGAGAGGCGGAGATCGAGGACCCGGCCGTCGTCGAGACGACCGTCGACGCCGGCGTGGACACCCCCGAAGCGATGGCGTCGTATCGCCTCGGTATGGCCCACCTCGCACCCTTCGTCGCCAGCCTTTCGACGGGCGAGCGCGAAGAGCTTCGGGACCAGGTCGAGCACGAGCTCGTCGGCCTACCGCCGGTGCTGCCCAAGATCGTGGTGCTGGCCGCGGTCATTCGGCGAACGTAACGGCCGCGAAGTGCTCGAGCTGCGCGCGGTGGTCGCCGGCCTTCTCGGCCAGCGCGGCGGCTGCTGATTCCGCCCGCAGCCGGAGCGCGGGTGAACCAAGCGCACGGGCGAGCCAAGCCATCCACCACCACGCTTCGGACCCCGCGACCTCCGGGAGGCGGGCCAGCCACCCGTCGACCGCGTCGGGATCGACGGGGTCGCCGCGGCCCGCTCTCGCCAGGACACCCGCCAACGAACCCAAGACCTCATAGCGCGCCACGCCTCGCTCCCCGCCGTCCGACGCGGCCACCGCCGCGTGCTCGGCGGCGGCGTCCCAGTCATGCGTCGCCAGCTCGAGGCGCGCGGTCAGGAGCTGCCCGCGCATCTCGTGCCGCCAGCGCATCACGTGGTGCATCCGGTCATACGGAGCGGCGTGAGCCAACAACTCGGCGGCCCGATCGACGTCACCGGCGAGCAACGCGCCGTCGGCCCGATCGAGCAGGGCATGGGCCATCGGTTCGGGGAGGTCGCCTTCGATGGCCGTCTCATATGCCCGGATGTTGCGCTCGTCCGCCTCCTCGAACGCGCCGAGATAGCGGATGATCCATCCACGCCAGTTCTCGGTCCGGCCGACGAAACGATCGACGTTCCGTCGCTCGATCTCGAGCTCGGCTTGGTCGAGAGCGTGGAGCGCGGCGTCGGGCCGGCCGAGCTGGGCCAGCGAATGCGCGAGCGCGAATCCGGCGTGGACGACGGCGAACGGGTGGTCGATGGTCCTCGGTTGGGCGAGGGCGAGCTCTTCCAGCGCGACCGCTTCGACGTGCCTGCTCTGTTGGGTGCGCAACGAGCCGATCCAGACCGGCACCACCGGGACCCGTACAGCGTCGACGAGTGCCTCCGCTCGGGTCATGCGGGCATCCGCAGCTCGGAGATCGCCTTCTGCTTGGAGCACGCGGCCCGCCAGCACGAGGCAACTGGCCTCGAGCGCGGCATCGTCGGCGAGCAGGGCGCCTTGGTCCGCGGCGACCCTCGCTTCGTCGAAGCGGCGGGTGTAGTACAGCGCCCAGCCGAGGAGCTCGAAGGCGCGAGCGCCCGCGCCACCATCTCGGGCCGCAGTCGCATCATCGATGCACGCCAGATAGTCGCCGGCCGCGACGAGCTCGAGACCGCGCTGCAACCGGAGTGCGGGCAGATCGTGCAGTCCGATCGCCTCGTTCAACAGCTCCATCGCCTCGGCGCGGTCATGCCGGCTCGTCGCCCGGGCGGCCGCCGCGCCGAGGCTGACCGCGGCGAGCTCGTACTCGCCACCCAGCCGAGCGTGCCGCGCCACTTCGAGGGGATCCGCGCCGTGCCGGCGCGAAAGCGCGCTCGCTGCCTCGCGATGGAGCAGCGAACGCCGGGCCGTGCTCATCTGCGCTTCGATGGCGTCGCGCACGAGCGCGTGGCGGAACACGAGGGAGGCGCCCGACTCGTCGAGGAATCGATGGGCCACGCCTCGCTCGATGTCGTCGAGAACGTCGATGGGCGACCGCCGCGAGACGTCGGCCAGCAGGTCGAGGTCGATCTCGTTGCCGAGCACCGCGGCGATCTGCATCGTCACCGCCGCATCGCCCATCTGGCGGAGCCGGTCGCCGGCTGCTTCACGAATCGACGCGGGCAGGCCCGTGTCGTGGGCGTGCGCCAGCTCGACCAGGAGGAGCGGATGGCCCCCGCTGCGCTCGAGCAGCTTGGCGGCGCGGGCTTCGTCGCCCACCAGCTCCACCGCCGCTCGCAGGTCGAGCGGCCCGAGCGCGATCACCTCGTCGGCATGGAGCACGGGCTTCCCCTCCGGTCGTGTCGCAACGACGACGAGGAGGTGACCATGGCTGCGACGCTGCAGGAACCGCAACCACTCGACGGTCGACTCCCCCGCGAAGTGGAGATCGTCGATCACGAGCACCGCGCCGGCGGCAGACGCCAACCGGTCGACGAGGCCGACGAGCGCGGCGAAGAGCACCGCTTGGGCGGAGCCGCTGCCGCCCAGGGCAGCGATCGCGACGGCAGCGGTGGCGTCCGGCGCCGGCCGGCCGCGGCCGAGCAGCGGGGCCAAGACATCGGCGTCCGGCGCGAGAAGATCGTCTGCCACCTCCGGTTCGAGAGCGGCCAGTGCAGCGTCGAGCCCGTCGAGCACGGCCTGCAACGGCAGTTGGCGGCTCACCTCGTCGCAGACTCCCCTGAGCACCAGGACGCCGGCATCGAGGGCTGCCGCCGCCCACACATCGAGCACCGTTGACTTCCCGATGCCGGACTCGCCCTCGATGACGACGAACCGAACACCCCCGGTGAGTGCATCTTCGAGTGCTTGGTCGAGCGCGCCCAGCGCCGCCGCCCGTCCGGCGAGCGGTGCGTGCTCGAGCGTCGGGATGTCATCCGGCGCGGCGACCGGGGGCGGCACGGGCTCGGGCTCGGCCAGCAGCGCGGCATGGATGGCCTCGGTCTCAGCCGAGGGACTGGCGCCGAGGTCGTCGCGCAACCGCTCGCGCACCTTCGCGTACGCGGCCAGCGCGGACGCGGGACGGCCAGCCCGGTCGTGGGCGCGCATCAGCAAGCGGAGCGCGACCTCGTCGTACCGATCGAGCTCGAGCGCGCGCTCGGCGAGCGAAGCCGCCGTGGCCGGCTCACCACCATCGAGCTCGGCTTCTGCGGCTACCGCCGTCACCCGCCCGACGAGCCGCTGCACGGCGAAGCGATCCTCCTCGGCCCACGGTGCGTCGGGTTCGTCCGCGAGCAGCGGCCCGCGGGCAAGGCGAAGGGCTGCATCGGCTGCGGCCCGAGAAGATGCCGGGCTGCCCGCCAGCAGGCGTTGCTCGGCGTCGCTCGCCAGCGTCTCGAGCTCGATCAGGTCGAGCCACGCGATCTGGAGCGCGTAACCGGCATCCGTGCGAACGATGGTGTCAGCACCCAGCGCGCTCCGAAGGCGGCTCACCAACACCGACACCTGATCGTTGGGCTTCGCGGGCACCGCGTCGGCCCACAGTGCGTCGACGATGCGGTCGACGCTCACGGGCAACCCGCGCCCGAGGGCGAGCAACCGAAGGAGCTGCCGGCCCTTGCGGCTCGCGAGCTTGGCGGCATCGACACCGTCGATCTCGAACGGGCCGAGGACGCGGACCCGCAGACCAGGCGGAGAAGCGCCCTCGGTCAGGAGGGCCGGCTCGCCGTCCGGGTGCCACAGCACCTCGCAAGCGTCCACCGGCGCGGGCAGCCCCTTCAATCGCACGGGAACTGCGGGCCCGAACCGATGGCCGCCGCGGCTGCGGGTCAAGACACGGACGAGGTCGGCCGCCAGCACCTGGTCCGGCGCGGCCGCGGCGCAGAGACGGGCGGCCTCGATGACCGGCGTACCGAAGTAGTCGTCGCGGTCCCGGGAGACATCACCGGCGCTCAACCCCACCCGGATGTGAAGGGGCAGGACCGCTGCTGCCGAGTCGTTGTAGCCGGCGATGGCTTGCTGCACGGCCGTTGCGGCCGCCACCGCGCCCGACGCCGAGCCGAAGACGGCCATGATCCCGTCACCCGTTCCCTTCACCACCGTGCCGCCGTGTTCCTCGACCACCCCGCCCAGGATGCGGTCGTGCTCGCCGCGCAACTCATCAGCGGCCTCCTCACCGAGCCGCACGCGCAGCTCGGTCGAGCCCACCAGATCAGTGAAGAGGACGATCGCAGTTCCGGCGAGCTCGGCCATACCCGTTCGCATCTTAGGAAGGCGCCGCCACCCGTGTTCGCGAAGCGCGCGAGGCTTCTCGCATGGGAATCGCTGTCGTCACCGGAGCCAACTCCGGCATCGGGCTCGCCACGACCATCCGGCTCGCACAAGACGGCCATGAGGTCTACGGAGCGATGCGCGACCTCGACAAGGCCGGCTCGTTGCGCGACGCGTGCATCGAAGCCGGCGTCGACAGCGTCAACCTCTTGCGAATCGATGTCACCAACGATCACGTGATCGAACTCGCGTTCAGGCAGGTCCGCAAGCAGTCGGGCCCCGTCGACATCCTCGTGAACAACGCAGGGATCGCGCAGAGCCGAGCGATCGAGGATGCGCCGCTCGAGATGTTCGAGCAGCACCTCGACGCCAACTTCCTCGGCGCGGTCCGCTGCATCAAGGCGGTCTTGCCGTCCATGCGCGAGCGCGCGACCGGGCACATCGTCAACGTCTCGTCGGCCGCGGGGCGGTTCGCGCAGGTGACGATGGGTGCGTACACCGCGTCCAAGTTCGCGCTCGAAGGATTGACCGAGGTCCTCGCCCAGGAGGTCGCGGCCTACGGCATCCGCGTCTCGCTCATCGAGCCAGGAACGATCCGCACGCCGATCTTCGCCAAGGGCGACGCCGGTCCAGCCGAGACCTTCTACCCGATGCACTACGAACGTTCGGTCGGCTACTTCGCCAAGACGTTGATCGACGCCCCCGGCCCCGAGCTGGTCGCCAAGACCATCAGCCAGGCGATCGTCACCGACGAACCCAAGCTCCGCTACCCCGTCGCCGACGACGCGCACGCGCTCATCGCCGGCCGCCACGCCATGACCGACGAAGAGTTGGTCGCGCTCGGCGCCCTCTCGACCGAGGAGTGGTACGCGGCGTTCCACGAGCGCTTCGGCCTCGACCTTCGCGCCTGACCGAGCACAGCTCCGATCCCCCCGCCGGGCATGGTCGCTCTCCCGGTCGTACCCGGGTGCGCGCCACCGAATTCCAAAGCGGGCGCCGTGTGGGCGCTCATCGACTTCGTCTTGATCCTCTGCGGCTCGGTCCGCGACTCGTACGGGCGCCCGCTGGTGTAGCGGTTCCGCGGCCGTTCGTCTCAGAACGCTCGGTCCCGCGGAACGAGATGGGTGGCATCTCCACCAGGTGGTTGACAACCCCGACATTCGGCCGTATGTATTGAACAGTTGATTAAATCGTTAGTTCAATACCTACGCTCAACGAGCGCACGGCGAGTCGAGGAACGAGGAGACCATGAACAACAACCTCAACCTGTTCTACGGGGTGTACCTGGCGACGAGCATCGGGCTGACGGCCTGGCTCGCCGTCGTGCTGAACCGAAACGGCCGCATCTTCCTCCGCGATGTGTTCAGCGACGACCCCGACATCGGCGCAGCAGTCAACCGGCTGCTCACCATCGGGTTCTTCATGCTGAACCTGGGGTACGCGTTCTTGATCCTGCGGGCCGAGTCGATCAACCCGAGTGAGAACCTCATCGCGTTCCTCGTGAACCGGCTCGGCTTGCTGCTCGTGTCGCTGGGCATCTTGCACTTCGTCAACATGGCGGTCTTCGCGAAGATCCGCCGCCACGTCCGACTCGACGACCTGCCGCCGCCGGTACCGCCCCAGGTGCTGCTCCCCCCGCCGGACCGACCCGACCCCGCCGGCCACGCCCACGACGACGAGAGCAATGACCGCTACGGCAACGAGCCTGTCGCCGCCGGTCGCCAACCACGGGCTCGGTTCATCGACGCCACGCTGCCACCGCCGCCTCCCGATCCGTGGGCACCGGCCGGTCGTTGACTGCGGAGCAGATGGTGACGTCCACACGAGACGGTTCCGTCGACTACCACCCGACACACCCGCTCACGACCGCGATCGCAGCGATCGACGAGGCCCGCTCCGCCGCCGGCCGGGCCTCCCGCTCTGGGCCCGACGACCCGACCGCCCCCCGTCCCCGGCGCCGTCCCGGCCGCGCACCATCAGCGCGGCCGGTGCGGCGCCGGCGGGCACCCCGCACGCTGACCGTCGTCTACGACGAGACGTGCGAGCTGTGCCGGCGGGCCCGTGAATGGCTGGCAACGCAACCGAGCCACGTGCAGATCGAGCTTCTCGCAGCCGGCTCGAGCGAGGCGAAGCGCCGCTACGGCGAACTGCCGTGGCTCGGAAGGGAGCTCGTGGTCGTCGACGAAGCGGGCAACACCTGGATCGGCCCCGCCGCGTTCCTCGTCGCCATCTGGTCGACACGGCGCTACCGGCGATGGGCCTTCCGCCTGAGCGAGCCGGCGTTCGCGCCGATGGCCGAACGCTTCTTCCACCTGATCTCGGCCCAGCGCAGGCGCATCGGCGCCATGGTCGGCTCGCCGGCATGCACGTACTGCAACCGCACTGGCACGCACGCCCAACCTGACGACCCGTCCCACGCGTCTACGCCGCTAGGAAAAGAGAAGTAGAACGATGACGCTCCCCGCACCCCAATCGACCCACACCCCCAACCGAAGTCGAGGTCCCTCCATCGTGGCCCGCGCTCGCGGCCGCCAGCCGGCGACTGCCCAAGCATCAGAAGAGACACGCGCCCGCATCATCGACGCGACCATCGAGACGTTGAAGACCGAGGGCATCGTCGGCGCCAGCGCTCGGGCGATTGCCCGCACCGGCGCCTTCAACCAGGCGTTGATCTACTACCACTTCGGCTCGATCAACGACGTCATGGTCGCCGCGCTGGCGAAGATGGGCGAGCGACGCATCGACCTCTACGAGGAGCGACTGGCCGGCGTCACGACCTTTCCCCAGCTCGCTCGCGTCGGCGCCGAGCTCCACAAGGAAGACGCCGAGACCGGGAACATCACCGTCCTGGTGCAGATGCTGGCCGGCGCCGTCGGCGAGCCTGCCCTCGGCCCTCGCCTCTACCGGTCGTTCAAGCCGTGGACCGACCTTGTCGAGCAGGCGATACGCAACGTGCTCGAGGGCAGCGCGTTCGAAGACGCGTTCCCGGTCGAAGACCTCGCTTTCGCGGTCTCGTCGCTGTTCTTCGGCATCGAGCTGCTGACCGACCTCGACCCCGACACCGATCGTGAAGACTCGCTCTTCCGCACCATCGGTCTCATCGCCGTGCTCGTGGACGCGATCATGACCACGGGCACCATGCCGGCCGAGCAGCCGGCGGCCGCAAAGCCAGCCAGACGAGCGACGAAGCAAGCGACGAAGCGCTCACCGAAGAAGAAGGCGTAGTTGCCTGGGGGCTGCGCCCCACGCACGCTCCGCGAGCGCTCCGAGCTCTGTCGCAACGCCTCATCTCAGCAACGACCGATGGCATCACCGATCAGCGAGGCAAAGGCCGCCGAGCCCGCGGGCGTGAGGTGCACGCCATCGTCCACGAACCACTCGGGTTGCGTCCGCGACGCCGCGCTCCAGTCCGCGTAGCGCACGCCCTCAGCCCGGCTCTGCTCGCTCATGGTGTGGTTGAGCGCGGGGCCGTACCGCGCGAGATCGAACGCACCGGCTGCCTGCTCGTTGACGCCGACCAGCACGACGCAGCTCACCCCCCTGGTGCGAGCATCGCGCACCAGCTCGCGGATCTGACCCTGCGCGTCGAGGATCGTGAGCAAGGCCGCGACGACATCGCCCTGCGCCGCGAGCGCCGACGCATCCCGAACGTCGTTGGTGCCGAGCTCGACGGCGAGCACGTCGGGCCGACGCTCGGCGTACCACTGCACCGCGCTGGCGCGCTGGCCGGCCGTGCAGCCGATGCGGCCATCCGCGAGGAGGAGGTTGCTGCCGTTGGTTCCGGTCAGCCGGCCGAGCTGGCCGTAGTCGGCGAGGCCGAAGGTGAGGCTGTCACCGACGAGCACGACGTCTCGGGCGGGCGTGCCAACCAGCGACGGTTGCCAGCCTGACGTGATGCCGCCCCGCCCGCACACATCGTCCACGGCGACCGGCGTGACAGCGGGAAGGCAGGCGGTCACGAGTCCCACGAGAACCAGGACGCCGAGCATGAGAGGAAACGTCCGCCGGGACATCACGGCCGACGTTGACAGACCGCGCATATGCGAACCGTTCGGTTCAGGTCTCGCGGTGACCTTGCCAGTCGGGCCGCCGGGTCGCCGTCAGGCGTCGAGCAGCAGTTGGGCCAATCGGTCGTGGTGATAGGTCGACGAGCCCAGCAGGTAGTCGCTCGCGAAGGCGCGGCGCAGGTAGAGGTGCAGGTCGTTCTCCCACGTGTACCCGATGCCGCCGTAGACCTGCATCCCGCTCTTCGCACAGTGCCGAGCCGCAACACCCGCGGTTGCTTTGGCGACGTGAGCGGCCCGCAAGGCATCTGGTTCACCCGCGTCGATCGCCATGGCCGCGTAGTACGCGGCGGCCGTCGCCCGCTCGGCGTCGAGCGCCATGTCGACGATCTTCCACTGCAACCCCTGGAACGAGCCGATGGGCTTCCCGAACTGCTCTCTCGCCTTCGCGTACTCGATGGTGTGCTCGAGGAGCCATCGGGTCGTGCCGACCAGCTCGGCAGCCAGCGCGACCGTTGCGCGCCGCAGCACCGACGCAAGCGCGGCCGCGTCGACGGCCTTCGCCACGGCGCGATCTTCGGCGGTGATGTCGATCTCGAAGACACGGCGCGTCGTGTCGAGGGTCTTGATCTCACGCGCTGTTCGTGAGGCGGCGTCCACCACCGCGAGCGCCGGACCCGGCAGCACGATCGCTACCAGGTCGGCGCGGTCGGCCTCGAGCACGAAGGTCCGCACGCCATCGTCGTTGAGCTCCCACGTGCCGTCGCGGCCGGCAACGGCAGCCGTCGCGACCAGCTCGCCTTCGGCAACAGCGTCCGCACGCTCGTCCGCCACGGCGCGCAACAGTGGCAGCCCCAGCGCCGCGGTCGCGAAGCATGGACCGGGCACGACCGCTGCACCGAGCTCTTCGGCGAAGATGCAGAGATCGACGAGTGGCCCGTCGCCGAGGGCAGCCCACTCGTGCAGATGCTTCTCCCACAAGGACTCGACGACCGCCGGATCGTCGATGTGCGCGCGCACCAGCGCAGGCGGGCATTCGCGCGCGAGCACCGAGCGCGCCGTTTCGCGAAGGAGGTCCTGCTCCTCGCTCAGCCTGAAGTCGGCGGTCATGATCGCGGGAGCCCGAGCACCCGGGTGGCCACGACGTTGCGCTGGATCTCGGACGTGCCCCCGCCGATCGAGGCGGCGATGGAGACGAAGAATCCCCGCCACCACCGGCCTTCGTCGCTGGCCTGGTCGGCGACCGCCGCGCCGAAGGCGCCCTGCAGATCCATCCCGTATTCGGACAGTTCCTGCCGCAGCTCGCTCGTGGCCAGCTTCATGTACGAGTGCTCGGGCGCTGAGCTGCCTTGTGCGAACGACGAGAGGCCCTTGTAGCCGAGCGCCCGGAGCGACTCCACCCGCTCGTACAATCCTCCGAGCCGCCGGCGGACGGCCGGGTCGCCGCCAAGGCCGTTGCGCTTCACCAGATCACACAAACCTTCGAGCGCCCGCTGCGCGCCCACCACGCCCTCGACCCACAACCCGCCCCGCTCGTGGGCAAGTGAGCCCATGGTGATGCGCCAACCGTCGTTGAGATCGCCGACCAGGTTCGCCTTGGGGACGACCACGTCGTCGAAGAACACCTCGGCGAACTCGGCGGAGCCGGTGATCTGCACCAGCGGGCGGATGTCGATGCCCGGCGAGTCGAGGTCGACGATGAGGACGCTGATGCCCTTGTGCTTCGGTGCGTCGGGATCGGTGCGGACGTAGCAGAAGCACTTGTCGGCAACCGGCGCGTACGACGTCCACACCTTCTGCCCGGTCACGATGAACGAGTCGCCGTCGTCGACGGCCCGGGTCTTGAGGGCCGCGAGGTCGGACCCGGCATCGGGCTCGCTCATGCCGACGCACCACACGGTGTCGCCCCGGATGGCGCCGGGAGCCATCGCCTTCTGCTCGTCGTTGCCGAACTCGAGCAGGCTCGGCCCGACGATGGCATAGCCGCCGAAGTGCACCGAGCGGACAACTCGCTGTCTCGCCAGCTCCTCCAGGTAGACGAAGGTCTGCGACGGCGTCGCGTTGCGCCCACCGAGCTCGGGCGAGAACGACGGCACCATCCACCCGTTGTCGAAGAGCGTTGCTTGCCATTCTCGGGCCCACTGGGGGATGCCCGCGTCTTCCTCGCCGAGGAAGTCGCGGTTCGGCTTCGCTTCGGGCGGGCAGTTCGCGTCGAGGAACGCTCGCAGCTCGTTGAGGAACGCCTCGTCTTCCGGGCTGGTGACGATCTGCATTCAGGAGTCCGGGCTGGGAAAGAAGAACGGGGGGATCGAGCCGTCGGCTGCGGCGAGCAACGTGTCGCGCACGCCTTCGACACCGTCGATGGTCCACGGCTTGTCGGCAGTCGCCTCGGTGAGCGGCCGCCAGCCTTCAAGCAATTGGATCACGCCGCCCTGCACCTTCACGACCTGGCCGCTGATGCCGGCGGCGAGGTCGGAGGCGAGCCAGCACGCGACGGCAGCGACGTTCTCTGGTGCGAAACGATCGAAGTCGTTCTCCTTGGGCTTCATGTGGTCGCCGGCGATCGCTTCGGTCAGCCGCGTGCGAGCGACCGGTGCGATGGCGTTCACGCGCACGCCGTAGCGCTCGAGCTCGCGCGCGGTCACGATCGTCATCGACGCGATGCCCGCCTTTGCCGCCGCGTAGTTCGCCTGGGCGGCGTTGCCGTACAGCCCCGACTCGGAAGCGGTGTTCACGATGGCGCCGTTGACCGGCTCGCCACTCTCCTTCGAGCGAGCGCGCCAGTGGATGCCGGCGAAGTGCGTCGTGGCGAAATGACCTTTGAGGTGGACATCGATGACCGCGTCCCACTCGTCCTCGGTCATCGAGAAGCTCATGGCGTCGCGCAAGATGCCCGCGTTGTTGATGAGGATGTCGAGCTGCCCGTAGGCATCGACCGCCTGCTGAACGAGCGCCTCGGCATCCGTGAACGACGAGACGCTGCCGAAGTTCGCCACCGCCTTCCCTCCGGCGCCGGTGATCTCGTCCACGACCTGCTGGGCCGGGGACTGGTCGGCGCCGTCCCCGGCCGCTCCTCCGCCGAGGTCGTTGACCACGACCGAAGCGCCTTCGGACGCGAGCAGCAGGGCTTCCGCTCGCCCGATGCCGCGACCGGCGCCCGTCACGATCGCCACCCTCCGGTCGAACAGACCCATGGAACCTCCCCCTGCCGTCCCGCAGCCGCGGCCACCGAACGAAATCTGACGTTCGTGTCACACTACGGTACGGTCCGCCCGTCCTGCCAACAGGGGAGAGCCCGTGAGCAACGATTCCGACCCCATCCTGTTCGCGGTCGACGGCGACATCGCGACCATCACCATCAACGCGCCTGACCGCGGCAATGCGATGAGCGCGGCCATGCGTGACGGCATCGGCGACCTCTTGTACGACTGCTCTGGGCGCCTCGACGTGCGCGCCGTCGTCCTCACCGCCGCGGGCGAGCGCCACTTCTGCACGGGTGCGCAGCTCGGCGGCGCCCGGCCCGAGCTCGCCCCGCGGCCCGAAGGTGCGCCCGATCGCGCCCAGGGGGATGCAGCACGGATCATCCGGCTCGGCTGGCAACGGCTGATCGGCGCGGTGCTCGACTGCGAGAAGCCGGTCGTCGGCGCCATCAACGGCACCGCTGCCGGTGGCGGCGCACAGCTCGCCATCGCGTGCGACTTCGTGTTGATGGCCGAGCACGCCCGGCTGATCGAGGTGTTCGTGCGCCGCGGCATCATGCCCGACGCCGGCGGCGCCTACCTGCTGCCGAGGATCGTCGGGCTGCACAAAGCCAAAGAGCTCTTGCTGCTCGGCGACGACGTCTCAGCCGAGAACGCGGCCGCTCTCGGAATCGCGATGAAGGTCGTTCCCGTGGCCGAGCTCTCGAACGAGACCGCCGCGCTGGCCGAGCGCCTCGCCGCCGCGCCCACCCGTGCACTCGCCATGACCAAGCGCCTGCTGAACCGGTCGTTCGAGTCGAGCCGCGAGACCGCATTCGAGGAAGAGGCCCTGGCCCAGGAAGCCGTGAGCGCGACCGGCGACGCCAAGGAGGGGATGCTCGCCTTCGCCGAACGCCGCGACCCGGAGTTCCGGGGCTGGTAAAGCGACCACACCGTTCACGAGAAGGGGTCATCCGCCAAGCCGCTGCGGAACCCGAACTTGTAGAGCCAGGTGTAGGGCTGGCGGACCTTGAACGAGATGGCGTGCGGCTCGGGCTGAGCCTCTGACGGCGCGTAGTCGAGGGTGAACGATCCGCGTGCCTTGGTCCACACCTTCTTGTACTTGCTCCGCGGCCCAACCAGGTGATCGCGATCGAGCACGACGGGTTCGGCGCGGTGGTACGGCACGAAGATGAGGTGGGTGCGCGTGAGTGCCAGGTAGCCCCGCCTCCCGACGACATCAGCCACGCCTTCCCACCGCGGTTCGCACGCCACGAGCCAGGCGACGTGCTCGGTCAGGTCGAGCTGGTCGGGCCGGACCGTCGCGTCGAGCTCGCGGATCTGCTGCGCGGCGCGGGTCACCGCCTTGCCGTGCGGGCGGCGGTTCCGAACCGCGCGGACGGCCATCCACCCGAACCAGAAGGCGAGAAGCCCGACGATCGCGGCCGCGGCGGCGAGGAGCCTCTGTTCTTCGCTCATGGGCCGTCGAGCGCCGATCGGGCCGCCGAGGGCGAGTGTCAGCCGTCGGAGGAGTCAGGCGCGTCCGGCGATCCACTGGCACCGGAGTCGGGCGACTCGGTCATGGGCGGGCCTTCGGGGCCCCAGTCATACCCGAGCACGTTCAGCCACTCGACGAGGTCTCCGCCGAGGCGCCACCGGGCGATGGCATCCTCGCCGTTGTCAGCCGTGTACGTGATCTCGATGGTGGTCTTCTGCACCGCCGCCGGGTCGTCCGCCGCGGCCTCGACCTTGCCCACCTTGGACCGATCGATGGTGAACTCGTCGATCGGCTGCCACGTGACGAACGCGACCTTGTCGTCGGACGCCACCAGGCAACCAAGTCCGAGCAGACCGCCCGCTTCGGACGGTTCGGTGCCCATGCCCACCGCCTTCGGCTCGATCGCCTTCACCCTTGACTCGCCCACGATCTCTTTCGCTCGCGCGACCGCAGCATCGCCCTTCTTGTTGAGGAGGGGGCTGAGCGCGAGACCCGCGATGACGACGATCGCTACGACAGCGACGAGCACGATGATCACGACGGACATGACGCATCCTCCTGCCTCTCCAACGGTTCTTGGACGGGCACGCACGCTAACAGCACCACCCGTTCGCCGCTCGCGACGCGGCGCTCGAACCGTCCAGGCCAAGTTCGCGGCCGCCAGCCGCGACGAACGAAAACCCTACACAGCCGATGCAATACTGCGGTGACGACGGTCACGAAGGCCATCCAGCAGGGGGTGACGCGTTGGCGCGACGGTCCGACGACGACTATCCGGGGCTTCCCATCAAGCTGAACCGGTGCTCGAACGGCGAGTTCCTCCCGCCGGCACCGACACCGGTCGTGCGCGAGGCCATCAAGCGAGCGCGCGACGATGCAGAACGCCACGCCCGCCGGCTCGGCATGTCGCGGCGGCAGTTCCTGATGACGTCGATGGGCGCGGCCACCACCCTCCTCGCGCTGGCCGCGTGCTCGAAGGAGGCCGCCCAGTCGGTGGGGCCGGGCGCCACATCCGGCGGTCCCAGCGGCTCAACGGGGTCAACGCCCGGCGGCACCTACAACGTCCCGCCCGAAGCGGCGACCGACCCCGACGCGGCTGTCGCCGCGCTCGGCGGCAACGAGTTCATCATGGACGTGCAGACGCACTTCCTCGACGGCAACCAGAGCATCCCCGACCTCGGGTTGAGCCGGATGTTCCCGCAGCAGAACTGCGCCGACGCCAACGGCGATCCCCGCAACTGCTTCACGATGGAGAAGTACCTCGACCTGGTGTACTCGAAGAGCGACACCAACCTGGTCGTGCTGTCCGCGCTCCCCTTCGCCGGCGGCCCCCTCAACCCCGACGTGATGAAGAAGACGGTGGTGGCAGCCGAAGCCGCGTGCCGCGACAAGCGGCTGCTGATGCAGGGCGAGGCCCACCCATCGAACGGCGGGGTGGAGGGGCTCCAGGCCAACATGGAGCAGCTGCGAGCGAACGCGCCCGTCATGGCGTGGAAGACCTACACCCACGCCGGCGGGCCGGGTTGGTGGCTCGACGACCACGATGCCGGCGCACCCCAGGTCGGTGAAGCCTTCCTCCTCAAGGCCAAAGAGCTCGGACCGAACCGGGTGTGCGTCCACAAGGGGTTCGGCAACGGGTCGCCCTTCGCCGATCCGGTCGACGTCGGCCCCGCCGCCGCGCGCCACCGCGATCTCAACTTCGTGATCTACCACTCCGGGTTCGACGTGCAAGGCAGCAAGCCCGAAGGCCCCTACGCCGAGGGCGACAACTGGGGTGTCAACCGCTTGATCACCTCGGTCAAGAAGGCGGGCATCGGCCCGGGCGAGCACGTCTACGCGGAGCTCGGCTCGACGTGGCGGCTCCTGATGGGCTCGCCGACCCAGGCCGCGCACGTCATCGGCAAGCTGCTCGTCGCGTTCGGCGAGAACAACGTCTGCTGGGGCACCGACTCGATCTGGTACGGCTCGCCGCAGGATCAGATCCAGGCGTTCCGCACCTTCGAGATCAGCCGCGAGCTCCAAGAGAAGTTCGGCTATCCCGCGCTCACGCCGAAGATCAAGGCCAAGATCTTCGGTCTCAACTCGTCGCGGCTCTATGGCGTCGACCCGATCACCACGACGTGTCGCATCGACCCGGCCGACATGGAGAAGGCCCGCACGATCGCGTACCAGCGGTCGGGCGAGGGCAACTACACCCTCGGCCCGACCACGCCCGCGGGTGTGCGAGCGGTGATGGAGCACGAACAGGCGGCCATCGGCGGCTGGCTCTGAGCCGGTCCCGTCAATCGCTCCCAACTGGGCCAACCAACGCGCCGGAAACGACGCGCCCGACGGCCCAGCCCGCCGATCGACCTGCGTCCGCCCGCACCGCACTCGACGTGCCGGCGGTGGCTCCAGCGACATAGGTCAGTCGCCGCAGAACTTCGCCGGCCGGCGCTCGCGGAACGACGCCAGCCCCTCTTGCAGATCGTTGCTCGTCCACGCTCGCGCGAACGCGGCTTGGTACTGCGGCGTCGTCGGCGGGATCTCCTCGGTCTCGTTGAGCCCGATCTTGTGGCCCTCGATCGTGAGCGGCGCGAGCGTCGCGATGATGTGCGCCCACTCCAGAGCGAGATCGAGCCCGCCCAGCCGCTGCACCAGACCGAGCTCGAAGGCGCGCTCGCCGCTGATCGTGTCGGCGGCGAGCAACATCGATCGCGCCGGGCCTTGGCCGAGGACGTCGACCATCCGACGGATGGTCCACTGGTCGACCATGAGGCCGAGCTTGGCGGCCGGGATGCCGAAGGTGGCATCGCTCGCTGCGACGCGAAGATCGCAGGCGACCGCGAGTTGGGTGCCGGCGCCGAGCGCCGCTCCTTCGATGGCCGCCATCGTCGGGAAACGAGCCGTACGCAACCCATTGAGAACGCGACCCAACGTGTCGACGAAGGTGGTGTCCTCGACGCCGGACAGATCGGCGCCGGCACAGAAGTGACCTTGCGAGCCGGTGAGCACGAGCACGCGCCTGTCGGCGTCGGCGCGGGCCGCGTCGATCGCCGCTTCGAGCGCGAGCAACGTCTTGAGATCGACGGCGTTGCGGCGGTCGGGGCGGTCGATGGTGACGACGGTGAGCGGCCCGCGATCGTCGCAGCGCACTGCGGTCATCGACCGGTCCAGTTCGGATCGCGCTTCTCGAGGAACGCGGTGATGCCTTCCTTCGAGTCTTCGGTGCCGGTCGTCAGCGTGAGCATCGCGTGCAGCAACGGGAGGGCTTCGGCGGCTGCTTCGTCCCAAACCCGGTAGAAGGAGTCGCGCCCGAGCTTCATGATCGCGGGGGACTTCGACGCGAGCTGCGTGGCAAGCGCGACGACCTCGGCATCGAGCTGGCTCGCCGGCACGGTCTTCGTGACGAACCCGATGCGCTCGCCTTCCTCGGCGTTGACCCGGCGGCCCGTCATCATCAGCTCGAGTGCCTTCTTCGGCGCCATCGAGCGCACCATCGGGACCGTGATGATGTAGGGCCACACGCCGACGTTGATCTCGGGCGTCCCGAACTGCGCGTCATCCGACGCCACCACGAGATCGCATGCAAGTGCCAGCCCGAACCCCCCGCCGAGCGCATACCCGCGCACGCGCGCCACCGTCGGCTTCCCGAGCGCCCAGAGCTCGTGGAACAACTCGGCCAGCTCGCCCCGGCCTTCGTGGAGATCCAGATAACCGGCGCCGGCGGCCATCCCTCCGAGGTCGGCACCCGCGCAGAACGCCTTCTCGCCCGCGCCGGTCAGGATGACGACCCGCACCGCAGGATCGGCTCTGGCTTCGGCGATGCGGCGCCTCAGCTCGCCGACCACGCCCCATGACAGCGCGTTGCGCCGCTCGGGGCGGTTGATGGTGATGGTTGCGAACCCGCCGTCGTTGCACTCATAGAGCACCTCGGCGGCCGGCGTGGCCGCGGCCTCCGACATCGGGCGAAAACTACCCGGTGCGGGGGACCGAAGCCGCACGCTCGGACGGCCACCACCACCTGCAGATGTGCCCGGACGCAGTGAGCTGTGCAAGAGTTCGGGCACCCCCGTCTCTCGCCTCGCGTGCCGGCGCCGCGCCCGCACGGGTGGGTCCACCAGCCGAGACAGGGCCTCGCCTACCGTTTTTCCCCGATGCTTGCCGAGACGGAGATCAACCTCGTGAACGGTGTTGCCGCCCTCGCTCTGGGCTTCGGCCTTCTTGTCCTCGTGGCGTGGGTCGATCGCCGGTACTTGCAGAAGTACGAAGAAGTTCAGGCCGCGGTCGAAGAGAAGAGGAACCGGGCCGAGAAGCCGCTGATCGACGAAGCGGTGACCGAGGAGAACGAGGTGCCCTCGGCAGCGGTGGCTGTCGTGACGTCGCGAACATCGGACGGCATCCCATGGAAGGGCTCGACGGCGGCAAAGAGGGTCCAACCGCTGGAGACGGTGCTCCCGGCGCGGCGGGCCGAGCCTGAACCGGTGACGGTGAACGAGGCCAAGAGCGCGACGACCGCGAGCACCGAGCACCGCGCCGAACCGATGCCGTCGGCCGGGGCGAAAACGAGCGACACCGAATCGGTCACAACCGACAGCTCGACCGACGACGGTCTCCCGGGCGACGATCCCGCCGATGCGGACGTGAAGGCCGAGATCGCCGAGATCGACCTGCGGCGCCAGCCTGACCACGACGACCCACCGAAGGCGGCGCAACCGGCGCAAGACGAGCCGCCACCCCAGAAGGTGCTCCCGAAGGGTGCCGAAGCCGCCCTCGCGTCGATCCTCGAAGTCGTTCCCGACCCGCGCAACACGATCGCGCTCACCACCGACCCGACCGCGGAGGTCCGGCTCACGAAGACCGAGAACGACGGCACGATCGCCTCGTCAGGTCAACGCCGGGCGACCTACGAGCCGCCCGCCCCCACCGGCGAAGAGTGGGACACCCCAAAAGAGCCAGCGGCCAGTGACCGGTTGGCCGCTTCCCCCCGCCCCGCCCATCACGGCTGACCCGCCACGACCGCGGCGAGGCAAGTCCACGACTGGGGTCGGGCGCCGTGACCGGCACCAGTGTCGGGGTCCCAGTACTCGGCGAAGCCTGACTGCATCGCACCGCGGATGAGACGGTCACGCAGCAACGCCGCGTCGCCAGTACGGCCGTGACGGCGCGCTGCGACCCAGAAGAGGTAGATGAGCTGCGGCCAGGTCGGGCCCCGCCAGTACGCGCTCGCGTCGAAGACTGACTCTTGGCGATGCACGCTCGGCGGACCGAAAGGCGAACCGAAGGCGTTCGGGTCGCGAAGTTGTGAGAACACGTCGGCCACGACCCGCTCGCGTTTGGTCGCCAGCACGGGTAGCAACGCTTCGAGGGTGCGAACCTTCGACGCAGTTCCGATGTGGGCGCGGTCGGCAAACGTTCGCTCGCGCTTCTGCCAACGATCGTCGAGCGCTCCTGCGGCGTCCGCGGCGAGCTGATCAGCCATCCACCCACCGAGCGCACACAGCTCATCGGCGTTGAACGCGACCAGCGCTTCGAAGCCCGCCGCGTCGACCTCGAACACGCGGCTGCCGATCGGCGATCGCGTCTCCGGATCGAGCTCGATGCCGTCCAGCAACTCGCCCTTCACGTCGCGCCACCGAAGGGCCGTCCACTCGCCCGCGCACCAGTTGTCCCAGCGAGGGCTGTCGTCGCATCCTGACTCCCACGGGTGCACGATGGCCACGCCGTCTCGTCCCCGATGCTCATGCAGAAACCGCAGTCCCCGCTCGGCAGCGTCGAGCAAGTCGTCGTCGATCGCGATCCCCCGCCGGTGCAGTTCGGCGAGCGCGTGGCCGTACATCGGCGGCTGGGTGATGCACGACGTGAAGCGACGCCCCCAGAAGCCGGCGTGCTGATCGGGGTCATGCCAGTAGGTCATGTGGGCGACGAACCCATCATCGGCCTGGTGGGCGAACAGGTTCCGCAACTCGGTGCACGCGCGCTCCGGCTCTCCCAGATGCGCCCAGATGATGGCGTGGAAGCACGAGTCCCACAGGAACTGCGCGGGGTAGGTGTCGGGGTTCGGAACCGTGTAGCCCGGCTCGCGCCAGTGCGCGGTCATGATCGACAGCGCGCGCTCGTCGACCGCTTCGAGATCGGCCGGCCCAGGCAGTGGCGTCCCCGGATCAGCCATCGGTACCGTGAACCCCCACCATGTCCACGTGCGCCATCGTCTCGTTCCGGCTCGGCTTGACCGATGGCGTTTCGATCGTGGCCGGCTCGTGGGCGGCGGCGTTGGAGCGGTTCGGCTTCGACGTCGTGACGGTGGCGGGTGAAGGTCCTGTTGACCGGACCGTCGCCGGCCTCGCCCTTGGCGCGATCGAGCCGCCGCCCTTCAGCGAGATCGAAGAGGCGCTGCGCGACGCTGACCTCGTCGTGGTCGAGAACCTGTGCACGATCCCGCTGAACCTACCGGCTGCGCACGTGGTGGCCGACGTCCTTCGCGACCGGCCAGCGATCATTCACCATCACGATCCCGCGTGGCAACGGCCGCACCTCGCCCACGTCACCGGGCTCCCTCCCGATGACAAGGCGTGGCGCCACGTCACGATCAACAAGCTCACAGCAGCCGAGCTCGCGACCCGCGGCATCGACGCCGTCACGATCCACAACTGCTTCGATACCGACCCCGCGACCGGTGATCGCCCGGGCACTCGTGCACTGCTCGACGTGGCGCCCGACGAGCTGCTGTTCGCCCATCCCGTCCGGGCGATCCCACGCAAGAACATCGAGCGCGCCGTCGGCGCGTGCGAGCGCGCGGGCGCCACCTACTGGTTGTTGGGCGGCGCCGAAGACGGCTACGGACCGGAGCTCGACCGCATCTTGGATCGCGCGACGTGCCGCGTGATCCGTCATCCCCTCCTCCACGGTCCAGACATCTATGCCGCACCGGATGCAGTGCTGTTCCCTTCGGCCTGGGAGGGGTTCGGCAACCCGCCCATCGAAGCGTCGATCCATCGGCGACCGGTGTCGGTCGGCCACTATCCGGTTGCGGAGGAACTGCGCGCCCTGGGCTTCCGGTGGTTCGAGCCGGACGACACCGGCACCGATGCGTTGGTCGCGTGGTTGCGCGACCCGGACGAATCGATGCTCGACACCAATGAGAAGGTGGCGCACGAGCACTTCTCGCTGGAGATCCTCGACGAGCGGCTGCACGGCCTTCTGGACGCCGCGGGGTGGTTGCCGTGAGCGAGCAGCGAAGACCCGTGGATCCCGTGCTGGCCCGCCGCCAGCTCATCGACCGCTACGCCAAGCTCGCGCAACGCGTCGGGTACGCACTGCTCGGCGTTGCGATCGTGGTCTTCTTCATCGCGCTCGCCACCGGCTTCCCGTCGCCGTTGGTCGTGGTGATCACGTGGACGCTCGTCGCCGGGAGCGTCGTCCTCGCGCCGGCAATGGTCATCGGCTACACGGTCAAGGCCGCCGACCGCGCCGACCGAGAAGACGACTGGCGGTAGACGACCCGAACCGGCCAGCCACCGCGCCACAACCGGCGCGCCCCACGGCCCAGATCGGGGCAGCGCGCAACTTGACCGATCGGTCAAGGGGCGCGACCATGCGGCCGTCCGCCGGCCGAAGCGCCAGCGGCGCTCGTCGGAGGGCCAACGAAGAGGGGGACCCTTGTCCAACGCCGCTGTTCTCACCGAAGTCGGCAAGCCGCTCGAAGTCCGCGACGACGTCGAGGTCGCTCCGCCTGGTCCGGGCGAGGTGCGCATCCGCACCGGCGCGTCGGGTGTGTGCCACAGCGACCTGTCGGTCGCCAACGGCACGGTCCCGTTGCCGACACCCATCGTCCTCGGCCACGAGGGCGCGGGCACCGTCGTCGAGATCGGCGAAGGCGTCACGACCGTCGCGCCCGGCGATCATGTCGTGCTCTCCTTCGTGCCCAACTGCCAGGAGTGCTACTTCTGCAAACGCGGTGAGGGCTACAACTGCGAGAAGGCGGCCATGACCGCCATGGGCGGCATGCTCGACGGCACGACCCGACTGACCTCGCAGGGCTCGCCGTTGTTTGAGATGGCGATGTGCGGCACGTTCGGTGACGAGACGATCGTCCCCGAGATCTCGATGGTGAAGATTCCCAAGGACGTGCCCTTGAAGGTTGCCGCGCTCATCGGCTGCGGCGTGCTCACCGGTGTCGGCGCCGCCCTGAACACGGCGACCATCAAACCGGGCGACACCGTTGCGGTCATCGGCTGCGGTGGCGTCGGCCTCAATGTGATCCAGGGCGCCAAGCTCGCGGGAGCGACGAACATCGTCGCCATCGACGTGTTCGAGCACAAGCTCGAGCTCGCCGCGCAGTTCGGCGCGACCCACACCGTGAAGGCCGACCAGGAGAACGCCGCGTCCATCGTCACCGGCGCGGCCGACGGCCGGCTGGCCGACACCGTGTTCGAGGTCATCGGGCTCGAACCAACGATGAACCAGGCCATCGAGCTGACCCGGAAGGGCGGCGAAGTTGTCCTCGTCGGTGTCCCGCGCATGGATGTGATGCTCAACCTTCCGGCCGCGTTCACGTTCCTCTATCTCGGCAAGACCGTGAAGGGCTGCTGGTACGGCTCGTCCAACGTGAACGACGATGTCCCCAAGCTGCTCGACCTCTACCAGGAGGGCAAGCTCCTGCTCGACGAGCTGATCTCGCGCGAGATCGGACTCGACGGCATCGACGGCGCCTTCGAGGCGATGGGTACTGGCCAGGTTGCACGCTCGGTCATCGTGTACGACGACTGACGCGATCGACGCTGCGACTCAGCCCGGTCGGAGGCCGCGCAAACCGGCCCACGCGAGCTCGGCCACCTGTTCGGCAAGCGCGTCGGGCTCTAGCTCCACGTCGGCGCCGAGCCAGTGCCGGCAGGTCGTCTCGGCCATGCCGACGATGCCGTACGCCAGCAGGCGCTGACGATCGGCCGACAGGCCAGGCACGACGATGAGCGTCGCGATGGCGTCGGCGATCTGGGTCTCGACCTTCATCGCCTCGCGCACGAACTCCTTGTCACGGCGCGTCTCTCCGGCGAACAGGACGTCGAACCCGCCTTGGTTGTCGGCGACCCACCGGAAGTACGCGGTGAAGCCCGCCTCGACCTGCTGCCGTGGGCCGTCGGCCTCGACCGTCGCCTTCGACACCTCGTCTCGCAATCGAGAACCGACCTCTCGCAGGAGCTCGAGAAACAGGTCGCGCTTCGACGAGAAATGTTGGTAGAGCACGGGCTTGGTGACGCCGGCCGCTTCGGCGACCTCGTTCATCGACGTCTGGTGGTAGCCCTTCGACCCGAACGCCTCAAGCGCCACGTCGAGCAACTGCCGCCGGCGCTCTGCAGCAGGTAGTCGAGAGGAGTTGGCGCGCGACCCAGGCATGGTTACCCAACGGTAACGACCTGTCCTCGGCGACAGCCAATGCGGCGTGCCCGACTACGCGGGCCGCCAACGCGCAGACGTCGCTCACCCACCGGCCAGCACCATCCGGCCGCCTGGAGAGTCGGCGCGGTGACTACCGGGGTGCGGTCCAGCGGTGCACTGGGCACCGGGACCCGGGTCCTCAACAGATGAGCGGCCTTGTGGATGCGTCGTCAGGATGACGAGAGCTTGTTCTTCAGCTTGGCGACGCGCTCGTCGCGGCGGAGCGTCTGCCCGAGGCCGGACCGCGCGAACCACCGGATCTGCTGGTAAGGCGGCATAGACATGATCCTGTCGTAGCGTGCTTGGACGTCGTCGTAGGCATCGGTGACGTAGCCGCACTGGGCCTGCAACTCGGAGTTCCTCGCCTGCAGCTGGCCATAGGCGCGCGTGAGATCGTCGAGCTTCACGGCCAGATCGTCGGCTCGTGCGGTCGCGTGCAGCGCGGTCACCCGGTGGTCCTCGCGGGACAGCATCAACTCTTGCAAGGTGGTCTGCGGGTAGTACTCGCCCCCGTTCGCCTGTGCTTGCGCCTCGCGCTCGTTCTCCTCCGCGGTCCACGTCGCGAGTTGACGCTCATCCTCCAACGCATCCTTGTTCGGGCGAGCGACGGCGTAGGCGAAGAGGGTCTTCGTGACGTCACCCGCGGTGTACTCGTCGTCGGCGGCGAGGATCGTCCGGATGACCCGGGCGCACTCGAGGTCATCCGGCGAAGCCTCGAACACATTGCGGTTGTGCGTGAGCAACGGATACGCGATTGCGCCCCCGAGCGGAACCAGCGCGTCAAGGTGGAAGTAGCGCCGCATCGTCGGCAGGATCAGCTCGGAGTGGATCGCCTCGGTTGGGTCGTCGGCAAGCATGGTCGGGAGGTGCGGGTAGTCCATCTCCTGCCGGATTCGCGCCGGTAGCGACCGGTTGAACGTCGCCGCCGCGTCCCACGCGTCCCACTCGTACTGGTTTCGGTGGGGCCCGACGTAGTCCCACGACAGGAACCACGCGACTTCGCCGAGGCGACGGCAGAGCTCACGGAAGACCCGATCGATGTAGGCGATGTGATGCGCGGCCGCGTGGTTGACGACGAGATCGAACTCGTCGTCGGGGAACTTCGCCATGTTGGTGTCGAGCCGCTCGTATCGAGCGGCGAACCCGTGCCGGGCGGCCGCCGTTGCCGTTGCCGCAGTTCAAGACCAGCGCTCGCTTGAACGTTCGACCGCTGGTCGCCGCCAGGTGCCGGCCCCAGTAGTCCTGAGGGTTGCCCGACACCTTCTCGTTGAGCCAGGCGACAACCTCGGGGAGATCGTTCCAGTAGTCGTTGCCGTAGTAGACCGAGGAGTTCTCGTTGACCGTGAAGGCGGACGGCTCGGGCGCGTCATCCATCACGCCATTATCGCCAACCTGCGCATCGCAGACGGCTCCTCGACGGAACGCCAGCGGCCGGGCTGAGCCCGGCCGCTGACACGAACGCCGCCCTCGAAAGTTGCACCAAACCAGGACGGCGTCCGATGAACAAGATCATCCCTAGCTGTTCGGGGCCAGGGTACGCCATCGCACGGTGGCGGATTCGACGACTCCGTCATCTCGTCTGCAAGCAGCGCTTCGGACCAACGGTCATGCCCGTGATCCCGACGATTAGGGTGTCGGCCCGTGGAGCTCGTGCTCGTACGTCATGGCCTCCCGGCCCGAGCTGCGTTCGCCGGCGACGACGACCACCGCCACGAACATGGCGGGCACGCCAATCCCTCGCCGCTTCCCACGACCGCCGGGGCCGCCGATCCTGGGCTCTCGCCGCGAGGCGTCGATGAGGCCCTGAAGATCGCCGCGTGGCTGAAGGAAGAGCCGATCACCGCGATCTACTCGAGCCCGCTGCGCCGCGCCCGCGAGACCGCCGCGCCGCTCGTCGACGCCCTCGGACTGCCGCTCACGATCGTCGACGGCCTGGCCGAGTGGGACCGCGACGTCGAGGTCTACGTCCACGTGGAAGATCTCCAGGCTCGGGATGATCCCGTCTGGCACGCCTTGGCCCAGAGCGACCTTGCCGCCGTCGGCGTCGACCAGCGCGCGTTCGAGACCCGCGTCGTCGAGGCGTTCGATGCGATCGCCGCCGCGCACCGATCACAGGTCGTCGCGGTCGTGTGCCACGGCGGCGTCATCAACGCGTACACGGCCCACGTGGCCGGTCTCGATCGTCTGCTCTGGTTCGCGCCCGACTACGGGGGCATCAGTCGCGTACGGGCATCGTCGACAGGTGTGCGCACGATCGTGTCGCTGAACGAATCCGGCCACTTGCGCTGACCGCGCCACGTCAGATGCCCAGAGGCAAGCCGTTCGGGTTGAACTCCTCGGTACCCAGGGCGAGCTGCACGCCGGTGAACGGGGTGCCTGCTTGCAGGTAGGCCAGCTCACGAGGGAGATCGCCGACACCGGTGGACCCGGCGAGAGGCGCCAATGCCAGGTCGACAGCACCCCGAGCGCCTTGCCGTCTGCGCTCAGGAACGCACTACCGGAGTCGCCGGGTATGCCCGGCGAAGCGGTGTAGACCGAATGCGACCAACCTCCACCTTCGTTGCCGACGCTGACGCCGGTCTTTGGGCTCAGCTGCGTGATGCCGAACCGCAAGCTCGAGTTGCCGTAGGAGTACACCCGATCACCGGCAGCCGTACCGGAGGCCGCGACGCCGACCGGCCCGCCCCAGTACGGGATGCTGGGGTTGACCTTGTCACGATCCGCAGGATCGAGCCGCACCAACGCCAGGTCGTTGAACTGGCACACATCTGGATCCGTCTCACCCAGGGACTGCATCGTGAGCCACGAGTTGTAGACCATCGTCCCCGGCTTGCTCGCGCCTTCGACGGTCACGTTCGTGCCGAGGGGCAACGAGCCGGAGGTGCAGCCGTTGGTCGCGGTGTTGCCGCCGGTACCCGAGCAGTGCGCAGCCTGGCCGATGTAGACGTCGGCGGCGTCGTAGAAGATGAAGTTCGCCGTGCACTGCCCGCCGGCGGTGTCGGTCTGGACGCCAGGATGCACGGCGGCGGTCGCGGCGGGAGCCCACGCCGGTACGGCTGGCGCGGCTTCGACCCCAGCGACGAACATCGACACGACGAGCCCCAGGCTCCGAGCACGGCCCAGAGGCGCGCGCGTCTGAGTCGGTGAACGTTCATCGATACCCCTCCGATCAGTGGGTGTGTACGCCGACACGCCCGTGCAACATCTCGGCGCCGTAGTTACCCAGCCACACCGGAGTTCAGAACGGTTCACAGGCGTGAATGTATATTCAGTTCACTGAGACTCCGGCTCAGCTCGGATCGACGTCTCTACGGGTATCGACGTCTCTACGGAACGAGGGCCTTCATGACGAGCAACCTGGGCTACGACGGATGCTCGCACGATGAGCTGGCTGCGCTCGGCCGCGAGTACTTGCTCGCCGGCCACCTCATCGATCGTGCCGGCATGCCCGCACTCATCGCCGAGCTCGGCCTCGAGACGATGCGCGACGTCGCCATCGAGGAGTGGATGGCGGCGAGCCCGATCTACACCCGTCGCATGCAGCGCCTGCTCGGGTTCGAAGGTGACGACGTCGCCACCATCTTCAAGGGAATGCAGTTCGACATCGGCGCGCCGCATCAGTTCATGGACTTCCGGTACGAGGTCACCGACCACGACCATGGCGAGTTCTGGCTGGCCCACTGTGGTGCGCTCATGGATGTCGAGCCGATGGGTGAAGAGTTCGTGGTGGCGATGTGCCACGACATCGAGGACCCGACCTTCGATGCGACTGCGGTCGCGACGAACCCGAAGGCCCAGGTCCGGCCGATCCATCGACCACCACGTTCCCCTGCCGACCGGCATCCGCATTGCCACTGGCGGGTCGACATCGTGGACGATGCCATGCCGCTCTGCGATCCAGAGGTCATGCGATCGCTCGCGACGTCCAAGGCGGCGACAGCCCCGCTACCGCCGATCGCGGTGGCCACCGATGGCTGGAACGCCTACCCCAGAACGTTCGAACCCGAGCTTCGTCTCGAACGGTTCTCCTCGGGTGCCCTGCGCGCGTTGCTCGATGAGGTCGCGCTGCAGGGGCACCTGCTGGCCCATTCGTTCCTGCTCGCCGTTGCCCGTCGAAGCGACACGGAGACGGCGCGCCGGGTCGGCGCCAAGCAGATGAACGGCATCGTCGGGCTGACCGCCAAGCGGCTCGCCAAGCATCTCCGCACCGAAGGCGCGCTTGGCGACATCGCCCGCGTGATCGAGCTGCATCCGGCGTTTCGGCCTCGCGCCTACGTCGCCCTCGATGTCTCGCTCGATCACGCTGCCGATGGAACGCAGCAGCTCCTGGTCACCATGAGGGACTGCCCCGCGTTGCACGAGTCCGACAGCCTGTCGTGGGCAGCGCTTCTCGCCGGTGGCAACACGGCATCGATCGATGCGCTCATCCAGGCCGTCAACCCTCGGGCTCGTTGCTCGGTGGCGCGCGGCTCGCACGAGCATCATTCGCCGGGGTATCGATGGAGCGTCGCGATAGACCAGTCAGCCGAACCCGCCGGCGAGTCCGACGACGTCGTCGTGGCGAGCTTCAGCACCGGAGCCGACTTCGCCTTCACGTGAAGTCCGATCCGCCGTCGACGTTGATGTTGGCGCCCGTCATGTAGGTGTTCGCCCGCGACGCGATGAACGCAATCACCGGGCCGATCTCCGATGGGTCAGCGGCGCGACCCAAGTGCGCGGGGTGGCCGAAGTCTTCCGCCATGATGCGCATCACGTCATGCAGGTCGTCCGGGTTCGCACGGCGCTCGGCCGGAAGGCGTTCGATGTAGTGCCGCATGCCGTCGGATGCGAACGACCCGGGCGAGACGGTGTTGACGAGGATCCCGTCGGCGGCGAGTGAGAGCGAGAGGTTCTTCGACAGGCTCGTGACCGCCGCCTTGGCCGCCGTGTACGCCACGATGTCAGCCGATTGTCGCTTGGTTGAGTGCGCCGACACGTTCACGATCCTTGCCCAGTCGGCCGCACGCAACATCGGCAACGCTGCTCGCACGCATCGCACCGCAGAGAGGGTTCCGACGTCGAACGTCGCGAACCACTCAGCGTCATCGATCTCGGCGAAGCGACCAACGCCGACATCGACCGGCCCGGCTGCGTTGACCAGCACGTTCAGCGCATGCCATCGCGCTTCGAGCGCTTCGAACGCGGCGACGACCTGGTCGGCGGCGGTGAGGTCGGCGCGCAGCCCGACTGCATCGGGAGCGCCAAGGTCGCGCAACACCGACACGGTTTCGTCGAGATCGGCCTGACCGCGCGCCAGCACGGCAACCCGCGCGCCTTCTGCCACGAAGCGTTCGGCCGCGGCGCGGCCATGCCCTTGGTGCCACCGCTGACAACGACTGCCGCGTCACGCAACCCCAGATCCACGAGACTAGGACCGCCCTTCCAGCCGGCTTCGAGGCCCATCGTGCGTGGTGCAGTCGACCGTGGACATGCCTTGGCGCATGCGGTAAACGTATCGACAACTTGTTGTGGATGTGGCAAGCGCCGCCCTCTCGGAGACGGCTTGCCCATCGCTGACACTTCTGGCCGTCAGTCATCGAACTGCACATCGGCACCAACAACGCGACCGACATCGCCCCCTTCACCACACGCCAGCCCACCGTTCGCGCACGCCAGGCGCGCAAGCAGGTCAGGGACGAGGTGGCGGGGCGGGGTCGGGTCTTCGGCGGCCGTGGGGTTGGGACCAGAAGGTGCGGCCGGCTCATGGTCACACAACACGATCCGCTTGGTGCCGTCTTGGAGGCGCACCCCGTGCTCGTCGGTGACACCCAACGCGCCGAACAAGCCCCGGCGGATCCGCGCCGCGGTCTCCGCCGGCGTCTCGATGGTTGTCGCAGCCGGGGACTCGGTCAGGAACTCGGTCGGGAACTCGGACGGGAACTCGGACGGCGTCTCAGCCGGCGTCTCGATCGGTGTCTCGATCGTTGTGTCGGCGGGATGACGGCCGCCGGGCTCATCGTCGACACGGGTCGCTCCTGTCTCGGCAACGTCGCCGTCCGCTTCGTCGCCGTCGGGTTCGTCGCCGTCGGGTTCTTCGCCGTCGGGTTCGTCGCCGTCGGGTTCGTTCTCGGCCGTGTCATCGACCGGTTCGCTGGCCTCTGGCGCGTCGCGGTCGGGTTCGTCGCGGTCGGGTTCGTCGCTGTCGGGGTTGGTGGGGTGGTCGGTGTCGTGTTGTGGGAGTGGTGGGCCGGCGTGGAACACGAGGGTGATCTCGGGTCGGGCCGGTGTGGTGGTGTGGATGTCG